>JBJHBZ010000004.1:0-134346 GCA_050485765.1 Phycisphaerales bacterium | reverse complement strand
GTGTTGAGGCGCGGCGCGAGGCGAAAGCCCACGTCCTCCTCGTTGATCTTCTCCGACGCCAGGTCGCTCGCGGCGATCAGCGCGTTGAGCCCGACGAAGCGCGTCGAACGCACGCGGCGCAACCCGAACCGCGCGATGACGCGGTTCTCACCGATCAGCGGCACCACGTCCGCGATCGTTCCCAGCGCCGCGAGCGCGAGCATGTCCACCAGCAGCGCGCGCAGGTCCGGCGTCACGCGGTCCTCCCCGCACCGGAGCGTGCAGAGCCGCCAGGCGAGCTTGTACGCCACACCCGCCCCGCACAGCTCGGTGAAGGGGTACACGCTCCCCGGCGCTCGCGGGTGGACGACCGCGAACGCCTCGGGCCACGCGCTCTCCTCCGCGGGCGGGTTGTGGTGATCGGTGATGATCAGGTCCAGCCCCGCGTCACGGGCGGCCGCCGCCTCGCGGGCGGCGGTGATCCCGCAGTCCACGCTCACGACGACCCGCGCCCCGTCGCGCGCGAGCTGGCGCAGCGCCTCAGCGTTGAGCCCGTACCCCTCGTCGACGCGGTGGGGCACGTACGTGCGCACGGGCGCGCCCGGGCGGAGGGTGACCAGCGTGTGGTACAGGATCGCGGACGCGGTGATGCCGTCGACGTCGTAGTCGCCGTAGATCACGATCGGCTCGCCCGCGTCGAGCGCCGCGAGGAGTCGCTCGCTCGCCCGGTCGAGCCCGGGGAGCAAGCCCGGGTCGTGCAACTGGCGGAGGTTGGGCTCCAGGAACGTCGAGGCCGAGGCGGGGTCGCGCAGCCCGCGGGCCGCGAGCACGCGGTCGAGCAGACGCGGGCAAACAAGCTCGCTCGTCGTGCGCGCGATCCACCGTTTGGTCAGCCCGCGTGTCTCGGGCGATGACGCGCCCGATGGGGCGATGACGGCCGCGGTCTCGGGCATCCGTGCCTCGCGTTCCATCGCGTCCACCCTCCGGGCGGACGCGTCTTCCGGAGTCGATCCGGCGCTCCCGGGTGGTCCGGAGGCGCCGGGCGGGCCACAATCCTAAGGCGAGTCGCCCCGGAGGCCCGAATGGTCAAGATCAACAAGGTATACACCAAGTCCGGCGACGACGGCACCACCGCGCTCGGCTTCGGCGGGCGCACCAGCAAGACCAGCCCCCGCGTCGAGGCCTACGGCACCGTGGACGAAGCCAACGCCACCATCGGCCTGGCCGTCATCGAGTCCGACCGAGCCCCGAACGCCGAGATGGGCGCCCTCCTCCGACGCATCCAGAACGACCTCTTCGACGTCGGCGCGGACCTGTGCGTCCCCGTCGGCGAGGCGGACCGCGGCGAGCACCCGCCCCTCCGCGTCCAGCCCTCGCAGACCGAGTCTCTCGAGCGCGAGATCGATCGTTGCAACGAGCGTCTCGAGACGCTGACGAGCTTTGTGCTGCCTGGGGGCTCGGCGCTGGCCGCGGCTCTGCACGTCGCTCGGACCACCGTCCGACGGGCCGAACGCCGAACGGTCTCCTTGATGGAAGCCGAGCCCCAAGGCACCAACCCCGAGACTGTCCGGTACCTGAACCGTCTGAGCGACCTGCTCTTCGTCCTCGGGCGGGCGGCCAACGACGACGGACGCCAGGACGTGCTCTGGAAACCGGGCGCCAACCGATAGGCTTGTGGAGTTGACCGCCCAGTCGCGCGACCGAGGCGGACCGAGGCGGACCGAGGCGGACCGGAGCGAGCGAGACGGGTGTGGGCAGAGGGGGGGCGGGGCGTGCCGCGGAAGTTCGAGCCAGCCAAAGCCCCGCGTCCGGAGTCCAGCCCCTTCACGGCCGACTTTCGCGCCGGGTTCGAAGTCGAGACCGGGCACCTGCTCCGCCGACGGTTCCTGTGGTTCGCCGGCGTCCTGCTCATCTTCTCGCTCATCAGCTACGGCATCGTCATCACGGCCACGCTCTTAATGTGGCGCGGCGGCATGCTCGCCGGCGAGGACGAGGCGATCCACATCGGCCAAGCCTTCTGGCGGTTCCTCAGCCGGCAAGGGCACGACAACGCCAGCAAGACCGTCTTTCTCATCGGCGCGATGCTCTCGATGTGCACCTATGTCGCAGGCTTCGCGTACGTCTGGTTCAAGAAGCCCACAAACCGCGTCCTGCTCCGCATCACGATGGCGGTCGTCATCATCGACGGTCTCATCGCGATCCTCTTCCGACAGCAGGGCGTGCCCAATCAGATCGGGCTCGGGCAGTTCCTTATCAGCCACTTCCTCGCCAGCCTCTTCCTGCCCTGGTCGGCTCGCCAGGCGATCATCCCCGTCGTGGTAGTGCTCACCGTGAGCGCCTTGAGCCGCCTGACGCTGGAAGGGCACACCATCTTCAACGGCGGGCACGCCCTGACGTTCACCCGCGACTTCGACCACGTCTGGATTTTGCTGAGCCCGATCGTCGGGCTCCCCGGGATCGCCGTGTGCTGGATCCGCCAGTCGCGACGGTTCCAGCACTACTCGCTCCGCTACTTCCGCGACCGCTACGGCGAGATGCGGCGCGAGCTCGTCGACGCCCGGCGCCTGCACGAGTCCCTCTTCCCGCCCCCGATCGAAGAGGGCCCCGTTCACGTCAGCTACGCCTACGAGCCGATGCGACAGATCGGCGGGGACTTCCTCTACACGCATCAGTCCGACGCGGGGCGGACCTCCGTGGTGCTCATCGACGTCACCGGGCACGGCATCCCCGCCGCCCTCACCGTCAACCGCCTGCACGGCGAGCTCGAACGCGTCTTCGGCGAAAACCCCGACGCCCCGCCGGGCGACGTGCTCAACCTGCTGAACCGTTACGTCCACCTGACGCTCAGCTCGCACTCGGTCTACGTCACGGCGATCTGCTTCCGGGCCGACCCGGAGCGGGACGAACTCGTCTACGCCTCGGGCGGTCACCCGCCGGCGTTTCTCCGCGGCGCCGACGCGAGCATCGAGCAGCTCGACTCGACGACTTTTGTGCTGGGCGCGGTGCCGGATCACGCGTTCGACCCGGAGCCGCGGACGCTCCGGTTCGCCCCCGGCGACACGCTGATCGCCTACACCGACGGCGCCACCGAGTGCCGCGACGAATCCGGGCGGATGTTCGGCGTCGCGGGGATCCAGCGCCTCATCGCCAGCCGCGGCGCCGACGTCTGCCAGTGGCCGGGGCTCATCCGGGGTGCGGTCGAGGCTCACCGCTTCGGCCCGATCGCCGACGACACCCTCGTGGTCGAGCTCTGCCGCCCGCTCGCCAGCGCCGATCGCCCGGCCACCGCCTCGCTCGCGAAGCGCCGCGTCCGTTCGCCGGTCCGCCCGTGAGCGATCAGTCCTTGACGCCCTCGACCCGCCCCGGCTCGGTGTACTTCGCGAGCGCCTCGCTCAGGTCGACGCCGTGGATGTTTGCGAGCGTCGCCAGCCAGGCGATCACGTCGGCGAACTCCTCGCCGAGGTTCGCCCGCTGGGCCTCGGTGGGGGTCTTCCCGGGGCGGTTGTCGTGGAGGGCGGTCGCGAGTTCGCCGACCTCCTCCATGAGCAGGAGGAACGTCCCGGCCGGGCCCCGGGCGGCGTCGGTCTCGTAGTACCGCTCCCGGATCAGGGCCTGGAAGGCTCGGAAGGACAGGTCCGGGGCGTCCGAGCCGCCGGGCGGCATGGCGCCGGAGGGGGTGGGGGTGTCGGGCATGGCGGAGGGTACGCCGCTGCTCGGGGCGACTTGATGCCCGGACGAGACTTGCCCCGAGGGCTTGGGACGCTAGCATTGGGGCCCAGAACAGGACGAGGACCGAACCCGCATGCCGACGATCAACCAACTCATCCGCAAGCCCCGACGCTCCCCGGTCGCCAAGTCCAAGGTCCGTGACCTGGACTCCTGCCCGCAGCGTCGCGGCGTGTGCCTCAACGTCCGCACCACGACCCCGAAGAAGCCCAACTCGGCTCTCCGGAAGATCGCCCGCGTGCGTCTCAGCAACGGACGTGAAGTCACCGCCTACATCGGCGGCGAGGGGCACAACCTCCAGGAGCACTCCATCGTCCTCGTCCGCGGCGGACGCGTGCGAGACCTCCCCGGTGTGCGCTATCACATCGTCCGCGGCTCGCTCGACACCCTCGGCGTCGACGGACGCAAGCAGGGACGCTCCAAGTACGGCGCCAAGAAGTCCAGCAAGTAACCCAAGCGGTTTCCCATCACCGGGCCGCGGCACGACCGCGGCCTGCGTGCGTTTTCAGCAACCCAGTGTTTGAGGCAAGTAACCCCTCGCCGGCTCGGGCGAACGGGTGAACAGCGCCGCGGCCCCGGTGCCCGGCAGATGAGCCGAAAGGAGCGGAACGATGGCCGGTCGGATCACGATGAGCGAGGAGCAACTGCGTCCGGACCCCCGTCACGGGGACCTGGTGCTCGCCAAGTTCATCAACTGCGTCATGCGCGACGGCAAGAAGAGCGTCGCGATCCGCGTCGTCTACGACGCCCTGGACCTGATCCAGGAGAAGCTCAAGGAAGAGACCGACCCCGAGGCCCCCAAGGAGGCGATCGAGGTCTTCCGTCGCGCGATCGAGAACCTCAAGCCCTACGTTGAGGTCCGTAGCAAGCGCATCGGCGGCGCCAACTACCAGGTCCCCATGCCCGTCAACAAGCGCCGCCAGCAGTCGCTGGCGTTCCGCTGGCTGATCACCTCGGCCCGCAGCGAGTCGGGCCGCCCGATGCACCGGCGCCTGGCCGAGGAACTCTGGAACGCCGCCCGCAACGAGGGCAAGGCGATGCAGACCCGCGAGCAGGTCCACCGCATGGCCGAGGCCAACAAGGCCTTCGCCCACTTCGCCTGAGCCCGCCGCCCCCTCCCGGGGCTTTGGCACGCGATCAGCCACCACCATCACCCGGCCCCGCGGCCGGGTGTTTGCGTCTCATGACCCTCCCAAGGGCGGGTGGCTGGATCGCCGATGCTGCTGGACCCATGCCGCCCCTCCGAACACCCGCCCGCGGTCGTCGTACGTCGCTCGTGCGATCCGTCCGCCCGCGACCGCCGCGCCGACGTTCCCGGGTGATCGCTCTCGCCCTCGCGTCCATCGGTCTCGTGACGGCGTCCGCCGCCGTCCAGTTCGCGGCCTGGCGCGCTCCGGCGCCCCTGGGCGGCGGCTGGACCGAGCCGCTCGCCAACGCGATGCACGTCTTCAACGTCCCGGGCTGGGGCGTCGTGCTCCTCACGCTCGGCTACCCGCGCCAGCACGCCTTCCCCCTCATGCTCGGGATCAGCGCGATCTCCGCCGCGTGCTACGTCGTCGGGTTCTGGATCACGTGGCGGCTGGTTCGGCTCGGTCGCGATGCGCTCCGGGCCCGGGCCGCCCGCGTCCGGCACGCGGAGGGTTCGAGCCCCGAGCCCGACCACGCCGACCCCACCCGCCGGCGCGTGGTCGTCGGCGGGCTGGCGCTCGCAACGGGTCTGCCGGTGCTCGGCGTCGCGCACAGCACCGGCATCGAGCCCTTCCAACTCGTCACACGACGCTACCGCGTCCCCGTCGCCGGGCTGCCCGCGCACTGGGACGGCTTCCGGATCGTTCAGGTCACCGACACGCACCTCGGCCCCCGCGTGCCCGCGTGGCACGTCCGTGCGGCCGTCGAACGCACGATCGCACTCCGCCCGGGTCTGATCGCTCTCACCGGCGACTACATCCACCACGGCTTCACCCGCGTGCAGGAAGCCGCCGAACTGCTCGAACCCCTGGTTGCAACGGGCGTTCCCGTCCTCGGCGTGCTCGGCAACCACGATCACTACACCGGGCGTCCCGCCGAGGTGCGCCGGGCGCTCGAAAGCGTCGGCGTGCGCACGCTGCACAACACGCACACGTACCTCGCCCCCGGCGCCCGCCTCACGCCGGGGCCCGTCACAGGCGGGATCGCGATCGCCGGGATCGACGACCCCGTCTCGGGCCGACCCAATCTGCCGGTCGCGCTCGGCGGGATCGACCCTTCCCTGCCCTGCGTGCTGCTGAGCCACGGCCCGGACATCGCCGAGTCGCCCCAGCTCCGACGCGCCGACGGCTCGTCGCGCGTCGACCTCGTCATCGCCGGGCACACCCACGGCGGGCACGTGCTCCTCCCCTGGGTCGGTCGCCCGGGCGTGCGATCCCGGTTCGGGCAGAAGTACGCGCACGGGCTCGTCCAAGGCCCGGCGTGCCCGGTGGTGATCTCGGCGGGGGTCGGCATGTCGATCCTGCCGCTCCGCGTCGGCGTCCCGCCGGAGATCGTGCTGATCGAGCTCACGCCGGCGTGAGCACGCGGTGCCGCTCACGGTCCCACTCGTCGCGGAGCACCGCCCAGCAGCGCGTGTCGGTCCACCCGAGCCCCTCGACCCACCGGTGCGCCCGGCGCACGCCCTCGCACGGGAGCCCGAGCTTGGCGAGCACGCGCCCGCTCGCGCCGTTCGGGTCGGCCGCGTACACCGTCACACGGCGCAGCCCGAACCCGCCCTCGTGCTGGGGTGTGAACGCCCAGCTCAGCATGTGAGCCGCGGCTTCGCTCGCGATCCCCTGCCCGTGACGATCGCCCCGGACCCAGTACCCGAGCTCCCCCTCATGGGCCGCGACGTCAAACCGGTGCAGCCCCGTCCCACCGAGAACCGCGCCCGTGCCCGCGTCGATGATCGCGACGATGTATCCGATCCCCGGTTCGAACGCCTTGGCGTCCCACAGGCGGGTGAGGCGCTCGATTTCGTAATGTGTCTCGCCGAGCGAGCGGTAGCCCTGCCTGCCCCAGGTGATCCACGGCTCCAGCGCCGCTCGGCTCGACTCGATCGCCTCAAACAGCGACGCCGCGTCCGCGTGCCCGAAGGCGCGCAGCACCAGGCGAGGCGTGCGCACGCTGATGGGCGATGGATCCGGTGGCTGCCAAGGCGGGGGCTGGTCCATCGAAAGCATCCTTCTCGCTGGCACAGCTTTCCGAGTGGAGAGCTGCGCCACCGGGAAGCGTACCGTTCATCGTGCCCGACGAGCTGTCACGCTACCACCGCCAGATGCTCCTCGCCGGCGTCGGCGAAGACGGGCAGCGTCGCCTTTTGGATGCCCACGTCGCGATCGTCGGCGTCGGGGCGCTCGGGACGGTCGCGGCCGACCTGCTCGCCCGCGCGGGCGTCGGGCGGCTCACGCTCATCGACCGCGACGTCGTCGAACGCACGAATCTCCAGCGCCAGACCCTCTTCACGGAGCGCGATGCCCGCGAAGGGCGCCCCAAGGCGGTCGCCGCTGCCGAGCGTCTGCGCGAGGTCAACGCCGACATCCGCATCGAGCCCGTCCCGGTGGACCTGATCGCCGCCAACGCCCGGGACGTGCTTGACCGCGCCGCGCTCGGCCCGCCGGACCTCGTGCTCGACGGCACCGACAACTTCACCACCCGCTACATCCTCAATGATGCCTGCGTCCAAGCCAGCCGCCCGCTGATCTACGGCGGCGCGGTCGCCTGGGGCGGCTCGCAGATGACGGTCATCCCCGGCGAGACCGCCTGCCTCCGCTGCATCCACCCCGAGCCCCCCGCGCCCGGTGAGACCGAGACCTGCGATGCCGTCGGCGTCTTCGCGCCGGTCTCGGCGATCGTCGCGAGCGTGCAAGCCGCCGAGGCGCTGCGCCTCTTGCTCGGGGTGCGCCGGGCGGGCTCGGGCTCCCTGCTCCGGTTCGACCTGGACGCGGGGCGTCGCTCGCGACTCGACGCCGGCGAGCTCCGCGACCCGGATTGCCCATGCTGCGCACACGGGCGCTTCGAGTTTCTCGACGGCTCGCGCGAGACCGGCGCGGGGGCGACCCTCTGCGGGCGGCTCGCGGTCCAGGTCGCGCCGCCCGCCAACGTGCGCACGGATCTGGCGATGCTCGCGTCCCGCCTGGCCGCGCACGGCGACTTCCGCGCCACGCCCTACACCGTCCGCGGACGCCTCGCGGAGCGCCCCGCCGGGTTCGAGGCGGCGTGCGAGCTCACCGTCTTCGCCGACGGGCGGGCGATCATCGCCGGGACCGATCGGGCGGACCTGGCCCGCAGCGTGTACGCTCGGTTCGTCGGCGTCTGAGCGCCGAGCCGCCCGCGATCACCCAAGCACCCACCCACGGAGCCGCCCGATGAGCGCGTTCGCCAAGAGCATCCAGCACGCCGGCAAGGTCTGTCTCGGGTACGCCGATGCCGTGCTCGCGGGCATCGAGCCCGCCCAGTTTGCCCGTCTCGCCCACGTCGCCGGCGAGACGATCCATAGCAACCACCCGGCGTTCGTCTTCGGGCACCTCTCGATCTACCCCGCCCGGATGCTCTCGATGCTCGGGCGCGACCCGAGCCCGTGCGCCAACCCGGAAGGGTTTGAGGAGATCTTCAGCGCCCAAGCCGAGTGCCGCGACGATCCCAACGGGACCATCTACCCGGATCACGAGATCATCGTGAGCCACTTCAAGCACGCGTACGCGAACGTCCTGCCCGTGCTGGGCGAGCTGACCGACAAGGATCTGGAGGCTCCGAACCCGGTCGAGCCGATGGCCGCTCGCCTGCCGACGATCGGGATCGCCGCGATGTTCCTCGTCGGCCCGCACATCATGGTTCACCTCGGCCAGGTCAGCGCCTGGCGTCGCATGATGGGCCTCGGCTCGGCGATGTGAGGTCGAATTCACGCCCGACATCCGGAAGCCGAAACGCTCAGGGCTTCTCCGCGTGGTCCTCGGTGTCGTGGGGCCCCGGGCTTGCGAGGTAGATCACCGAGCCGCTGGGTTCTTCGGTTTCCCCGGTGCAGCAGGCCGCGAGCACGGTTGCGACCGCCTCCGGACGCAGGGTCTGGCTCGCGGGGATCGCGTCCTCGCCGAACAAGGCCCGCAACAGCGGCGTCTCCACCGCCCCGGGCGCGACCGCGTACCCCCGCACCCCGATCGAAGCTCCCTCGTTCCGGATGCTCCGGATCATCGACTCGGCGGCGGACTTCGCGGCGGCGTACGCGAAAAACCCCGGGAACGGGTCCTTTGTCCCGTACGTCGAGACGTTGACGACCACGCCCGACCGCTGGCGGGTGAAGATCGGCCACGCTTCGGCGATCGACGCCGCCGGGCCGAGCGCGTTCACGCCGTAGACCGACTCCAGGAACGCGTCGTCGCACCGCTCGATCGGCATCAGCGGCGCAAACCCCGCGTTGTTGACCAACGCATCGAGCCGGTCGAAACGCTCGACGCACGCCCGCACGACCCGTCGGGCGTCGGGCGCCTCGCCAACGTCGGCGCGGATCGTCAGCAGGCGATCGCCGACCTGGAGGGTGTTCGCCGCGGCCTCCAGGCGGTCGGCGTCCCGACCCGCGATCGCGACCCGCCACCCGCGGCCCAGCAGCAGGCGCGCCAGCGCGAGCCCGATGCCCGAGCTGCCCCCAGTGATGGCCGCGACTTGGGATTCCGGCATGGCTCCATCTCCATCTCCGTTTTGGGCTCCGTCTCGGGCTTCGGGCTCGGTGGGATTCGGACGGGGGCGTCCGGGCCGCCCTGTCTCAAGCCGGGTTTGCGCAATCGCAATATATCCCCGCCCGGTGCGCTCCGTACACTTGCGACGTGAACGCCGCCCGTGTCATCGTGCTGCTCGCGTTTGTGCTGGTCCTCGGCGTGCCGCTGCTCATGCGCCCGGCCGAGTCGCGGGACATCCCCGACAACGCCCGGCGGCTCGTGATCGTCACCCCGCACGTCCAGCAGATCCGCGACGAGTTCGCCCTCGCCTTCAACGACTGGCACCAACGCCACCACGGCGAGCCCGTCGTGCTCGACTTCCGCACCCCCGGCGGCACCAGCGAGATCATCCGCCTCCTCCAGTCCCAGTACGAAGCCGCGGTCCGCAACGGGCAGTACCGCCTCGAACCGGACGGCTCGGTCTTCATGCAGCCCGGCACCATCCCCTTCGACCTCATGTTCGGCGGCGGGAGCTACGACCACGGGCGCCTCGTCTCCGCCGGCCCGAGGATCCGGGTCCCGAACGAGGACGGCTCGATCCGTGAGATCGCGGTGCCGATGTCCGCCCCAGCGGGGTTCAGCCCGGCGCAGCTCGACATGTGGTTCGGCGAGAACGCGATCGGGGCCGAGCGGCTCTATCACCCCGAGCAGTACTGGCTCGGCACCGCTCTCAGCTCCTTCGGCATCGTCTACAACACCGACATCCTCGCCGAGCTTCGGGGCGGCGACGCCACCCCGCCCCAGGATTTCGAGGCCCTGACCGACCCGCGACTCGTCGGGTGGATCGCCCTCGCCGATCCGCGCTTCAGCGGCTCCATCACCACCACGTTCGATTCGATCCTCAGCAACCAGGGGTGGGACCGCGGGTGGCGCACGCTCCGCGCGATGAGCGCCAACACACGCTATTTCACCAACAGCGCGACCAAGCCGCCGATCGACGTCAGCCAGGGCGAGGCGGCCGCCGGGCTCGCGATCGACTTCTACGGACGCGGGCAGGCGCAGTCCATCGCCCGGCCGGGGCAGGCGCCGGAGACGGTCCGCGTCGGCTACGTGGACCCGGCGGGGAGCGTCTACATCGACGCCGACCCGATCAGCCTTCTCCGCGGCGGACCGAGCCCGGAGCTCGCCCGGCGCTTCATCGAGTTCTGCTTGACGGAGGAGGCCCAAGCCCTCTGGCAATTCCCCGCGCGCACGAGCCCGGATCACGCGAACAACCCCGTCGGCGAGTCCGGCGAGCGGATGGGCCCGCGCCGGCACGAGCTGCGGCGCCTGCCCGTGCGCCGGGTCATGTACGACGAGCACTTCGAGCACTTCCGGGATCGGGTCCGGGCGTTCGAGATCGCGAGCGAGACGACGCCGCAAGGGTGGCGGTCGGCGATCGGCCCGCTCATGGGCGCGTTCGGGATCGACACGGCCGACGAGGTCCGCACGGCTTGGCGCACGCTGCACCGTCTCCGGAGCGCCGGCACGCACCCGGAGCTGGCCGACGAGCTCGAGGCGATGTTCTTCAGCATGCCGACCCACCTGATGCCCGACGGGAGCGAGCTCCCCTTCACCGAGGCGAACTACGCCCGCATCCGCAACTCCTGGCGGGATCCGGAGCACCCGGAATGGGCCAAGCGGAGCGAGATCCGCTACGCCCGGTTCTTCCGGGAGACGTACCGCGAGATCACCCGCCGCGGCGAGGCCGCGTTGAGGGAGGCTCCCCGCGCCGCCCGCTGACCGAAGCTCAACCTCGGGGGCCCAAAGGCCCGAAATGAGGTCCGTGTCCACCATCACCCAGCCCACAAAGCTCGTTCCCGGCGTCACATCCATGAGTCTGACCTGTCCCTTCCCGCGCGAGATGCCGAGCCGCACCAAGCTCGTCGCCACGCTCGGGCCCGCGTCCGAATCCGACGAGATGCTCGCGAAGCTGATGCTGGCGGGTGTGAGCGTCTTCCGCTTCAACTTCAGTCACGGCTCGCTGGAGTCGCACGCCGAGCGTCTGGCGCGGGTCCGCGCCGTCGCGGACCAGATCCAGGCGAACATCGCGGTGATGGGGGACCTCCAGGGCCCGAAGATCCGCGTCGGGCGGGTGCCCGAGGGTGGGATCCTGCTGAAGATCGGGCAGGACGTGCTCTTCCGGCGCGGGGTCGCCGAGGCGTTCGTGGAGGCCGACGGGGCGGCGGTCTTCGGCACGACCTACGAACCGATGATCGGCGAGGTCCGCGCCGGGCAGCGGGTGCTGGTCAACGACGGCGCGGTCCGGATGCTGGCGATCGAGGACGCCGAGGCGCTGGCGCGGGGCGAGCTCCGCTGCCGCGTCACCGTCGGCGGGCTGGTCACCAGCAGCAAGGGCATCAACCTGCCGGAGTCCGACGTCAAGGCGTCGTCGATGACCGAGCGGGACGAGGTCTGCGTCCGCTTCGCCGCCGAGCATAATTTTGATTATCTCGCCATCAGCTTCGTGCGCACGGCCGAGGACGTCCGCGTGCTCAAGCGCCTGCTCGAAGAGTGCGGGAAGGGCAAGGGCGAGGACCGCATCCCCGTCATCGCCAAGATCGAGAAGCCCCAGGCCGTCGCCAACATCGACGAGATCGCCAAGACCGCGCACGCGCTGATGGTGGCGCGTGGGGACCTCGGCGTCGAGATGGACATCGCTCACACACCGATCGCGCAGCGCCTGATCCTAGAAGCCGCCAAGCGCTACGGCAAGCCGGCGATCGTCGCGACGCAGATGCTCGAATCGATGATCGAATCGGTCATGCCCACGCGGGCCGAGGCGTCGGACGTCGCGACGGCGATCTTCGCCGGGGCGAGCGCGGTGATGCTGAGCGGGGAGACGGCCGTCGGCAAGCACCCGGCGCTGGTCGTCGAGACGATGCGCCGCATCGCGCTGGAAGCCGAGCACTTCAGCGTGGAGCGGGACAGCGTCGAGCCGAGCCTGCCCGCGGGGCTGGACGCCCCGAGCCGCCGCCAGGCGGCCCTCGCCCACGGCGCGTGGCACCTGGCGCGGGACCTCGGCGTCAAGGCCGTCGCGTGCTGGAGCCAGACCGGCGGCATGGCCCGCAACCTCAGCCGGTGCAACCTCGCCGCCCCGGTGCTCGCCTACTCCTCCGACTACCGCTGGACACGCCGCATGGCCCTGCTCAGCAACATCACGCCCATCCTTGCCGAGCCCCCGTCCACGGGCTACCTCGCCGACTGGACCGACCAGGTCGAGGCCGACCTGATGGACTTCGGCTGGGTTGATCCGGGCGACCACGTTCTGCTGATCGCCGGCAAGCCGCTCGGCGCGCCGCAGACCACCAGCGCCATCGCCGTGCTCGAGGTCGGCAACCGCGCGACCGGCTTCCGAGCCCACGACCGCTAAGCACGACCCCGCCCCCCGGGGGGGAGGGGCGGCGGGCATCCACGCCCGCGCCCCCGTCGAACGGCACCCACCATGCAGCACACCGCCGCCATCCTCGCCGTCGGCGACGAGCTCACGCTCGGGCAGTCCCTCGACACCAACTCCCGCCACCTCTCGGCCCGTTTGCTCGAGATCGGGCTCACCCCCATCGAGCACGCCACCGTGCCCGACGACCTGGCGCAACTGGTCGGCGCGATCCAACGTCTGGCGGGGATCGCGGACGTCGTGCTGATCACCGGCGGGCTCGGGCCGACCGCCGACGACCTGACCCGCCAGGCGCTGGCGGCGGCGACGGGGGACGAACTGGTCGAAGACGCCGACGCCCGCGCGCACATCGAGGGGTGGTACGCCGGGCGAGCGGCGGCGATGCCCGCGACCAACCTCGTCCAGGCGATGCGCCCGGCTCGCGGGTGGTGCCTGCCCAACCCGCACGGCACCGCACCGGGTCTGGGCGCCACGCTCCAGAGCAACGGGCGCGAGGTCGCGATCTTCGCCCTCCCCGGCCCGCCGCGGGAGATGCGCCCGATGCTCGAAACGCACGTCCTGCCCGCGCTCCGCCCGGACACGTCGCGCACCGTGCGCACACGCCTGCTCCGCGTCTTCGGGCTGGGCGAGTCCGATGTGGCTCAGCGTCTGGGCGAGCTGATGAGCCGCGAGCGCCACCCGCTCGTCGGCACGACGGCTTCCATGGGTGTCGTGACCGTGCGCATGCGTTACGACGCGCCGGGCGATGGCCCAGCCGCCGAGCGGGCGCTGGATGCGAGCGAGGCACGTGTGCGCGAGATCCTCGGGCGTCACGTGGTGGGCCCGCTCGACCTGCCGGAGGCGGTGCTCGGGGCGCTGAGCGAGCGGGGTGAGACCCTCGCGGTGGCGGAGAGCTGCACGGGCGGGCTGCTGGCGTCGCTGATGACGGATCTGCCCGGTGCGTCGCGTGTGTTTGCGGGCGGGTTTGTGACGTACACGAACGCCGCGAAGTGCGAGCACATGGGCGTGTCCCAGCGGCTGTTCCCGGAGCGAGCGGGGCCGGACGCGCCGGGCGCGGTGAGCGCCGAGTGCGCTCTGGCGATGGCCCGCGGGTGCTTGGAGCGGGCGGTTTTTGCATGGGATGGCGAGCGTCACCGCCCGACGCACGCGCTGAGCGTCACCGGCATCGCCGGGCCCGACGGCGGGTCGAACGCCAAGCCCGTCGGCACAGTCTGGGTCGCGCGGGGATCGAGCGACGGCACGGCGATCGCTCGGCGATTTCTCTTCAAAGGCGACCGGGGCACCGTGCGCGCGTGGGCCGCCCGCGCGGCGTTGTCGTGCCTCTGGGCGAAGCTGGCCGACGCGGATGATTTGACGCTCCTGCGCGAGGAAGAACGCCGCGAGGGCTGAGCCCGGCGTGCCGCGGCGCAACCCCCAGGATCACGTGTGATCATGCAAAAAACGCAGGCGACGTTTGTCGCCTGCGTCGGAATCCATACTGTCATTTCGCTTCGCGATCAGCGACGGCGCCGACGGCCGACCATCGCCAGACCGACCATCGCCAAGGCGCCCGCGCCCGGAGCCGGGACGATCGCGTTGCCGAAGGTCAGGTTGTCGAAGCCTTCACGCTCGGTCATCACCTGAAAGATCGCGTGGGTCATCATGGTGTCGCCGGTGAAGACTTCCATGTAGCTGTCTTCCAGCGTCAGGGCGTTGTCCCAGGCTTCCATGTAGTTCAGCACCTCGAACCCGCCCGCCACCTGACGCAACGCGATGAGGCGGACCAGGTCCGCGCCCTCGAGCGCGAGATCGGTGTGCAGGCTGACGAAGTTCACGTCCTCGGCGTCGAACTGCATCAGCACGCTGTCGAGCCGGTTCGTGTTGTACGCGCCGATGAAATTCTGCCCGCTCACGGCGTCGTCATTGCTGTATACCGTCAGCAGCGGGCTGACCAGCGTCCAGTTGATCGTGCTGCCGACACTGACCTCGCCCGAGATCTGGCCGGTCTGAAACACCACGCCCATCGACGCCCAGAACGCGCCGTCCACGGTGTTCACTTCGGTCGCCTCGGCGTTCTCGAATTCCGAAAAATTCGTGAACTGCACGGTCCCCATCGCTTGGCCGGCCAATGCAACAGCGGCCAGCCCGGCCAGGGCTGTGATCCCACTCTTCATGATGTCCCTCCAGACCCGCAGGGCAGGCCGATCCATCGAAACGCCGGCACGGGTGCGCCGACTCTCCACGAATCAAGATGCCACGGTTCTCGGAAAAGACCACCAAACCAGGAAAAAGCGCGCAAACGCGGTCAATCCCGCGCCCGCGTCCGGATCGTGCGGGCTTATTCGCCCGGGATGTAGCTGATCGCGCCCTCGAAGGGGCTGGAAGCCGTCGCGTAGAGCTTCTTCTCGATCCGCCCGGCCCGATAACTCGCCAGCCCGGCCTCGAGCCCCAGGCGCATCGCGCGGGCCATCAGCACCGGGTCCTTCGCGTGGGCGATCGCGGTGTTCAACAACACCCCGTCGGCCCCCAGCTCCATCGCGACGCTCACATCGCTCGCCGAGCCCACCCCGGCGTCCACGATCACCGGGTAGCCCGGATCCCCGCGTTTCAGGGCCTCCAGGCAGAGCACGATGTTGTTCCGGTTCAGCACGCCCTGCCCGCTCCCGATCGGGCTCCCGGCGGGCATGACGCTGGCGGCACCGGCGTCCTTGATCCGAGCCGCCGAGATCGGGTCGTCGCTCGTGTAGCAGAGCACCTGGAACCCGTCGGCCACCAGCTCCCGGCACGCCTCCAGCGTCCCGACCGGGTCCGGAAGCAGCGTCTTCTTATCCCCCAGCACTTCCAGCTTCACCCAGTCCTTCCCGGGGTTGTCGAGCTGGTCCAGCAACTCTCGACCCAGGCGGGCGACGCGGACCGCGTCCGCGGCATCGAAACACCCGGCCGTGTTCGGCAGGATCGTGTACCGAGACAGGTCCAGGTGGTCCAGCAGGCTCTCGCCGGCCTCGTTCACCAAGCGCTCCCGTCGGACCGCGACGGTCACGACCTGGCACCCGCTGGCCTCCAGGGCCCGCTGCATCAGCTCGTAGGTCCGGTACTTGCCCGTTCCGACGAACAGGCGGCTTGTGAACCGGCGTCCCGTGATGTTCAAGCCGGCGTCCTCGCCCGCTGTCGCGTCCGTGTCCCGCTGGGTTTCGGTGGTCATGGGCGAGTCTAGGGGTTTCGGGCGGCGCTCACCCGCCGCCGACGAGGGTGACCAGTTCGACTGCGTCCCCGGGTGCGAGGGTTCGCTCGGCGTGCGCACGCCGAGGGACCACCTCCCGGTTCACCTCGACCGCGCAGGGCTTGCCGAGCAGGCCCTCCGCCTCCAGCAACGCCGCGACCGTCGTCCCGGGCGGCACGTCCTTCCGCAACCCGTTCACGAGAATCTCCATACGCTGATGCTAGTGCGGCCAACCCCTGAACCCATCCCCACCCGCTCTCGTTCATGCTTCCCGGCGTCCGTGGCGCGCGGCGGTGTGCTCGCGATGGGCTTGGCGCTCGCGATGGTGCTGTTCGGGTGCGGAGAGCGGAGCTACGACCAGTCGACGCCGGACCGGGTGCTGGACAGCGCCTCGGCGATGGTGAGCCACGGGGAGGCCCACCGCCTGACCAGCCTGGTCTGGGCCGAGGACGAGGCGACCCGCCGCGTCTACGACCGCCTCGGTCGCGTGCTCAAGCGTGCCGGTGACCTCGCCGAGCTGATTCAGGAGCGATTCCCGGAGGACGTGCAGCGCGTGCGGGGCGATCTCGACCGCGCCAGCGGGCAGCCGACGGCGTTGGAGCGGACGCTGACCGGGGGCAATCGTCGCGCGCGTACACCCGGGGCTCAGCGAGAGCAGCGCGACCAGCTCAACGCCGCGATCCGCGGGATCTTCGCCGATCCCTACGGGTTTCTGGAACGCGGCCGCGACCGGCTCGGCACGATGTACGTCAACGACACCAGCTCCGCGATCACGTGGGACGGGCGCCTCGTCCTGCCCCCCTTTGGGCTGCTGATCCAGCAGCAGGACGATCGGAACTGGTACCTGACCCTCCCCACGCAGGGCATCCCGCAGATCCAGCGGTTTCTCCCCAGCGCCAGCGACGACATGGCGATGATCTGGATGGCGACGATCCAGCTTCTTGAAAACGTGCTGGTGGATATGGAGGCCCGGATCAAGTCCGGGCGGTACCGCTCGCTGGAGGACGCGGCGAGCGGCGCGGGGGAGATGATCTTCCTTCCGGGCGTGATGCTCTGGGCCGCGTTTCAGCAGGCCGCCGAGAGCGAGCGCCCGAGGTAGAGGGCGCCGGCGCCGCGGTGCGCCATGCTGAGCCGCGTTATTCCGAGGCGCGGTGGTTCGCGAGCCATTGGAGCATCGGCCCGAGCGGCTGCGGATCGAAGCTGCGCCAGAGCTCGCCCGTGCGCACGATGACGGCGTCTTGCGAGAGCCAAAGCTCCGCTGCCGCGATCGCGAGCCCGTCGGTCCCCGCCAGTTCGACCGCGGCGATCGCGCCGGCGCCCGTCGGGCGCGCGGTGCTGACGCGGATCGCCTCCGCGGTGGTCAGGCATTGGAGAAGGAGCGCCGCCGCCGCGCGCGTCTCCGCGTCCGCGGGGGCGTCGTGGAGTCGCCACCCTTCGAGCGTGCGCGAGAGCGCGAGATCGGGCGGGGCGTTGAGGGTGTCCAAGGGCGAGGCGTCCGGGCCCGGCTTGTCCCGGAGCCAGCGCAGGCGCACGGCGCGGACGTCGGCCGCGCCGACGTCGGTCGCGCGCCGGTCGGCGTAGGCGGCCGGGTCCAGCGGCAATCGCTCTAGGCCCTCGCGCGGGGTCTCGACCAGGAGCGAGGCTCCCCCGGCGTGCTCCAGTCGGGCGAAGACCGTCCCCCGCCCCGGGACGGCGGCCCCGATCGTCGCCCGGTGCGTCCGCCCGCCCGCGCCGGTCAGCGTCAGCACCGCGGAAGGGCGGTCTAGCCCGGCCTCGCTCGCTTCGACGCCGACGGCGATCCGCGTCCATTCCAGTTGCTGCACCGCGCGGAGAGCCTCGCTCACGCGATCCGCGCTCGCCGGCGCGATCAGGGGTTCTGCGATCGACCACCCGCGGGGCCCGCGCATCAGCGAGAGGCGCGACCGCCCCGCGCCGGTCTCGGCTTCCAGGGTCAGACGCTGCACGCCTGCCCGAGCCCCGCCCTCCGGCGGCGCGGGCGGTGGGGGGAGCAGGCGTCGGTCCAGCCACGCCGTCAGCGACTGGCGCCCGAACGCCTCGGCCGTCTCGCTCGGGATCGTCCGCGGGCGCCCGTCGACCCAGACCCGCGACCGCCCGCCGAGCGAGCCGGGCTCGAAGACCAACTCACGCTCGGCCCGCCCGTCGGTCGTCTCGGTCACCAGCACCAGTCGCGGCCACGCCAGATCAGGGGGGGTGCTCGTGGAGGCTGGTCCCGATTCACCCGTGGTTGTCGCCAGCACGCGAAGAGCGGCCCGGACCCGATCGGTGCTCACCGGCCAGGTGTGGGTGATGCCGGCGACGTCGGACCATTCGAGCACCCAGATCTGGCGGGAATCCTCATCCGAGCGGCGCAAGACCTCGTTTTGCCCCTCCGCCCTGCGATGCAGGGCTTGAACACCCCCGATATCGGTGGAGAGAAGTGGTCGGTCGGCGGGAGGCTCGGTCGCGATGGGGACCAGGAGCGTGAGCGCCAGGACGACGCCGAGAACGAGCCCGAGCCCGCCGAGGATGAGGAAAGAACGGGTGCGCACGCCCGGAGGATAGGTGGGGGCGCGTGGTTCTGGGGCCGGCTTCAGCGAGGGTGGGGACCCGCCGATAGGGGATGAGGCGGGCACGGAGGCCCGCGACGCGTTGGGGCTGCACGCGCCGGCCCGTCGACTTGCAGACGCGGACCGATTCTCTTGCCGGGAGCGAGGACGATGCCATCCGGATCCTGGCCGCCCAGCGGCTCCATTCTGAAATCCGATACGCGATTCATCGCGCCGGGCGTGCTCGTCGCGGCGGCTTCGCTCGGTGTCGGCTTGATCGTCGGCGGGTGGATGCACTACGGGAACGTCTCGGCCCCGGCCTGGGCGCCGCCGGTGATCGTCGGCACGGTCGCCGCGTCGGCGGCGATGCTCGGATGGTCGTGGGCCAAGCCCGCGATCGTGGCGATGGTCGCCCTGCGCGACGCCGTCCGCGCCTCTCGGAACGGACTCGCCGAGCCCGAGAGCGTGCTGCTGGATTCGAGCCTCTCGCCGGAGGCGGCGGCGTGGAACACGCTGGTCACTCAGGCGGCCGCCGCGATCCGCTCGGACCTTGAACGTCGCGAACTCGCCGAGACGCCCGACCAGGCCCCCGCGCCGCGCCCCAAGAGCAAAGGCGGCGGACGGAGCGACGCGAGCGTCATCGAGTCGCTCTGGATGGGCGTGCTGATCGTGAACGCGTCGGGCAAGATCGAGCTGGCGAACCCGGCGGCCGGCGTCTTGCTGGGCAAGGGGGGCGGGGAGGCTGTCGGGCAGGCGATCGGGGCGCTGCTCCCGGAAGAGAACATCGCGTCGTCGGTGCTGGAGCTTGCGGTGGAGGGCGGTCGTCGGCGTTGGTCGGCGACGGTGAGCCGCGACCGCGCGGGCGTGAAGTCGAGCCTGCGCGTCTCGGCCCGCGGCATGGGCGACGGGGCGAGCGGGCGCAAGGCGCTGGTGCTGCTGGAGGACGTGACGCGCCAGGTCGTCGCGGACGAAGCCCGGACCAAGTTTGTCGAGCACGCGACGCACGAGCTGCGCACGCCGCTGACGAACGTGCGGCTGTATGTTGAAGAGCTGATCGACCTCGAGAGCGCGGGCGGGAACGCCGACGCGAGCGAGCGTGGTCGTGCGATCAACGTGATCAGCCAGGAAGTGACGCGCCTGGAACGGATCGTGAGCGACATGCTGAGCGCGAGCGAGATCGAGAGCGGCGCGATGTCGCTCGCGATGGCCGAGCTGAATGCCGAGCACCTGATCAGCGAGTTGAAAGACGAGTTCAGCGTGCAGGCGGAGGGCAAGGGCCTGACGCTGGCGTTCGAGCTGCCGCCGAAGTTCCCGCTGGTGCGGGGCGACCGGGACAAGCTGAAGCTGGCGTTGCACAACCTGGTCGGGAACGCGATCAAGTACACGCCGAGCGGCGGCTCGGTGCGGGTGCGCGTGAGCTCCGACGGGGCGATGCTGACGATCGCGGTGAGCGACACGGGCGTGGGGATCTCGCCCGAGGACGCGGAGCGGATCTTTGAGCGGTTCTACCGCGCCCGCAACGAGGCGACCAGCGAGATCGTCGGCACGGGGCTCGGCCTGACGCTGGCGCGTGAGGTGGTGCGCCTGCACGGCGGCGACGTGACGGTCGAGAGCCAGCTCGGGCGCGGGAGCACGTTCACGATGAGCGTGCCCACGCGGATGCAACAGGAAGAACGCGCGGCGGCGTGAGCCGCGGCGTCGGAGCACGCATGGACATCAGCTCGAGACAGCACGGGGCGGTGACGGTGCTGAAGCCGGAGGGCTCGCTGGACGCGGCGGCTGCGCCCGGTTTGCTGTCGCGCGTCCGCGGTGAGCTCGAGCGCGCGCTCGGGCGCGTCGTGCTGGATGCGAGCGCGCTGCCGTTCGTGGATTCGGTCGGGCTCGAGTCGCTGGTGGACCTCGCGGACGAGTTCGAGCAGGTCGGGCTGACCCTGAAGGTGTGCGCGGCGAACGAGACGATCCGAGAAGTTCTCGAGCTGACCGGGGTCGCCCCGCGGTTCGAGCACTTCGAGGACGTGTCCAGCGCGGTCAGGAGCTTCGGATGAGCGCCGGCGCTGACGACAAGCCGCGCGTGGAGCACGGGGCGCCCGAGACGCCGGGGGGCGGTGAGGCCCGCCCTGCGCCGAAGGCGGAGCACGCTCGCCCGCGCTTCGGCGAGGCGCTGGTGTCGGACGGGCACCTGACGGCCGAGCAGCTCAGCCGCGCGCTGGCGGAGCAGCGTTCGACCAACGCGATGCTCGGCGAGATGCTCGTGCAGCAGGGGGTGATCTCGCAGCGGGTGCTCGTGCGGACGCTGGCGAAGGTGCTGGGCGTCCGCGGCGTGCAGCTCCGGCACGGGCTGATCGACCCGAGCCTGCTGAAGCTGATCGGCAAGGATGAGTGCGAGCGTCTTCGCGCGATCCCGCTGTTTAAGGTGCGCGATGAGCTGACGGTCGCGATGGCCGAGCCGCAGAGCTTGCCGGCGGTCGACCGCCTGCGCCGGCTGACGGGTCTGCGGATCCGCCCGGTGCTGGCGTTGCCGGTGGAGATCAAGGAGTTCATCGAGAAGTACGCCGAGGGCGAGGTCAACATCGACTCGTTCCTCACGTCGCTCGCGGTGAGCGACGTGGAGGTGATCGAGAAAGAGAACGTCGAAGAAGACCTGAGCGCGAACCTCGACAAGATGATCGAGGGCAGCCCGATCGTCAACCTGGTGAACGTGGCGTTCCTGACGGCCGTGCGCGACCGGGCGAGTGATATCCACATCGAGCCGAGCCGCCGGGGGACGCGGATCCGGTACCGCATCGACGGCGTGCTGCGCGACCTGATGACCCCGCCGCCGGGCTTGCACCAAGCGATCACGAGCCGCGTGAAGGTGATCGGGAAGATGGACATTGCCGAGCGTCGCCTGCCGCAGGAGGGACGCGTGCGGATCGTCGCGGAAGGGCGCGAGATCGACCTTCGCGTGAGCTCGATCCCGACGCTGCTGGGCGAGAAGATGGTGGTTCGCATTTTGGACAAGGCGAACCTGCGGGCGCGCCTGAGCGACCTGGGGCTGCGTTCCGAATGCGAGCAGACGTTCCGTCACATCCTCGGCGCGCCGCACGGGCTGGTGCTCGTCACCGGCCCGACCGGCAGCGGCAAGACGACCACGCTCTACTCGGCGCTGGACCTGCTCCGAAGCCCGGAGCGGAACCTGGTCACGGTCGAGGACCCCGTGGAGTATCAGCTCGATCTGGTGAACCAGATCCAGGTGCGGGATCAGATCGGCATGACGTTCGCCCGCGCGCTGCGGTCGATCCTGCGTCAGGACCCGGACGTGATCATGGTGGGTGAGATCCGCGACGAGGAGACGGCCCGAGTCGGCGTGCAGGCGGCGCTCACCGGGCACCTCGTGCTCGCGACGCTGCACACCAACGACGCACCAGGCGCGGTCGCGCGTCTGCTGGACATGGGGATCGAGCCGTACCTGCTGAGCAGCGCGCTCAACGGGGCGGCTGCGCAGCGTCTGGCTCGCACGATCTGCGCGAGCTGCCGCACGCGGTACTACCCGAGCGAGGAAGTGCTGCGTGATGCGGGTCTGAGCGATCACGCCGGGCGGCCGTTTGCCAAGGGCGCGGGATGCCAGCAGTGCCACGACTCGGGGTTCCACGGGCGGACGGGGATTTACGAGGTGATGGAAGTGACGCCGGAGGTGCGCCGCCTGGTGCACCGCGGGGCGGCGAGCCACGAGATCCGGGAGGAGCTCCGCAAACACGGGCACGCGGACCTGCGGCGCGAAGGCGTCTTGCTGGCGCTGGACGGTCGGAGCACACTGGAAGAGGTGCTGCGCGTGACGCGCGACGACACGCCGGACGGTGAGGAAGAGCTCCCGCCCAAGCGTCTGGTCGGGGCACCGGATGAACCTCCCGAGGGGAGGGCCGCGGCGTGAGCAAGTGGCGGTACGACGGCTACGACATGTCTGGTGCGCGGGTGCGCGGGATGGCCGAGGGCGACAGCAAGCGCGAGGCCGAGGCGAAGCTGCGTGATCAGGGGATCTTTGTCACCCAGCTCCGCGAGACGCGTCAGGATCCTGAATCCGAGGGCGTGCGCGCGACGGGTGCGCCGCAGGTCCGCGCCGGCGATCCGCGACGGACGGCGGGGTTTCTGAAGCAGATGGCGCTGCTGGTGAACGCCGGGACGCCGATCGCCGACGCCCTGGCGGCCGTGGAACGCCAGTGCGCCGACGAGAAGATCAAGCCCACGCTGACGGACATCCGCCGGCGCGTGGAAGAAGGCTCGGGGTTCAGCGAAGCGCTGGCGGCCCACCCGCGCCGGTTCGACCCCGTGGTCTGCACGCTGGTCGAGGCCGGGGAGAACGGCGCGGACATGCGCGACATCCTCGTCCGCGTCTCGGCGATGCTTGACCGCCAGGCGCAGCTCCGGGCGGCGATGGTCGGGGCGATGATCTACCCGCTCACGCTGGTGACGGTCTGCATCGCGGTGCTCGTGATGGTGATCGTCGTGGTGCTCCCTCGGTTCGGTGAGCTGTTCGGGAGTCTGAGCGTCCCGCTGCCGGCGTCGACGCAGATTCTGCTCGATATCAGCGCGTTTCTCCAGGCGTACTGGTGGGGCGTGAGCCTCGCGCTGGTTGCGACCATCGGCACGTCGGCGTGGTGGTTGCACACGCCCGCCGGGCGACGGTGGACGGACATGGCCGTCGTGCGTGCCCCGCGGTTCGGGCCGGTGAACCAGGCGTTCATGACGGCGAAGGTCGCGCGGGTGCTCGGCTTGCTGGTGGAGAACCGCGTGCCGCTGAGTGACGCGTTGTCGCTGGTGCGTTCGGCGGCGGGGAACACGCTGTATACGGACCTTGTCGCGCGCGTCGAGGAAGCGGTCGAGCGCGGGGAGCCGATGAACCGTGTGATGATTGAGAGCGACCTGATGCCGCCGAGTTTCTGCGAGCTCGTGCAGACGGGCGAGGAATCGGGTCGCCTGGGCGAAGTGCTGACCAGCGCCGCCGACTTTATGGAAATCGAGAACGAAGCGCTCGCGAAGCAGATGACCAAGATGCTCGAGCCGCTGATCCTGACGGTGATGGGGATGCTGGTCGGCGGCGTGGCGATCAGCATGTTCCTGCCGTTGTTCGACCTGACCGCGAGCGCCGGGGGTGGTCCATGACGCGTGCGATCGCGCCGATCGGGTTGGATGTTGGGCGTCGCGTGCTTAAGGCCGCGCAGTGCCTGCCGGACGGGCGGGTGCTGACGGCGTTGGTGACGCGGAGCGAGCTTGGGCTGGGCGAGGACCTGGACCGCGTGGGCTCGACGCTCTGGCGGCGCGGCTTCCGTGGGCGCACGATCGTCGCGAGCGCACCCGAACGCACGGCGCTGCAGGCGACGGTTGAGCTCCCGCGCCCGGAGACCGGTGCCCCTGTGCGAACGATCGCGGCCGCCGAGCTCGCACGCCTGCACGGGCGCGAGGCGAACGGGCTGGAAACCACGGTGGTCTACCGGGAGATGCCGGGCGATCCTCGCCCCGGTCGCGGCTCGCCCGCGTACGTGTTCGCGGTTGAAGGCGACGAGGTGATGGCCGACGTCGCGGCGCTGGAGCAGGGGGCCGGCGCGTTCCGCGTGGCGCGGGTCGAGGCGGGGCCGATCGCGATGGCGCGGGCGCTCGCCGCGGCATGGGGGCCGGGCCCGGCGTGCGCGATCGAGTTCGGGTGGTCCCGCCTGACGGTCTCGGCGTGCGTGAACGGCGTTCCGATCTTTGTCCGCGTGCTCGACGAACTCGGGCTTACGCATCTTCACGCGTCGCGTGAGAAGGCTAACAGCGCGGTCGGGGCGTTCTTCGATCGGCTCGGGGAGGAACTGGAGCGTTCCGCGGTCTACGGCGTCCGCGAGGCCGGCAGCGCCGGGCCCGTACCCACGCTGATCGCCACCCCGCCGAGAGCGCTGGGCCCGCTGATCGAGATCGTGTCACGCCTGGGTGATTCCGGTTCCGCGCCGCTGGCGGTTCGCCCGACGCTGCGTCTCGGCTCGAGCGAGTGTTCGGGGCGTTTTGTGCGGGCCGTGGGCCTCTCGCTCGGCGCCCGACGCGCGTTCTCGCTCGCCCGCGCCGAAGGCGGGATGACAGCGACAGAAGGAGCCGCGGCATGAGCGCCACCACGACGCACCCCTCTGGCGCCCCAATCGTGCTGGGGCTGGACTTACTCCCGGGGCCGATCCTGACGCGCCGGGCGACGCACGCTCGCCTGACGGCGTGGGCTCGGGCGCTGGCGTGCGTGGCTGTGGTGTTGACCATCGCGAGCCTGCTCGCGCCGGATCACGGTCGGGCGATCGCGGTCGCGGAGCGCGAGCGTGACGAAGCCGCCGCCGAGCTGCGCACCCTGGAGCAACGTCATGCCGCGATGGTCGCCGAGCAGAAGCAGTTGGAGGCCTCGCTGACGGCGTGGGACCGGGCGGCCGGGCGGCTGGATTGGAGCGGCCTGCTCTTTGCTGTCGCTGAGGCCTGCTCCTCCGAGACGTCGCTGCAAAGCCTGGACCTGACGCCGCCGGAGCGTGACGGCCAGCCGCACCGGCTGACCATCAGCGGCTCGGAAGCCTCGCACGCGTCGGTTTCGTCGCTGACGCTCGCGCTCGAGCGCATCCCCGCGATGCGGTCGGTTGCACTCCGTCGCGCGGACCGCGTTGAAGAGTTCGGTGTGCCCCGCGTCCGGTTCGTTCTGGTCTGCGAGGTCGGGCTGCAGGAGGGCGCGCGATGAAAAAGATCGACCCCCGCTGGAGGGATCACGGGATCGGCGCGGCCGTGCTCGTCGCGATCATCGCGATCGGCTGGAGCGTGCGCCTTTCCCCCGCGATGAGCGGGGCGGCGACGGTTTCCGGGCTGCAACGCCAGGTCGCCGATCGTCAGATCAAGGTCCAGGAGCAGAGCACGCAAATTGCGGCCCAGGCGGCGACCGTCGCCCGCCTACGCGCTGAGCTCGAGCGGAGCGAGCAGAGCGAGGCAACGAACAAATCGCTGAACGAGCGCATCGCCAGCCTTGGGCGACAGGCCGAGGGGCACAACCTCCGCCTGACGCGGATGGACGCCGCCGTGGCGGATCCCCGGGCCGGCGGGCGTCGGACGATCGAGATCGAGGGCGAGGGGGCCTTCCCGGGGCTCACGGCTTTTCTCGCAGAAGTCCACGACCGCTCGCCGGATTGCGTGATCGAGCGGTTCAGCGTGCAACGCGGGACGTCGGGCGCGGTGCGATTCGGCGTGCGGGTTCTGTGGAATGCGCCGGCTGGGCAGGGCGGCTGAGCGAGGAAACCCGCGTCACACTGGCACGGGCGCAGGATGAATCGCACGCTGCACGCATGGGGATGTCCACGAGTCGTAAGGTAGCGTTAGGAGTGCTGGGCCTGGCGGTGGGCGCGCTCGTGCTGGATAACCTGCCCGGCCCACGCGCCGCGTCGGCGGAGGGCGCCAAGGGGCAGCCTGCACAGGCTTCGGCGGGCCCGCCGACGCCGAGCGCCCCGAGCGGGACGCCTACCGGCGAAGCGCGCGTTTCCACGGGTCAACAGCGGGCTTTGGCTCAGTTGATGGGCGAACTGCGGGCCTCGCACGCGGGCTCGAGCCCGCGTGACGTCTTCGCCTCGCGCCAAGTCGCTGATCAGAGCAACGACGTGCAGCAGGTTGCCGAGGGCACGTCCGAGGTGGATCCGCGTCAGGAACTCGCGGGCGTCCGGGTGACGGCGGTCGCGGCCGAGGGCGGCGGTGCGGGCGCCGGACGGGCGCTCGTAGACGGGCGAGTCGTGCGCGTCGGAGACCGCGTCCGCGGCTGGCAGGTGGTCGGCATCCGCCTCGACGGGGTGCTGCTCCGACGGGATGACGGGGCTGAGGCGCTTCTGGGCTTCTCGGCCGCCGGGCGATCCTGATCGGACCTGCCCGGCGTTCCTGGCCTTGTTCCGGTTCCCCAAACCGCACAACAGGGCCCCCGAAGTCGGCAGTCGTGCCACAGATTCGAGTTCGCATCGCGGCGGGCCGATGCAGAAGCGGACGGGGTCAGGCGGCCCTGCGGAACGGTCCTGCTTGATTGGAGTATCGCGTCATGGTGTTGAAGCGTGCCCGAGCCTTCACGCTCGTTGAACTGGTGATCGTTGTCGTCATTCTCGGCATCATCGCGGCGATCGCGATCCCGCGCATGAGCCGCGGCGCCCGTGGCGCGGTCGACTCCAAGCTGAAGTCCGACCTGGCCGTCCTCCGCGCCGCGATCAATATGTTCGCCGCCGAGCACAACGGCAACTACCCCTCGGCCACGAACTTCGTCGACCAGATGACGCTGTACAGCGACCTGGCCGGCAACACCAACGCCACGCGGACGGCGCCGTTCATCTACGGCCCGTACCTCGAGGCGATCCCCGTGCTCCAGATCGGCGACGAGGCCGGGAGCAACGGCGTCGCCGCCTCGGCCGCCGCGGGCATCGCATGGGTCTACAACGCGACCAGCGGACGCATCAGCGCCAACACCGGCACGCTCACCGACGACGCCGGCATCCTGTACAGCGACTATTGAGCCCGACGCTTCAGCCCCTGGCGCACCTGAACCGCTTGCCCGGGACCATCCCGGTCAACCCCGGGTCGTGAGAACCGACGCCATGGCCGAGCACGCTTCCGACGCACTTGGACGAACCGCCGCGCAACACGCGGCGGTTCGTGGTGCGCGAGCCTTCAGCCTCATCGAGGTGATCGTGGTGATCGTGGTCATCGGCACGCTCGCGACGCTGGCGATGCCGAAGATGGCCGGAGCCGCGGAACGCTCGCGTTTGACCGCGGCCGAGCGCCAGATCCACGCGGCCCTCGCCTCTGCGGAGCAACGCGCCTTCCGGCGCGGGCAGACGGTCCGCGTCACGTTCCTCCCGGCGCAAGACCAGATCCGCTTCGACGTTGAAGGCGAGTACTGGACGCTCCGCTTGGGCGAGCCGCCGTTCGAGGTCGCGATCGTGAGCGTGGACCTCAACACCGGGGCGAGCTACGAGATCCGCCCCGATCAGCCACCGGGTGTCAGCGGGACGGTGGTCCTCGATCGGCGCGGGCGTTCGCGCACGCTGACGCTCGGCCCGCCGCTCGCCGCCGTCGCCACACCGCTGGATGCCTCGCTCAGCCCTGAGTTTTCGGGCCAACTGGGCAAGCCGCGCCTCGCCGGCGCCGACGGCTCCGAGCCTCCGCCGCGCAACGGCGGCGACGGGGGGGCCGACCCCGGCGCACTCGGCACCGGTGGGGGCGGACGATGAGCCGGCGCGCGTTCACCATGTACGAGCTGGTCGTCAGCCTCGCGTTGCTCGCGGTGGTGATGGCGGCAGCGACCGGGCTCGCCGCCGCCGCCGCACGCGCCACCCCTGTCGAAGGCGACCGTCTGACCGCCCTCGGCGAGGCGAACGACGCGATCGATCGCATGGCGGCGGAGCTGCAGGTCGCGATCGGGTTCCGGCGCGCCGAAACCCGACGCGCGGTCTTTGCGGTCGCCAGCGACGACACCGGCGCCTCGGCGCGTGTGGTCCAGTATGTCTGGTCCGGCACGCCGGGAGACCCGCTCGTCCGCGCGACGCACGCCGGCCCGGTCCGCCACCTCGAAGGGGTGCGCGACTGGCGGTTCGAGTACATGCCCTTCGGCTCGGACCTCGGACGCCTCGCCCGCGTCAGCATCGAGTACGAGCTCGACGCGTTCCCCGGTGTCACCTTCCGCCGTGGCGTGTGGCTCACCAGCAAACCGGAGTTCGGGCTGTGACCTCGCGCCGCGCCCTCACGCTGATCGAGACGGTGCTCGCCCTGGCGATGGTCGCCGGCATGGGCGTCGCGGTACTCTCGGCGATCTCCGCCGCCGCACGTACCGACGCGGGTGCGCGCGAGCGACGCCTCGCCCAGACCCTCGTCGAAGACATGATCGCCGAGATCATGAGTGTCCCTGTGCTCCCTGAGAATGGGAGCGGCAGCGCGGTCCTGCTCGGCATGCCCATCGGCGGAAGCGCCCAGAGCCAGACCCCGCCCGCCGCCATCGAGACCAACGCCTTGGATCCGACCGTCCAGACGCTCATCACCGGCGGGGCCGTCCCCAATGTCGGGCGCCTCCGCTTCGCCAAAGTTGCGGATTACAACAACTGGTCCGCGTCCCCGCCGCAGCGGCGCGACGGTACGTCCATCCCGGGCTACCCGGCGAACTGGCGGCGCACGGTCCGCGTCCAGGCGATGCACTCGGTCTATTTCACGCCGGTCGCGATCGCGACGCCCTGGGCGTTCATCGTCCAGGTCGAAGTGACCAGCAACGGGCGCGTGCTCGCCAGCGGGGCCACGATCCGCACCTACGGGTGGGATGAGGTCACCAGCCGACGGGAGGACCGATGATCCGCGTCACCCGCCCCCGCGAGCGCCGCGGCACGGCGTACCTGCTGACGATCAGCGTTGGCTCGCTCGCCGCCGCCGTCGCGCTCACCAGCATTGTCCTCCGCGGCGAGCAGCTCGACGACGCGCTCGCCGCCGCCGACGCCGCCCACGCGCGCACGCTTGCGCAGGCCGGGCTCGAAGTCGCGGCTTCACGCATCGTCCGCGACAGCAACTGGCGTCACACTATCCACGGCGACACCTTCATCCCGGCGTTCAACCTCGGGCGAGGCAGCTTCACCGTCACCGTCGAAGACCCCATGGACGGCGACCCGCGAAACGGCGATGGTGACCCGATCATCCTCACCTCCACCGCCCACGCCGGCGACGCCACCTTCGCGGTCCAGGCTCCGATCGTCTTCCGATACATCCCGCACGAAGCGCTCTCGCATTCGGCCTACACCGAGAACGAACTCCGTCTCGCGAGCAACACCTCGCTGATCACAAATAAGCCCCTCAAAGCCAACGACTACCGGGTCGCCAGCGGGTCCGCGATCGACGGCCCCACGCCCGACGGCGGAAACTACAGCGACGCCACCAGCGGCGGCGATGGAAGTGGGGGAGGCGGCGGGCTCATCGGTGGGGGCCTCGGCGGGATCATCGGCGGCATCGGTAGCATCATCGGCGGGCTCCAGAACCTCCTCAACGCCCTGCTCAGTTCACAGGACTCACCCGCCTGGCTCCCCACCAACATCATCAGCACCTACCGCGTCATGGGCCCGCGCTTCACGCCCAGCGACTTCGGGCAGGGCCGCTTCGAGATCCGCCAGACCATCCTCGCTCCGGGCTACGGCTGGCTCGCGGCGTACCCGAATGAAACCGTCATCGTTCTCGACGCGCGCGGGCAGAACGTCACGATCGAGAACGCCCGCATCGTCGGCACGCTGGTCATTCTCGACGCCCCGCGCGTCGACCTGATCAACGCCGTCCTGATCGAGCCGATCACGCCGAACTGGCCCGCGCTGCTCGTGCAGGGCGAAGTCCGCATCACGATGGACGGTCGCCCGCTCGACGAGGCCGCGATCGGCTTCAACTTCAACCCTCACGACGCCCCCTTCGAGGGCGCGAGCAACAACAACCAGACCGACGTCTTCCAATCGCGCATCGGCGGGCTCGTCTACGCTACGCGCGAGATCGACCTGGAATCCGACGTCCGCATCGAGGGCCCGGTGCTCTCGCACAGGCGCATCCGCCTCACCGGCGGCACCACGCGGATCACCGTGCCCGACGAGCTCGCCGAATTCCCGCCCCCGGCGTTCCGAACCGGCATCGAAGCCTCGCTCGACCGCCTCGGCGTCGCACGCGTCCGGCACGATTGACTCTTGGTGGGACGGGTCTCCGACCCATCGCTCCCTATGCACAAAGAGCGGCGAACGAGAGCTCGAACACCGGCTGACTCACGCCGCCAAGTGGCGCTCGAGCGTCTCGTTGGTGATCTGCTCCACGCCGTCGGCGACCATCGCGTCGTAGATACCGAAGTCCTGACTCAGGAACGCCGGGACCATGTCCGGGTCAAACTGCTTGCCCGTGCAGTCGCGGATCTCCTTCAGCACCACGTCCCGCTCCAGCTTCTTGCGGTAGGCACGGCTCGAACTCATCGCGTCGAACGTGTCCGCGATCGCCAGCACCCGCGCGATCGCCGGGATCGCCTCGCCCGCCAGCTTGTGCGGGTAACCGCGGCCGTCCCAACGCTCGTGGTGATGCAGCACGCCCGGAAGCGTCGCCTCGAGCCCTGGGATGCCTTCCAGGATCCGGTGCCCGATCTCCGGGTGCTTTTTCATCATCTCGAACTCTTCATCCGTCAGCCCGCTGCTCTTGAGCAGCACGCGCTCCGGCACGCCGATCTTGCCGACGTCGTGGACCACGCCCGCGAGGTGGACGGTCTCGACCGCGTCCTCGGGCCAGCCCAGCCGCCGGGCGGTCTCGGCCGCCAGGTGCGCGACGCGATCCGAATGCCCGCGGGTGTACGGGTCTTTCGCGTCGATCGCGCTGGTCAGGCTCCGGACCGTGCCGAGGAACAGCTCCCGCTGCCCGCTGACGAACTCCGCCGCGCGCAGCATCGGCCCGAGCTGCGCCGCCGCCGCCGCGAGCATCCGGCAGTCGAACGTCCGCACCGGTGGCTCGCCCGGCGCCAGGTCGCCCGCCAGCAGCACGCCGACCGGCTCGCCCTCGATCATCACCGGCTCGATGATCGTCTGCGCCCCGAAGATCGACCACCGCTCGCTCATGTCCACGACCGTGCCGGTCACGGGCAGCTCGTCGTGCTCCCGCCAGACGCGCACCGCCTGGTCCGCGGCACGCGAGATCGCCGCGTCGTGCGCACGGATGAAGACCGAGTCGTTCAGGCCGGTCGCGAGCGCACGCTCCACGTGGAAGACCGCCGCCAGCCAGCGGAAACGCATCCCCGCGAGCAGCTCATCGAGCACCATCGTCAGAAACTTGTTGGGCTCGTTCGGTCGCCCGGTCGCCTGCCCCAGCGTGTAGAGCAGGTCGATCGTGTCGTAGCTCTGTTCAAGTGCTTCTGAGCAGTCCGAGAGCGCGTTCTCGGCTTCGTGGGCCGCGACGAGGTCGCGCACGCTCAGGCGAAAAAGCTCGGCCGCAGATTCCACCGTCGGCACACACCCGTCCCCCGGCGTCTTCACACCGGTGATCGGCACGTTTGCCTTGGCGCACGCGTCGCGCAACGCCGGCGAGACCTTCGAGACGTGCAGCGCCCGGAACACCACCCCCGGCATCCGCCCGCTCACCACCGACACCAGCGACACCCCGTCGCTCAACGCCACGAGGTCCGCCTGGCGCTCGGTCGGCGTCGGCCCGTGCCCGTCCCACCCCAGGAGCTGCGCCAGCACGCGACCCGACGACTCTTCCCCGGTCGCCGGGAGCATGCCGATCAGCGTCGCTCGCCGGTCCGCGGCCGATGAAACCATGCTCGGGATCCGGCTCATGCCGCCGCCTTCCGGTCCAGGCCCAGGTGGCACAACGCCGCCTCGACGACTTTCCGCGCACTGAACGGCTTCTCGATCACCTGCCGGATGTTCCCCTGCTCGAGCTGCGACGCCGAGATCGTGAACCCCCGAGCGCTCAGCAGGATCATCGGCGTCCCGTGCAAGCCTTTATCCGCCTGCACCGCGCACGCGAACTCCAACCCCGTCATCCGCGGCATGTCCAGGTCCGTGATAATCAAATCCGGACGGCAACGGGCCGCGGTCTCCAGCCCCGCCTGCCCGTCGCACGCCGTCTGCACGTGGCACCCCGCCGCGGTCAGGCGGCGACCCACGATCTCGGTCACGTGCCGCTCGTCGTCCACGAGCAGCACGGTCGGCGCGTTGACCATCGATTCCGTGTCCATGGGGGGATCCTCCACGGGCGTCGTATCGGTCCGCCCACGCCCCGGCATCAGCCGCCCACGCCGCACGGGCCCGTGCTGCGTCAAGACACCCCGTCTGTGACGCCCCGGTCCGATAGCATCACGGCGCCATGCCCACACCCCCTCGCGTCGGCATCACCTGCGACCTCATCCCGCACAACAACCTCGAACGCGCCGCCGCCCCGACGCCGTACGTCCACGCCGTCGCGCGCACCGGCGCCGTGCCGCTCCTCCTCCCCCCGGTCCCCGCCCTGGCCCGAGAACTGCTCGACGCCTGCGACGCTCTCGTCCTCACCGGCGGCGACGACCCGCGCACCGAGCCCTTCGGCGTCCCGACCCACCCCAAGGCCGTCCCACTCCATCCCGATCGACAGGCTTTCGAGCTCGCCCTGCTGGAAACCCTCGCCGCCGAACGCCCGCAGATGCCCGTGCTCGGCGTCTGCCTCGGCATGCAGCTGATGGCCCTCGCCGCCGGCGGCGCCCTCGATCAGCACATGCCCGACACCATCCCGACCTCCGCCCCCGACCACTGGGAACGCCCCCACGCGATCCGCCCCGAGCCGGGCGTCGAGCCCAACCCCATCACGCCGGGCGAGGTGAACAGCAAGCACCGCCAGCGCGTCGAGCACCCCGGCTCGCTCCGCGTCCTGGCGCGCGCACACGACACCGTCATCGAAGCGATCGACGACCCCGGCCGCCCTTTTTACCTCGGCGTCCAGTGGCACCCCGAGCGCACGCCCTTCGCCCCCCTCGGCGACGAGCTGTTCACCATGCTGACCCGAGCCGCAGCCGTGACGCGGGCGTCCCGCACGGCCTGAACGCAATTTAGGAAAACTGGCTCGAATCCCGCACGCCCAGCGTCGCGTAGATCTCCCGCGTCGCGTTGGACTTGTTCAGCGTGTACAGGTGGATCCCGTCCACGTTGTGATCCAGCAAATCGCGGCACTGCTCGGTCGCCCAGTGACACCCCACACGGCGCACCGCCGCGTCGTCGTCCCCCGCACGCGCGATCGAACGCAGCAGCGGCGCCGGGTACCGCGCCCCGAGCGCCAGCTCCGCCATCTTCCGCATCCCCTGGCGGCTCGTGATCGGCATCACCCCCGCGATGATCGGCACGTGGATCCCCGCCAGCCGGCAACGGTCGCGGAAGTCGTAGAAATCACGGTTGTCAAAGAACAACTGCGTGACGATGTAGTCCGCCCCCGCGTCCACCTTCGCCTTCAGGTGCTCCATCTCCACCAAGCGGTTCGGGGTCGAAGGGTGCCCCTCCGGGAAGCCCGCGACGCCGATCCCGAAGCCGCGGGGGTCCGGGTGGGCTTTTTCGTCGTTGAACTTGCGGATCAGGCGGACCAGGTCGGCCGCCTGGGCGAACCCGGCGTACGGATTCCCCCCGTTGAAATCCCGCGGCGGGTCCCCGCGGAGCGCCAGCAGGTTGCTGATCCCGTGCTCCGCGTACTTCTCCAGAATGCCGCGGATGTCCCCCTCGTCGTGGCAGACGCACGTGAGGTGCGGGATCGGGTCCAGCGGCGTCTGATCCTTCAGGCGCACAACCAGGTCCCGCGTCAGCTCCCGCGTCCCACCCCCCGCGCCATAGGTCACGCTGACGAAGCTCGGGCGCAGCGGCTCGAGGTCCGCGATCGATCCGAAGAGCGATTCGGACGACTCCGGGCTCTTCGGCGGGAAGAACTCGAACGAAGCCGTCGTCCCGTCGCGTCGGATGATGTCGGCGATGTGCATCGGCTGGCGTCCCGTACCCGGGTCCCGCGGCGAGGCCGTCCCGGGCCGCGCCGATTTCACTCAAGAATATCAGTCTATCCGGATAAACGGATGAATGCGAGCCGTCGTGCCCGCGGCCCCGCCAAATGAAAGCCCGCCCGCGACACGGCGCGGGCGGGCTCTGGCGAAGACCGGTCTCGGGTCCGTCCCCCCTCGGGCGGTCCCCGGTCGTCGGCCCCGCATGGCAAGGCGATGGTCCGAAGTCTCCGCGGTTCAGCGTCGCCCGGTTGCTCGCAGCTCGACCCGCTGGTGGACGTGGGGCATCGTCATCGTGACGTGCTCGAGCGCCCCGTCCTGGAGGTTGTACGCGGAGGTCGCGGTCCCGCCCCCGGTCGTCTCCATCTTGAACACCCCCTGGTGCCCCTGGCGCTGGTAGCTCAGGACGCTCCCGGTGTGCGGATCCCGGTCGATGACGCCGGGCGGTGTATTCGCGAGCGCCTGCGGGCTGATCCAGTACCCCCCGATCGCCCCCTGCGCGAGGGCGAAGGGCTCCTGGCTGGTCTGCGGCCCCATGCCGTCCACGGTCATGTGCATCTCGTTGGTGCCCCGGGCCCAGTTGGGCCCGCGCTCGGTGATCTTGACGGTGGACTGGAAGGGCATCGAGTGCGAGAACCCCGCCATCGTCGAGGTCATTTGCCCTTGAAACCGGATCTCCTCGACGCGCTGCGTCCATTCGGGCCAGGCCCCCTGACGCCACGGGCCATCAATCTGGCGCATCCCCAGGAAGTACGACGCGTTGTGCGATTGGCGGTTGAACTCGTTGTGCTGCTCGCCACGGCGGAGCGGCCCGCTCGCGTTCCGCTCGGCCAGCATCAGCCCGCTCTCCACCTCGTACACCCGCTGGCTCACGAAGTCCTGCCCGCGGATCGTGATCGTGACGGCCTGGACCTGCTGCCCGTTGATCGGGTACGGCCCGCGCACGATTTCCGTCCCCTCGCCCGACTGCATGGTCGTCAGGGCCGAGGGATGGATGAAGAACCCCGCACCGGTCACCATCACGTCCTGCTGCGTCGCGACAAAGTCCTGCCCGCCCGCCAGCACGTGCTGGTTCTGGTTCGTCCCCAGTTGCAACAGGCTGCTCATCGAGCCGAACAGCTTGGCGTCGGCGACGAGGTGGACGTCGAAGACGATGCGGCTGAAGGCCGCCGACCCGGTGGGGCGCGGGTCCCCCGGTCGGTGATGCACGGGCGTGGGCGGGGCCTCGGTCGACGCCATCCCCTGGTAGACCACGCGCAGCCCCGGCGTCACCCAGTCGGGGAGTTGGAGCTGCCCGCCCATCATGTCGCCCATCGGCCCGGGCGGGGTCTGCGGCTGCGCCTCGGGGGGCGTCGGTTGCCCGAACCGGTTCAGGCGGTCGATCGAGTTCTGCCCGCTGGCGATCCCGGCGAACACGCCCGCAAGCCCAATCACAAGCCAACGCCGCGACGGCGCGCTCCGGCTCAGCATCCGGATCCACATATGCACAATCTCCTGAGTCCCCTCTGACGGGCGAGTCGGCCGCCCACGCCTGCTCAGCACGCGACGCCTCTCAAAAGGGATGTGCGAGAACCGGGCGGCCCCCGGGCCACATCGCGCCGCCTTCAGCGAGGCGAAATCTCGCTCGGCACCGGGCTCTCGCCCCGATAGGAAACAGCGGGGGTTGGAGCCGGCCCGCACAGCGGATGGTTCTAGAATGTCAACACCTTATTTAGGTGGATCCGGACCGAAACAGCTGGCATCGCAACGCTCACGCGTGAATCGCGGTAGCGAAGCACGGGCATCCATCGCCCGGGCGGGATCGAAACACGGAGCCTCATGATTCAGATATTTGATTCAACAGCGAATCAACGGTGGCGACGCCACGCGGCGGCGGCTCTGCTCGCTGGTGCGGCGTTCGCGCTTGCCGGGTGTGGCGAGAACTCCGGCAGCGAGGGGAGCGTCACCCCCACGGCGGCGGCCGCCCCGGTCGGGGTCGGCGTCGTGGAGGCCTGGACCAGCCCGGTCGACCGCACCGTCCGTCTTATCGGGTCCACCCGCGCGATGGACACCGTCGCCGTCACCGCGCAGGTCACCGGCACGGTCTCGTGGGTCGGGTTCGAGGACGAGGCGTTTGTGGAAGATGGAGAACTGTTGGTCCGCCTGGACGAGCGCCGGGCGGCGGCGGATCTGCGAGCCGTCGAGGCCCGCCTGGACCGCCTGACCCTCCGCCTGGACCGGACGGAGGAGGCGTTCTCGCGCGGGGCGGGCAACCAGACGGAGCTGGACGACGCCCGGACGGCGGTCGCCGAGGCGGAGGCCGAGGCCGAGCGGGCCCGGGTCGTGCTCTCGGATCACCAAGTGCGGGCGCCCTTTACGGGCCGCGTGACGCGCCGGCTGGTCAGCCTCGGCACGTTTGTAAGCCCGGGGGACGCGGTCGCGGTCCTGAACGCGGTGGACCCGATCGAAGTCGCCTTCGGCGTGCCCGAGGGTTTGCTCGCCCAGCTCCGCCCGGGGCTCCCGGTGCGGGCGACGAGTGTCGCGTTCGGCGACCGGCTGTTCGAGGGTGAGCTGGCGGCGATCGGGGCCGAGGTCGACGTCGCCTCGCGCACGGCCGAGGTCTTCGCGCGTCTGGACAACAAGGACGGGCTGCTCCGCCCGGGCCTGTTCATGACCATCATGCTCGTGCTGAACGCGGGGAACGAGGCTCTGATCGTGCCGGAGTCGGCGCTGGTGACCGAGGGGAACCGCGTCGAAGTGTTCGTGGTGGAAGACGGCAAGGCCGAGCGTCGGCGCGTCCGCGTCGGCTCCCGGTTCCCCGGGCTGGTCGAGATCACCGAGGGCATCGAGCCCGGACAGACGATCGTGACCAGCGGCGTGCAGAAGCTGCGACAGGGCACGCCGGTCGAGACGATGCCGGATGAAGATCTCGAGATCCTGGGTGTGATCGCGGGCGCGCCGCTCTCGGCCCAGCCCGCGGTGCTCGCGGCGGACGTGACGGGGCGGGCCCGGCGCGAAGCCGAGACCCCGATCCAAGTCGCGCCCGCGCAAGGCGGCGGCGGCTGATGGTTATTTCCACGCTCTCGGTCCGCCGCCCGGTCGTCGCGGCGGTGTTCAGCACGGTCATCCTCGTCTTCGGGATCATCTCGTTCCTGCGTCTTGAGGTCCGCCAGTATCCGGACGTCGACGCGCCTGTGGTCTCGATCAGCACCAGCTACCGCGGCGCCTCGGCGGCGGTGGTCGACGCCGAGGTCACCAAGCGGCTCCTCGACCGCCTGAGCGGGATCGAGGGCATCCGGACGATCGAGTCCAACAGCAGCGACGGGAACAGCCGGATCAACATCGAGTTCGTGCTGAGCCGCGATCTCGACCTGGCGGCCGCCGACGTCCGCGATCAGGTCAGCCTGGCGCGCGACGACCTCCCTCTCGACGCCGACGAACCGATCGTGCGGAAAGCCAGCAGCGACGCGAGCCCGATCATGTGGCTCAGCCTGACCAGCGATCGCCTGGACAACCTGGAACTCACCGATTTCGCGACCCGCCGCCTCGAGGAGCGCCTGTCGCTGCTCGACGGGGTTTCGCGTGTGCGCATCGGCGGCGAGCGACGCTACGCGATGCGGATCTGGCTCGATCCGGACGCGATGGCGGCCCGCGGGCTGACCGTCGCCGACATCGAATCCCGCCTCGAAGCTGAGAACCTGGAGCTGCCCTCCGGGCGGCTGGAGTCGCGCCTGCGCGAGCTCTCGGTCCGCTCGCTGACGCGCCTGCAGAGCCCGGAAGAGTTCCGCCAGCTCGTGATCCGCCGGACGTCGACCGGCCCGATCCGACTGGCGGACGTGGCGCGGGTGGAGCTTGAAGCCGAGGACGACCGGAGCGCCTTCAGCGTCAACAGCCAGACGTCGGTCTCGCTCGGGATCATCCGCCAGTCCAACGCGAACACGGTCGACGTCACCCGCGCCGTGCGGGCCGAGGTCGATCGCGTCCGCGAGACGCTGCCGGACGGCGTCGAGATCCGCATCGCCTCGGACGACTCGATTTTTATCCGCGCCTCGATCCGCGAGGTCGGCAAGACGCTAGCGATCGCGATGGGGCTGGTCGTGCTCGTGATCGTCGGGTTCCTCCGCTCCCTGCGCGCGACGCTCGTGCCGGCGCTGGCGATCCCGGTCTCGGTGCTCGGGACGGTCACGCTGCTGTACGTCGCGGGTTTTTCGATCAACGTGCTGACGCTGCTGGCGGCGGTGCTGGCGATCGGGCTGGTCGTCGACGACTCGATCGTGGTGCTGGAGAACATCGAGCGCCGGATCAGCAGCGGCGAGCCTCGCCTGGCGGCCGCCGCCCGGGGCGCGAGCGAGGTCGGCTTTGCCGTCATCGCGACCACGATCGTGCTCGTCGCGGTCTTTGTTCCCCTCGCGTTCCTGACCGGGCGCGTCGGGCGCCTGTTTACCGAGTTCGGCCTGACCCTCGCGGGCGCGGTTGTCATCTCCAGCTTCACCGCGCTGACCCTCGGCGTCATGCTCAGCAGCCAGGTCCTCCGCCCGCAACGCAAGAAAGCCCCCAAGCCGGCAAAACCCAGGAAAGCACGCAAGAACAAGCCCGCGACGCCGCCCGACGCCTCGCGCCCCTGGTTCCGCCCGCTCTCGTGGTACGGGAGCGCGGTCGGCATCGCGATCCGCTGGCGATGGGCGAGCGTGGTGGTCGCGCTGGCGATCACCGCGGCCGCCGCGTTTTTCTATGACCGCCTCCCGCGCGAGCTCACGCCGGTCGAGGACCAGGGGCGGTTCATCGTCGCGCTCGAAGCCCCCGAGGGCTCGTCGCTCGAGTACACCGTCCGCCAGACCGAGCGCGTGGAGGAGATCCTCGCCGAGCACCGCGGCGAGGGCAAGCCGATCGACCGCGTGATCTCCATCGTCGCCCCGGGCTTCGGCGGCGCCAATCAGGTCAACACCGCGCGCATCATTGTCCGCCTCGTCGACTGGTCCGAACGCGACATCAGCCAGCAGGAGCTTGTCGCGCAGGTCGGGCCGAGTCTGCGGGCCATCCCCGGCGCGCGCATCGTCCCGATCAACCCCGCCGGCTTCGGCATCCGCGGCGCGGGCGAGCCCATCAACTACGCGATCGGCGGGCCGGACTTCGAGTCCGCCCGCGAATGGGCCCAGATCGTCGTCGATCGCGCCAGCGAAGACCCGATGTTCCAGGGCCTCCGCCTCGACTTCGCCCAGACTCAGCCCCAGCTCTCGGTCTCGATCGACCGCGAACGCGCGATCGACCTCGGCGTCGACGTCCGCACCATCGGGCGCACCCTCCAGACCTTTCTCGGCGGGCGCGAGGTCACCGAGTTCTTCGACCGCGGCGAGCTCTACAAGGTCCTCCTCCAGGCCCGCCCCGAGGCGCGCGTCGGGCCGACCGACCTGTCCAACATCTACATCCGCTCCGATTCGGGCTCGCTCGTCCTGCTCTCCACGCTGGTGACGCTCGAAGAGTCCGGCACGGTCCGCGATCTCACGCGCATCAACCGCGTGCCCTCGGTCGTGATCACGGGCTCGGTCGCCGACGGCGCCTCGCTCGGGGCCGCGCTCGACCGCCTCGACGAGATCGTGCGCGACGACCTCCCGCCCGGGGCCTCGGTGAACTACCTCGGCGAATCGCTGGAGTACCGCGACGCCTCCGTGCAGCTCCTGATCACCTTCGGGCTCGCGCTTTTGCTGGTGTACCTCGCGCTGGCCGCTCAGTTCGAGAGCATCGTTCACCCGTTCACGATCCTGGTCGCCGTGCCGCTCGCGGTGACGGGCGGGCTCGCGACGCTCTGGTTCACGGGCAACAGCCTGAACATCTACAGCCAGATCGGGCTCATCCTGTTGATCGGGCTGATGGCGAAGAACGGCATCCTGATGGTCGAGTTCGCCAACCAGCTCCGCGGGCGTGGGCGGTCGTTGGAAGAGGCGGCGAGGGAAGCCGCGATGCTCCGCTTCCGCCCGATCATGATGACCGTCATCTCCACCGTGCTCGGCGCGGTCCCGCTCGTGCTCGCCAGCGGCGCGGGGGCCGAGGGTCGGCGCGCGATCGGCCTGGTCATCGTCGGCGGCATGAGCTTCGCCACGCTCCTCACGCTCTTCCTCATCCCGTCGCTCTACACCCTGCTCGGGATGCTCACACAGCCCACCGGCGCGACCGAGCGCAGGCTCCGCGAACAGCTCGCGATGGAAGGGCACGGCGACGACAAGCCGATCCCCGGCCTCGCCGCGACGAACTAGGTTCTGCCTGACGGCTCGGACACGTCTTCCGAATCGTGATGGGGCGGGCCTCCGGCCCGTCTCGCCGCAATCCAGCGGCCGGACTCACCCGAGCCCGCGCACGAACGCGTCGAGACGTTCCAGCCCCCGGTCGATCTGCGCTTCCGAGCAGGCGAAGCTGATCCGCACGTGCTCGCGCCCGCACCCGCCGAAGTCCTCGCCCGGGATGACCGCGACGTGGTGCTCGTCCAGCAGCGCCTCGCAGAAGCTCAGCCCGCTGTCGATCCGGCGCCCGCCGGCGGAGGTCTTGCCGAAGTGGGCCTTGACGTTGACAAAGGCGTAGAACGCGCCCGTCGGCGCCGGGCAGCTCAGGCCCTCGATCCGGTCCAGCCCCGCCTTGATCCGCTTGGCGCGGCTCGCGAACGCCGTCCGCATCCGCTCCACGTCGTCGGCGCACTCGGCGAGGGCGGTCCGGATCGCCGGGTAGACGAAGCTGGTGATGTTGGTCGTCATCTGCCCCTGGAGGGTCGCGAGGCTCTGGATCAGCGTCTTGCCGAACGCCCCCGGGATGCCGCAGTACCCGGCCCGCCACCCGGTCATCGCGAACGCCTTGCTGACGCCGTTGATCGTCACCGTCCGCTCGGCCACTTCGGGCACGCTCCCGATCGAGAACGGCTCGATCCCCCCGTAGACGATCTTCTCGTAGATCTCATCGCTCAGGATCACGAGCTGCGGGCAGACCGTCTCGCACGCCTCGGCGATGACCGCCGCCAGCGCCCGGAGCTCACCCTCGGTGTACATCGTCCCGCACGGGTTGCTGGGGGAGTTCAGGAAGAGCGCTCGGCTGCGCGGGTTCAGGGCCGCCTTGAGCTGTTCGGGCGAGATCTTGAAGTCGGACTCGGGCGTGGTGTCGACCTCGACCGCCCGCCCGCCGCTGAGTTCGACGATCGGCTTGTAGCTCACCCACGCCGGCACGGGGATGACCGCCTCCGCGGGCGCCTCGCCGGGGGCGGGGACGTCGAACAGGCACTGGCAGAGCCCGTAGATCGTGTGCTTCGCCCCGGCCGAGACGCCGACGTGGTCCGCGGTCAGCCCCGGGATCCGGTTCTCCCGCGTGAACTTGTCGGCGATCGCCTCCCGTGTCTCGGGGTCCCCCAAGGTCGGCATGTACTTGGTCTGCCCGTCCCATAAGGCGTCCACCGCCGCCTGCTTGATCCGGTCCGGCGTGTCGAAATCCGGCTCGCCCAGGGCGAAACTCAGCACGTCCTTCCCGGCCCGCTTGAGCGCCCGGGCCCGGTTCGCGACCGCCACCGTGACCGAGGGCTGAAGGGTGGCGACCCGAGAAGACACCTGAATTGGGGGCATGCGAACTCCGTTTCCGCTCATGGGTCGTGGGAGGTGGGCCGTGCGGGTGTGAAGGATACCGCGATCGGCGGGCGGGTTGAGGCGGGGCGTCGCGAGATGGTGGGGGCGGGGGCGATTGATCCTGGGGGGATCAGAACCTAGCCTTGGGCCCCTCCGGACGCCCCGGCGACGGGTCGGTTCGGGCGGGGTGTGAATATTTTCGGGGCGTGAAGCCGGAGGACTCGGTTCAGCCGGAGTTTTCGGGTAAGATTGCACACCACTCGGGCGGTCGGTTCGGGCATGTTGCCGAGCCGGGCCCACAGATCCGGGTAAAGGAAGCGGACCACGTGATTCTCGCCGAGCAGAAGCAGCAGGTCATTTCCGAGAGCCGTCGTCATGAGACCGACAGCGGCTCTCCGGAAGTTCAGATCTCGATCCTGACCCAGCGCATCAAGGAAGTGGCGGGCCACCTCCGCGAGCACCGTCAGGACCACCACACCCGTCGCGGTCTGGTGATGATGGTCGCGAAGCGGAACCGCTTGCTCCGCTACCTGCAGCGTCAGGATCGGGACGCCTACTTGGCGACGATCCAGCGCCTCGGGCTTCGGAAGTAATCAACCCGGCCCGTCGGGCGAACGCCCGACGGGCCGTTTTCGTTTTGGACCCGGCGTCCGCGTGCCTTTGTGGCAGTGGGCACCGGGCAGCGTGACCGGGGTCCCCGTACGGTGTTGGGGACGGGGCGCCGCCCGCGGAGCGGGGCGCTTCACTTCAGTCCCGTTGCTTTGCCCGATGCCTTCTGCCTCTCTGGCCAGCGCACGCCGGGTGATCCCCCGGCCCGCGACGGTCGGCGCGCATTTCGGGCTTTTCGACCTGATCTCCAGGCGACCGCCCGCGGTGCAACGCCGGGTGCTCGTCGGGCGTGTCCCAAGCCGGCCTCGCCTCGAAGGCGTGCCCGCCGGCGGAGCGCAGAGGCTTTCGAAACCATGGCAGAGCAGAAATTCGTCCGTGTCGAGCGTGAAATCGCCGGCCGCACCCTCGTCCTCGAAACCGGCAAGGTCGCCAAGCTCGCGACCAGCGCCGTGATCGCCCATTACGCCGAGAGCAGCGTCCTGGCGACCTGCATGCGGGCCGCCCCGCGCCCCGGGCTCGACTTCTTCCCCATGCAGGTCGACTACCGGGAGAAGACGGCGGCGGCCGGCAAGTTCCCCGGCGGCTTCCGCAAGCGCGAGGGCGCCCCCAACGAAAAAGAAATCCTCACCATGCGGATGATCGACCGCCCCATCCGCCCCCTCTTCCCGGACGGGTTCATCGATGAGGTCCAGCTCCAGTGCTGGGTCATGAGCCACGACACCGAGAACGACACCGACGTGCTCGCCGGCACCGCCGCCAGCGCCGCCCTCGCGATCAGCACCGCCCCGTTCGAAGGCCCGACCGCCACGGTCCGCGTCGGTCGCGTCTTCACCGACGACGGCCCGGTCTTCGTCCTGAATCCCACCGTCAGCCAGCTCGAATACAGCGATCTGGACCTCGTGCTCGCCGGGCACAAAGACGGGATCAACATGATCGAGGTCGGTGCGGCCGAGATCAGCGAAGCCGACATGATCGACGCGATCGAGTTCGGCTACAAGGGCGTCCTCGAGATCATCGACCTGATCGAAGAGCTCGTGAAGAAGGCCGGGCAGAAGAAGATCCCCGGCACGCTCAACCTCCCGACCGACGAGATCATGGCCGCCGTCAAGAAGGCGGCCGAGAAGGAGCTCACCGAGGCCCGCCAGATCCCCGGCAAGGCCGCGCGGAGCGAAGCCGTCGGCGAGATCCGCGACCGCGTGCTGGATAAGCACTTCCCGCTCAAGGAAGACGGCACCTACGGCGAGTTCGCCGAGAGCCAGAACCGGCGCGCGATGGCGAAAGAAGCCTTCCGCACGCTTGAGAAGAAGGTCACCCGCAAGCTGATCGTCGAGAAGAAGCTCCGCGCCGACGGACGCAAGGCGACCGAGATCCGCCCCATCACCGGCGAGGTCGGCGTCTTCCCCCGCACCCACGGCTCGGCCCTCTTCCAGCGCGGCGAGACCCAGAGCCTCGTCAGTTGCACCCTCGGCACCGGCAAGGACGAGCAGATCGTCGACGGGCTCACCCCCGAGTACAGCAAGAAGTTCGTCCTGCACTACAACTTCCCGCCGTTCTGCGTCGGCGAGGCCGGGCGCATCATGGGCCCCGGGCGGCGCGAGATCGGGCACGGCGCCCTCGCCGAACGCTCGCTCATGGGCATCCTCCCCAGCCCCGAAGAGTTCCCCTACACCATCCGCCTCATCAGCGACATCACCGAGAGCAACGGCTCCAGCAGCATGGCCTCGGTCTGCGGCGGGTGCCTCGCGCTCATGGACGCGGGCGTCCCGATCAAGGCGACCTGCGCCGGTATCAGCGTCGGACGCTTCACGGACGAGGCCGGCAAGAAGGAGCTGTTCGTCACCGACATCATCGGTGAAGAAGACTTCTTCGGCGACATGGACTTCAAGGTCTCCGGCACCCGCGAGGGCATCACCGGCATTCAGCTCGACCTCAAGGCCCGCGGGCTCAACATCAAGCAGATCGCGACGATCTTCGACCAGGCCAAGGCCGGGCGCCTGGAGATCATCGACACGATGGAAGGCATCATCGCCGAGCCGCGCAAGGAGATCAGCGTCTACGCCCCGCGCCTGGTCACGATGCGGATCAACCCGGACAAGATCGGCAAGCTGATCGGCCCGGGCGGCAAGACCATCCGCGCGCTGCAGGAGAAGTACCAGGTGCAGATCGACGTCGAGGACGACGGCACGATCATCATCGCCTCGCCCAACGGCGAGACGATCCAGGCCGCCGAGGCCGAGATCGGCGCGATCTGCGAAGAGGTCAAGGTCGGCGCGATCTACACCGGCAAGGTGGTGAGCGTGAAGGACTTCGGCGCGTTCGTCGAGATCGCGCCGGGGACCGACGGGATGTGCCACATCTCCGAGCTCGCCGACGGCTACGTCAAGAGCGTCGGCGACGTGGTGAAGATCGGCGACACGGTCAAGGTCAAGGTGATCCTGGTGGACGACCAGGGGCGGATCAAGCTGTCGCGGAAGGCCGCGATGAGCGAGGCCGAGCGAGCCGTCGGCGCTGGCGCGGACGACTGATCCGGGTGGTCGATGCCCGGTGTTTTGCCGGGGTCGCCCAGGTTCGTTCGAGGATGCATTCCCCGCACGGGGCCGCCGAACGGTGGCCCCGTTTTTTTCATCGTGCGCGGCGCACGGGATGAACCAAGCCCGAGGAGGCGCTTGGTTTTATGGATGAATGAGAATGGCGATTGACCGCACGCGGCTTTGTGGTAGGCTGCGTGTTCTGGATCGGGCGCTGTTGGCGCTTGTTGATGGAGTTGGGCGTTCGCGTCGCGGGCACGGAGCCGTCGCTGGCGTCGCGATCGCAGGGAGGGGCTGGCACGGCCTGGTCGTCGCGTGGGGTACGACGGGCGTCGGGGTCGTGGTCGACACTCATCCAACGGGGCTGGTGCGTGCTTCCCTTGCCCGCCGCGTGGAGCAGATGCTGTGACTGATCAACCCGGCCGGATCGTGGAGACCAAGGGCGCGGTGAAGTGGTTCGACCCGCGCAAGGGCTTCGGCTTCATCGTGGGCCCCGAGGGGCAGGACATCTTCGTCCACTTCAGCGTCATCGAGGGCGACGGGTTCCGCGTCCTCAAAGACGGCTCCAGCGTGATCTACGACGCTGAGAACACCGACAAAGGCTGGAAGGCGACCAAGGTCGCCCGGAGCGAGGACCCGGAGGTTCACGTCGTTCGGCGCGGGAGCTACACCCGCACGCCGCGCCGCTGACGCGCTGTCGGCGTGGAGCCCCACGGAGAGCCGGCCAAACCCGCGCGTGGGCGTGCGTCCGCGGTCTGTAGAGCGTCCCTAGAGTGCGGTGTGACCGCGCGTGTGATCGATGGCCGAGCGCTTTCGGAACTGGTCCGTGAGGATCTTCGTTGCCGCGTGCGCACGATTCGCGGCTCCGGCGTTTCGGTCAGCCTGGACGCGGTGCTTGTGGATTCCGGGGATAACGGCGCGCGGGTGTACGCCGAGAACCAGGCGAAGGCCGCGGGCGAGCTCGGGATCGAGTACCGCCTGCACGAGCTGCCGCGGGGCTCGGATCAGGCGTCGATCGAGGCGAGCATCGACGCGCTGAGCGCCGACCCGGGCGTGCGCGCGATCATGCTGCACATGCCGCTGCCCGAGGGCGTGGACGCGTACGCGGTGCAGCGTCGGATCGCGCCGGAGAAGGACGCCGAGGGCGTGAACCCCGCGAACATCGGCAACGTGGTTTACGGGCGGTCGAGCCTGGCGCCCTGCACGGCGCTCGCGGTGGTGCGGATGATCGAGCACACCGAGGTCGAGCTGCGCGGGAAGCGGGTGATCGTGGTGGGGGCGAGCAACGTCGTGGGGAAGCCGATCGCGGTGCTGCTGATGCGCCGCGACGCGACGGTGGTGAGTTGCAACAAGTTCACGTGGGGTTTGGAGGACCTGTGCCGAACCGGGGACGTGGTCGTCGCGGCGGCGGGCGTGCCGGGGCTGCTGACGGCCGACATGGTCAAGCCCGGGTCGGTGGTCATCGACGTCGGGGTCAACCGCGTCGAGGGCCCGGACGGGAAGCGGATGACGGTGGGGGACGTGGTGTACGAGAAGGTGTCGCGGGTGGCGGGGTGGATCAGCCCGGTGCCTGGGGGCGTGGGCCCGATGACGGTCGCGATGCTCTATAGCAACGTGGTCGAGGCGGCCGAGGCGTCGCTCCGCCGGGAGAGCCCGCCCCCGGACCGCGCCGGGGCCGCCGGGCCGTTCGTCGAGGGCTCCAAGGGCCCCTCCTGATTCCGGGTGCGGCGGGGTGGGCGTCGCTTTTTTTCACCCCCGAACGGCACGGGGCGTCCGCCCGGGGCGTTGACCGACGGGGCGGGGTGCCCTTGAATCCGATATCGGCGCTCCGCGCCGACCCACACTCGCGGCCGACCGCGGCGCAGACGGAGCGTGCATGCAGACCCTCGGGCAGACCCTGGCCTTTATCCAGAACATCGGCACCACCGAGCTGATCATCATCCTCGTGATCGGGCTGCTGATCTTCGGGCGGCGACTCCCCGAGGTCGGGCGCGGCGTCGGGAAGGCGATCGTCGAGTTCAAACGCGGGCTCCGGGGCATCGACGACGACATCGAGGCCGGCGTCAACGGGGACAAGGGCGACAAGAAAAACCAGCCGCAGCTTGATCAGCAGCGCCCCGGCGGCACGCTCCCCCACACCACGGCGGACACCGCCGCCCCGGCGCCCCCCTCCAAGCTCGAGCCGAGCGAGCAGAAGAACGTTTGATCTCCGCCCCCGCCCCCGGCGTGGCGCGGACAACGCCCCGCGGGCGGCATATGCTGGCGTCCTGCATTTTCGGATTCCCGCCGACCCGGCCCCACGCCGGGCTCGGCCCACGCGGCGAGGTAGCTCAGCTGGTTAGAGCGTGGGATTCATAACCCCAAGGTCGCGGGTTCAAGTCCCGCCCTCGCCATTCTCCCTCACCCCATTGGTCATCCGAACCCCCTGGGCACGCGAAAACTCCGGGCGAAGCCCCGCGTGGTGTCGCCCGGGGTCGGTCCCGTCAGCGCTGGACGCGCGGGGGAACACCGCTGACGTTTTTCGGGTTTGACGGGAGGAGGTTGGCATGAGTTTGGACGGTGCGTGTCGGCACGCGGGCGTTGTCGCGGCGTTGTTGGGTGTGCTCCTCGCCCCGGGGCTCTCCGGGTGCTCCAGTCGGCAGCGGACGCAAGACCTCGGCGAGGTCAGCGTGACGCATACCGACGCCGAGCGGTGCGGCGAAGAGGTCGGCGAGCAGCTCGTCCGACGCCTGCGCGAGCACGCGCAGCGCCAAGGGGAACTCGTGTTCGCCTTCGGCACCTTTGAGAATCAGACCCGATCCCTGAGCCGTCGGGCGTACCAGTCGTTTCAGCACACCGTGGTGCGCCGTCTGGAGCGCGAGGCGCACGACAACCCGGCGATCCGGATCGTCCGGGCCGAAGAGGGCGTGATGAGGCTGTATGCCGAGTCCTTCCGGGTCGGGCGCGGGGAGACGGCCGAACTGATGACCGAGTTCCGCCTGAAAGACAGCGCCGGGAACGAGCTCTGGCTCACGCAGGTCCGCGCGATGCTCGCGATGGAACCGGAGCTGTCGCAGCTCCAATGATGTGATGCCGCGTGGCCCGCGTCGGTGACGGCGTGCGCTCAGTCCTCGTCTTCCGACGAGGGCACGATCGCTTCGAAGCCGGCGTCCTCGATCGCGTCGGCGACCGCCTCCGGCTCCGCCTCGCCCTCGTAGGTCGCCCACCCCTCGCGGAGGCTGACCTCCGCCCACTCGACGCCCTCGACCGAGAGCATCGCCCGGGTCGCCGCTCGGACGCACCCCTCGCAGCTCATGCCTTTGATCCGGAGCCGTGTGGGCGTGGGCATCGCGTGGTCCTCCTGGATGGCAATGTAGGTCTGTTTCGGGCTCAGAGCGTCGAGAGGGTCCAGTCGCTCCCGTCCGGGGCGCGGGCGAGGCGCACGCCCTCGCCGTCCTCGCGTTCGCCGAGGATGACGAACGTGCCGCCGGTGTCGATCCGCACGCTGAGGTTCTGCGCCGGGCGCTGGTCCAGGTGAAACCGCCCGCGGGTGACGTCGGCGACCGACCAGGCATTCAGGCGCCGCTCCCAGGTGTAGATCACCACCTCGCCGGTCGCGTCGATCGCGACCACGCTCGCGCTCCCGGTCGCGTCGATGACGGTCGCGCCGTCCTTGGCTGGGTCGAGGGCGGGGCCGTCGGCGATCGCCGTCAGGTCGCTGGCGATCCACGCGCCCCCGTTGCCGGGCGCCCACCAGTGGACGATGAGGTTGCCATCGGCGTCGAGCGCCGCGACGTTGATCCCGCCCCAGGGCTGGACCCACGCGGTCACCGGGCCGCTCAGCCCGCCGACACCGCTGATCGCGCTGAGGTTGCTCGCGAACCAGCTCGACGCCCCCGGCGCCCACCAGAGCACGTGCAGGTCGCCGCCCGCGTCGAGCCCGGCGACGTTGATCCCGCCCCACGGCGTCGTGTAGACCGCGAGTTCCGAGACGAGTTCGGGCATCGCCTGCCCGGTCAGGCGGAGCTGGCTCCGTGCGATGTTGCGCGCCTGCCAGAGCGGGTTGCCGAGCGTGTTGGTGGTGAACTGCTCGTAGATCACCAGGTCCCCGCGGAAGTCGAGCCCGACGATCAGCGTGCTCGATCCGACCTCGTCGGTGCCCGCGACGGTCGCGCTCGTGAGCGAGGCGGTGATCCGCGCCCCGGGGTTGAGGTTGGACAGGTCCTGGCGGACCCATCGCCCGGCGGCGTTCTGGAGGAAATACAGGATCCCGGTCCCGGTCTCGACCACCGCCGCCGCCCGTCTGGTGGAGCCGTCGACCACCGCGCGCACGCTCCGAACCGTGGAGGGGTCGACGCTCACGCCCGCGGCCTCCAGCAGGTCCGTCGATTCGACCGACCCATCGGCGTTGACGAGGTAGAAGATCGGACGCCCGCTGCTGTCGAGCGCCGCGTAGCCCGGGCGCTGATCGCCCTCGCTCGGCGTCAGCCCGACACGCAGCCCGTTCACGTCCGTCACCAGACCCGAGATCGCGTCGACCCGCACCGTGTTGGTCACCACGCCGCCCGTCAACGCGACGGTGTAGAGCAGCTCGTTGGTCGACAAGAACGGCTCGATCAGCAGCCCGGTCAGCTCGCCGGCGAAGCGGACCTCCGCCAGCGCGATCGCTTGGGCGAACCCGATCGTCCGCGCGAGGTAGAGCGAACGCTGGGCGTTGAACTGCGCGAGCTCGTCGGGCGTGAACGGGTCGCTCTCGTTGACGAGTTCCGCGCTGGTGCGGATGTTGTAGGCGATCCGCGTGCGCGCCCCGCTCGCGGGGTCGACCACACGCACCTGCACGACGTCCCCGCCTTCCAGGAACTCGACCGAAACCACCACGCCGCCCTCGACCGAGCTCTCGGCGATCGCGATGACGTCTAGCGCGCTCTCCGGCTCCGGCGGCGGTGGTGGCGGCGGCGGTGGGGGGGGCTCGCCCGGATCCCCCGGGTCACCGGGATCGCCCGGATCTATGGGGCGCAGGCCGAGCTCGCCGATGAAGCGTTGCGCCAGGCCGAAGCGGTTGCCCGTGCTCTGCCCGCCGGCGGGCGTCGGTCGGATATCCGAGATGGGGATCAGCGTGTCGAAGTCCGCCGAGGCGAGCAGTCGCACCGCCGCCCCGCTCTGGTTGTCGACGATCGTGAGGATGCCGCTGCTCGTCACCGACCACGTCCCGCCCTGATCCGGGTTGGTCAGCGGGCCGAGGCTTAGTGCGTCGCTGAAGATCACGTACGTCCCGTCCGGGCGCAGGCGGAGGAGCCCGTCCCGCAGCGCCGGCTCGACCTGGGACTGGCTCGTCTCGAACGGGTGCGTGAAGCTCCCGCTCGGCGTATCGATGTAGGCGAGCACGAAATCCCCGCTGAACCGGTCCGCCGTGGCGCTCGCCGGCGCGCGCACCGCGATCCCGATCGCCCCGTCCTGCACGCCGCCTTGCCCGTACCGCCCGTCGACCCAGAGGATCGTGTTGAAGTCCGCCGAGAGGTAGAACCGCACATCGCCGCCGAAGTCGGCTCGCCCGTTCTGCAAGGGCGTGTTCAGATTCCCGCTGAGGATCGGCAGGAAATTCGAGTTGTACACGCTCCCGGTGCTGGAGGTGAGCGTGAGCGTACTGGCGTTGACGAAGAACACCCCGGCCGTCTCGACCGTGAACCCGCCGCCGACGGTCCCGCGCAGCTCGTTGAACCGCCAGTTGCCCGTGATGTCGCGGATGGTCGCGTCGGTGGCGGTCTCGGCGAAGAACCGGATCCCACCGAAATCACCCGCGACGTTCACGCCCTGGGGCAGGTACGCGAGAAAGCCCAGGTCCTGGCGACCGCTGTTGCCCTGGGTTTGGAAGTCCCACCCCCAGGCCGTCCTGTACGGGCTCGCGTCGAACGCGTTGGCGGCGTCGATCACGCCTTGGCTGAACTCCAGGCGGCTCAGCGAGGGGGGTGAGCTCGACCGCAGCCCGACCGGCCCGTTGATGAACCGCGCGACCGAGACAATCCCGTCCGCGTTGATCGTCCCTTCCTCCACGACCACCACCGCGCCGCCGGAGCCGGTCCATTCGAACCCCACCGAGGCGAACGCCGTCGTCAGCAGGCGACGCGGCTCCAGGTGTTCGAACAGGGTCGGGGGCGGCTTGGTCATCGGCAAGGGTCTTTCAGCACGGTTCGCGGGCGCCGGTGGGGCGGTTCTCGCGAAGATATCGGCCGATTCCGTCCCCCGGTGCACACCCGGCGCTGGTGTCGCACGCCCCGAACCCTAAAATCAGGCGTGCGCCGCGTTTCCACCCTCGGCGAGCGCACGACGGAGGGCTCGGCATGATCCAGGGCAGCCTCACCATCCAGCGCCTGCTCGGGGCGATGGGCAAGCTCGACGCGTCCGACCTGCACCTCAAGGTCGGCCTCCCGCCGACCTACCGCGTCGGCGGGCACCTCAAGCCCATCGACGCCGAGGCGCTGAGCGAGGACGAGGCCGACCACATCCTCGACCCCGTCCTGACCGACGCCCAGCGGGCCCGCTTCGCCGCCGACGGGAACCTGGACTTCGCGTGGTATCTCCCGACCGGCGACCGCTTCCGCATCAACATGTTCCGCTCGGGCAACCACGTCCACGCGGCGATCCGGCGCGTCAAGGCCGAGATCCCGACCTACGAGAGCCTGCACCTCCCGCCGGTGTACAACAAGCTCGTGGAGCGCACGTTCGAGGGCCTGGTGCTCGTCGTCGGCGTGACCGGGAGCGGCAAGAGCTCCACCCTCGCCGCGATGCTCGACCACGTGAACCAGACCCGCGACGAGAACATCATCACGATCGAAGACCCGATCGAGTACCGCTTCACGCCCAAGCGGTCGATCATCAGCCAGCGCGAGATCGGGATCGACGTCAAGGACTTCCACACCGCGCTGCGGTTTGTCGTCCGCCAGGACCCGGACGTGATCTTCATCGGCGAGATGCGCGACGCCGAGACGGTGCTCGCCGCGATCCAGGCCGCCGAGACCGGGCACCTGGTCTTCGCGACGCTGCACACGCAGGACGTGATGCTCGCGATGGCGCGGATGCTCGAGTTCTTCCCCCCCAGCGAGCGCGAGTTCATCCGTTCGAGCATCGCGAACACGCTCAAGGCGATCTGTGCGCAGCGCCTGCTCCCCGCGGCCGAGGGCTTCGCCGGCAAGGTCGTCCCCGCGACCGAGGTCCTGCTCTCGAGCCCGACGGTGCGGGAGAAGCTCCGCGAGGGGGAGGACCGCGACCTCCCGGCGATCATCAACGCCTCCCGCAGCGAGGGGATGCGGTCGTTCACGACGTCGCTCGCGGAGCTGGTCGAGTCCGAAGCCGTCACGCTCCAGACCGCCCGCGAGTTCGCCCCCAACCGGGAGGCGCTGGAGAGCCTGCTGAAGGGCGTGGAAGTGAAAGCCCAGACGCTGGTGAGTCGGATCAAATCATAATCGATTTTTGTTTGGATATTTGGCCCCATTTTTCGCCTCTTTCTGGGGATTGAGAATAAAAAAGGGGCGCCTTGATTGACGATTGTATGCATTATGTGAATACTCATGCACTATGGATTCCCGTGACCGTCGTCGTCGTCTGATCGTGGAGGTGCTGGCCGAGGGGCCGGTCCCGAGTCAGCAGGGGCTGATGGGGGCGTTGCGTCGCCGGGGTGTGCGGACGACGCAGGCGACGCTGAGCCGGGACCTGCGGGATCTCGGGATCGTGAAGAGCCCGCGCGGGTACCTCTCGCCGGAGGCGGCGTCGGTCGCCCCGGGGGGCTCGGGCGTGAGCGGGATGGGCACGGCCGACCCGGAGGCGATGCTGCGCCGGGTGCTGTCGGCGTATCTGATGTCGGCCGACCCGGCGGGGACGCTGGTGGTCTGCAAAACGAGCCCCGGCGGGGCGATGGCGGTCGCGGTGGAGCTGGACCGTCGCCCGCCGGAGGGGCTCGTCGGGACGGTCGGCGGGGATGACACGATCTTCTTGGCGACGCCGAGCAACGAGGCGGCCGGCGCGCTGGCGTCGTACCTGCTCGAGTTGGCGGGGTTGGCGTGAGCGCCGCGAGCGCGCACACGCCGGGCGTGATCCGTGTCGCGGTGGTCGGTGCGGCGGGGTACACCGGGCTCGAACTGCTCGAGCGGTTGCCCGAGCACCCCGGCGTGGAACTGGTCGCGGTGTTCGGCTCCGACCGCGCCGCGGACGCCACGCGCACCGTCGCGGGCGAGCACCCGCGCCTCCGCGGACGCGCGGACCTTGCGAACCTGCCGATCATGGCGGCTTCGGTCGAAGCGATCGCCGGCTGCGGCGCAGAAGCGGTCTTCCTGGCGACGCCGCACGAGGTGAGTGCACGCCTCGCCCCGGGGCTGGTGCAAGAAGGGCTGCGCGTGCTGGACCTGTCCGGCGCGTTCCGGCTCCCGGATCCGTCGGCGTACCCGCGTCACTACGGCTTCTCGCACGAGGACGCCTCGGTGCTCGCGTCGGCGGTGTACGGGATGCCGGAACTGCACCGGGATCGTCTGCCAGGGGCGGCGTTGATCTCGCTCCCCGGCTGCTACCCGACGGCTTCGATCCTCGCGCTGCGCCCGCTTGTGCATGCTGGGTTTGTGCGCGCCGGGACAACACCGATCGTGGACGCGGTCAGCGGCGTGAGCGGCGCGGGGCGCTCGGCGAAGGTGGACAACCTGTTCTGCGAGGTCTCGCTGCGGGCGTACGGCTTGCCGGTGCATCGGCACGAGCCGGAGATCGCCGAGCACGCGGGGACGCGGGTGGTGTTCACCCCGCATGTGGCGCCGTTTGATCGCGGGATCCTCGCGACGATCCACGCGGAGTTGGAGTCCGGTGTGGACGCGGCGGCGGTGGGACGTGCATACGCCGAGGCGTACGGCGATGAAGCGTTCGTGCGTCTGCTGGCGGCGGGGGAGCTCCCGAGCGTGGGCGCGGTCGTGCGCACGAACTTCTGCGATCTTGCGTGGCTCGTGGACGAGGCGAGCGGGCGGGTGCGGGTGTTCAGCGCGATCGACAACCTGGTCAAGGGCGCGAGCGGGCAGGCGATTCAAGCGATGAACGCGGCATACGGGCTCGATGAGACGCTCGGCCTCCTGGCGACGCCGGGCTCGGCGCAGACGATCGGGGGGCGGGCGTGAGCGGAGCACAAGCGATCACGGTCGTGAAGCTCGGCGGGGCGCTGCTCGACGATGCGGCGGCGCTCGCGGGCGTCGCGCGCACGATCGCGGCGTTTCAGGGCGATGTGATTGTCGTACACGGCGGTGGGGCGGAGGTGGATCGGCGTCTCGCGGCGGCGGGGATCGTGAGCGAGAAGATCGATGGTGTGCGCGTGACGCCGAGCGAGGCGATGGCGGAAGTCGTCGCGGCGCTCGCGGGCGTGGTGAACCACGCGCTCGTGCGCGCGCTGCAAGGCGCGGGGGCGAAGGCGGTCGGGCTGACGCTGACCGACGGCGGGGCGTGCGTGTGCACACGAAAGATGACGCCGCCGGGGCTGGGGCGTGTCGGCGAGGTCGTTGGCGGCGACGACGGTTCATTGTGGCGCACGCTGCTGGACGCCGGCTTTGTGCCGGTGCTGAGCTCGATCGGCGCGGACGCGGACGGTGCGTTGAACATCAACGCGGACGAGGCGGCGGCGGGGGTGGCGAAGGCGGCCGGGGCCGCGTCGCTGGTGCTGCTGACCGATGTTGAAGGCGTGCGGGACGCGGACGGACGCACGATCGCCCAACTCGGGATCGATGCGATCGAACGCCTGATCGGGGATGGCGTGATCCGGGGGGGGATGGCCGTCAAGTGCCGGAGCGCGGCGAATGCCGCGACGGCTTCCGGTGTGCCCGTGCGGATCGCGTCATGGCGGGACGCGGGGGCGCTTTCGGACGGCTCGCGAGGGACCGTGGTGCACAGGGAGGACGAACGGCTCGGTGCTGGCGGGCGAAGGCCGGACGCCGATGCCGTGGGTAAGGCGATGGTGCGGTAAGGGTGGCGCACGCATCGAGGACCGCCTATTCGACGCTGGCGGGTGGGGCTCGGGGATGATTCGCGTGGTTTGTGATGTTGTTTCGTGCGGCGCGGGCCGCGCTGGGAAGGCGGGGCGTCATGACGACGGTGCATGAAGTGGTGGACGTGAAGATCCCGCAGGCGGGCAAGCAAGGTTCGGATCTGCTGGGGATTGGTGATTTCTCGCCGGCGCAGGTCGCGGGCGTGCTGGACTTGGCGGCTCTGCTCAAGGCCAAGCCAGGGGATTATGCCGGCAAACTCACGGGCAAGAGTGCGGTTCTGATCTTTGAGAAGCCGAGCCTTCGCACGCGGATGAGCTTCGAGATCGGGCTTGCGAAGCTGGGGGCGACGGTGGTTTTTCACGATCACTCGGCCCAACGGATCGGCGAGCGCGAGAGCGTCAAGGACTATGCAAAGAACCTGGAACGATGGGTCGAGATGATTGTCGCGCGGACGTTCAGCCATGCGGTGCTCGCGGAGATGGCGGCATGGTCACGGGTGCCGGTGGTGAACGCGCTGAGCGACCTGGAGCACCCGTGCCAGGCGCTGGCGGACTTGTTCACGCTGCGCGAGGTGTACGGGTCTTTGGAAGGGCTTAAGCTCGCGTACGTGGGGGACGGGAACAACGTCTGCCACTCGCTGGTGCTGGCGTGTGCATCGCTGGGAGTGGACGTGACGGTGGTGACGCCGACGGGGTTTGAACCGCAGTTCGCGGTGCTCAAGCAGGCCGCGGCGATCGCGAAGGGGACGGGATCGAAAGTGACGGTGAGCCACGATCCGAAAGCCGTGCGCGGGCACCACGCGGTGTACACGGATACGTGGGTGTCGATGGGGCAAGACCATCAGCGGGTGCAACGGGAAGGCGTGATGAGCGCGTACCGGGTGACGGAGAAGCTGATGCGTCTTGCGAGCGAGGGGCTCGACGAAGCAGCGGTCTTTATGCACTGCCTGCCGGCGCACCGGGGCGAGGAAGTGACCGCGAATGTGATCGACGGCGACCGTTCGCTGGTCTACGACCAGGCGGAGAACCGTTTGCACGTGCAGAACGCGGTGATGCTGACGCTGTTCGGCGCGGCGTAACGTCGTGGCACGGGCGTCCCGCTCGTGCGGCCGGGGATGGTTTGGCTTGCATGGTGGTGAGGGATGCACGGGCGGGACGCCCGTGCCACGGTGGGATACTTTGGAAGAAGGAGTTCGCACGATGGCGGAGCGTGTGGTGCTGGCGTATTCGGGGGGGTTGGACACATCGGCGATCGTGCCGTGGCTTGTGGAGACGCACGGGTGCGAGGTGATCGCGTTCGTCGCGGACGTCGGGCAGGGCGACGAGGAACTCGCGGGCGTTGAAGAGAAAGCCAGGAACAGCGGCGCGGTGGATTGCCGCGTGGTGGACCTGAAGCGGGCGTTCGTCGAGGAGTTTGTCTACCCGACGATGGCGGCCGGCGCCGTGTACGAGGGGCGGTACCTGCTCGGAACATCCATGGCGCGCCCGATCATCGCGCGGGCGCAGGCAGAGTTGGCGCGGGAGGTCGGCGCGACGGCCGTCGCGCACGGGTGCACGGGCAAGGGGAACGACCAGGTGCGGTTCGAGGCGACGTTCTCGGCGCTCGCGCCGGAGCTGAAGGTGATCGCGCCGTGGCGCGAGTGGTCGATGCGCAGCCGCGAGGAGCTGATCGCGTACTGCAAGAGCAAGAACGTGCCGGTGACGAGTACGGCGGAGAAGATCTATTCGCGGGATCGCAACCTGTGGCACATCAGCCACGAGGGCGGGGCGATCGAGAACCCGTGGAACGAGCCGCCGGCGGACGCGTGGATGCTGACGGCCGACCCGCGCGAAGCGCCGGAGACGCCGGTGGACGTGTCGCTGACGTTCGAGCGCGGGCGTCCGGTGGCGTTAAACGGCGTGGCGCTCGCGGGCGACGAGCTGGTGCTGAAGCTGAACGCGATCGCGGGGCCGCACGGGGTCGGGCGTGTGGACTTGGTGGAGAACCGTTGCGTGGGGATGAAGAGCCGCGGGCTGTACGAGACGCCGGGCGGGGCGGTGATCGTCGAGGGGCTCGCGGGGCTGGAGGAACTGACGCTGGATCGCGAGGCGGCGCAGCTGCGCCGTGAGATCGGGCTGAAGTTTGCGCGGCTTGTGTACGACGGACGCTGGTTCACGCCGACGCGGGTCGCGCTGCAGGCGGCGGCGGACTCGATCATGTCGCGCGTGTCGGGCGAGGTTGTGGTGCGTCTGTACAAGGGCTCGGCGACGGCGATCCGGCGGAAGAGCGCGATGAGCTTGTACGCCGAGGACTACGCGACGTTCGGCGAGGACACCGTGTACGACCAGAAGCACGCCGAAGGGTTCATCCGGCTGTTCACGCTGCCGGAACGGATCGCGGGCGTGAAGGGGATCGGGACCGAGTCGCTCCCGACGCCGGCCGGCGGGCGGGCGTGATGGGCGCGGACGGTGGCGGCACTGGCGGCGCAATGTGGGGCGGGATGTTCGAGGGCGGGGCCGACGCGGTCTTCCGTGCGCTGAACGATTCGCTGCCCTTCGACTGGCGCCTCGTGCAGGAGGACGTCCGCGGGTCGATCGCGTGGGCGAGGGCGATCGCCTCGGCGGGCGTGTTTTCCGAGGCGGAGCTCGCGGAAGTCGTGCGCGCGCTGGGCGCGATCGGTGAGGAGGCTGTGTCGTTGCCCGCTCCGCCGATCGAGAGCGGGGCGGAGGACGTGCACACGTGGGTGGAGCAGCGGCTCATCGCTCGCGTGGGCGATCTTGGGAAGAAACTGCACACGGGGCGGAGCCGCAACGATCAGGTCGCGACGGATCTGCGGCTGTGGGCGAAGTCGGCGTCCGACGTGCTGCTGGAGGCGGTCGCGGCGGTGCGCAGGGCGTTGATCGATCTCGCCGAGCGCGAGGTTGATACGCCGATGCCGGCGTACACGCACCTCCAGCGGGCGCAGCCGATCACGGCGGGGCACTGGGCGCTCGCGTACGAGGCGATGCTGGCGCGGGATGCGCGGCGGCTCGTGCTCGCGAGGGAATCGGCGGATGTGTGCCCGCTCGGGTGCGCGGCTCTGGCTGGCACGACGCTCGCGGTCGATCGCGAGGCGATTGCGCGGGATCTGGGCTTTGCCCGGGCTGCGGAGAACAGCATCGACGCGGTCAGCGACCGGGATTTTGTGCTGGACCTGATCCACGCGTGCGCGCAGTGCGCGACGCACCTCTCGCGGCTCGGCGAGGATCTGATCATCTACGCGAGCGCGGAGTTCGCGTTTGTACGCATGAGCGATGGCGTGACGAGCGGGTCGAGCCTGATGCCGCAGAAGAAGAACCCGGACGCGTGCGAGCTGCTCCGCGGTTCGGCGGGGCGCGTGCTCGGGCGGTACGCCGGGTTTGCCGCGACCCTCAAGGGGTTGCCGACCGCGTACAACAAGGATCTGCAGGAAGACAAAGAAAGCGTGTTCGACGCGGTGGACCGGACGCGGGCGTGCCTGGTGCTCGCGGAGCGCGTGGTGGCGGGGCTGGCGTTCGATCGCGAGCGGTGCGCGCGTGCGGCCGAGACGGGGTTCTTGAACGCGACGGAGCTCGCGGATTACCTGGTCAGCAAGGGTGTTCCGTTCCGCGATGCGCACGAGGCGGTGGGTCGGTGCGTGCGGCACGCGATGGGCAGGGGTGTGGGGCTGGAGGCGATCAAGGTGATCCGTGAGGTTGAGCCGCGCGTAAGTGATGATGCCGCGGCGTGGCTAACGGTTTCGCGGATGCTGGAACGCCGGTCGGCGCTGGGCGGGACGTCGCCGGCGCGCGTGCGCGAGGCAACGAAGGTGGCCCGGGCGCGTCTCGATCACGAGCGGGCTTGATCGACGAGGGCAAGAAAGAAAAGCAGCCCCTTTCGGGGCTGCTTTCGTGTGGTCAAGCTGCGGCGGTTGGCTTAGCTGCCGCTGCACCCTTCGGCGGACTGGGTGAGCCAGAGGTCGATGTAGAAGTTGAGGTCCGCGACGTTGACGATGCCGTCGGGGATGCCGTCGAGACTGGGGCCGGTCAGGTCGGCGATGCTGGCGTCGCCTTCGAGCCAGGCGCCGAGGTAGTAGTTGAGGTCGGCGGTGTTCACGACGCCGTCGGGGATGCCGTCCAGGCTTGGCCCGGTCAGGTCGGCCGAGCACCCGGGCGGGTTGTTGCAGGTCATCTCCACGATCATGAACTCATCGATCGCGGCTTCAACGAGCGCCTGCGGGTTGTAGTCCGACGCGATGAAGCGGAGCTGGACCTGCCCGATCGACTGGCCGGGGAAGACGTCCGCGAGGTTGAATTCGGCGTAGCGCCAGCCGCCGCGGACTTCGTCGCCGCCCGGCCCGATGGTTTCGAGGTTCTGCCAGGTCTGCCCGGCGTCGTTGGAGATGTCGATGACGAAGATGTCGTTGAACGGCGAGGCGCCGGCGTGGTTGGAGTACCAGCGGTAGTAACTCAGGACAGGGTTGACGCTGCCGGCCAGGTCGTAGACGCGGGTGACGAGGGTGGTTTCGCCTTCGTCGACATCCCACGCGCCGTCGTTGGGCCCTGCGGCGGCGCCGGTGACCCAGCAGCGCTGCCCGCCGGGGGTGGCGACGGTGCCGGGCTGGGCGATCGTGGCTTCGGGGATGCCCCATTCCCACTGCCCGCGGACGGCGGTGTCGGTGGGGAGCCCGCCGATCCAGCCGCCGTTGTCATTTTCAAAGGTCTCGTGGGCCCATGTGAGCTCTTCACCGACCGGGATGCTGAAGGGCTGGGCCGCCCCCAGCGGCGGGTTGCGGACGATGCCGGCGTTTGCGCCTTCAACCTGGATGTAGAAATCAAGCGTGCTGTCGCAGAGAGCGCCGGGGAGCGTGATCTCAAAGCTCTCGTTGCCCAAATCGATCATGTCGACGCTGCTGAAGCTGCCGCCGGCGGTGCGGAAGAACGCGGTAACGGGCCCGAGTCGGGTGTCGTTGCCGAGCAGGACGCTGGCGGTGACGGTCACGGGCTCGCCCGGCGCGCTGAGGGTCGGGAGCGGGCTGGTGGTGCTGAGGGCGAGGAAGTTGTTGGCCAGAGCGTTGGTGGCGCCGATCGCGAACGTCTGCGGCCCTTGCGGCACTGCGTACCCCTGCACCTCGACGCGCCACGCACCGGGGATGGGGTTGTCGACGGTCACCTGCTCGATGTTGTTCAGCCGGTCCACGCTGTTGCGGACGGCCGGGCTGCCCGGGCTTGCGGGGTTGACGGTCCACGGATAGTGCCGGTTGCCATCGGGATCGATGACGACCAGGTCGAGATCGTTGACAAGGCTGGGATTGACGTTGGGCGTAGCCGGGGCGTCGTCCCAGGCGAGCGTGATGGTGAGCTCGCCCTGCCCGGCGGGGACTTCGGTGCTGTAGACCACGACGCCGCCGGTGCCGGAGATGGTGTCCTCATCCCAGTTGCCCGATCGCATGAAGTCAATGGAGTTGGCGGCGCGGATCGAGCCGTAGCCGAACTGGTTGTCGGGGCCTCGGTTGCCGAGGTCGACAGCGCCCATGATGAGGAAGACCTTCATGAGCTGACCGGAGATCATGGCTTCCGAGCCGAAGGTGTTGCGGAAGTCCTGGTAGATGAGGGCGCCGACGCCGGCGGCGGTGGGGCTTGCCATGGAGGTGCCGCACATGGTCGCCGAGGCGGTGTTGGAGCTGGAGCCGGCGCTGGTGACGCCGCCGTCGCCGTTGGACTGGCACCCGGGGGCGGAGATGGTCGGGCGGATGCGCCCGTCGTTGGACGGGCCCCAGGAGCTGAAGCTGGTCATGGTGTCGTTGTTGGAATTGAGCGCGCCGACGCTGATGGCGTTCTTGTTGTTGCTGGGCGGCGCGGTGGTGTTGTAGGTGTTGCCGCAGCGGGTGGACTGGCGCTCGTTGCCCGCGGCCCAGAAGATCACGATGGGCTGCCCGAGAGAGCCCTTGGCGATGGCGTCGATGGTGGCGGCGGTGAGGCCGTACTCGCCGGTGATCTCGCAGGGGAACCCGTTGGTGGCGGTGTTGGTGCCGATGGAGTTGTTGGAGATATCGGCGCCTCGGTTGAGGGCCTGGATGTAGTCGTTCTCAAGGTTGCCCGGGTTGGTGTAGAGGAAGATGCCGCCGCCGCCGGACTGGAAGCCGGAGGAGACGAGCGTCGCGGCTGGGGCCATGCCGCGGCGGACGCCGCCGGTGGCGGCGCCGGAGCCGAGGACGGTGCCGGCGACGTGGGTCGCGTGGTTGCTAATGCTCGATGTGCCGAAGACGCTGACGCGTCCGGCGAAATCGACGTGGGTTTCGCGGGCGCGTCCGCCGTCGAAGACGAAGACGGTGATGCCTTCGCCGTCCAGGTTGTACTGGCTGGACTGGACCTCGTTGGACTGCGTGCGGACGCGGTTGTCGTCGTTGAGCTCGGTGAGCGCGGGGATCGGGGGCTCGAGCCACTGCACGCGGTCGTCCTGGGCGAGGCGGTTGACGGCGCGACGCGGGAGCTGGAGCACGAGGGTGTTGATCGACACCACGGCGTCCTCGATCTCGACGCCGAGGCGGAGCAGGTCGTCGACCAGGCGCGGATCGTGGATGTCCACGTCCTGGTGGAACTGGGCGTAGATCGCGACCATCGGGTTGTCGGGCGTGATCTCCGGGTTGAAGGCGTCGGCCTCGCCGGTGATGGACCACTCGGGCGTCTCGCCGCGGGCCAGGGTCGGGTGGAGCTTCCAGTCCGGGAGCACCGGCGTCGCCGCAGCGAAGGGAGCGGCGGCCAGGGCGGCCTGCGCGTCAAGCTGCGGGCTCACGTGCGCGAAAAAACCGTACGCGCCCAGCGGCGAGAGCAGGGTGATGCCGGCGGCTTCGAGCTGCGCCCGCTCGGCGGGCAGGATCGGCCGCTGGAAAGTCAAAGCCACACGCGACGCATCGGGGTTCTGCGACGCGTCGGTCAGGGCCTGCAGCGGCGGGCGGTCTTCGAGCTGGGCGACCATCGCGGCATCACCGCTCCGCCACTGGATCTGGTCCTGAGCCTGTGTCACACCAACGGCGAACCCCGCCATCGCGAGCAGGGCGGCCGCCGTCGACCTTGTGCGGTTGCAATCCATAATCTGCGTGCTCCTCTTTACGGACGTATCAGAACGCCCGCGCTCTGGAATAGCCGGGTGGCGGACCACGATTGGTCCCGGGCTCGCCCCCACGAGCACCGCCCCGAGCGGTCATCCGCCGGGTCATCCCAGCCTGAAAACTGGTGACCACCCAGCCGCCGGTGCGCTCCGCACGCCGACGTATGCCTCCGCCAAGATCCCCCGGCTGGACGCCTGCGAATATACCGATTCCGCAGGCCTCCACAAGCGAAGGGGATCAGGATCGCCCGATTTGTACCCTATTCGAGGGTTTTCATCCTAAAATTGGGGTTTTTAGCCCGTCCGAGTTCTTTGTCTCCTCTCGTGGCCCGGGATATCGAGCAGATCCTGAGAGGTCGTGGGCGGGTTGCTGTGATTTGAGCGCGGGTCGTGGTTCGGGTAGGATCGCCCCCCGCGACCTGTGGAACGGTGACCGGTAACCATGGGCCGTGGTATGTAAACCGTTGATGGAACGAGCCTGGACGCTCGTGCCCCGGTCTCTTGCCGGGGGCGCAGCGGCGAGAGACGCTGGAAGCGGTGGGACCGCGGGAGGCGACGTGGCGGATATACGGAATCGTGGGGTGGGGCGAGCAAAGCTGTTCGGGAACGCCGTCGGCGTGCTGGTCGCGGGCCTGGCCTTCCTGGGCCTCGGTTCCTCGCCCTCCGCCGGTGCGACCACGGAAGCGTCGGCCGAGGCGACGGCCTCGAACCGGCCGACCCCCCGCCCGATGCGCCCGGTGGGCGAGCGGAAGGTGATCCGCGTCCCGATCTCGACCAGCGGCCCCCGATCGCTCGACCCGGCCGTTGGCACCTCCACCTACGACAACCGCGCCGTCGTGCAGGTCTACGAGACCCTGCTCGAGTATTCCTATTTTGAGCGGCCCCTCCAGCTCGAGCCGCTGCTGCTCGCGGAGATGCCCGAAGAGCTCGACGGCGGCACGCGGTACCGCTTCAAGCTCCGCGACGATGTCTATTTCCAGGACGATCCCTGCTTCCCGGGCGGGCAGGGGCGCCGCCTGGTGACCGACGACGTCTTCTACTCCTGGAAGCGGCTGGCCGATCCGACCTACCGGCTCGAAAACTGGGCGCGTGTGGACCGGATGATCCTCGGCTTCAACGAGTACAAGGACGAGCAGAACGAGCGCGTCAACCGCGGGGAGCGTTTCGACTACGACGCGCCGGTCGAGGGCATGGTCAAGATCAACGACCGGGAGTTCGAGGTCATCCTCCCGGACGCGAACCGTCAGTTCCTGTTCAAGATCGCGACGTTCCAGATGGCGATCGTGCCGCGCGAGGCCGTGGAGCACTACGGCCCGCAGCGGATGAACAGCCACATGGTCGGGACGGGCCCGTTCCGCCTGGTGGAGTGGCTGCCGGGCACGCAGATCGTCTTCGAGCGGAACCCGACGTTCCGCGAGGTCTATTACCCGGACATCGAATTCGATGAAGAAGACCGGCGTCGCGGGTTCCACGAGTCGGTGGGGCAGCGTCTGCCGATCGTGGACCGGGTGGAGATCAAGTTCTTCGTCGAGTCCACGCCCATGTGGCTGGAGTTCAAGGCCGGTCAGCTCGACCACACGACGGTGCCGCAGGCGGGGTATGAAGAGGCGTTCGATCAGCGTCGCGGGCGTCTGAACCGGGACTGGCTGCGTCGGGAGATCGACTACCAGCCGATCCCGCTGGCGGACTTTATCTACCGCGGGTTCAACATGCGGGACTCACTCGTGGGCGGGTACACGCCGGAGAGGATCGCCCTCCGGCGCGCGATCGCGATGTGCATGGACCTGGAGGAGATCAACCGGAGCCGGTACAACAACCTGCCGGTGATCTACGACGGCTTCATCCCGCCCGGCGTGGACGGTCACTTGCCGGCGGGGACGCTGCAGCCGCCGAACCGGGGCCCGGACTTCGAGAAGGCCCGCGCCCTGCTCCGCGAGGCGGGGTACACGGTGGATCGCAACGGGCGCGTGACGGACCTGCCGCCGATCGACATGTACACGAGCCGCGGCGCCGAGAGCGAGCAGATCGTGGAGATGTTCAGCCGGAACCTGGCGCAGGTCGGGATCCGGATGAACCCCCGCTACGTGGACTTCGCGCAGCTCACCGAGGCGCTCAACGACAGCCGGGCGCCGATGTTCAGCCTGGCGTGGGGCATGGCGTACCCGGACGCGGAGTACAACCTGCAGCTCTTCTACGGGCCCAACGCGGCGCCGCGTCCCAACGCGTTCAATTTCCAGAACGACGAGTACGACGAGCTCTACATCCAGATCAAGACGATGCAGCCCGGGCCGGAGCGGACGGCCGTCTACCGGCGGATGCAGGAGATCGTCAACCACTATTGCGTCTTCATCGGCTCGCAGGCGCGTGTGCGTCAGTACCTGGTGCACCCGTGGATGAAGAACTTCAAGGCGACCGAAGACTTCTACAACTACTTCAAGTACATCGACATCGACATGAACCACCCGCGCCGCCCGCGCTAAGGTGTTCTCGCCGGGCCGCGTGCCCGCGTCGCCGAAGGATTCTTCGGGCGGGCGCGGGCACGCGGGTGTCTGATCTGAACCGGACGGGCGGGGCGCCGGAGCCCCGCGTGTGTGTCGGCTTTGCCGGACGTCTCGCCGCCGAGCCTCCCCGGTGTGCCTTGGAGTTCTGACCCGTGTGGGCCTTCATTCTCCGAAAGATCCTGTACAACATCCCGGTGTACCTGGGGGTGCTGGTGCTGGTCTTCCTGGCGCTGCGCGTGCAGGACCCGGTGTTTCAGTATCTCGGGCAGGAAGCCGGCCCGGAGCAGATCGAGCAGCTCCGGCGCTCCATGGGCCTGGACGACCCGCTCCCGGTGCAGTTCGGGCGGTACGTCAGGGAGGTCGTCACGCTCAACTTCGAGGCCCAGAGCTGGAACCAGCGGGGGACCTCGGTCGGGGAGATCCTGCGACGCTCGATCGTGCCGAGCCTGTCGATCACGGTGCCGGCGTTGTTTCTCTCGACCCTCATCGGCGTGTTCATCTCGCTGACGGCGGCCTATTTCCGCGGGCGCGCCCCGGACCGGATCCTCATGATCGCGGCCGTGCTCGGGATGAGCATCAGCTTCCTGGTGTACATCATCTTCGGACAGTTCTTTTTCGCGGCGGTGCCCCGCGAAGCCGGGCTCGGGTGGTGGCCGTTCGCCGTGCAGGGGTACGAGCCCTGGCTGGTGATCGGCGAAGGCGGCGGCTTCTTCCCGGGTCGCTGGGTGACCTACTGCATGCTCCCGGTGCTGATCAGCGTGATCGTCTCGATGGGCTACGACACGCGGTTCTACCGCGCGGTCATGGTGGAGGAGACGGGGCGTGACTACATCGTGACGGCCGTCGCCAAGGGCGCGACCAAGCCCAAGATCATGTTCGTCCACATGCTCAAGAACGCGATGATTCCCGTGATCACGCGCGTGATGAGCACGCTCCCGTTCGTGGTCATCGGGTCGATCCTTCTGGAGATGTACTTCGGGATCCCCGGCATGGGGCGCGAGATCATCACGGCGATCATCAACAAGGACTTCCCGGTGATCCAGGCGTTCGTCGCGGTCTTCGCGCTGATCTTCATCGCGAGCGTGATCCTGACCGACGTGCTGTACGCGGTGGTCGACCCGCGGGTGAGGCTGTCGTAATGCCGATCAAGTTCTTCAAGAGCCGGAGCTGGCGGAAGTTCACGCGGAACCGTCTCGCGGTGCTGTCGCTGGGCGTGATCGTGACGTACCTGCTGGTGGCGCTGGCGAGCTTTGCCGGGGCGATCACGCTGGAGGACACCCAGGCCCGCGTGCTGCCCGACCGGACGCGCGGCTTCCTGGAGCCCGAGCCGCTCGACAAGCGGGCCCGCGACGCGCGGTGGTTCGTGGAGCGGACGGCCGTGCGCGTGAGCCGTGCGGAGGCGAACCCGGATGCGTACGAGCGCCTGATGGGCGAGCTGGCGCTCCGCGAGCGCCGGATCGCGGACGTCCCGCTGGAGCGCCTGCGAGAGCTCTTGGACGAGGCGGAGGAACGCCTCGACACGCTGTACGAGGCGTTGGACGATCGCGACGACGTCCTCGACGACATCTTGGACATCGACCTGGAGCTGCGCCGCCTCGGTGCGGGCGGCGGCGATCCGGCGCGGGAGGCCGAACTCCGCGCCCAGCGGGCCGAGCTCCAGGCCCAGGTGCCGGACGTGGACGCCGTCGCGGAGGCCCGGATGGCCGAGCTCGAAGCGGTCATCCTCCAGATCCAGCCGTATCCGCGCGGGTTTTCCGGGTTCTGGTACGGCGTGCGCACGTTCCTCGGCTCGGACGCCCAGGGACGCTCGATCTCGATGAAGGCGCTGTACAGCATCCGCATCGCGTTCCAGGTCGGGCTCGTCGTCGCGGTGGTGTGCGTGATCATCGGGACGGTGCTCGGCGCCGCGGCCGGCTTCTTCGGCGGGTGGGTCGATTACATCGTCATGTACATCGTCAGCGTGCTGAGCTCGATCCCGACGCTCGTGCTGCTGGGCGTGCTGGTGTACATGTTCTTCGGTCACCCGCTGTTCGACAACCCGGCCGAGCACCCTGGTCTGTCGCTCGTGCCGGTCTACTGCGCGATGTGCCTGACGTTCTGGGTCTCGACCTGCCGCGTGGTCCGCGGCGAGGTGATGAAGATCAAGAACCTGGAGTACGTCCAGGCCGCGACGTCGATCGGCTTCGGGCGGGTCTACATCCTGTTCAAGCACGTGATCCCGAACACGGCCCACCTGATGTTCATCAACCTGAGCCTGCTGTTCATCGGCGCCATCAAGAGCGAGGTCATCCTCAGCTTCCTGGGCCTGGGCGTGAAAGGGCAGCCGAGCTGGGGCGTCATGATCAGCCAGGCGAAGGATGACATCAGCATCCTGTTCTTCTGGGAGGTCGTCACGGCCAGCGTGCTCATGTTCGGCCTGGTGCTGGCGTTCAATATCCTTTCGGACGCCCTGCAGGACGCGTTCGATCCGAAGCACGTGAGCTGATCAAGGCTGATTTTTTGGAGGCCGCGTCGTGGGTCAACGGAGCGAGCACAACCGGGCGAAGGCAACAGGCGGCGGGGGGCCGGTGCTGTCGGTCCGGCGCCTGACCACCCGGTTCCGCACCGATCGCGGCGTCGTCACCGCGGTCGACGACGTCTCCTTCGACGTCGCCCCGGGCGAGACGCTCGGCATCGTCGGCGAGTCCGGGTGCGGCAAGACCGTCACCAGCAAGTCGATCATGCGACTCCTCCCCGAGCACGTCGCCAGCTACGGGCAAGAAAGCCAGGTCATCTACCGCGGGCAGAACCTCCTCCGCGCCAGCGAGAGCGAGATGCGCAAGGTCCGCGGCGACGGCATCGCGATGATCTTCCAGGAGCCGATGACCAGCCTCAACCCCGTCTTCACCGTCGGCTGGCAGCTCAACGAAGCGCTCAAGTATCACACACGCCTCAACGCCCGCGAGCGCCGCGCCCGCATCATCGAGATGCTCAAGCTCGTCGAGATCCCCAACCCCGAAAAGCGGATCGACGAGTACCCGCACCAGCTCTCGGGCGGGATGCGCCAGCGCGTCATGATCGCGATCGCCCTCTGCTGCGAGCCGGACGTGCTGATCGCCGACGAGCCGACCACCGCCCTCGACGTCACCATCCAGGCCCAGATCCTCGACCTGATGAACGGCCTCAAGGAACGCCTCAACACCGCGATCATCCTCATCACCCACGACCTCGGCGTCGTCGCCCAGGTCTGCGACCGCGTGCAGGTGATGTACGCCGGGCGCGTGATCGAGTCCGCCTCCGCCCGCGAGCTCTTCCACAACCCGCGACACCCCTACACCCGCGGCCTGCTCGACTCGATCCCCAAACAAGGCGGCAAGCAAAAGGGCGCACGCCTCCCGGCGATCGGCGGCATCGTCCCCAGCCTGTGGGAACTCCCCCCGGGCTGCCGGTTCCAGGAGCGGTGCAAGTACAAGCAGCAAAAATGCGTCGACGTCGAGCCCGAGCTGGTCACCGATCCGGACGGGCATGCGCGACGGTGCCACTTCCCGCTCGGGACCTCGGCCGAGCTGACGGTGGGGGCGAGCTCGTGAGCGGGCGGGATCGCCGGGTCTGGTGTTCGGAGCGGGTGCAGACGGGAGCGGCGTCGTGGCGTTGATCGAAGTTCGCAATCTCGTCAAGCACTTCCCCGTCCGCGGCGGCGTGCTCAACCGCGTTGTCGGCAACGTCCACGCCGTCAACGGCGTCAGCTTTGACGTCCACCGGGGCGAGACCGTCGGCATCGTCGGCGAGTCCGGGTGCGGCAAGAGCACGCTCGGCAAGACGCTCATCCGCCTCATCGACCCCACCGAGGGCAGCATCAAGTACGACGGCAAAGAGATCACTACCCTCGGGCACGGCGGCATGATGCGCATCCGACGCAAGATGCAGATCATCTTCCAGGACCCGTACTCCTCGCTCAACCCACGCATGACCGTCCGCGGCCTGCTTCGCGAGGCGATCAAGTTCCACGACGTCGTCCCAGCCAATCAGGTCGATGACTACATCACCGAGCTGATCCGCACGGTCGGGATGCGCCCCGACGCGGCCGACAAGTTCCCGCACGAGTTCTCCGGCGGGCAGCGCCAACGTCTCGGGATCGCCCGCGCGCTGAGCGTGAAGCCGGAGTTCATCGTCGCCGACGAGCCCGTGAGCGCGCTCGACGTCTCCATCCAGGCCCAGGTCCTCAACCTGATGATGGACCTCAAGGAAAAGCTCGGTCTCACGCTGGTCTTCATCAGCCACGACCTCAAGGTCGTCGAGCACTTCTGCGACCGGGTCCTGGTGATGTACCTCGGGCACGTCGTGGAAGAGCTCCCGACGCGGGACCTGCACGCGCGGGCGAAACACCCCTACACGCGGGCGCTCTTGGGCGCCAACCCGATCGACGACCCGGACGACCGGCGCCCGCTGACGGTCTTGCAGGGGGACGTGCCGAGCCCGTTCAGCCCGCCGCCGGGGTGCCCGTTCCAGACGCGCTGCCCGCGTGTCCACGACCGGTGCCGCTGGGAGATGCCGCCGCTGGTGACGCGCGAGTCCCAAGGAGAGGACAACGCGGTGGAAACCGAGCGCGTCGCCTGCTGGGCCGTCGAAGCCGACCGCCAGGGCGTGGCCCCCGCCGAGGCGGGCACGACGCGCTAGGTTCTATTCGACGGCTCGAATCCGCCTTCTAAATCTTGGTGGGATGGGCCTCCGGCCCGTCTCGACTGACGCTCCGGACGGGCTCTGGTGCCCGTCTCCCCGATCCGTCAATCAGAACCTGGAAACCGCGTTCGCCGAGGGCCCCGCCGCCATCACGGCGTCAGCGTCGCGACCGTCCGCGGGCGGAACGGGAACGCCTCGTACACCGCGCGCAGCTCGCCAAGCGTCACGCGGTTGATGCGTTCGAGCTCTTCTTCCAGCGTGGTGTACGTCCCGCGAAGGGTCCACTGGCGCCCGAGGCGCTGCATCCGGTCGGCCGGGCGCTCGCCGCCGAGGGTCACGCCCGTCGCCAGCTTCGCCCGCAGGCGTTCGAGGTCGTCCTCGGTCACCGAGTCGATCAGCGTCTCCAGCTCACGATCGATCACGGCGCGGATCTCGCCGAGCCTGTCCGGATCCCCCGAGGCGTACACGAAAAACTCGCCCAGCCCGTCGTGCGCGTCAAAGCTCGCCTGCGCTTCCTCCGCCAGCCCCGTCTCGATCAGCGCCCAGTGCAGGCGGCTGTTGTCCGGCGCGCCGAGCACCTGGCTCAGCAGCGCCGCCGCGTAGCGACGGTCGTCCTCCACCGACGGCCCGGGCGTGACCAGGATCGTGTACCCGCGGCTCACGTTCGCGTCGTGCAGCTCGAGCTCGCTGTCGACGACCGGCGGCAGGTTCGGGTCCCGCCTTGCGCCGGTCGCCCGCCACGAGCCGCAGACCTCGCCGATCGCCTCGCAGCACGCGTCGAAATCCACCTGCCCGGCGAGCGCCACGACGGTGTTGTCGGCCGAGTAACGGTTCTGAAAATACTCGCGCATCGCCTCGCTGGTGAGGTCGGTGATGGTCTGCTCGGTCCCGAGCACCCGGTGCCCGAGCGGGTGGTTCGCGTAGTGACGCTCGAGGCACGCCTCGTAGAGCACCCAGAACGGGTTGTCCTTGTACATCGCGATCTCTTCGAGGATCACGCCCTTCTCGGTGTCAAAGTCCTTCTGGCGCAGGGCGGGGCGCATCATCTCCCCGAGCAGGCGCGCCGCGTCGAGCGTGCGCTCGGGCAGGACGTGCGCATAAAAGCAGGTCATCTCACTGCTGGTGTAGGCGTTGTTGCGCGCGCCCATCGCGTCGAACCGCTGGTTGAGCTCGTCGGCCGAGACGCGGTCGGTCCCCTTGAACATCATGTGCTCAAGAAAGTGGCTGACGCCCATGACCCCCGGCGCCTCGTCGCGGGCGCCCGTGCGCACAAAAAAGCCCGCGGCCGCGGTGTGGGCGGCGGGGTCCACCTCCGCGATCACCCGAAGCCCGTTGGGAAGCACACGCTCTTGAAACTGAATCGCCATGGCGGGAGTGTACCGAGCACCCCAAGGCGGCACAGCTCTCTGAGATGTGCCGCCGGGAGGCCGGTCAACTCGCCGCGGCCGCGCTCGGCCAGAGCGCGGCGAAGATCGCGCCGGTCAGCAACCCCATCACCACCGCGTCGAGCAGGTCGGTCGCCCAGGCCACGCCTTCTTTGGCGAAGAAGATCGCGTTCGGCATCCCGCCGAGGGCGTACGCCATGATCGCAACGGTCGCCCCGATCTGGAAGACCGAGCCGAAGCCCGCCCCCGGCTCCCGGGCCGAGACGAGCACGTACCCGACCAGCACGCTCACCACGAGGTAAAACAAGGCGGTCAGTGCGAGGTTCTTCCCGAAATTCGGCTGCGACCCCTGCACCCGCAACGAGCCCCAAGGCCCGCTCTGGAACCGCTCTGTAAACCACTCGCTCTGGAAGTCCTTGCGGTCCTCCGCCATCGGGAACATGTACATCCCCGGCTCGATCCCTTTGTCGCGGATCAGCCCCATCACCGCGTCGTTCGCCTCTGCGGGGAGCGAGCGGATGTCGTTGCGGTGGATCTGGAGCACCATCCACGAGAGGAAGCTCCAGACAAAGACCCCGACCGTCGCAAGCAGGATCGGCAGCCACAGCCTCATCATTTCAGCCATCGGAAACCCCCATTCGTTCCGCTGACCGGCTCGCGCCCCAAGCCAGAGGTGCACAGAGCGAGCCGGCCGGCAGAATGTGCGTGGGCGTAGCCTACCGCGCCGCGAGCGCATCGAGGATCGCCCGGGCCGCCGCCGCCGGGTCGCCCGCCCCGCAGATCGCGCCGCACACCGCGACGCCGCGGCCTCCCGCCCGGGCCAGCACCCCCGCGTTCGAGGCATCGACGCCGCTGATCGCCAGGTGCGGGCGCGATCCCGCGGCCGGGTCCGCGACGACCTGGCGGATCAGCTCCGCCCCGCTCAGCTCGGGCTTGGGCTTGGTCCCGCTGACAAACATGGGCCCAAGGCCAAGATCGTCCGCCCCCGCCTGGGCCGCCGCCCGCGCTTGCGCCAGCGTCGAGCAGCTCACCCCGATCCGGCACCCGAACCCCACGATCCGGCGGGCTTCCGCGATGGGCAGGTCCGTCTGCCCCAGGTGAACGCCGTCGGCCTCGGCGAGCAGCGCCACGTCCGGTCGGTCGTTGATCACCAGTGCCGCTCGCCCGCGTGTCAGTTCCCGCATCGCCCGGGCCCGGGCGAGCAGTTCCCGATCCCCAAGCGACTTCTCCCGGAGCTGGACGCAATCCGCCCCGCCTTCGATCGCCAGCTCCGCGACCCGCTCGGGTGGGTGGTGCGCGCACAGGGCCGCGGTGACCAGCACGCAGAGCTTCCACTGCGTCCTCGCCCCGGCCCCCAGCGCCAGGCGGAGTCGACGGTCGAGCTCGTAGACCGTGTACCGCAGGCGTTCGAAGGGCTCGTGCGCCACCCCCTCCAGCTTGGCGGCTTCCTCCAGCACGCGCAGCGCCTCGCTCGCCCGACCCCCGGCCGCTGCCGCGATCGACCCCGCGTCCGGGCGCGACGCCTCGCCCGGCGTGGTCGTCTCGGTCCCGACGTCCCCCGGCGTGTCCCGCGCCGAGAGCAGCAGCCCCGCGTCAAACGCCCCCAGCGCCGACGCCAGCTCGTGCCGAGCCGCCTTGCACGCCTCGGCGAGCCCCGCGTCGTCGAGCGCGAACCGCGCGAGATCCTCCATGACCCGCAGCCCCTCGCGGCAGCGGTTGGCGTTCGCGTCGATGAGTCGGGCGATCGGGCGCACGAGCGAGGGTATCGCCGGTTCCCGCGCCCCGCCCTGTCGGGGCGGGCCCCCGCGGGCCGATACGATGCGGTACCTATGGCGATCATCCCACCCACCGAGCGACCCGAAGACTGCGTCCTGGTCATCTTCGGCGCCAGCGGCGACCTCACGCGGCGCAAGCTCATCCCCGCCCTCTACGACCTCGACCGCCTCGGGCGACTCCCCGACAAGCTCGTTGTCCTCGGCGTCAGCCGGACTGAGCTCGGCGACGACGGCTTCCGCGAGACCGTCGCCGAGGGCGTCCGAAAGCACGCCGCCCGGTTCGACGAGTCCGCGTGGCAGCGCTTCGCCAAAAGGCTGCACTACCACGCCGCCGACGCCTCGCAGAGCGGCGCGTTCGACGGGCTCCGCGACCGCATCCGAACGCTCGGCGAAGAGACCGGCATTGCCCGCGGCGAGGGCGGGCCCAACGTCCTCTTCTATCTCTCCGTCGCCCCAAAGCTCTACGAGCCGATCGTCAACCGCATCGGCGACAGCGGCATGGTCGCCGAGGGCAAGCGGTGGTGCAGCCTCGACCCGCGCGGCTCCGCCTGGCAGCGCATCATCGTCGAGAAGCCCTTCGGCACCGATCTCGCCTCTGCCGAAACGCTCAACCGAACGCTGGGCCGCGTTTTTGAAGAAGACGCGATCTACCGCATCGATCACTACCTCGGCAAGGAACTGGTCCAGAACATCCTCGTCCTTCGGTGCGCCAACGCGATCTTCGAGCCCCTCTGGTCGAGACACCACATCAGCCACGTGCAGGTGACGGCGGCCGAGGACATCGGCGTCGGTAAACGCGCCGGGGGGTTTTACGACGGCGCGGGCGCCCTCCGCGACATGATCCAGAGCCACCTGCTCCAGGTGCTCGCGCTGGTCGCGATGGAGCCCCCGACCGCCTTCGACGCCGAGTCGATCATGCGCGAGAAGATCGAGCTCTTCCGCGCCTTCCGCGAGCCGCCCGAGGATCTCATCGTCCCTAACGCCGCCTTCGGGCGCTACGGCGCGGGCCGCGGGGCCGACGGCTCCGAAGAGCCCGCCTACGCCGACCTCGAAGGCGTCGACCCTGAAAAACGCACCGAGACGTTCGCCGCGATCCGCCTGGAGTTCGACACCTGGCGTTGGGCTGGTGTGCCGTTCTTCGTCCGCAGCGGCAAGCGCATGGCGCAAAAGCTGACCGAGGTCGTCGTCGAATTCAGGCGCCCGCCGATCGACGTCTTCCGGCGTTTGATGCAGAAGCCCTCCGCCCGTGTCGAAGCCTTCGACCCCAACCGCCTGATCATCCGCATCGCCCCCAGCGAGGGCGTGACGTTCGAGGTTCTGGGCAAGGTGCCGGGCTCTGGGCTCAAGATCGCGACCGCCGGGCTCGACCTGGACTACCAGAAAAAATTCGGCGGCGAGCCCATCGAGGCGTACGCGCCGCTCCTGCTCGACGCGATGCGCGGCGACCGCACCCTCTACAAACACCGCGACGAGGTCGAGGGCATGTGGCGCGTCGTGGAGGGGTATCTCAAGAGCGACCAGGTCCGCCAGGAAATCCAGACCTACGCCCCGGGAAGCTGGGGCCCGGACAAGGCCGACGACGTCATCCGCCGGGCCGGTTTTCGGTGGCGCAACCCGGGGGGCGACGGGGCGGCGTAACGTCCCCCATGGCCGACACACACGCAGACCGACCGACCGGATCCGGGGAGAAGCCGTTCGACATGGAGCCCGCACCCCGCCCCCCAGCCTTGCCGGGGGAAGTGATTGTGCGCCCGACGGTGGACGAGATCATCGACGCCGTCGCAACGGACCTGACCGCGCAGGCCAAGGCGTGCGTGCGTGCGTTCGGCGATTTCCATCTCGCGCTCAGCGGGGGCTCGGCCCCGCAGCCGCTGTACCGTCGTCTGATGTACGACCCCGCCTACCGCGATCTGCCGTGGAAGCAGACCCACCTCTGGATCGTCGACGAGCGGCGCGTGCCGGAAGACGACGAACGCAGCAACTTCGCGATGATCCGGGACCTGCTGATCGACCACTCGGACATCCCGCCGAGCCAGGTCCACCCGACGCGTGCGCACGAGCCCGACGCCGACGTGCGCTACGAGCGGGAGCTCCGCCAAGCCCTCGCCGAACGTGAAGCGGGGCACGACCGCCTCGATTTCGTCCTCCTCGGCATGGGCGACGACGCCCACACCGCGAGCCTCTTCCCGCGCTCGCGCGCGCTCCGGGAGGACGAGCGGTTCTACGCCGCCAACGACGGGCCGAACGTCACCCCGCCGGACCGCGTCACGATGACCTTCCCACTGCTCAACCGCGCGCGCACGCTCGCGGTGCTCGTCACCGGCGAGAAGAAGCGCAACACGATCGCCCGGGTCGCCCGGCGCGAGGGCGGCGTCCAGGACCTGCCCGTCCTCGGGCTCCAACCCGTCGCGGGCGAGCTGCGTTGGTACCTCGACGAGGACGCCTGCCCGCGGGCCTGAACCAGGATCGGAGCCGTCGGCGTGGCGACACTCAGCATCGAGCCCAACGACCGCGTGACCTTCGGGCTGCGCTACGAAGACGAGCACGTCCTCGTCGTGGAAAAGCCCGCGCGACTGGTTACTCAGCCCGGCGTCGGGCACGAGGGCGACACCCTCCTCAACGGCCTCTTCTCACGCTGGGGCGCGCAGCTCCAGAACCTCGGCGCCAAGCGAGACTTCGGCCTCGTGCACCGACTCGACAAGGAAACCAGCGGGCTCGTCGTCGTCGCCCTCAGCCCCGCGGGGTACGACAGCCTGCGAGCGCAGTTCGCCGGGCGCACCGTGCAGAAACGCTACTGGGCGATCTGTCACAAGGCCCCGAACGCCCCCGAGGGCGTTGTCCGCCTGCCCATCGAAGAGATCGTCGAGCGCAAGAACCGCTACACATCGACCAAGACCGGGCGCGTCGTCCGCGGCTCGGGCGACGCCGGCAAGGCCGCCGTCACCGCCTACCGCGTCCTGCAAGCCTCGGACCTCGGCGCGCTCATCGAGGCGCGGCCGGTGACCGGGCGTCTGCACCAGGTTCGCTTGCACCTGGCGGCGATCGGGGCCGCGGTGGTGGGCGACGACCTCTACGCCCCGAAAAACATCGGCGAAGCCGCGAGCCGCCTCTGCCTGCACGCCTGCCGCCTCCGCTTCGAGCACCCGGTAACCGGCGAACCCGTCGAGCACCGGAGCGGCATGCCCAAGGAGCTCCGCAAAGTCCTCCGCCGCCTGGATCTCGACGCCCCGGAACTCTGAGAGAGAGGCACCGCGCCCGCGCGCGTCACGGATCCACAGCGTCCATGAGCGCGCGCACGACGCGGTTGGTCAGCTCCACGCCGCGATCGGTCAGCGTCCATCGCCCGTCACGATCGGTCATCAGCTCGTCGCGCACCTGCGTACCGGCCGCTTCGATCAGGCGCGTCTCGGTCTCCGCGTCGATTTCCCGCGCTCGGGCCCGGCAGGCGTCGGCGTCGAGCCCTTCCGCGAGGCGGAGCCCGGTCATGATCGCCTCGCCGAGGTTGCGCCGGGGTTCGGGCGGCTCGTGCTCGACGATGGGGGCGAAGCCGCGATCGTCGATGCGGAGATAGTCGTCCAGGCGCGGGGCGTTCTTCCAACGCCTGCCGGCGAGGTGCCCGCTGGCGCTCGGGCCGGCGGCCAGCCAGTCCGCCTGACGCCAGTACGCCAGGTTGTGCGCGCTCTCGCGCCCGGGGCGTGCGAAGTTGCTGATCTCGTACCGGCGCAGCCCGTGAGCCGCGAGCGTCTCGCGCGTGGCGCGCATCATGTCGAGTTCGAGATCCTCGTCGGCCGCTTCGACGCGCCCGAGCTCCAGGCGGCGCGTCATCGCGGTCCCGGGTTCGAAGGTCAGCGCGTAGCAGGACAGGTGCTCCACGCCGAGCTCGAGCGCACGCCGCAGGTCTTCGAGCCACTCGCCCATGGTCTGCCCGGGGATCGCGAAGATGAGATCGACCGAAACCCGCTCGATCCCCGCTCGGCGGGCCATCTCGACCGCGCGCCCGACGTTCGCCGGGTCGTGCCACCGCTCCAGGGTCTTCAGGTGGCCGGGATGGAACGACTGGGCCCCGATCGAGAGCCGGTTCACCCCGCCCTCGCGAAGGGTGTCGAACAGCTCGGGCGTCGCCGTCTCGGGGTTGCACTCGGCGGTGAACTCCGCCCCCGTCTCGCCCCGCCGGATCGCCGACAGGTCGTAGTGATCCTGCAGTGCGCCGAGCACGTCCCGCCAGAGCGCGGGCGCCATCAGCGTCGGCGTGCCCCCCCCGACGAAGACCGTCCGGAGCGGGGCGGGCGTCCCGTCGCCGTCCTGAGCCAGCGGCGCCAGGGCGGCCAGCTCGCGGACGAGGCGAGCCGCGAACGCCGGCTGACGGTCGCGGGTGTCCACGATCGAGTAAAAATCGCAGTAGTGGCACTTGTGGAAGCAGAAGGGGACGTGGATGTAAAGGTGGGGCGTCGCCCCGGCCCGGGTGCCATGCCGGGCGAGCTCGGCGACTTCGCGAGCCGTCCGGGACGGGCGTTGCGGCGTCGTGGGCAGGGCGATAGTCTTCGGCATCGATGTCAGGACCGTCCCGGGTTCCGGGCCATCGCGGCGCGGGCGTGCGGCACCGAAGGGTAGGTATGGTTTGAACGCGAGCCTCGTGGTCGTCCGGAGCAACGGCAAGAGCCAGGAGCTGGAGCTCCACCGCGATCGGTACGTCGTCGGGCGTCAGGAAGGGTGCGAGCTGCGCATCCCACTCGCCGCCGTCAGCCGAAAGCACGCCGAGCTCCGCATGGACGACGGCACGCTCTCCGTCCGCGACCTGGGCTCGAGCAACGGCACCTTCGTCAACCGCGAGCAGATCACCGGCGACCGCGAGCTCAACGCCGGCGACCTCATCGCGATCGGCCCGGTGGTCCTCGTGGTCCGCGTGGGGGGTGAGCCCGCCCACATCGACGTCGCCGAGAGCCTCGCCCGCGGCCTGCCCCCGACGCCCCAGGAAAAACGCGAGCCCTCCCGCGACGACCTGCTCGACGATGACGACGACATCGAGGCCCCCAAGGCCCTCGACGCCGACAGCAGCAGCCTCATGGACTTTGATTTCGACCTCGACGACGACGATCTCGACGACCAGCCGGCCCTGTAACGCCCTGCGAACGCGGGGTCAGGCGGCGTTGGTTTGCTCGTTCTTGTCCGTCTTCGCCGGGGTCTTGCCGTCGGGCACGCGGATGTTGGTCCCGCAGTTGCGGCAGCGCACCGTCTTGCCCCGGGCCGAGACCGGCACCGCCAGGACCTTCCGGCACGTGAGGTTCGGGCACATGATGCGGATGGCTTCCTGCGACATGGGCGTCGACCTCCTGCCCCCGGATCGGTCGCTGGGCCCGGGGTCTTGACCGCCTCACCCGGTTGGATCCGTACCGCGTGGGAATCGGGTGCGGGTTGTGCCGATCGGGGGATCGCGGGCGGTGCGTCCCTAGGCTTCTCCGCACGCCCCGGGCGGGCGGCGTCCGAGAACCCCGCCGAGCCCTTCGGAATCACCCCGTACGGAGACCCGAGCACCGATGCCGACCGGAACCGCGAGCGCTGTGGTGGGCCTGCACTGGGGCGACGAAGGCAAGGGCAAGGTCTGCGACCTGCTCGCCCGCGAGCACGACGTCGTCGTCCGATACAACGGCGGCGCCAACGCCGGCAACTCCGTCGTCGTCCAAGGCGAACGCTTCGCCCTCCACCTCATCCCCACCGGCGTGCTCAATCCCGGCACCCTCCTGGTCGTGGGCAACGGCGTCGTCGTCGACCCCGCCAAGATGCTCGAAGAGATCGCCGGGCTCGAAGCTCGCGGCGTCGACATGAGCCGCCTGTTCGTCAGCGACCGGGCCCACGTCGTCCTCCCGCATCACAAGGCCGAGGACGAGCTCCGAGAGGCCTATCTCCGCGACCGCCTCGCCGGCGGCGAGCCCGGGCTCCACGCGACCGGCTCGCCTCGTATCGGGCAGATCGGCACCACCAAACGCGGCATCGGCCCCTGCTACGCTGACAAGGTGCAGCGCGCCATGGCCGTCCGCGTCGGCGACCTCCTCCGACCGGACGTCCTCCGCGAAAAAATCGACGCGAGCTGCGGGTACCGCGACATCCTCTTCCGCGAGCTCAAGCCCGAAGGCGTCCCGGAGCCCAAAGCGGGCGAGATCCTCGAGACCGCCCTCGCCTGGGGCGAGCAGCTCCGCGATCGCATCACCGACACGACCTATCTCCTCCACGAGCGCCTCGCCGCCGGGGACCGCGTCCTGTTCACCGGCGCCAACGCGACCCTCCTCGACGTCGACCACGGGACGTACCCCTTCGTCACCAGCTCGAGCTGCTCGGCCCTGGGCATCGGCGCGGGCACCGGCGTCCCGACCACGCGACTCGGGCGCGTCCTCGGCGTCGCCAAGGCCTACTGCACCCGCGTCGGCGCGGGGCCATTCCCCACCGAGCTCACCGACGAACTCGGCGACCGCATCCGTGAACGCGGGCGCGAGTACGGCACCACCACCGGGCGACCCCGACGCTGCGGCTGGCTCGACCTCGTCGCCACCCGCTACGCCGCCATGCTCAACGGCGCCACAGGCATCGCCCTGACCATGCTCGACGTGCTGAGCGGGATCGACCGGCTCCGCGTCTGCGTCGGGTACCGCCTGCCCTCGGGCGAGGTCACCGAGCGGTTCCTCCCGGATGCGAGCGAGCTCGCCGAGGTCGAGCCCGTCTGGGAGACACTCCCCGGCTGGGACGAAGATCTCGGCGGCGTGCGCACGCCGGAAGAACTCCCGCCCGCCGCGCGGTCGTACGTGGAACGGATCGCCGCCTTCGTCGGCGTCCCGGTGGAACTCATCAGCGTCGGGCCCGACCGGACCCAGACGATCGAGGGGCGGCTCGGATGACCGCGCGTGGGGGGGAACGGATGATCGACGACGCCATCGAAGCGATCCAATCGAGCACGCCCTCGGCGTGCGCCGCCCCCGCGTGCATGGACCGGGCCGACCTGAGCCCGTGCGACCGCGAGGCGCTCGACGCGATCCTCGCGCGCAACCCCGAGGCCGACCCGCTCCGCCAGCTCCCCGGCGTCCCTCCCAGCCGCATCCCGCGCCACGTCGCGGTCATCATGGACGGCAACGGGCGCTGGGCCCAGGAACGCGGGTTTCCCCGGATCTTCGGGCACCGCAACGGGGCGGCTTCGGTCCGGGCGGTCGTGGAAGCCGCCGGGCGGATGGGTGTGGAAGTTCTCACGCTCTACTCCTTCAGCCTGGAGAACTGGAAACGCCCGGCCGACGAGGTCGAGGGGCTCATGGCCCTCTGCGAGGCCTATCTCGAAGGCAACCGCGACCTCTTGCTTCGCAACGGCGTCCGCTTCCGCGTGATCGGGCGGCGTGAGGGCCTCCCCGAGGCTGTCCGCAAGGGCGTCGCGATGCTCGAAGAGCTGACCAGCGACTGCACGCGCGCGACGCTCTGCCTGGCGCTCAACTACGGCTCCCGGGCCGAGCTCGCCGACGCCGCCCGACGCATCGCCGAACGCGTGCGCACGGGCGAGCTCGACCCCGCCCAGATCGACGAATCGACCGTCGCGGCCCACCTCTACGCCCCCGATCTGCCCGACCCGGACCTGCTCATCCGCACCGCGGGCGAGCTGCGCGTCAGCAACTACCTGCTCTGGCAGATCAGCTACGCCGAGCTGTACGTCACAGACACGTACTGGCCGGACTTTCGCGAAGAGGCGCTCCGCGAGGCGATCGGGGCGTACGCGGCGCGGGACCGTCGCTTCGGCGGGCTCAGCACGCCGACGCCTTGAAGCCGGATCGGGTTCTGAGTCGTCTTCGCATCTCAGCCCGGTACGATGCCCGGCATGCTGCGCGAACGCCTGCTCCTGGGTCCGGTGCTCATCCTGGCGTTGCTGGGTGTGCTGTGGCTCGATGAGTGGCTGCACACGGTCGCGACGCCCGGCTGGGCCGCCCGCCTGATCGGAACCGAGACCTTTCCACCGGGCACGATCATCGTGCTGATCGCGACGCCGATCGCAGTGCTGGCGGCGATCGAGCTCGCGGGCTTGCTCGCCCGCGTCGGGCTCGCGTCGAGCCGTTCGCTGAGCGTCGTGGGGGCGGTGCTCGGGATCGCGGTGAGCTGCCTGATCCCGGAAGAGGTCGACGCGGTGCGCAGCGTCGCGATCGTCAGTTCCGCGGCGATCGTCATGCTCCTCGCCTCGGTCGTGTATTTTTCCCGCCACCAGTCGGTCGAGGGCGTCGTCGCGGCGACCGGGGGCGTGCTCCTGGCGTTTGTTTATCTCGGGCTGACCTTCGGGTTCCTGCTCGCGATCCGTCGCGAGCACTCGGCCTGGCTCATCCTCTGGATCCTGCTCACAACCAAGGGGTGCGACATCGGCGCCTACTTCACCGGGCGCGCGATCGGGCGTCACAAGCTCATCGTCTGGCTCAGCCCGGGCAAAACGTGGGAGGGCCTGGTCGGGGGCGTGCTCGCGAGCGCCCTGCTCGGGGCGGTGGGGGCGTGGGCGCTCGGGGCATGGCTGGGGACGCCGATCGGCATCGGGGTCGGGGCGGTCATGGGATCGGTCTTCGGGCTCGTGGGTCAGCTCGGGGACCTGGTCGCGAGCATGGTCAAGCGCGACGCCGGGGCGAAAGACTCCAGCGCCGCGCTCCCGGGCTTCGGCGGGGTCATCGACGTGGTCGATTCCCCGCTGCTGGTCGCCCCGGTCGCGTACTGGATGCTGACGCTGGTGTCATGAATGACGCCCCCCATCTCCGGCGGCTGTGCTATGCTGGGTGAAACGGACGGGAGTGCTGGATGAGCGAAACGGCGACGGAGCGGCTTCGGCAGGTCTTCGAGGTGGACAGGCAACTCCGCGGCTTGCGGTCGAGACTGACCCAGGCCGAGCGGTTCCTCGGGGCCCAGGCCCAGCAGCTCGCGGGCCTGACTCAGAAAAAAGAAGCCGCCGAGCGTCAGCTCCGCCAGCTCCAGGCCAAGGCCGGCGAGCACGAGGGCGAAGCCGCCCGGCTCGATGAGAAGGTCAACGCCCTCCGCGAGCAGATGAACCTCGCCAAGACCGCCCGCGAGTACAAGGCGTTCCTCACCGAGATGAACACCTTCAAGGCGGACAAGGACAAAGCCGAGTCCGCGGCCCTCGAATACCTCCAGCAGATCGACGAGCTCAAGGGCGAGATCGCCGCCTTGGACGAGGCGCTCGGCGAGCGGAACAAGGTCCGCGACCTGGCCGAGGGCGAGCGCTCCGAGCGTGAAGCCGAGATCGCCGGACGCGTGCAGGAGCTCGAAGCCGATCGCGACCGCCTCCGCGGGCTCGCGCCCCCCGAGGCGCTCCGCGCTTACGACGAGCGCGTCGCCCGTCACCCCGACGAAGACCCGATGGCCCCGATCGAGGAGCAGGACCGTCGCCGGCACGAGTACACCTGCGGCTCCTGCATGATGGAGCTCCCCGTGGAGGCGATGAGCTCTCTGCTCAGCCACGGCGTCGTGACCCGCTGCCCGTCCTGCGGCGTCATCCTCTTCCTGCCCAAGGAACTGGCCGACGCCCTCCGCCCGGCCAACAGCCGCTCGTCGTGAACCGGGCGGGCCCACACGCCCGTTCCGTACGCTGGCGGTGGGTGATCCGTCGTCTCTGGGTGCGCCTGCGGCTCTGGATCCTCCCCGTCCTCATCCTCTGCTGCGTCACCCTTCCGCACCTGGACCAGGGCGACTGGCGGGGCGATCAGGCGTGGTACGCCGCGATCGGCGTGCAGGCCTGGCGCACCGGCGAGCTCTGGACCCTCTGGGCCTGGGACGGGCTCCCGTATTTCAACAAGCCGCCGCTGGTCTTCTGGATCCACGGCTTCCTCGTCGATCGCGTCTACCTCACGCTCGCGATGGCCCGCCTGCCGACCGTGCTCGCGGCCGCGTTGTGCGCCGTCGCCGCGACCGGCGTTGCTCGCGAGTTGAGCGGGCGACGCGCCGGGCTGTTCGCCGGCGTCGCGCTCGTGCTCACCTACGAGTTCTTCCGGCGCACGCGCGAGGTCTCGCTCGACATGTGGCAAGCCGCGTTCCTGCTGCTCGCCGCGTGGCTTGTCGCGGTCGGCGTGCGCACGGGGCGGGTGAGCTGGCTCGTCGCCTGCGGGCTGCCCATCGGGCTGGCGCTCATGACCAAGCCCCTCGTCGGCCTGCTCGCGATCCCCATGCTCGGCGCCTGGGCGCTCTACCCCGGCTCGGCGCTCGCGCCCGTCTCGCGAGCCCGCGTGCTCGCGGGCTTCGCCGGCGCGGTCGCCCTCGCGATCATTGTCGCGGCCCCATGGCACCTCTCCATGTGGCAGATCCACGGGCAAGACTTCCTCGCCCGCTACTTCGGCGTCGAGATCGTCGCCCGTGCCGCCGGCGAGCTCGACCCCACCCGCAGCGCCGTCCAGCCCTGGTGGTTCTACCTCTACCGCCTCGGCGCGCACGGCTGGCCTTGGACGCTCTTCGCCGCCCTCGCGCTGATCGCGCTCGCCCGCGGGCAGGACCCGGGGCGGCACGCGCCGCTCATCCGACTCGGGTTCCTCTGGACGATCGCCTGGCTCGTCCTGCTCAGCCTCTTTGCCGAGAAACGCGACCGCTACATGCTCCCGGTCCACGCGGGCGTCGCCTGGATCGCCGCGGCGTGGTGGGCGCGGTGGGGGTGGGCGTGGCTCAAGCCCCTTGAGCGACGCCTCGTGCGACGGGCTCCGCCCGTGCTGGTGCTCGTCGCGATCGTCTTCGCGGCTCTGCCGGTCCGCGTCCAGCGCCCGATCGGGCAGGACTGGGCCGCCCTGCGCGCCTGGCTCCACCACGCCCCGCTGGTCGATCCTGCCGGCCCCGCCGCTGAGGGCCCGCGCCTGTTCGTCGGCGGGCTGGAAGCCAACGACACGGCTCGGATCTACATCTGGCAGGGGTGGTGGCCCGCGCAGCCGCTGTCGCGGGCCGGGCACGAAGCCGCGGGGCACGTCCTGGAGCCGCGTCCGGGCGATTACTTCGTTTACGAGCACAGCGTCGGCCTCGCCCCGGGCGAGACCGAAACGGTCATCCTCGACCGTGGCAACGTGATTGTCGCCCGCCTGGACGAGCTCCCGTGGGAGCCGCGGCTCGTGGAGCGGGATCAGCCCCGCGGCTCGCCCTGAAACAGGTCCGGATCGCCCAGGCCCGCCGGGGGCTCCACGCCCAGGTGCTCGGCCGCCGCCGTCGTGAGCATGCGCCCGCGGCGCGTCCGCGCCAGGAAGCCGATCTGCAACAGGTACGGCTCCACGACGTCTTCCAGCGTTCCCGCGTCCTCGTTCATGGTCGCCGCGACCGTCTCCAGCCCCACGGGCCCCCCGCCGTAGGTCGTCGCGATCGCCCGCAAGTACGACCGGTCGAGCTCATCCAGCCCCAGCGGGTCCACGCCTTCGAGCTCGAGCGCGTCCGCGACGACCGAAGCCGTCAGACGCCCGCCCGCGCGCACCTGCGCGAAGTCCCGCACCCGGCGCAGCAGCCGGTTCGCGATCCGGGGCGTCCCCCGCGAGCGCTCCGCGACCGCCGCCAGCGCCGCCTCTTCCGCCACGTGAACCCGGAGCAGCTCCGCGCTGCGGTGCAGGATCGTCAGCAGGTCCGGCGTGTCGTAGTAGCGCAGGTGATGGACGATCCCGAAGCGGGACCGCAGCGGGGCCGAGAGCAGCCCGGCCCGCGTGGTCGCGCCGATCAGCGTGAACGGGCGGCAGCGGATCTGCACCGTCCGCGCGTTCAGCCCGCTCTCCACCGGCACGTCGATCTTGAAGTCCTCCATCGCGGGATAGATGAACTCCTCGACCGCGACCGGGAGGCGGTGGATCTCGTCGATGAACAGCACGTCGCCCGGCTCCAGGCGGGTCAGGCTCGCGACCAGGTCCGTCCCGCGCGTGAGCGCCGGGCCGCTGGTGGTGTAGAGGCGTGTGCCCATCTCGTGGGCGATGACGTGGGCGAGGGTGGTCTTGCCGAGCCCGGGCGGGCCGTGGAGGAGCGTGTGCTCCATGGGCTCGCCGCGCGATCGCCCGGCCTCGATCGCGATCTGGAGGCGCTCGATCAGCTCCCGCTGCCCGATGTAGCCCGAGATCCGCTCCGGGCGCAGGCTGGGCACGCCGGATGAGTGCTCCTCGTCGGTGGGCTGGTGCGTCGGGGTCAGGATGCGTTCGGTCGCCATCGGTCCCGAGCGTAGCGGCCCCGCCTCCGGCGTGCGAACACGGGGCGTGCGCACGCCCCGTGCCTCAGTTCATCGGCAGGCCCTTGCTCCGCCACAGCTCCATCAGACGGTTCAGCTCGATCGGCTGCCACACGCGCCGGGGCGTGAGGTCCGTCGCCGGGAGGGTCGTCCGCAGGAGTCGCCCTTCTTCATTGAAGCGGCTGGTCTGCATCGGATCGTTCTCAACCAGCGTCGTTTCCAGCTCGAACACCCCGGTCGAGGGCGATCGCACCGTATCCCGCCGCACCGTGACCGCGTTCGCATTGCTCGACCAGTAGGTGAACGCGTACGACCCTTCCTCCCCGTGCTGCACCAGCAGGTGGGGCAGCAAGAAGTGCTCCACTTGGGAGAGATAGCTCCGCTGGTCGATGTTGGCCGAGCTCGACGTGGGCGCCCCGCCCCGCGGCTCCACCTGCACCGTCAGCCGCCCGCCCTCGCGGGCCCCGATCTCTGTAAACGCCACCTGCGACTGGCGGCGGTCCGCCTGGCGGTCCCGCACCGCGACGCGGATCGTCCACGCCTCGTTGTCACGGTCCTCGCTCATAAAGAAGATCGACTCGATGTCGATCACCTGACGGTCCTGAAGCACGCGGGAGTCCACCTGCACGATGTACCCGCGTTCCCGGTCCGCCGCACGCCAACGCGACTGCGGCACCTCCGGGCGCAGCTCCCCGCGCTGCCCCGTTCGGCTGCGCAAACGTCGATACCCGATCTCCGTCGCGTCCCGGTCCGACCCCGTCGCCGAGGGCTCGGACAAACGATCCCAACGCTCGTTCGCCACGCCGATCGCACGGCGCATCCGTTCCGGCGAGAGCCTGTCGATGAACGCTCGCGTCTGCTCGGCGCTCGCCCGCTGCGATTCGGCCATCTCCCCGATATCGCTGAACGACGCCGTCCCCGCCACCAGCTCGTACACCGGGCGCACCCGCCCGAACTCGGCCTCGGTCGTGATCAACTCAAACGTCACGAACCGGTCCGCCATCGGCTTGAAGATCGTGTACCCACGGATCACGCGCTCCCCGGCGTCCTGTCGCCCCTGGCGTTCGCCGGGCTGCCCGAGCGCGACGTAGAACCGGGCCGCGGGCTGTCCGTTGATCTCCAGATCCGGGATCCGGAGCACGTTCGCCCGGGCCGTCATCGCCCCCTCTTCGCCACGCACCTCGACCGCCGAGACCGACTCGAGCAACTGCTCCAGGATCGCCTCGGCGACCGAGCTCACCGTCTGCGCCCCGTCCCTCGTCCGCGGCGTCTGCACATTCAGAACCCACGTCGAATCGTCCGGGAGCACCTGCACCGTTGTCTGATCGCCCAGGCGCGTGATGTTGGTCCGAGCGTCGGCGGGGGGGTAGAACCGCAGGCCCACCGCGTCGACCCGGGCCGGGCTGTCGGCCAGCAGCGTCGCCCCGCCCGCCGGCGTCGACGCCGCCGGCGGGCGAGACCCACCCGACGGGTTCCGGGGCGTCCCCCTGTTCTGGGCCTCCGCCAAGGGGGTTAGGAGGGCGAATGTGGCGAGGGTAAGGATTGCTGTTGCGAGCCGTGGGGTGCGGAAGCATTGTTCGGTCTGTCGGTTCTGGTCTGTCATGCGCCCCTCCGTGGGGATCGGGTTCGTCACCGGGCCGGTGGGCCGGTGATGGGTCGGGTCCGTCGGCGTCGGGCATCTCGCGGGGCGAGTCCGGCCGACAACCTAGCATCGGTCGCGCCGCCCGGGGCCCTCCGCAAGTCTTCGGATCGCTCGGCGTTTGCGGGTTTCGGCCCCGTCGCGGGGTGGCTCCTTCGGGATTGTGCCAAAAGTGCTGCGGGGCGTGTTGACTGGCGGGGTCGCGGCTCTACGCTTCCGGGCTCCGCCGGGATCGCTGGATCCTGATCGGAGACCGTCTTGGGTCCACGATCGGCATGCTGCCGGGCGCGGATGTCTGGGGCGGGTCGTGCCGCCGATCACGGGTGCTCGTCCGGTCTCCGGCGTCGCTCGTGCTCGGCTCCCCTCGCGGCCGCGCCGGCAACGGCGCTCCCGATGACGACGACCGATCCCGACCGGGCCGAGCGACGCCTTCCAAAGGCATCGGCCCACGGGTTGTTCTGGTCGCCGGAGCTCGGGGTTGCGGCTCGGGGGGCTGTGTGCGGCGTCTGCGGTGCTGAGGACGGTCCTCAGCCGGTTCGGGCTCGCGGCTTCAGGCCTTTGCGGGCAAATTCGAGAGTGCTCGGGGATTGCAGAACCAATGACCGGCGGCAGGATTCGAATCCGGATGGAAGCCTACGACCACCTGGCGCTCGACGCGTCGGCCCGGGAGATCGTGGACCACGCCAAACGCACCAACGCCAAGGTCGCGGGCCCGATCCCGCTGCCGACGCGCATCGAGCGGTACACCGTGCTCCGCGGCCCGTTCATCGACAAGAAGAGCCGGGAGCAGTTCGAGATCCGCACGCACAAGCGGATCATCGACATCCTGGAGCCGACCGCGCGCACCATCGAGGCGCTCAACCGCCTCGTCGTGCCCGCGGGCGTCTTCGTCAAGATCAAGGCCTGACCCCAGGCAAACCCCTGCACGCGGTCGCCCCAACGGGCGGCCGTTGGTGTTTCAGGGCTCGGACGCGGCGACGCCCAAGGCTCGCGCGCCGTCCGGGCCCTTTCCAAACCTTCCTCTGCCGATCCGGGCACGTCGCACGGGCTCGGCACGAAGCGGCGCCCGGGGCCGAACCCCGGGGACGCTCGCCCACGCCGGCACGGCGATCGCGGGCGTCCTGGATGCTGCGGAGCGCGTCATGCCCACCAAGACCGTCACCCTCGAAGGCCCCATGCTCCTCGGACGCAAGCGCGGCATGACCCGCGTCTTCACCGATGAAGGCGTCAGCGTCCCCGTGACCGTCCTCGAGGTCGGCCCCTGCGTCGTGACCCAGGTCCGCACGCCCGAGGTCGACGGTTACGCGGCCGTCCAGATCGCCTACGAGGACGTCAAGCCTCGCAACTCTACGATCCCCCTGATCGCCCACGACCACAAGGCCGGCGCCACCCCCAAGCGTCACCACCGCGAGTTCCGCCTCGCCGAGGGCGCCGGGACGAGCTACGAACTCGGGCAGACGCTCGACGTCTCCGCCCTCGGGTCGGTGATGTTTGTCGACGTCGTCGGCACCAGCAAGGGCAAGGGCTTCGCCGGCGGGATGAAGCGCCACGGGTTCAAGGGCAAAGAAGCGAGCCACGGCGTCGAGCGCAAGCACCGCTCCCCGGGCTCCATCGGCGGGCACGCCTCCAACCGCGGCACCAGCGGCGGGATCAAGAAGGGTAAGAAAATGGCCGGGCACCTCGGCGACGAGCGTGTCACCATGCGCAGCCTCGAGGTCGTCCGTGTCGACGCCGAGCGCAACCTCCTGCTCGTCAAGGGCCCCGTCCCCGGGGCCAACAGCGGGCTGGTCGAGGTCCGCCCGGCGGTGCGCCTGTACAAGAGCAAGGCCGCCAAGGTCCTGGCGGCCGGGGCCTGAGCCCGCGTTGCCGCGGGCACTTGAGCCCTGCGCCGGATTTTCGTGATTCTGAGGTGCCGCCGGGTTCACTCGTGAACTCAGCCTGCCTAGTATCGCGGCCCCCCTCGTCCCGATCGCGATGATCGGGCTGCGGAGGGCAAGGTGCCCGAGCGTCCCGGAACGGGCGCTCTGGCAGGATCGAGTCGATCGACCGTCGGTTTCCTGCGTGAGGGAGGCCGACGGGTCCGAGAGGCCCGACCGCGGCTTGCCGCGGGATGGGAACCGCCGGACGAAGTCAGTGTTGTGCCCGGCCCGTCGCTCGCCGCGTCGGTCCGGGGTGGAGCCGAGTCGACGCCGACCGCTCCGGGCCCCGCGTGCTGCGGGGTGGGCTGAGGCGGGCCGAGTGCCCGAGACCTCAAGCCGAATCCGGTGCGGCGGCTAGGCGAGGGTTCGGGCGGATCGGGCATGCGGCCCGGACGACCCGCGAAAGGCCGAGGGCGGAAGGCGACTATGGAAGTCCCCGTCTACAACATGCAAGGCGCCGAGGTCGGCACGATGTCCATCGACGAGCAATCGCTCGGCGGGACGATCAATGCGGACCTGGTCAAGCAGGCGTTCGTGATGTACCACGCGAACCGTCGCCAGGGCTCCGCCCGGACGAAGTCGCGATCGGACGTCGAGGGTTCCACCCGCAAGATCTACAAGCAGAAGGGCACGGGACGCGCTCGTCACCGTGACCGGAAGCCCAACATCTTCCGCGGCGGCGGCAGCGCTCACGCCAAGAAGCGCACCCGCGAGGACTACCACCTCGACATGCCCAAGAAGATGCGCCGTAAGGCCAATCGCAACGCCCTCCTGGCGAAGCTGGTCGACGGCGAAGTCAAGATCATCGATTCGATGACGCTCGCCGAGCCCAAGACCAAGGGCTTCCAGGCCCTGATCTCGGGTCTCAAGCTCGACCGGGCGGCCCTGGTCGCGGTCGGCAACGGGAGCGAGGGCGCCCAGAACGTCCGGCTGAGCGCCCGCAACGTCGACGACGTCACGCTCTGCGCCGTCGAGCAGCTCACCTGCTTCGAGATGCTCAATCACCGCTACCTGGTGATCGGCAAGGCGGAGCTGGAGGCCTGGCTCACCGGGCCGAGCTCGCAGACCGGCAAGAGCGCGAAGGTCGAGCCGATGGGCCGCGTCGAGCGGAAGGCCAAGCGTCGCCGCCCGTACAGCAAAAAGACGTTCGCGGGCAAGCCCGCCAAGGCTGAAGGGGCTGCGTGATGTCGAGCGGTGCGAACATGGAATCCACGCACGTGATCCGTCGGCCGATCCTCACGGAGAAGTCGACCTACGGCATGAACGAAGAGTCGCGCTACACCTTCGAGGTGGACCGTCGCGCGACCAAGGACGACGTCAAGGCCGCGATCGAGCGGATCTACGGCGTCAAGGTCGTCGGCGTCGCGACGCAGGTCCGCAAGGGCAAGCTTCGTCGCCTCCGCTACGGCTGGGTGCAGGAGCGCACGACCAAGAAGGCGACCGTGCGTCTCAAAGAAGGTGATGTGATCGAGCTGTTCTGATCCGATCGCCTCCGCTGACCGGGCCGGCTGCGGGGTGTTCTTCGGGCGGCGAGATCGGGTTGGTCTGGTTGTTTCGGGTTTGGTTGTTTCGAGCGGGAGTTGGTGCGTCATGCCGATTCGGGTCTACAAGCCGACGAGCGCGGGCAGGCGAAACGCCTCGGTGAACCTCCACGCGGAGGTCACCAAGCGTGAGCCGGAGAAATCGCTGCTCAAGCCCAAGCCCAAAAAGGGCGGGCGCAACAACCAGGGCATCATCACTGCGCAGGGTCGCGGCGGCGGCGTCAAGCAGATGTACCGCCAGATCGACTTCCGGCGCAAAGACCGCGACGGGATCGAGGGCACGGTCATCGGTGTCGAGTACGACCCGAACCGCACCTGCCACATCGCCCTGATCGAGTACGCCGACGGCGTGCGCCGCTACATCCCCTGCCCGGTCGGCCTGACCGACGGGATGAAGATTGTTTCGACCTCCGACGAGGCGATCGAGCCGAGCGTGGGCAACTGCATGCCCCTCCGCCTGATCCCCGCCGGTCTGAACGTCCACTGCGTCGAGCTCCAGCCCGGGCGCGGGGCGCAGATGTGCCGCTCGGCCGGCATGTACGCCCGTCTGACGAACAAGGAAGGGCGTTTCGCGACGCTGGTGCTCCCCTCGGGTGAGCAGCGTCGCGTGCTGCTGGACTGCCGCGCGACGGTGGGGCAGGTCGGGAACACCGACCACCAGAACCGTCGCCTGGGCAAGGCGGGCCTGAGCCGCCTGATGGGTCGTCGCCCGACGACCCGCGGCGTGGCGACGAACCACAACGACCACCCCCTGGGCGGTGGTGACGGCAAGAGCAAGGGCAACCGTGCCCCGGCGAGCCGTTCGGGCGTCCCCTCCAAGGGCGGCCCGACCCGGAAGAAGAACAAGCCGAGCGCGGACCTGATCATCCGTCGTCGGCGCAGCAAGCGGTACGGGCAGCTGCCCAACCGCTAATCGGTGGCGTGTGCGTCGGTGATCGGTTGAGCGTGTGTGAGTCCTGCGGCTTGGGCCGCGAGCGTGCCGCGGGGCACGGGTTGGAAGGAACTGGGCGATGAGTCGGAGTCTGAAGAAGGGCCCGTACGTCGATGAGAAGCTCTACCGGAAGGTGGAGAAGCTCGTCGAGGACGGCCGCCGAGAGCCGATCAAGACTTGGGCCCGGCGTTGCACGATCGTGCCGGAGTTTGTCGGGCACACGTTCCAGGTGCACAACGGGCGCGTCTTCATGGACGTGTTCATCACCGAGGACATGGTCGGGCACAAGCTGGGTGAGTTCGCGTTGACCCGGACCTTCCGAGGCCACACGAACAAGAAGGAAGGCCTGAAATCCCGCTGATTCGCGGCGGGTCGTCGGGCGGACGGATGTGAATCGATTCGGTTCGGCACGGGCCGGGCCGTGGAAGGCAGGAGCTGCACGTGAGGCTGCGAGCGGAAAAGCTGAAAGCGGCGATGGCGGGCGCGGGCGTGGACGCCGAAGCGCTGGCCGGCGCGATCGAGCGGACGGGTCTCCGCGGCCCGGCGGCCCGCTCGGCGATCAACAACTGGCTCAGCGGGCGGGATCACCCCCGCTGCAAGGCGCCGGACGTGGCGCGTCTGGCCCAGGCCTGTGGCGTTGCGCCGCGTGACCTGGTCCGGTTCGAGTCCCAGGTCCGTCACCACCGCGGGAGCACGCAGAAGGCCCGCCTGGTCGTCGACCTGGTCCGGGGCAAGCCCGTCGATCAGGCGTTGAACCTGCTGGAGTTCAGCCCCAAGCGTGCGGCCGTCAACGTGAAGAAGGCTCTGCTGGCGGCGATCGCCGACGCCGAGCACGCCGACGCCGACGTGACCCGCCTGGTCATCACCGACATCCGCGTGGACGAGGGCCCGCAGATCAAGCGGTTCCGCCCCAAGGACCGCGGGCGCGCCCACGCGATCATCAAGCAGACGAGCCACATCACCGTGGGTGTCGAGGAGCGGAACTGACATGGGACAGAAATCGCACCCGTTCGGTCTGAGGCTCGGCGTCACCGAGACGCACCGCAGCCGCTGGTACGCCCCGAAGGCGCTCTACGGGGAGCTGCTGATCGAGGACCAGAAGATCCGCAAGTACCTGGACGATCGGCTCAACCGCCGCCCGCCCAACGCCGCCGTCAGCGACATCCTGATCGAGCGCACCCGCGAGGAGTTAAAGATCCTCGTGAAGACCGCCCGCCCGGGCCTGGTCATCGGGCCGAAGGGCGCCGAGGTCGACGCGATGAAGCAGGAGCTGCAGTACATGACGGGCCGGAAGGTCTCGATCTCGATCATCGAGATCAAGCAGCCGGACCTGGACGCGCAGCTCGTGGCCGAGGGCGTCGCGGAGCAGTTGAAGAAGCGGATGGGCTTCCGCCGCGTGGTGAAGATGCGTGCCGAGGGCGTGATGCAAGCGGGCGCGAAGGGCGTGAAGATCCAGATTTCGGGTCGTCTCGGCGGGGCCGAGATGAGCCGCACGCTGGACACGCGTCTGGGCTCGCTCCCCTTGAGCACGCTGCAGGCGAACATCAACTACGGGTTCGCCGAGAGCCGCACGCCCTACGGGACGATCGGCGTGAAGGTGTGGATCTACAAGGGTCTGTACACGGACGAGGTTCGCGAGGACGAGGGGACGGCCGCCGGGGCTCGGGCCCGGGCGCGCGGGCGTCGCTGACGCGGGTTTTGTTGGCACGGGTGAGATGAATCGGGCCTCGCGGCCCGCACGGATTGAGGAGTTTCTGCGATGCCTCCCTACAAGATTCCCAAGCGGGTGAAGTTCCGCAAGGAGATGCGTCGGGCCCGCGACCGGAAGGCGACGAAGGCGAACTACGTCGCGTTCGGCGACTACGGCCTCCAGGCGCTCGAGGGTTGCTGGCTCAAGAGCAACCACATCGAGGCGGGGCGTATCGCGACGATGCACTCGCTCAAGCGTGAGGGCAAGCTGTTCATCCGGGTCTTCCCGGACAAGCCGATCAGCAAGAAGCCCCTCGAGATCCGCATGGGTAAGGGCAAGGCGGACGTGGACTACTGGGCCGCCCGCGTGCGTGCGGGCGTGATTCTCTACGAGCTGGCGGGTGTCAGCGAGGAGAAGGCGCGGGAGGCGTTCCGCCGGGTGGCGATGAAGATGCCGGTTCGTTGCCGGTTCGTGACGCGCCGGGTCGAGGTCTGAGCCGGAGCCGGCGGAGGTTTGCAGATGACGGGCAAAGAAGTGCGCGAGCTTTCGAGCGAAGAGATCACGGTGGAGCTGCGTCGCCTGCGCGACAAGCTGCACGCCCTTCGGATCCAGCGCGTGAGCGAGCAGGTCGAGGACACGTCGCAGTTCGGCAAGATCCGACGCGACATCGCCCGCCTGCTGACCGAGCGTCGGGCGCGGGAGACGGCCTCGGCGTGAGACGGGCTTCCAGCCGCTCGCCCGGGTTAACCGGACGGCGCGGCAAGCGGGTGACGCCCGGGTGATCCCCGGGCAGGGCGTGGTGGGGTGCGGTTGTTTGGTGCGGGTCGGCCGGGGTGGCCGCCCGCGGGTTCCGGGCGGGTCGTCCGGAGCGGGAAGGCAGGAGTCGCGACGATGTCGGAAGCTCAGTCGGTGACGGAGAACGCAGCGGGCCAGGTCCGGACCAAGGTCGGGTACGTCGAGAGCGACGCCCGTGACAAGTCGCGGAAGGTCGTGGTGCGGTACGTCGCCAAGCACCCCAAGTACGGCAAGTACGTCCGCCGCCGGACGATCCTGCAGGTGCACGACGAGCAGAACGAATCGAAGCTGGGCGACCGGGTCGAGGTGGCCGAGTGCCGCCCGATCAGCAAGACCAAGAGCTGGCGCCTGGTGCGTGTGCTCGAGAAGGCGGCGGGGAACTGAGTCCCCGCCGGTGGCGGGGTTCCGGGCGACGCGGTCGCCCGGCGGCAAGATGTGATCGGCCGGGGTGTTCGGCCGGAAGACGTGCGTAGACCCGTGCCGAGCGCCGGGTCGGGAGTGACGGGCGATGCTTCAGCAAGAATCGCGATGCGACGTCGCGGACAACTCGGGGGCGAAGATCGCGTACGTGATCCGCGTATACGGCGGGTCAACGCGTCGCGGCGGGTTCACCCGCAAGACCGCCGGCGTGGGCGACCGCGTGTTCGTGTCGATCAAGAAGGCCCTGCCCGGGGCGGACGTGAAGCCGGGCGACAAGTCCAAGGCCGTCATCGTCCGCACGAGCAAGGCGACGCGCCGCAAGGACGGGTCGTACGTTCGTTTTGACAACAACGCGGTGGTGCTGATCAACGAGGACGGCAACCCGCGCGGGACGCGCATCTTCGGGCCGGTGGCCCGCGAGCTGCGCGACCGGAACTACATGAAGATCGTGTCGCTGGCGTCCGAGGTCGTCTGAGTCGGGCCTGAGAGCCGCGGAAGGTAAAGGTAGCTGAGATGCCGAGTCACGTTCGAAAAGGCGATCAGGTCATGGTGATCAGCGGGGCCCACAAGGGCAAGACCGGCGAGGTCACCCGCGTGATCCCGGACAAGGAGCAGGTGATCGTCAAGGGCGTCAACCTGCGGACCAAGCACGTCAAGCCGACGCAGCAGCGCCCGCAGGGCGGGATCATCACCAAGGAAGCGCCGATCCACATGAGCAACGTGAACCCCGTGGTGGGCGGCAAGCCGACCCGCGTGCGGTTCCAGGTGAAAGAGGACGGGAGCAAGGTCCGCGTCGCGGCGCGGGACGGCTCGGTCCTCGGCACGGTGCGGGCGGCGAAGCGGTAAACGGAGCGGGAGCGACCCCGCCGGGCCGGAGCACGGCCCGCAGCGGGCGAAAGGGCAGCGACGATGGCGAAGACCAAGGGCAAGAAGGGCGCAGGGGGGCCGGCCGAGCCGGCGCCGAAGCCGCGTCTGAAGAAGATCTACGACGAGCAGGTCTCGCCGAAGGTGGGCGAGCAGTTCGACATGCCGAACGTGATGTCTCGCCCCCGGCTCGAGAAGATCACGATCAACGTCAACATGGGGCGTCACCTCGAGGGGACCAAGATCCCCCCGAACGTGAAGCAGACCGTGCTGGAGACGCTGAACACGATCTCCGGGCAGAGCCCGGTCATCATCAAGGCGAAGAAGAGCGTGTCGAACTTCAAAGTCCGTGAGGGCTACGAGTCGGCCGCGATGGTCACCCTCCGACGCGAGCGGATGTGGGACTTCCTCGACCGCCTGATCAACCTGGCGACCCCGCGTATCAAGGACTTCCGCGGGCTGAGCCGCAAGGGCTTCGACCGGCAGGGCAACTACTCATTCGGCTTGAACGAGCAGGGCGTCTTCCCGGAGATCAACATGGCCGAGGTGAACTTCACCCACGGCATGAACATCAACGTCGTCTTCCGCAACTCCGACGCGAAGAAGAGCGAGTTCCTCCTTGAGCAGCTCGGCATGCCGTTCACCAAGCCCGAGGACAAGCCCAAGAAGAAGTGAACGTGTGACCGACCACGCGTCGTCCGCCGACGCGAGACCGAAAGACTCGGCCCCAACGGGGCCCGGAAGCGAGTGACCCATGGCGACCAAGGCCCAGGTGGTGAAAAGCCAGAAGACCCCCAAGTTCTCGACGCGAACCGTGCGCCGCTGCGAGCTGACCGGGCGCGCCCGAGGCGTGTACCGCAAGTTCCGCATCAGCCGCATCGTGCTCCGGGAGCTGGCGCTCCAGGGCAAGATCCCCGGGATGCGGAAGGCGAGCTGGTAAACAACCCCGCGCCGACGGCTTCGTCGCGGGCGAGCGGATGGACTGAACAACTCGGACGCTCTCGGGCAGAGGGCGGACGCGAGGTGGACGAACGAGCGGGGCGGGCGCCGAGTGCGGCGGCCGGGCCCCGGAGGAAGGCGACCGATGGCTCTGAGTGACCCGATCGCGGACATGCTGACCCGGATCCGCAACGCGGTGCGCAACCGCGCCAAGACGGTGGATGTCCTGAACTCCAAGGTGTGCCGAGGCATCGCGGAAGTCCTCCGCGACGAGGGCTACATCAACGGGTTCGACGTCATCGACGACGGACGCCAGGGCATCATCCGCGTGGACCTGAAGTACGGGCCGCGCGGCGAGCAGGTGCTCACGCTCCTCCACCGCGAGAGCAAGCCCGGGCGACGCGTCTACCGCGGCGTCGAGGATCTCCCCCGTCCCCTCCAGGGCCTGGGCATCGCGATCGTCTCCACCAGCCGCGGCGTCATGAGCGACCGCAAGGCCCGCGAGCAGCGCGTCGGCGGCGAGCTGCTCTGCACCGTCCAGTAAGAGACCGCCCAGCCAGGAACGACCCCCGCCCGCACGCCGGGCGGCGAAGCACGGATCGACGAACAGCACACTCTGGAATCCCCGCGAGACCGCGGACGGCAGAGGACAGAGAAAGGACCAGGTCACGATGAGCCGAGTCGGGAAAAAATCAGTCAGCGTGCCGAGTGGTGTGAAGATCACCATCAGCGGGCGCGTGATCTCGGTCGAGGGCCCCAAGGGCACGCTCCGCTTTGAGCACCGCCCGGAGCTGGTGGTGACCTGGGACGAGGGCGAGAAGTCGGTTTCGGTCTCGCTGGCTGCGGGCTTTGAGGAAAGCCGCCAGGCCCGCGCGTTCTGGGGGACGACGCGTTCGCTGATCCAGAACATGATCGAGGGCGTGACCAAGGGCTACGAGAAGAAGCTCGAGGTGGTGGGTGTGGGTTGGAACGCGCAGCTGCAGGGCCAGCAGGTCAAGCTGAGCGTGGGCTTCGCGAACCCGGTGATGGTGGACATCCCCGCGGGCCTGAGCGTGACGGTCGAGAAGCAGATGGTGACGGTGAGCGGTGCGGACAAGCAGGCGGTGGGGCAGCTCGCGGCCGTGATGCGTTCGAAGCGTCCGCCGGAGCCGTACAACGGCAAGGGCGTCAAGTACGCCGACGAGGTGATCCGCCGCAAGAGCGGCAAGGCGTTCGGCTCGTAACCGAGTCGTGCGGTGTGCGTGCGGCGGCCTGACCGGCTGGCCGCGAGAGGCTTCGGCGGCGTGATTCGAGGTATATGGCGATGAACAAGCAACGCAAGAAAGACATGCGTCGGTCGCGTCGGCGGGTGGGCATCCGCAAGCGCGTGATCGGCACCGGCGAGCGTCCGCGTCTGGCGGTCTTCCGCTCGCTGAACCACATCTACGCGCAGGTCATCGACGACCTGACGGGCCGGACGCTCGCCTCGGCGAGCACGGCCGACAAGGGCGCCGGCGAGGGCGCGACGGGCAACTCGCCCGCCGCCGCCGCCGTCGGCAAGCGACTCGCCGAGCGTGCCAAGGCCGCCGGGATCAGCCAGGTCGTCTTCGACCGCGGCGGGTTCCGGTACCACGGTCGCGTGAAGGCGCTGGCGGACGCGGCTCGCGAGGGCGGGCTGCAATTCTGAATCAGGCCCGCGCCGAGGGCGGCGCGGGGCGGCGTGCGAGAGACCACGCGTCCGGGGGCGACCGCCCCCGGGGCGAGAGCAAGCAACGGAATCGGGCCAGGGCCCGGGATTGAAGACCATGGCGGAACTGCTGGACGAACAAAGCCAACTCGAGTCGACCACCGTCAACGTGTTCCGGACGGCGTCGACGGTCAAGGGCGGCCGACGCTTCAGCTTCGGCGCGCTCGTGGTCGTCGGCGACCGGCGCGGACGCGTCGGGCACGGGCACGGCAAGAGCACCGAAGTCCCCAACGCGATCGAGAAGGCCCAGAAGAAGGCCCGTCGCGATATGGTCACCCTCCACATGGCGGGCACGACCATCCCGCACGAGGTCGAGGGACGCTTCGGCGCCAGCCACGTCCGCCTCATGCCCGCCTCCCCGGGCACCGGCGTCGTCGCCGGGGCGACCGTCCGCGCGGTGCTCGAGCTCGCAGGGATCACCGACTGCCTGACCAAGAGCTTCGGCTCCAACAACTCGGTCAACGTGGTCAAGGCGGTCTTCGACGGCATCCGCCAACTCCAGACCCGCGAGACCATCGCCGAGCTCCGCGGGGTCGACCTCGGCCTCAGCGAGATCGAGCAGAAGATCGAGCGCGGGCGACGCTTCATGCCCACCACCAGCGGCGATGAAGAGCACAAGATGCGCGCCCCCGTCAACACCGTCGGGCAGGAGCGCGGCGGCGGGCGGGGTGGACGCGGCGGACGCGGCGGGCCCGGTGGTCGCGGCGGCCGCGGGGGACGCGCCGGCGGTCAGGGCGAGGCGCCCTCCGGCACCGAGGGCGGCACCGATACCCCCGCTGGGAACTGAGCCGCACACCCAGTCGGGGTGCGGCGGACGAACGAATGATCCGGACGCGGGCGGGCGCCCAAGGCGACCCGAACCGCGTGCAACGACCAGAGAACGAAGGCACGGGAGCGACCTGCCATGATGATCCACGACATCACCGCGATGGCGGGCAAGTACAAGAGCCGCAAGCGCATCGGGCGCGGCCAGGGCAGCGGCAACGGCAAGCAGGCCGGACGCGGGCACAAGGGCGCGGGCAGCCGCTCGGGCTACTCCCGTCGTCACCAGTTCGAGGGCGGCCAGATGCCGTTCTTCCGTCGCCTGCCCAAGTTCGGCTTCACCAACGTCCAGTTCAAGACGCAGTTCTGGGTGGTCAACCTTCGCGACATCGTCGCGGCGCCCGAGTTCGCCAAGGGCGGCTCGATCACCGTCGAGTCCCTGGTCGGTGCCAAGCTGATCCGCGATGACAGCCGCGACGTCAAGATCCTGGGCGATATGGGCGAGGCCCAGAAGCTCGGGGTCAAGCTCGACGTCCGCGTCCACCGCGTCTCGGACAAGGCCCGGGCCCTCATCACCGACGCCGGCGGCTCGGTCACCGAGACCGGCACCCGTCGCGACAAGGTCCGTGGCGTCGATCGAAACGCCGACGACCGCACGCCCAAGAACCTCACCAAGAAGCTCCGCCGCCCGAGCGGCGCCAAGCCGGTCGGGGGCTGAGCCTCCGCCCGAACGATGGATCTCCCGCTCGGGCTTGCCCCGGTCGGGGATGCCGAGCCGGACGGGTTTGAACGTGTGGGCTCTCGCAGGCCTCGCCATCGCGGCCGAGACCTCCGGGAGCCTACGCTTTGTTTCTGAGCCGCTCACGCGGGGTGCCGGGGGTCTCCCGTCGTCCTTCGCCTGAGCGGGTCACGTTCCGCACCGATCGCCCAGCCAGTCGAGGGGCCCGCACCGCATGCTGTTCCAGACGATCGCGAACGTGTTCCGTATCCCGGAGCTCCGGAACAAGATCATCTTCACGCTCTCGATGCTGGCGGTGTACCGCATCGGGTTCTGGATCCCGCTCCCGGGCGTGAACCAGTCGGCGTTGGCGGAGTTCTTCCGTCAGCAGAGCGAGGAAGGCACCGCCGCGGGGCGTGCGGCCGAGTTTGTCGCGATCTTCTCCGGCGGGTCGTTCAGCCAGAGCACGATCTTCGGGCTCGGGGTGATGCCGTACATCTCGGCGGCGATCATCTTCCAGCTCCTCCAGGCCGTCTCTCCGACGCTCAAGCGTCTGCGTGAGGAAGGCCCGACGGGTCAGCAGAAGATCCAGGAGTGGACGCGGTACACGACGATCGGCATCTGCATCGTCCAGGCGTTCGCCTGGCTGAGCTTCATTACGAATCAGAACCTGGTCTACGCCGCGTGGTCCGGCAACCCGCTCTGGTGGCTGACCGCGATCACCGCGCTGACCGCCGGCACGGTCTTCCTGATGTGGATCGGCGAGCAGATCGACCGGTTCGGCATCGGCAACGGCATCTCGATGCTGATCATGGCCGGCATCCTCGCGGGCATGCCCAACGCCATCCGCACCGTCGCCGCCAACTTTGACCCGGGCGACTCGACCAAGATGAGCTGGATGGGCCTGCTCCTGCTGATCGGCGGCTTCGTGCTCGTCGTCGCGGGCTCGGTCCTCCTGACCGTCGCCCAGCGTCGAATCCCCGTCCAGCAGCAGAAGCACACCCGAGGGCGGCGCGTCTACGGCGGGCAGCGCAGCTACCTGCCCCTCCGCGTCAACCACGGCGGCGTGATGCCCATCATCTTCGCCAGCAGCCTCATGATCTTCCCGGCCGTGCTCATCGGCGGGATGTACGACTCGTTCAGCGCCGGCACCACGCCCGATGAGCGCGCCTGGTGGCTCGTCGCTCTCGGCTGGGTCCAGACCAACCTCGATATGGGCCAGTTCCTCTACACGCTCATCTTCATCGCGATGGTCTACTTCTTCGCCTACTTCTGGATCACCGTCCAGTTCAACCCGGAGGAGATGTCCAAGCAGCTCCGCGACCACGGGTCGTTCATCCCGGGCCTCCGCCCCGGCCCGCGCACCGCCGAGTACCTCGAGACGGTCATGGAGCGCATCACCTACGTCGGTGCGGCGTTCCTCTCGATCATCGCGGTGCTGCCCATCGTGGTGAACACGAGCCTGAACATCGACTTCGCGGTGACGCAGTTCCTCGGGGGCACGGGCCTGTTGATCGTCGTCAGCGTGACGCTGGACTTCCTCCAACGCGTCGAGGCCGCCCTGCTCATGCGGAACTACTCGGGCTTCCTCGGCGGCGACGGCGGGGACCGCGGCCCGCGCCTCCGCTCGGCACGGGGCTGACCCCGCCTTGCCGGTCCCGATCCGCACCACGTCCGAGATCGACGCGATCGCCCGCGCCGGCGAGGTCGGCGCGGGCGCCCTCCGGGTCGCCTTCGCCGGCGCCCGCCCGGGCGCGACGACGGCGGAGCTGGACCGACTCGCCGCGGGCGTGATCCGCGACGCCGGCGCGAGGGCCGTCTTCAAAGGGCTCCCCGCGGGCCCCGGCGGCCCGCTCTTTCCTGCCTCCATCTGCGTCTGCGTCAACGACCAGATCGTCCATGGCATCCCTGCCTCCGAGCGGCGGTTGGAGCCCGGCGATCTCCTCACGATCGACGTCGGCGTCGAACTGAACGGCTGGTGCGCCGACATGGCCTGGAGCCGCGTCGTCCCCGGCGGGGTGCCGGAGGGAGCAAGCGGGACGGGGCGGCGGGGCGAGCGTCTGGCGTCGGCGGCGCGGGCGGTCGTGGCGTCGGCGGTGGGGGCGATCGGGCCGGGGGTGCGGTGGTCGGCGGTCTCGGCGATCGTTCAGAGCGAGGCCGAGCGAATGGGGTTTGACCTGATCCCCGGGTTCGCGGGGCACGGCCTCGGTCGGGCGCTGCACGAGCCGCCGCGGGCCAAGCTGGAACGCCCCCCGGTCGTCCCCGGGTCGGCGGACGACTTCACCCTCCGCCCGGGGATGGTCTTGACGGTCGAGCCGATCCTCGTTGAGCCGATCCGAGTTGAGCGGATCTTGGTCGAGTCGGCCCAGCCTGAGGCGGGGAGGGCTTCCTCCGCGAAAACGGTCGACCTGGCGGATGGCTGGACGGTCGCGACGGGCGACGGTCGGTGGGCGTGCTACGAGGAGCGGGCGGTCGCGGTGGTGCGGGGCGGGGCCCGGGTGCTGACGCCCTTGGCGTGAGCGGGGCCTGGGGGAGAGTTTGGGCGCAGAATCGGCGGGTGTGGTGGTAGCCGGCGGGCGTGAGGCGGCCTAGCATGGTGGCCCGACGCCGCCGGGTGGGTTGGTTTCTGCGCGGCCGGTGTCGGGACGTATTCAAGTGGATTCAGGCATCGTCCGGCCTGTTCGAGGCCGGGCGGGTTCGGCCCGCCGTGACGGCGGCCCGGTCGGAGCGCCCCACGTGAGCGGGCGAAGGGAGCCTTTGCGATGAAGGTCAAGGCGAGCGTCAAGCGGGTCTGCAACCAGTGCCAGGTCATCCGTCGCAAAGGCAAGGTGCGGGTGATCTGCAAGGCGGATCCGAAGCACAAGCAGGTCCAGGGCTGAGTACCGGCGTTGTGCGGCCTGGAACGGCTGCGCGAACCGTTGGTGTGAAGGCCGAGTGAACACACAGCGAGCCGTACGAGGGCTCGCGGGAGGCAGCACGTGCCGCGTATTGCTGGTATCGACGTCCCGGACAAGAAGAAGATCTATTACGCCCTGCAGTACATCCACGGGATCGGCCCGAAGTTCGCGGCCGACCTGCTGGCGGAGGCTCAGATCGAGCCCCACGTCAAGGCGAACGAGCTGACCGAGCAGCAGATCGCGTCGATCAACGCGATCCTGGACACGTCGTACCTGGTCGAGGGCGCCCTGCGCCGCCAGGTGCAGCAGAACATCCAGCGTCTGCGCGACATCCGCTGCTACCGGGGCGACCGTCACCGTCGCGGCCTGCCCGTCCGCGGGCAGCAGACGCGCTGCAACGCCCGCACCCGCAAGGGACGCAAGAAGACCGTCGCCGGCAAGAAGGGCGTCAAGGGTTAAGGCCCGTTCAGGATCGTGCGTCGGGCTCGGCGACGTGCCGGGCTCCGCCGCGTTGGTGGACCGAATCAATGCCCGTTCCCGTCGTGCGGCTTGAGCCGTCGCCGGGACGGGCGGCTTGCGAGGCTCCCGCCGGGCGGGGCGTCCCGAGGGTCGGGGCGGACCGTCCGAGAGAGCGGAGCCGATTGGAGCGAGCGGAACGATGGCGAAGAAGACAAAAAAAGTTCGTAAGAACGTCGTGCGGGGCATCGCCCATGTCAAGGCGACGCAGAACAACACGATGATCACCGTGACCGATGTCAACGGCGAGACCCTCGCCTGGGACTCGGCCGGCACGATGGGCTTCAAGGGGGCGCGCAAGTCGACGCCCTACGCCGCGACGCGTGCGGGCGAGACCGTGGGGCAGAAGGTCCGGAAGATGGGCATGAGCGAGGTGGAGGTCAAGATCAAGGGCACGGGGAGCGGGCGCGAGTCGGCCGTCCAGGGCCTGGTCTCGACCGGCATCCGCGTGACGGCGATCGAGGATCACACCCCGGTCCCGCACAACGGATGCCGCCCCCGCAAGAAGCGCCGCGTCTGATCCGCGGGGCGCGCCCGCCCGCACCGAGGCTTGCTTGAACGCTTGCCCCCGGGTTTGTGGCGTGCCCGGCAGGGATCGGGTTCGGCGAGGATTGAGTTCTGGTGCCCCGTCCGGAGAGCTGGGGGCGTCCCGCGATCGCAGCGGGGGACGCATCCCGATAGCCGGCGACCGGGGCGACGCGTTCAGGCGACCGCTGCGATGTTTTGCAAAGGACGGTGAACCATGCGTGTTCGCTGGCGTGGATTGGAATTGCCCGCGAAGGTCGATCGCGACGCGCGGTACTCCGACGGGTTTTACGGTCGGTTCACGGTGGAGCCGTTCGAGCGCGGCTTCGGCACGACGATCGGCAACAGCCTGCGTCGCGTGCTGCTGAGCTCGCTCGAAGGGGCGGCCGTCACCAGCGTCAAGATCCAGGGCGCCGAGCACGAGTTCACGACCATGCCGGGCGTCCTCGAGGACGTGACCGACATCATCCTGAACGTCAAGCAGCTGGTGGTGAAGCTCGACGCCGACGAGCCCAAGACCATGCGTCTGGCGGCCCGCGGGCCGGGCGAGGTGACCGCGGACCTCATCGAGGCCGACACCGCCGTCACCATCGTCAACAAGGACCTGGTCATCGCGACGCTGACCGAAGAGGTCGACTTCGAGATGGAGTTCCGGGTCGGCAAGGGGCGCGGGTACGTCCCGGCGAGCGAGCACATCGCGGCCGCCGCGGAGGAAGAGGTCGGCGTGATCTATGTCGACTCGATCTTCAGCCCGGTGCAGCGCGTGCGGTACAAGACCGAGGACACCCGCGTCGGTCAGAAGACCAACTACGACAAGCTGACGCTGGAGGTCTGGACCAACGGCACGGTCGCGCCCGAGATGGCGATGGTCGAGGCCGCCAAGATCCTGCGCAAGCACCTCAACCCGTTCGTGCAGTACTTCGACCTCGGCACGCAGCGCGTGAGCGACGAGGCGGCGGCCGCCGCGGGCGTCGACGAGGAGCTGCTGCGGAAGCTCGAGATGCCGATCACGGACCTGGACCTGTCGGTCCGTGCCAGCAACTGCCTGGAGTCGGCCCGGATCGACACGGTGGGGCAGCTGGTGATCCAGCAGGACGCCGAACTGCTCAAGCTCCGCTCCTTCGGTCGGACCTCGCTCCGCGAGGTCAAGCGGAAGCTGCAGGACATCGGTCTGGACCTTGGGATGGAGCTGCCCGAGGGGTTCCACGTCGCCCCGACGGGCGTGAGCGCCGCGATCGCCAGCGCCGGGCTGAGCGAGAGCGAGATCGAAGACTGAGCCGGAGACCGAATCGTGCCGGCGGCGGGAAACCCGCGGCCGGCGTTTTGTGTGCCGTCGGCCTCCGGAGAGGCCCTAGCATTGAGGCTCGGCCCCAGCGCGTGGGGCGGGCAGCGGATCGTCGCCCCCCTTGCGGGCGTTGAAGTGGACTCGGATGAATCGGCCGGCAAACCGGCCGTGTTTGGAGCGGAGCGATGCGTCACCGCAAGGCGGGTTGGAAGCTCGGTCGGACCAGTTCGCACCGGCAGGCGATGCTTCGGAACATGGCGGCCAGCCTGTTCCAGCACGGGCAGATCACCACGACGCTGCCCAAGGCCAAGGCCCTGCAGCCGTTCGTCGAGAAGATCGTGACCAAGGCAAAGCGGGGCGACCTGCACGCGCGCCGCCAGGTCGTCGCGATGCTCGGGCGGGACCGCAACGCCTTTGACTGGCTCTACATCGCCAAGAACGCGACCGATGAAGAGAAAGAAGCCGTCAACGAGCTGCGCGAGCGGACCGAGGGCTTCTTCAACGTGCCGGAGAGCTCGCAGGTCGAGCGCAACCGCTACGGCGAGCTGCGCAAGGCCCCGAAGCTGGTCCGCCACATCTTCGAGAACGTGGCCCCGCGTTTTGAGGATCGCGCCGGCGGGTACACCCGGATCGTCAAGCTCGGCTACCGTCGCCTCGGCGACCAGGCCGAGGTCGTGGTGATCCAGTTCGTCGGCAACGAAGAAGGCCCGGAGATCGGCGGCCGCGGGAGCACCCGTCGCCGCCAGGCCGACCGTCGCACGGCGTACGCCGCCCAGCTCCGCAAGGGCGCGAAGGCCCCGGCGGCCGCGGCCGCTCCGGCAGGCGAAGCTGCCGCTGAAGGCGAGAGCGCCGAAGGCTGATTCGCCGGCGCAGCATTTTGAATTCTTCAACGCCCGCCGGGTTGCTCGGCGGGCGTTGTTGTTGCTCGGCGCGGCACGCCTGTCCGGCTATCATCGCCGACCATGCTCGACACGCTGCACGAGATCGAATCGACCGGGCTCGCGGAACTCCAAGCCGCGGGCGATGCCGCGGCTTTGGAGGCGTGGCGGGTCGCGTACCTCGGCTCCAAGGGGCGTCTGAAGGCCGCGATGGCGGGGATGAAGGACGTGCCCCCGGCGGACAAGCCCGCGGTCGGGCAGCGGGCGAACGAGGTCAAGCAGAAGCTCGAGGCCGCGTTCGCCGCCAAGCAGGCGTCGATCGGCGCCGGGGGGGGCGCCAGGGGCGGGCGCGCGATCGACGTCACCGAGCCGGGGCTCATCGCCTCGGGCGAGGTCGGGCGGCGGCACATCATCACCCGCGTCCGCGACGAGCTCGTCGAGGTGTGCGCACGCCTGGGCTTCGACGTCGCGACCGGCCCGGAACTCGAGGACGACGAGCACAACTTCGTTAAGCTCAACATCCCGCCGGAGCACCCGGCCCGCGACCCGATCGACAACTTCTACGTCGATGATCCGGCGACGACCGCGGTCCCGCGGATGCTGCGGAGCCAGACGAGCACGGTGCAGATCCGTGTGATGGAGGACGCCGTCAAGGGCGGGTGGGGCCCGCCGATCAAGGTCATTAGCCCCGGCCGCGTCTATCGCCCGGACACGGTCGACGCGACGCACTCGTTCATGTTCCACCAGCTCGAGGGGCTCTACATCGACCGCGGCGTCTCGATGGTGGATCTCAAGACGACGCTGCTGCAGTTCGCCCGCGCCTACTTCGGGCCGGACGCGGAGATCCGCCTGCGCCCGAGCTACTTCCCGTTCACCGAGCCGTCGGCCGAGCTGGACATGAAGATTCGCCTCGGCGGGCCGGACTCGGAGCCGGCGTGGGTCGAGCTCGGGGGGTGCGGCATGGTCGATCCGGCCGTGCTCGAAGCCTGCGGCATCGATCCGGAAGAGTGGACCGGCTTCGCCTGGGGCTTCGGCATCGAGCGCCTGGTCATGGGCAAGTACGGCATCCCCGACATCCGCATGCTCTTCGAGAACGACGTCCGCTTCCTCAAGCAACTCTGAGCGGTCATGCCGTCGTCGGCGCATCCTTCGGCTCGCGCCCGAGGCGGGCGACGGCGAGCGTCATCGCGAACCCCGCGCCGATCAGGGCGAGGCTGCCCGCGACCTGCGGAAGCGTCGGCGTGAAGCGTTGCTCGCGCCAGTCTTTCGCGTTGACCGGGTCGGCGAACTCGCCGACGTTGGCCTCGGTCACGGGCTGGCCCTTGAAGACCTCGCCGACGACGGGTGGGACACCCACGCGGAAGGGGTAGAGGCCCGCGGGGGCCGCGAGCAAGAGCCCGAGCAGCACGCCGAGCGTGGCTTTTTCGTAGCGGTGCAGGACGACGCGGAGCAGGTTGGCGACGCCGACGATGCCGATCAGCACGCCGACGCCGACGGGGACGAGGATGCGGAGTTGGGCGAGGACGCCCCCGACGTCGGCGGCCCGCGCGGCGTCGACGCTGTCCTTGATCGCATTCACGATCGGCTCGTACTGCCCGAGGAGCAGGAGCAGGTACGCGCCGCTGACGCCCGGGAGGATCATCGCGCTCGCGCCCGCGATGCCGCCGAGGGTGAGCAGGAGGGCGTTGGTGGATCCCTCGGTGCGTTCGGCGCCGGCGGCCTGAAGGGCGGCGAGCGCGAGCATGACGCCCGCGCCGATGCCGAGCCCGATCCAAGCCGCCCGGTTGAACGGTCGGATCATCTTCGCCAGCAGCGGGGCCCCGCCGAGGGTCAGCCCGATGAAGAGGCTGAACATGCCCCATCGGAACTCGACCAGTGCGGCGGCGATCAGCCCGCTCGCGCCGACGATCGCGACCCCCGCCCCCGCGACGACAATCGCCAGGAGGGCGAGGGTCGGGAGTCGGAGTCGGAGTCGCGTGACGTCGCTGACGGCCTCGATGAACCGCCGGTAGATCCCGACGGCGACGAGCATCGTGCCGCCGCTGATCCCCGGGACGAGATTCGCCAGCCCCATGAGCGCCCCGCCGACGCCGGCGCGGATCGCGAGCCCGGGTGTCATCCCGGGGGGATTCGGCGTGTCGCCAGCGGGGGTTTCCCCGTTGGTTTGGCTCGGGTCACGGCTTTCCGGGGGCTTGGGGGCGTGCATACGGGGTTCTCGCTCGGGGGGCGGATCGGGGCGTGTGCGGCGGGGCGGGAGGAGCCGATATCATCGACCCGTCAGCCCGGGACGTCCATACGGATTCCTGCCGGGCGTCGATGGAGCGAACATGCACGCGTTGGTGACCGGCGGGGCCGGGTATATCGGTTCGCACGCGGTCCAGCGGCTTCTGGCCGACGGGCACCGCGTGACGGTGGTGGACGATCTGAGTCGCGGCCACCGCCCGGCGATCGATCGTCTGATCGAGCGGTACGACCCCACCGAGGACCGGCTGCACTTCGTCGAGGCGGACGTCGGCGACCGGGCGATCCTGGATGCGGTCCTCCGAGACGACAGGCCGGACGCGGTGCTGCACTTCGCGGCCCTCGCGTACGTGGGCGAGAGCGTCCACCAGCCGCTGCGGTACTGGCGGGCGAACACGTCCGGCGCGATCGAGCTGCTCGACGCCTGCCTCGACGCGGGCGTGACGCGGTTTCTCTTCAGCAGCACGTGCGCGACCTACGGCGAGCCGTCGGCGGAGCGGATCCCCATCGCCGAGAACTGTCCGCAGCACCCGATCAACCCGTACGGGCGGAGCAAGCTGGCGTTTGAGAAGGCGTTGTTTGACGCCGCCGAGGCGCGGAAGCTGGCGGGCGAGCCCTTCGCCTGCGCGGCTCTGCGCTACTTCAACGTCGCCGGCTCGGACCGCACGGGGCTCATCGGCGAGGCGCACGACCCGGAGACGCACCTGATCCCGATCCTGCTCCAGGTCGCCCTCGGGCAGCGGGAGAAGGTGACGATCTTCGGGAGCGACTACGAGACGCCGGACGGGACGTGCGTGCGGGATTACGTGCACGTGGAAGACCTGATCGACGCGCACCTCGCGGTGCTGGACCGGCTCGAGCCGGGCGACGTGCGGACGTACAACCTCGGAATTGGCAAGGGCTATAGCGTGCGGGAGATGATCGAGGCGACGCGGCGCGTGACCGGGCACGCGATCCCGGCCGAGGACGGCCCGCGGCGTGAGGGCGACCCGCCCACGCTCTTTGCCGACCCTTCCAAGATCCAACGCGATCTGGGCTGGCGGGCGAGCATCACCGACCTCGACGAGATCATCGACTCGGCCTGGCGATGGTTCCGCGAGCACCCGCGGGGGTACGCGTCGTGAGCGATCCCGCGCGCCTGGCGGTGGTGGCGGCGGCGGTCGGCGCGTGGGTGGCGTGCGCGCCGGGGTGCGTGCGGAATATCCAACCCGTGATCCAGCCGGCGGCGTTTGCGAGCGACGATGAATCGCCCGCGCGTGACGCGCCGGACCAAGCAGGCGACGCGGCGGCGGACGGCTCGATCTGGCCGGAGCGGGTCAGCGATCCGAGCTTCGGCGACAGTGATCGAACGGTGCGGGGGGTGATCTTCCCGCTCGGGCGGGTCGGCGTTCGCATGACTCGGCTTGGTCGTGATTCGAGGACTTTTTTCTTTCCTGAAGACATCGCCCGGCTTGATTCGCTTCAACAAGACCCAGACGCACCCGTGCTGATCTTCGGGAGCGAGCGAGAAGGGCGAATGTTTGAAGCGTTGTACGCTTCATATCGGCCGGACTTGCGGGGCGAGGTGGGTCGCGCTGCGGGAGATCATTCCCGGGAGGAGGCGCCGAACCCACGCCGCATCGAGAACGCTCGACGCGATATGCCGGGGGTGTTTGAGGACGCTGGAAGCATGTGGGGCGTTGAGTCCGGGGCGTCGCCCGCCGGTGTCGAGTCGTTTGTTTTCGTATCGGGCGCGTTGGATTTCAGCCGTCGCAATGGTCAGCGTTTTGTCCGCGTTGAGCGGACGTGGTACCAGCTCGTGGAGGCGGCGACGCCCGAGCCTCGCGGCGTGGTGCTGCTGATCCCCGGCATGTTCGGGACTCCGGAGCCCGTGGTGGAGCGGTTCGTGCGCGCGCTGAGCGGGCGCGGGTACGCGGTTGTGCGTTTTCTCGCCCACTCGGCTCGGTTCACCGAGGAGGTCACGATCGATCTCGATCCGGCGGACCTGGCGTCGGCGGCCGATCGGATCGCACAGACCTTCGGCGAGCGTGCGGCGGAGAACGCGTACGCCGCGAGCGCCGCCGTGCGCGATGCGCTCGAACGCCGCCCGTTGTGGCGGGACAAGCCTGTCGCCGCGGTCGGGTTTTCGGGCGGGGCGATGGTGCTGCCGACGGTGCTCGCCTACGACCCGGACCTCTACGACGCGGCGGTGTACGTCGCGGGCGGGGCGCACTTCTGGCGGATCGCGCAGGAGTCCAACTATCGGCAGTGGATCGATTCGGTCCGCTGGCGTTGGCTCGACGGCGCGGGGGGTGCGGCGGCTTCGGTCAACAACACGCCGCCCGCGGCGGGGCTCAAACGCGAGCTGGACCGCCTCTACCTGGAACGCGCGCCGCTCGATTCGGCCCGCACGGGCGAGCTCGTCCGCGGCGTGCCCACGCTGATGGTGCATGCGGCCAACGATCAGGCGGTCCCGGCGGAGCTGGGGGACCTGCTCTGGGAACGTCTGGGCCGCCCGGAGCGCCGCGTGCTCCCGGTCGGGCACGAGCTGTTGTTTGTGACGCTCCCGACGCAGTTCCTCGGGATCATCGACTGGCTGGACGGCGCCGTGTCCGCTCAGCCCCGTCCGAGCGACCACTAAGCGCGTGGCGCGTGATGGAGCCTTGTCCTGTTCCGAACCTCGATCAGCCCGTACCACCTGACGACGCGTGAAGCGCCGGCGATGGCGGCGCTGCTGCTCAGCGACGAGGCGGTGACGCTACGTCCCTCACCGGCGGGCGCTGAGGGCGACGCGAGCTACGCGGATGTGCGCCGGGCGGCGGGGGCGTTGCCGCGGTTTTATCAGTTCATGGAGTCGTGGCAGTGGTCGATGCCGCTGTGGCGCACGGGCGTGCTGAACGCGGGCTCGGGCGGCGAGGACGCGGCGAGCGACGTGGGGGACGTCTGCGAGGCGATCGCGGCTCAGGACCGGCTCGCGCCGCTCCGCCCGCTCATGCGCCGCGACTGGCTCGATGATCGTGCGCGGTACCTCGACGCGGTCGCGGGCGACCTGCTCCGCGGCGGGCCGGATCCGGCGGTCTCGGTGCCCCTGGCGGCGGCGATCGACCGATTCAGCGCCCGGCACGGGTTGGTGGTCGTGCGGAGCGCGGCGACGAGCGTGGCGCAGAAAGCCGAGGCCCGCCTGGCGCAACGCCTGGTCGCGTTCGCGGTGCCGGTGCTGGATCAGGCCGAGGGCGACCGCCTGCTGGAGGCTCGGCGCGAGCTCGCGCCGGAGCTTGCCTCGCTGCGCGCCGCGCTGGCGGAGCTGGTCCGCCTCGTGCAGCACGGCGCTACGGGCACGGACGCGGGCGTGCGCGCGCTCGAGGCGCACGTGAGCGGGGCGGCCCGGGAGTACGCCTCGGCGTTCGGCGCCGTCACCGCCGAATTGACGCGCACCGACGACCCGGACGACGCGCGCGTGACCCAGGCGATGGTCGCGGTGACGCTCGTGCGCCTCCCGACCGACGCGGTGCTGCGGTCGAGCGCCGCCGCCGCGCGGGCGTACCTCGGCCCGGCCACACCCCCGCGCCGCCCCCCCGGGGCCGCGTCGGCGACGCTGCCCGTCCACGCCCCCGAAGCGGGGCACCTCGTCGCGGCGATGGTCAAAACCATCGGTCGCCCGTCGCAGAAGCCGAGGCTCGCGTAGCGTCGATCGCCGGGGCGGGTGGTCGCGTATGCGGTCGCGAGCGACGGTCGATCGCGGGCCCCCATAGCATCCGGTGATATGACTTCAGCCGATCGGCAACACGAAAACCGCCTCGCGCGCGAGGCGAGCCCGTATCTCCTGCAGCACGCGCGGAACCCGGTCGACTGGTTCCCGTGGGGCGAAGAGGCGATCGAGGAGGCTCGGCGTCGGGACGTGCCGATCTTTCTGAGCATCGGGTACAGCACGTGCTACTGGTGCCACGTGATGGAGCGGGAGTCGTTCGAAAGCGAGCGGATCGCGCGCCTGATGAACGAGCTTTTCGTGTGCGTCAAGGTCGATCGGGAGGAGCGCCCCGAGGTCGACGACGTGTACATGTGCGCGACGGTGACCATGACCGGTCGCGGCGGGTGGCCGATGTCGGTGTTTCTGGAGCCGGGGCGTCTGCGCCCGTTCTGGTGCGGGACGTACTTCCCGGCCGAGCCGCGCCCGGACCTGGGCGGGATGCCGAGTTTTCCGCAGGTGCTGGAGGGGATGTCGATCGCGTGGCGGGATCGCCGGGCGGAGGTGCTGGAGCAGGCCGAACAGCTCGCCGACGCGGTGCGTGAGCAGCTGGCGGGGACGGGCGAGGGCGGCGCGGTGCGCCGCGGCTTCGCGGGCGACGCGCTGTCGATGCTGCTGCGGATGTTCGACCGCACGCACGGGGGCTTCGGCGGTGCGCCGAAATTCCCGCAGCCGGTCTTCCTCGAACTGCTCATGAGCGTGCGCGCGCACGCGGGAGACGAGACGACGCGATCGACGATCGACCAGGCCGTGCGCACGACGCTCGACAAGATGGCGGCGGGGGGGATCCACGACCAGGTCGGCGGGGGGTTTCACCGGTACGCGGTCGACGGCGTCTGGCTGGTCCCGCACTTCGAGAAGATGCTCTACGACAACGCGCAGCTCGCGTCGGTGTACGCCGTTGCGGCGGCGGTCTACGGCGACGGGGCGTACGCGCGCACGGCGCGGCGCACGCTCGAGTACGTGCGGCGCGAGATGACCCACGAACGCGGGGCGTTCTTCAGCGCCCAGGACGCCGAGGTCGACGGGCGGGAGGGGCTCAACTACCTCTGGCTCCCGGATGAGGTGCGTGCGGCGCTGCCGGACGCGGACGACGCGGCGTTCGCCATCCGTCACTACGGGCTCGACCGCGGGACCAACTTCCAGGACCCGCATCACCCGGACGAGCCGGCCCGGAACGTGCTCCGCCTCGACGACGTGCCGGAGCGGCTGGGCCCGCGCTTCGGCGAAGACCCGACGGCGTTCGTCGAGCGGCTGGACCGGATCAACGCCGAGCTGCTCGCGGTGCGCGAGCGACGGAAGCAGCCGCACCTGGACGACAAGATCCTCGCCTCATGGAACGGGCTGATGATCGAGGCGATGGCCCGCGCGGCCGAGGTGTTCCCGGGCGAGGGGTGGTACGAGCGCGGGGCGGCGGCGGCGGATTTCGTGCTCGAGCACATGGTTGATGAAGCTGGCGAACTGCGTCGATCGTGGCGCGACGGGCGGCTCGGGCCGCTGGGCGTCCTGGAGGATTCCGGCAACGTGGCCCGCGGACTGCTGGCGCTGCACCGAGCGCGAACGCACGGTGCGGCGGACCCGGGCGAGCGGTACCTCGATGCGGCCCGTGCGTTGATCGCGCAAGCGGAAGACGCTTTCGGCGACGGACGCGGCGGGTTCTTTGACACACGCGACGGGCAGAGCGACCTGTTCGTGCGCACGCGGACGACGCATGACGGCGCGACGCCGAGCGGGACGGGCGCGATGCTCGCGGCCCTGACGGACCTGGCGATGCTGACCGGCGAGCCGAGCGATCGCGAGCGCGCGCTCGCGTGCGTGCGCTCGATGCGCGGCGCGATCCACGGCAGCCCGGTGAGCACGGCGCTCGCGACGGGGGCGCTGGTCCGCCTGATCGGCGCGGGGCTGGTCGACGACGCGACGGTGACCGATGGTGAGCCGGAGTCGGCGCCTGCGCCCGCGACGCCGGCGGGGTTCACGCCGGTGGAGATCTACGCGGACGCCGAGCGGATCCGCCCGACGCCCGACGAGCCGGCGGTGTTTCTGCTGGTGATGCGGATTGCGGAGGGGTATCACGTCGTGGCGGCGGAGCCGACGCCGGGCGAGAGCGGCGCTGGGTTGGGGCTGCAGGGCTTCCGCACGGGGCTGATCCCGGGCTCGGGTTCGGGGGTCGCGGTGTACGCGAACTACCCGGAGGGAGAGGTGTACCGGGCGCCGGTCGAGGGCTCGCCGGAGATCCGCGTGTACCGCGGGGAGGTGGAGATCACGGTCGCGGTGGAGCGCCGGGGGGAGACGACGGGGCGTCCGCTGCTGGGCGCGACGTTCCAGGCGTGCAGCGAGAGCGAGTGCCTGCGCCCGGTGACGGTGGAGTTGGACGTGGCGATCGACGAGTGAGGGCTTCGGCGTGTGCGCCGGTGAACAACAACGCCGCCCCGGCTGCGAAGGCCGGGGCGGCTGAGATGGATGGTGCTGGTGTCCGCCCAGTGCGGGCGAGTGGTGGGTCAGCGGCGGCGACGTGTGGCGGTGAGAGCGAGCCCGAGCAGGCCGAGCCCCGCGGCCGAGGGGAGCGGGATGATGGGGATGTTGCGGGGGACGTTGACGAAGCTGTCACTGTCCTCGGCGGCACCGATGCTGCGGACGTGGAGCCCGAAGCGGAGCGAGCCGTCATCCACGGCGGCGATCGCGTCGTTGAACCCGAGGCCGTCGCGAAGGGCGAAGCGGAGGACGAGCTCGTTCCAGCTCTGGTTGAGGCCGTTGTTGGGGTGCCCTTGGGCGTCGGCGAGGAAGCCGAAGGTCACGACGAAGGGGGTGCCGAGGCCGGCGCCAGCGGGGAGGTTGGGGGGCGCGGCGCTGCCGAAGACGAAGTTGGCGCCGACCTGGCTGAAGAGGCTGCCGCCGCTGAAGGTCACGCCGGGTTGGCCGTTGTCGAGGTAAACCTCGCTGATGGAGCTGTTGATCTCGGCGGAGTTGCGGAAGACGAGGTCGACAAAGCCGGAACCGGCGTCGATGAGCTCGACACTGAACTGTGCTTCCACGTTCTCAGCGGTGTTGCTGGTGATGCGTTGGAAGCTGTAGGTGGCGGCATGGGCCGCCCCCGCGACGGCGAGCGCCGCCGCCAAGGTGATCACGCGAACCATTTTTTTCTCCCTCACTCGGATCGAGTGTGTCTCTCACGTGCGTTGACTGGCTTTCGGCAAGGCCGCCGGACGTGCCCCGGCACGTCACCTGTCAAAGATAAGTGTATCACTTTTTCTAGGTGTTTGCGGGCAGAAACCCTTATTTGTCTGATCAGTTCAAAAACTGGTGTTATCATCTGTTTTGTGCGTGGGAAGATGGGAGGTTTTGGAGGAATAGGGTTTCGAAAGCGGCGGCCGCGGGGCTGGGGGTGTGGTCTCGGCGTCGGATGACGGCGAGTGTGCGCCGGATGGCGCCGCTGCGGCATGTGAGACCGGCATCGGAGGCCTGGGCCGGGAGGACGAGCCTGGAGACGAAGCCCACACCGACGCCCGCGCTGACCATCCGCCGGATGGACTCGATGGACCGGAGCTCCATGACGACGCTGAGGGTGTGTCCGTGCTCGGCGGCGGCGCGGTCGATCTGGCGTCGGACGGCGGAGCCGGCTTCGAAGGCGACGATCCGCTCGGCGGCGAGGTCGTCCCAGACGAAATCCTGCTGACGCCGGAGCGGGTGGTGCGGCGGGGTCACCAGGCGGAGCTCGTCCTCGATCGTGGCGACGGTCATGAGCTCGGCGGCTCCGACGGCCTCGACGGGGAGGGTGACAATCCCCAGATCGAGTTGCCCGGCGAGGACGTCGCGCGCGACCTCGCTGGAGCCGGCTTCGCGGAGGGAGACGCGGACGCCGGGGTGGTCGGCGAGGAAGGCCGAGCAGGTGCGGGGGAGGAGGGCCGTGGTGACGGTGGCGCCGCTCCCGACGCGGACGATGCCGGATTCGAGCCCGAGGAGCTCTCGAACGGCTTCAGCGGCGCGGTCGGCGGCTCGGACGGCGGTCTCGGCGTGTTCGAGGAAGGCTCGCCCGGCGGCGGTGAGAGCGACGCCCCGTCCGGTCCGGTCCAGCAGGGGTGTGCCCAGCTCGGCTTCGAGCTTTTTGAGCATCGCGCTGAGGGTGGGCTGCCCGACGCCGAGGGTCTCGGCGGCCCGGGTGACGTGCCCTTCTCGGGCGATCGCGATGAACTGGCGGAGGGCGGTGAGTTCCACGGTGTGATGACGATACGGGAGGGTGGGCGGGCGCGCCGATAGCTCGGCTCCGGTGTGGGGCGCGGCGGTGCGATATCCTTGCCTCATGGTGTGTGACGGCGTGCGCGACGGACAGAACGGGTTGGCTCGCATCTGGTGGCGCGTCGCGGTGCTGGCGATGGTGGTGAGCGCCTCCCTCGCCGGGGCGCAGCAACGCGAGTACCGCCTGGACGGCGACGGGGGCTGGACGGTCGCGCGAGAGCCGGAGCCGGGCTCGGACGAGGCGACGATCGCGGAGATCCGGCGTCTGATCGCGGAGCGGCGCCCCAACGCGGCCCGCCTGATGGCGAGGCAGTTCATCGAGTCCCGCCGGTTCACGCAGAGCCCGTGGCTGCCGGAGGCGCACCTGCTCAAGGGCGATGCGCTGGTGCTCCGGGGGGATGAGTTCAAGGCGCTGTACCAGTACGAGACGATCATCCGGGAGTACCCGGGGTCGGAGATGTTTGTGCGCGCGCTCGAGCGGGAGCTCGAGATCGCGACGCTGTACGTGAACGGGTTCCGGCGGAAGGCGTTCGGCGTGCGGATCGCCGATGCGCGATTGCTCGGTGAGGAGCTGCTGGTGCTGGTGCAGGAGCGCCTGCCGGGCTCGCGCCTGGCGGAGCGGGCGGCGCTGGAGCTGGCGGATTTTTACTACCGATCCCGGGATATGCGTGCGGCTGCGGAGATGTACGACGTTTTCCTGGTGAGCTACCCGCGTTCGGAGCACCGGCAGCGTGCGATGCGTCGCCGGATTTTTGCGAATATCGCGCGGTTCAAGGGGCCGCAGCACGACGCGAGCGGGCTGATCGAGGCCCGGTTCATGATCGAGGAGTACATGCGTCTGTACCCGGCCGACGCGGAGCAGAGCGGCCTGGGGGACGCGTTGCTGGCGCGCTTGGACGAGTCGGCGGCGGCGCAGATGCTGAGCGTGGCGCGGTGGTACCTGCGGACCGGGGACGAGGTGAGCGCACGTTTTATGTTGATGCGTCTGATCAACCGGCACCCTCGGACGGTGTCGGCGGCGCGGGCCGAGCAGGTGCTGGATGATCGCGACCTGCGCGAGCCGGTGTGGCTGGTGCGCGGCGTGAGCGCCTCGGCGGCCGAAGAGCCGGACCCCGGTGATCCCGACGTGGCGTCGGAGGAGGACGGGGGGGCGTGGGGCGATGACCAGGGCGCGCCCGGCGGGGGTGTCGATGGGGTTGGGGGCGGTCGATGAGTGCGCGCGGGTGTGTGTGGCGGGCGTTGGCGTCGGCAGGGCTCGGGCTGGCGGCGGTGGGCGGCGGTCTCGCGGGGTGCGCGGCCGACCCGACGGTGGGGTACGCCTTTGCGCCGACGCGGGACGACTCGATCGCATCGATCGCGGTGCCGATCTTTGATAACGCGACGTTCTACCCGGGCGTGGAGACGCGGCTGACGGCGGCGATCGTCGCGGAGATCCAGCGGACGACGGATTGGGCGGTGGTGGACGAGCGCCGGGCGGAGACGATCCTGACCGGGGTGGTGCGGAGCGTCGAGCAGCGCCCGCTGAGCTACGGGCGCATCACTGGGATGGTGGAAGAGGTGGGGCTGAGCGTGACCGTGGACTTTGACTGGGAGGATCCGGCGACGGGGCGCTCGCTGGTGTCGCGCCGGTCGTTCACGGCGAGCACGACCTTCGTGCCGGCCCGCCCGAGCGGGGAGAGCGTGGAGCGGGGGCTGATCGACGCGACCGAGCGACTGGCTCGGGAGATCGTGCGGCAGTTGCGGAGCGCGTGGTAAGGACGAGGGGTTCGGCGGGGTGCGTTCGGGGCGGTTGCGGCGTACCGTTGGACGGTTTGCCGGAGACTCGGGCTGCATCCGCGGTCCGGGTGAGCCGAACAAATGTGCGGGCGTGTGCGTTGTGTTCTGGTGGTGTGCCGGGAGGCGTGCGGCGTTCCGCCCCAGCTTCGGAGTGAACCCGAGCCGATGCCGATGTCATCTGATCAGCGTGTTGCGTGGGGCGGTCTTGCGGGCCGCGTGGGGTCGATTCTGTTCGCCAGCGGCGAGCCCGGTCGTTCAGGTCGTGGCCCGCGTGGCGGGAAGAGCGAGGGCGGGGAGCCTGCCAAGGGTGAGGGTGGCGGGCCCGGCGGGGATCCGAAGAAGCCGGGCGAGCCCGGGAAGCAGCCGAACATGCAGCCGAGCCGCGGGCTGTTCGGGCTGCTGACGGTGCTGCTGCTGGTGCTGGTGGCGTTCGCGCTCTTGAGCTCGGGCGGTCAGGGCCAGCGTGTGCAGCTGGCGGAGTTTGAGACGCTGTACCGGAACGGGGACATCCGCGAGAACTCGGTGGAGATCCGCGAGAACGCGATCGTGGGGATCCAGCGGGCGCAGGCCGAGGGCGAGCGGGATCGCCTGGTGAGCGTGCCGATCAACGCGGCGACGCGCGAGGAATTCGCGGCCCGGATCGTGGAGCTGACGGGCGGGAAGGTTTCGAGCCGCCCGACGAGTCAGTGGATGCCGGTCCTGCTGACGTTCGGGCCGTTCCTCTTAATCGTGCTGTTGATCTGGTTCTTCATCAGCCGCAGCCTGCGGTCGGCGGGCGGCGGGGCGGGGATGCTGGGCAGCTTCGGCAAGAGCCGGCACCGCACGCTGAGCAAGGAGATGACCGGCGTGACGTTCAAGGACGTCGCGGGCATCGAGGAAGCCAAGGACGAAGTCTCGGAGATCATCGAGTTTCTGAAGAACCCGAAGAAGTTCACGCGGATCGGGGGTCGCATCCCTCGCGGCGTGCTGCTGACGGGGGATCCGGGTTGCGGGAAGACGCTGCTGGCGAAGGCGATCGCGGGCGAGGCGGACGTGCCGTTCTTCTCGATCTCGGGCTCGGACTTCGTGGAGATGTTCGTGGGCGTGGGCGCGAGCCGCGTGCGCGACTTGTTCAAGCAGGCGAAGGAATCTTCGCCGTGCATTATTTTCTTGGATGAGATCGACGCGGTGGGTCGTCGTCGCGGCGGGGGCTTCAGCTCGGGCGGGCACGACGAGCGGGAGCAGACGCTGAACGCGATCCTGGTGGAGATGGACGGTTTCGGGTCGGCGGACGGTGTGATCGTGATCGCCGCGACCAACCGCCCGGACGTGCTGGACCCGGCGCTCATCCGCCCGGGTCGGTTTGATCGGCAGATCGCGGTGCCGCTGCCGGACGTGAAGGGGCGGCTCGAGATTTTGAAGGTGCACGCGAAGAAGGTGCGCCTGGGGCCGAACGTGGACCTGGAGCGGACGGCCCGCGGGACGCCGATGTTCAGCGGGGCGGACCTGTCGGCGATCATCAACGAGGCGGCGATCAGCGCGACGCTCGCGAACAAGGAGTTCATCGAGCAGGAAGACTTGGAAGAGGCGCGGGACAAGGTGAAGTTCGGTCGCGCCAAGCGCAGCCGCGTGCGTGAGAAGGACGAGAACAAGCTCGTGGCGTACCACGAGGCTGGTCACGCGGTGCTGCAGGTGCTGCTCCCGGACGCGGATCCGTTGCACAAGGTGACGATCATCCCCCGTGGTGCGGCGGGCGGCGCGACGTTCAGCCTGCCGGAGAAGGACCGGATGGGGTACGGGCTGAAGTGGCTGCGTTCGACGATGCGTGTGCTCTGCGGCGGCCGGATCGCCGAGCAGAAGGCGATGGACGACGTGTCGAGCGGTGCGAGCCAGGATATCGCGCAGGTGACGATGCTCGCACGGACGATGATCCTCGAGTGGGGGATGAGCGACAAGCTCGGGTTCGTGCGGTACGCGGGGAGCGACACGAAGGAGATGTACGTCCGAGATCGGGACTTCTCCGACGAGACCGCGCAGGTGATCGATCACGAGGTGCGCCGGTTTGTGGACGAGGCGTACGCGGACGCGCAGCGGATGCTGGAGTCGCACTGGACGCAGGTCGTCGCGGTCGCGGAGGCGCTGCTGCGGTACGAGACGCTGACGGCTGCGGAGGTCGAGCGTCTGATGGCCGGGCAGCAGCTCGACAAGCCGACGGTGGCGGACCTGCTCAAGAGCGAGGCGGACAAGGTCCGGAGCGAGCGGGCGACGCCCCGGGACGGGCACGACGAGTCGCCGGACACGCCGCCGGGGGCGCTGCCGAGCCCGGCGTAAGCCGTTGGAAGTTGTGGGCCAGTCGGGCTTCTGGGGCGAGAGGCGTGCTGGCTCCGCTCAGGGCTGAGCTTTCCGAGCGGTGTCTTTGTGGGTCTTAGAAATGGACGCCGAGCGCGAGGAGTTCGCGCTCGATCTGTCGTGGGGTATCGCCGGTGTGGTCGATCTGAACGGCTCGCCACCCGATGGCTCGCGCCTGGGCGACGTTTTCCGCGAGGTCATCGAAGAAAACGATCTCGGAGCCGCGGGCGCCGGTGAGGTCTTCGAAGGCGCGGTAGATCGCCTCGTCGGGCTTGCTGGCGCGGACCTCGTGGCTCGCGACGTGGTGGGTGAGGCGGGCGATGGTGGGGAAGTCGGCTGAGGAGCCGTCGGGGCGGGGGCGGTGGCGCTCGTAGTGGCGGCGGTTGGTGTTGCTGAGCAACCCGAGCTCGGCCGCTCGGCTGTTGGCGAGGCGTTCAATCAACGCCGCGGCTCCGTCGTACTCGGCGATCAGCCACGCGTCGTGGATCCGCCCGATCTCTTCGGGCGTGTACAGCCCGGCGGTGGCGCGGGCGACCTCGTGGCAGAAGGCGTGGCAGTCCAGCTCGCCGAGCTGGTAGGCGTGGGCGAGCGCGTGCCGCCGGGCGGTGAGCGCGGGCTGGTCGGGCCCGTCGCGCACGGGCAGACCGGCCGCCGCGCACCCCTCGGCCCAGTTCCGGCAGATACGCAGGATCACCCCGCCCCAATCAAAGCAGACCACCCGCGGCGGCTCGGCGTGCGAAGACGTCATACGGGAAGGATAGGAGACGTCAGCAGGCAGGAAAAATAGATACCATAAAATAGTGAGTGATTTACAAGTGTCTTTGACAAATACGGATCTTCGCGGACTCGTTGATGCGGCATTCGGGAAAGATGCGAAAAATAAATGTGCTGCACATGAACCTCGTAACAGCAGATGAGCAACGCGGTTACGACTGCCTCGCTATGTGTGAGTCTGTATTCTCTCGGAAATTGCTTGAAATGGCTCTTGTGCGTCTTCTTCTGAGTCAGTAGCTTGTGCCGAGCTGGCATGGCATAGTGCCATGTTCGCCCTATGGGGATGATATCGATGTTGAGAGTTCATGGTCGGTCGCGCGGTTTTTGCGCGAGGGGTATCGCTGTATTGGCGGGCTGTTTGCTTGGAATTGCGGGCATGCCCGCTTCCGTCAACGCCATCGAGGACGGGATCGTGCCCGATGCCATCGATGTGAGGTTTGACGCGGTTTGTGCGTTCAGCCGAACAACATGGATTGACGGAAATCCGCTCACGGGGGGTGGCAACACGGCGAACACATACGGGTCCGGCGTGCTGATCGCGCCGGATATTGTCATCACGGCCAAGCACCTGCTCTATCTGGACGGATGGCGGAAAGACAGCCTGCCGCCCTCGGGGCATTACTCCGTGCGCTTCCGGCGACTGACGGACGGCTCGGTCGTGCTCCCGCCGACCACCAATCCGGCGGACTACTTTGACGTGCAGGTTGTCGGCGTGACGTGGGGTGATGACGAAGGTTATGGGAGTGGAAGTGGTTCTGACATAGTTTTGTTGCACCTCGCTTCACCGGTTCTGCACATCGAGCCAGTGCAGGTTTCGTCAAGCGCGATCAGTGGGCGGGATGCTCCGTTCAGCAACCAGTCTGACCAGAGCGATGCCCTCTATTCAGGTTTCATTGCCGGGTGGGGTAATGTCTCTGAGAGTGGCGGGGGAGGGATTCGTAGATTAAGGTATAGTGAGACGGAGTTTCGAACTGGCTGGACCAAGAACGAGCGTGGCGCACGAAGAAGTCATGGTGTCAATCTGATTGGAAGCAAGGCGTTACTGCACGATTCTGGGGGGGCGATTCTGTCAGAAACCGAATCAGGGGAGCTCGTCCTCATCGCCACGCTGAGCACGCCCGAAGGAGGGACGGGATTCCATTACTACAGGCGGTTTCGGCCGGGGTTCAATCTCGTTCAGCATCCGAAGCTGAATCGTCGGTGGGACGTCACTGGGGAAGCGGCGGGCAGCGGCGACTCGGTCGGCGTTCCGGACGGGGGGCTGGACCTGAACGATCTCGTGTACGCGATCGCGCAGATCTACGCTGGGAACCCTGATTACTATCTTTCGTCCAGCACGGCATCGTTCGACCCCGCCAATATTCATTGCCCGTCTCTGCTCAGCCCGCCGGCCCTCACCAGCCCTTTGGTTATGAACGCGTGGGACGCCGCGGCGTTCTGGTGCGGGATGACGTCGCTGCCGAATCGGTACAGTCCCATCAGCGCCTCATTCATACGGGTCGATACGTTGGATCTCGACGGCGATCACAGGTTTACGCAGCGGGATGTCGACTGGCTTGAAGAGATGATCGGTTCCGATGCGCCGTCGATGATGACATTCGATTTCAATCAGAACGGCATCATCGATACGGAAGACGTCGAGATCTTCCAGCTCGCGCACGATCTGGCGGGGCATGGCGTGTTCGGCGACATGAATGGGGACGGCGTCGCCGACTCCGCGGATTGGGCCATCATCCAGGCGGGGCTGCTGGACGGGACGTTCTCCTTCGACAATGTTTTTGCGGGAAGCCCGGAGTACCGCAGCGAACTCGATGCCGACGGTGACGGCGATAACGATAATCACGACTGGGATCAGATCCTGATCCTCTTCACCGGGGATGTGGCCCGGACCGGTACTTCGGACGAGTTCTATCCGCTGTATGCGCATTACTACCGCCCGAACAGCGTCGTGGATTGGCGCGACGCGGCCGCAGCTCAGTACGTGGCGTACCGTGGATGGAACTACTTCTTCTCGAATTCGTATGCTCTGACCTACTGGGATCGGGCCGTGCTTGATGTGACGACGACGTCTGATCCTGAGGATCCGTCGTATGGTGTGCGCGACGGCTACATTGACCTGCATGATTTGCGGGTTCTGCTCGAGCGTCAGACCGGTCCGGACGGCATGGATGTTCCCCAGTTGATGTACCCTGCCATCGACCCCAACGGCGACGGACGCTTCAATTATCACGACCTGGCTTGGTATGTCGATCGCGTCGGAACGACCGATCCTGAAGAGCTCAAATGGTCGTTGAGCCCGGGTGGGATCACTTCTGACTGTGCCACGCGTGTGTTTTTGATGCTGTACGGTGACCTTCCGGCGTGGACAGACGTCCCTCCCGATGCGACAAATAAGCGATACAACCACGGCGTGTTCGGGGATTGGGACGAGAGCTGCCAGCCCGCGTGCATCGGCGAGATGTTTGGATTTTACTATTATGCGTATGAGGCGTGCGACGATTCCGGGATCGACATTGAGCCGGATTGTGCTGATTTTGCGGCCGTGCTGGCCGAGCTTGCGAACAACAATGATATTTTCGACGGGCGCAGCTTCCCGGATCCGGCGTATGCGATGCGCATGGATGCCAATCTCGATGGCGTCAATGACGAGCACGACAAGATCATGTTCTGGCGCATGCTTCAGCCTGGCGACATGAACTACGACGGGGTCGTGGACGAGCTGGATCTTGATTTGTACTACATCATGAAAGCGGCGCAGCACCCGCTCGCCGACATCAACGGCGATGGGGTCTGGGATGCGATTGACGATGATCTCATGGTCGGGTATTTCCTGAACCCCAAGTGTCCGTAAGCGTTCGCTGTTGTTTGTCAGATCGTTCAGCGGCGCCCGGCTCGACCGGGCGTCGTTATTTTCAGCCGAGCACGCGTCCGAACTCCTGCCAGAAGTTGGGGTAGGTTTTTGCGACGCACTTGGGGTCGTTGATGAAGACGTTGGGGCGTCGCAGGCTGACCAGGGCGAGGCTCATCGCCATGCGGTGGTCGTCGTAGGTGTCGAAGCGGACGGGCGGGCAGCTCGGCGAGCAGTCGACGCCGCGGTCGGGCGGGGTGATCGTGATCGCGCTCGCGTCGCCCATGACGGGTGTGTCGATCTGGACGCCGATCCTGGCGAGCTCGGTCTGCAGGGCCGCGATGCGGTCGGTTTCCTTGATGCGGAGCGTGCTGAGCCCGCGGAGGATGCTGCGTCCCTTGGCGAAGCTCGCGACGACGGCGAGGGTCATCGCGGTGTCGGGCATGTCGCTGAGGTCCGCGAGGATCGGCTCGAGCGGGACGCCGCTGGGGGCAAGGACCGCGGCGCCGTGGTCGGCGGGGTTCGGCGCATTCCGCCCGGTGCGCTGCACGCGCGCCCCCATGCGATGGAGCAACTCGGGAAACGCGGCGTCGCCCTGCGTGGTCGTGTCCGGGAGCCCGCGGACGTGGATCGCCGTGTGCGCGCGCAGCGCCCCGGCCGCCCACCAATAGGTTGCGCCCGACGCGTCCGGCTCGATGCTGATCCGGAACGCGTCCAGCCCCGCCTGCGGGCGACCGGGTGGCGGGCTCACGCGCAGCACGCGCAGGTCGTCGGTCGTGCGGACCCCCGCGCCGAAGCGGTGCAGCAGCTCGCCGGTCATCCGAAGGTACGGCGCGCTCGCGGGCGTTCCGGTCAGGCGCAGGGTCAGCCCGCCGGGCAGGAACGGCCCGATCATCAGCAACGCCGACGCGAACTGGCTGCTCCGGCTCGCGTCCAGCGTGACGGTGGGGGCCTCGGGCAGTTCTTCCGGCGGCGTCACGCGGATCGGCGGGAACCCCGCCTCGCGCAGGTGCTCCACGCTCGCGCCGAGCTGAGTCAGGGCGTCGGCGAGCTCACCGATCGGGCGCTGGCGCATGCGCGCGTTGCCGTCGAGCGTGACGGGGGCGGCGGCGAGGACACAGGCTGCGGCGAGGAAGCGCGTCGCCGTGCCGGAGCCGGCGAGGTCGAGCGTCACGGGCTGGGCGTCCGTTGATCGCGGGCGCCCGCCGACGCCCCGGATGCGGAGCACCGGCGCCCCGCCCGGGTCGGTCGAGAGCGACGTCTCGGCCCCCAGCGCTTCGACCGCGCGCAGCATCCGCTGCGCGTCGTCGGCCTCGATCAGCGGGTTCCGGAGCTCGCTCTCACCGGTCGCGAGCGACGCCAGGAGCACGAGGCGGTTTGTCAGGCTCTTGGAACCCGGCGGCGTGACGTCCGCCTGCACGGCGTGCGCGCTCGGCCCCGGGAGGGGGAGCGGGTCCGGCAGGTCGGCGAGCGGTTGGGCAAGGACCGAGGGCATCGGCAAAAGCGTAGCGAAGGGCGGCAGCGGACGGGGGCGCGTGCGTCGGCGTCAGTCGTCGGTCTCGCTCGCCTGGCGGAAGACCGCGACGACGTCCTCGACGGGGATGACGAACAGGCGGTTGTCGCCCTCGAAGTCGACGGGGATCGCGTGCTTGGGGTTGAACAGGATGCGGTCGTACTGGCGGAGGGGGTAGTCCTCGTCGCGCCGGACCTGCTCGCTGATCGCGACGATGCGCCCGGTGAGGGTGGGGATCTCGATCTTGTCGGGCAGGTGGATGCCGCTCTTGGTCTGCTTTTTGTCCTCGTCCTTGCGGATGAGGATGCGGGTGCCGATGGGCTCGACGACCTCGAGGCGGGCGGGCGGCTTGTTGTTGGGCTTGGGCGATGGCATCGGACAACTGTACGCGGCGGGGGCGATCGGCTCCGCGTATGCTGGTGGTCCGGCGTGCGCCCGCTTCGTGGAGCTGGCGGCGCCGAACTGGAGGCCAACGCGGTGATGGACCGTCTGCGTGCGCTCATCCGTGATGTTCCGGACTTTCCGAAGCCCGGTGTGCTGTTCAAGGACTTCACGCCGCTGCTGGCCGACCCGAGCGCCCTGGCGCTCGCGGTGGAGCTGATGGCGAACCCGTACCGGGGTCGTGGGGTGGACCTGGTGATCGGGGCCGAGAGCCGCGGGTTTATCTTCGGGACCGCGATCGCCCAGAGCCTGAGCGCCGGGTTCGTGCCGATCCGCAAGCCGGGCAAGCTCCCGCGCTCGGTCCACGGCGTGGACTACGCGCTCGAGTACGGCACGGACCGGCTCGAGATCCATTCCGACGTCCTCGGCCCGGGGCAGCGGGTGCTGATCGTCGACGACCTGCTCGCGACCGGCGGCACCATGCGGGCGAGCTGCGAGCTCGTCGCCAAGTGCGGCGCCGAGATCGCCGGCATCACCGTGCTCATCGAACTGACCTTCCTCGGCGGACGCCAGAAGCTCCAAGGCTACGGCGAGCTGCACTCGGTGATGGAATACCACGCCTGAGCGCACCCACCGGGCGTGCCGCGTCGCAGATGACATCTCGGAACGAAAAACACACCCGCCCCTTGGGGCGGGTGTGTTGCGTTTTGAGAGCAGCAGGTGTCGGGATCAGCGTCGACGGCGGGCCGCGGCGAGGGCGGCGAGGGTGAGGAGCGCGGTGCCGGTGGGGGTGGGGAGGGTGATCGTGGCGGTGGGGCTCTCGTGGAGGAACGAGGTGACGTCTTCACCGATGCCCAGGTTGTTGTTGATAAAAGCGTGGGCGAGCATGGCTTCGAGCCGCACGACGTGATCGCCGATGGTCTCGGGCGTGTACGAGAACCGCAGGATCTCCACGTCGTTCTCGAAATTGATGTGCTCGCTGGTGAACATGGGGAACTGGTTCCCGTCGCCTTGCGAGCCTGTCAGCGTCAACGCGTTTGGCGTTCCTCCGAATGCGGGCGACTGCAGAATCTGGAACCCGTTGGCGGTGGCGCTGGCCGCGAAGCTGGCGGGGTGTGGGCCTGGGTTCAGCGGGTTGGGGATGAGGGGTAGTCGCCAGCCGAGGCTGTTGAGCTGCCCGTCGAGCGCGCTCCCGCCGCCGGGGCGTCGCCCGCTGGTCCAGGTGTCCGGCACATCGCGCCAGCCGGAGAGGGTGGTCGCGGTGGGGATGGGCATGGTCTCGTTGGGGTCTTCGGTGGAGATGCCGCCGGTGGCTCGTTCGAAGCCGTCGATGTCGGCGGCTCCTTCGACAAAGAGCCGAACGCCGTACTTGGCCCAGCCCATGAAGTTTGGGATCTCCTGCCCGCCGGTCAGCCAGACGCTGATCTGGACGGTCTGCCCTGGCGTCGCGATGATGGGCTCGGCATAGGCGGCGCCGTCAAGGCGGACTTGAAAACTCTGGGCCTGGGCGACGCCCGCCGCGCAGGCCGAAGCCGCGATGCCGAGTCGGACACTGTTGCAGCGCATGATGATCTCCCTTGCATGCTCGTTTCGGTATCCACTGTGTTCTGGCACAACATACGGGTGCTGGGGGGAGAGACCATGAAAACGTCCGGAAATCTTCGCGTGCGCATGGGAATCGTACGGCTATCCATGGCTGATGCGTGGAGGCGGCTTCGATGACTGGCTGCCTGCGTGGAGGTGATACAGAAAAGAAGCCCCCGGCTGGGGTCAGCCGGGGGCTCTTGGAGTTATCCAATCGCTTCAGGATTGAAGCGTGTGTCGATGCCGATTAGCGGCGACGACGGACCGCGGCGAGGCCGCCGAGGCCGAGGAGGGCGAAGGCGCCCGGAGCCGGGATGACCGTGATGGTGATCTGGTCACCGGCGAGCATGAGGGGGAGGACGTTCTGACCGACAGCGTAGCTGGCGTTCAGGAACGCGGTGGCACCGGCGGTGCGGACATCCACGACGTGGTCGCCCTCGGTGGTGGCGGTGTAGCTGATGCGGAAGACTTCGATGTTCTCATCGAAGTTGACGTACTCGGTGAAGAGGGTCGGGAGGAGGGTCGCGTTGCCTTGGAACCCGTTGATGGTGTCGTCGTTGTTGTTCTGGAAGATGCGGAAGCCGCCGGCGATCGGCTGCGCGTCGTATGGCATGGCGATGGCACCGGCCGTGTTGGGAGCGTAGCGGAAGCCGTTGCTGGTGAGGAAGCCGAAGGGGTTGCCGACGCCGCCGCCGGGACGACGACCCTGCGTCCAGGTGTCAGGAGCATTGTCCCAGCCGGTGTTGCCGGTGGGCGACTGGCTGCCCCGGCTGACCGGCGCGGTCTCCGAGAGGTTCTCGGTGAACGGGGTGATGCCGTCGATGTCGGCAGCGCCGGTCACGTCGAGGCGGAAGGTGAACGAGTCCCAGGCGGTGAAGCCGGGAATGTTGTCGGCGTTGCCGCCGGTCACCCAGACGCTGATCTGAACGGTCTCACCGGGGTTGATCACGACCGGGCCAGCAGCGCCGCCGAAGCCGTACGTATCACCGTTGTACTGGACGGCGACCTCGTAGTTCTGAGCGGCCGCGGCGCCAGCGATGCCGGCCACAGCGATCAAAGCAATCACGTTCTTCATTTCTGCTATCTCCTCACAAGATCTTGCGGAGAGGGACACCCCACTCCTCTGGTGAATACTCATCTGAACGATGCACTCGTTCCTGACCCACGATCAAGATAGCCCAAGACCAAGGGGGATGCAAGGCGATTTTCAACCCCCGCCGGGCGTTTTTTTGACCCGCACAGGGGGGTGTCGGCTTCAAAAATACCCGGTCTGAGCGGTTATCGCTCGTGCGAACCCCTTGAAATGCTCAAAAAACGGGGTTTGAAAGGGTTTTTGCCTATTCAAAAGCGACCCGGAGCAGGGTGTTGTGGCCCTCAGAGTTTGATGCAAGCCCGGTTTATCTTGTCAAAATTTGAACGCAAATACGGCGATTTTCTTTTTTGAACGGTCTTTGTACGTATTTTTGCGACACAATCTAGAGTCCGAGGCGGGCTCGCTTGGCGTCCCACTCGGCCTGTTCCCGCTTGTTCGGGGTGTCCAGAGGCATGGCTTCGTTGGCTGGGTCGGCGGCCAGTCGTCGGATCGCTTCGACCTCCAGCCGCGTGAGGTGCATCGCCTCGAACTCGTAGTCCCGCCAGGCCTGCATGGTGACCGGGCAGATCTCGACCAGCAGGTCGTGCATCGCCTGGGCGTAGTCGCGGATCTCCTGCTGGGCGTGGCTGTCCAGGCGCAGGCTGAGGAACCGGAGCGTGTTGTGCAGGTCGCACTTCCAGTACCACTCCGTGTAGACGCTGACCGGCAGCCCGGCCCGGGCGAGTTCGCGGCTCACGCCCTGCTCTAAAAGCGACTCGTAGGTCTTGTACTGGGCTTCGACGGCGTCGAGGTACGCGAGATACCCGTCGGCTGTCGCGGCTTGGGCGGGGTCGGCGCGGTCGAAGGCCTCCTCGCCGCCCTGGCGGTTGCTGGTGGACTGCTTGCGGACCTGATCGGGGGCGGGTCGGTAGAAGCGGTCGGGCACGACGGAGTATCGGGCGGAGTACTCGTTGACGTTGGCCGTGCGGTGACGGATCCACTGACGGGCGACAAACATGGGCATCGCCATGTGGAACTTGAGCTCGACCATTTCAAAGGGTGTGGTGTGGCGGTGTCGGAGGAGGTAGCGGATGAGGGCCGCGTCTTCGGAGACTTTTTTAGTGCCGGCGCCGTAGGAGACGCGGGCGGCCTGCACGATGGCGGCGTCGGCGGTCTGCCCCTCCGGGACGAGCCGCGGCATGACGTCGACCAGAGCGATGAACCCGTGCTCGTGCACGCGGACCTCGCGGCGGGCGTCGCCGGCGAGGATGTCGACCAACGCCGACTCGGGGGGGATACGCCGGATCTGCCCCGTCGGAGCGGGCTTGGGCTCGACAGCGGCGGTCTCGGACGCGGTGGCTGCAGCGGGGTCTGGGCTCATGGGCAGAGGATCGGCGCTGAGCGCAAGAAATGCAAGCGGGGGGAGGGGAGAGATGGGCAGATGGCAGATGGGCAGAGGGCGAGATCGGAGGGAGGCGGGAGGAAGAGGAGGGGGAGTGTGGGGAGCCCTCACCCCGGCCCTCTCCCGCGGACGGGAGAGGGGGGCGGAGAGGGAGAAGAGAGGGGGATGTGCCACTGACCTCATCCACTTCTGAGAGGTCAGTGCTCTGATGCTCTTGCTCTCTCTATTTTCTCGGCTCGTTCTTGTGGTCGGAGTGTTGGAGATCGGAAGTAGGGGGAGCACTGACCTTGCGGCAAGGTCAGTGGCACGGGGGACTTGGAGTGCTCAGTTGCCCGTGGCGTTTGATGGGGGTGGAGGCGGGTAGAAGACCCAGTCACCGGTGGGGAGGTTGTCGGGGACGGGGGTCATCTGGAGGCGTCGGGCGAGTTCTTCGCGGGGGAGCCAGCGTCGCCAGGAGAGGTGGGTGTGGTTGCCGCCGTTGTCGGTGTAGTTGAGCCCGACGCTGTAGAGGGTGGGGGCGCCGTTGTTGAGGTGGTAGACGAGCGGGTCGCCGGTGGCGCGGTCGATGGGGAGGGTGTCGAGGAAGTCGGGGACGAGCTCGGCGAGGATGGCCGGGTAGTGGCCGTGGGTGCGGCGGAAGCGTTCGAGGGCGATGGCGGTGCGTGCACCTTCCAGCAGCATCCTCGCACGTTCGGTGTCGATGCCGACGTTGGAAAACGCGGGCAGCCAGACTAAAAGAACGCGCTCGTTCCACGGCGCCTCGGCGGGGTCTGGGAGTTCGGGCATCGGCTCCCATTGCCAGAGCGGGGTGGCGGCTCGATGGCGGGCGGCGTCGAGGTGGGCGTGGTATGTCTCGCTCATGGTGCGGCGTGAGGGGTAGGTTGCTGCGAAGAGCTGTGCGGTAAGGGGCGTCTGGGCCCAGGCGGGGATGACCTTCGGCCTCATGCACTCCATCTCGGCAAGGAGGCGTATGCCTTCGGGTGTGAGGCGTCCGCTGCCGCGTCCATCGTCGGTGTAGACCCTTTGGAGCATGTCGTCGAAGCCCATGTGCTCGGATTCCAAGTCGAGCACGAGCCTTGCAGGGTCGAGCGATGCCAGGGCTCGGTCGAGTTCGTCGAGCTGGGTTGGAGTGAAGCGGTCCGCGTGCTCGTCGATCAGGCGGGTGGCGGTGTCGGCGGCAAGGGTTGCTACGCCAGCCAAGACACGCTGTGAGATGTAAAACGGCGGGTCGGCGGCGTGCCCGGCGAGCGCCAAGATGGCGCGCACGTCGGCGATCGCCTCGTCGAGGCGGTCGGCTTCTGCGGCGATATGGGCATGGGCGGCGAGTGTGCGAGCGTGCTGACGCACGACGGAGAGGTGCGGGAGCAGGATCTTCCAGAGCATCGGGTTCGCCGAGGGTTCTTCGGGCACGTGATTCGGCATGCTCGCGCGGGCGTAGGCCGGATCGGTGACGTCGGTGAAGCGGAGCCCGAGGCGTGGCTGGTGGGCGGCGGCGCGGATCGTTGGGACGTGCTCTGGGTGTGCCGCAAGCCAGTCGACCACGTCCGGGTGTTCTGCCGGGATGAACGCATCGTTGCCCCAGATTTTGTTTCGGATCTCCTGGGGGGCGGCGTAGAAGGTGGCCCATGCGTCGATGAGGCCGGGCCAGGCGGGCTCGCCCTCGGTAGGGAGGGCGTCGTTGATTTCCTGCATGTAGTTGCGGGTGATGTTGGGCGAGCCGGCGTAGAAGCGGGTCGTGATGATCGCGTAGAGCAGGAGCGGGAGCCCGAAGCTGATCAACAGAATCAACTTGAGTACACGGGCGGTCGTCCAACGCAGCCTGGGCATGCGGTCTCCCCTCGTACCAAGGCAGGATCTCCCCTTGGATACGCGTTGGACGCGGGGCGTGGGCCTCGGTTCCCGATGCTCAAGCCCGAGAATCATGGCTTGGTGCGAAATGCAGGAAACCAGCGATCAGTTACCACGTCACCGGGCGCAGGAAGGAGCGGAGATTAATCGGGCTGGCGTTCTACGAGTTGGATGCGGTGGGTGGCTTCCTGGTTCCCGCGGGTTCGGACGCGGACGTCGACGGTTTGCCCGGGCTGGTGGTCGCTGAGGACTCGGACGAGTTCGGAGAGGTCGCGGATGGTGCGGCCGTTGATGGCGGTGATGGCGTCGCCGGGGCGGAGGGGGAAGTCGCGTCGCTCGGCCCGAGGGCGTGTGATGGCGGTGACGGTGGGGCCGAGGCCGGTGCCGGCTTCGACTTCGACGCCGAGGCTGGGGCCGCCGATGGGGATGCGCTCGGCGACCTCGGGCAGGTCGCGGAGCCAGAGTCGGAAGGTCCGGTCGAACTCGCTCGGCGCGAGCCCGGTCGCGTCGAGGATCGCCTGGTAGCCGGCGGGGTCGCTCGCGGGGTCGATGCGCATGGATTCGGTGTAGAGGCGGTAGAAGTCGCGGAGTTGCCCGCGGTCGTGGAGGAAGAGCATGAGCGCGCGCGCGATCGCGTAGTTGGCGAGCGGGCGCCCGCTGGTGAAACGATCGTGGGGGATGCGGAGGTAGTCGCGGAGCGGCGGGAGGCTCAGCGCGCCGGCGAGGCGTTTGACGCTGTTGGTGCGCCAGTTGGCGACGGGCTGATCGAGCCCGGTCGCGGGGTCGGGGTCAAGGTCTTCGGGCAGGCTGCAGAGGCCTTCCTGGATCCAGATGTGGTGGCGTTGGGCGAGGCGGGCGTTGTGGCGCCAGTGGAGGACGTGGGCGTACTCGTGTCGGAGTGAGGGCCCGAGGTCGGCGGCGACGAGTTGCTTGCGGTCGTGGTTGTATTCGCCGCCGATCTGGAAGAACGAGCCCGCGCCGGCGGGGCCGAAGCGTTCGCGGGCCCAGCGTTCAAAGTCCGGGCGTGTGGGGAGGATGATGCTGACCCATGGATCTTCGTGCTGGGCGCGTTCGACGCTCGGCTCGACCTCGCGGGCGAACCAGGCGTGGGTGCGGTCGATCTCGTGCATCGCCTGGTCGAAGAGGGTCTGGTCGAAGCCGACGGCGAAGAGAAGTCGTCGCTCGTTGTCGCGGTGGTAGAGGTAGCGCGGGCCGAACCGGCGCTTCAGGCTTTCGAAGGTGGCGTCGGCGTGGGCTCGGAGGAGGTCGTCCCAGCGGGCGTCGAGGGCTCGGAAGGCGTCGGTCTCGCGGGCGGCCGCCAGGTGGGGGTCGCGGCGCATGGTCGGGGCGTCGGTGAATCCGAGGCGGGCGGCTTCAAAGAGGTACTCGACGGCTTCGTCGGCTCGCCCCTGCATGCTGAGCGCACAGGCGAGGTTGTAGCGGAGGATGAAGGAGTCGGGGTATTGGCCGAGGAGCGGGCGGAGGCGGTTCTCGGCTTCGGCGTAGTCGCCCTCGGCGAAGGCGTGGAAGGCGGGGGCCATCGGCTCGTCGGGGGCCTCGCGTCCGGGTTGAGTGTGTGCCGGGGACGCGACGAGGGCGACCAGCAGGCACGCGAGGAGGGCGGGCCGGGCGGATCGGACGGGTTTGGGGCGGTGTCTGGGCATGGTGGATGGGGCGGATGGATGGATCCGGGGCGTGGTGGGGCGGGTATGGGCAGTGGTGCGCCCTGGACGGCGGTTGTGGGCGGCCGGGGGCATGCTGTAGACTACCGGCCCGCGTCGGGGGCGATTCGCCCCCGGTTGGGGACGTACAGTTGCCCCCCTTTCGCCCCTGAGCGGGTGGGGGAATCGATGACGACAGATTCTGGACACCGGATTTGAGGTATCGCCGCATGGACGTCCGACCGGGAGCATTGGGAGCGATGACGCTGGGTCTGGCGTTGGTGGCGGGTTCGGCGTGGTTGCCGTCGGGCGTGCCGCTGGGCCCGATCTCGGCTTCGGCGATGTTTCCGCAGCCTGACCCGGTGCCGAGGCGGTGGCAGCTGGACCTGCAGCCCGGGCCGCTCCGTGCGGCGGTGGTGGACACGCCGATCCGTCAGGCGGACGGTTCGGTGCTGGTGGAGCCGCGGGCGTACGTGTATTTCACGTACACGGTGACGAACTACAGCGGTCGGGACCTGCTGTTTGCGCCGGTTTTTGAGATGGCGACCGACGAGGGACGTCTGCAGCGGGCGGGTCGCGGGGTGCCGTTTGAGGTGACCGGGGAGCTGCTCCGGCGATTGGACAACCCGTTCCTGGTGGACCAGGTGGACATGCTCGGCGTGCTCCAGCAGGGTGAGGAGAACGCGCGGGAGGGGCTGGTCGTTTGGCCGCTGGAGAAGCTGGATATCGGGCAGATCGTGATTTACGCGGCGGGGTTCAGCGGTGAGAACGAGGTCCTGCGTTGGACGGACCCGGAGACGGGCGAGGCGCGGGTGATCAACCTGCGGAAGACGTACGAGATGCGGTTTGCGACCCCCGGGAACATCGACCCGGCCAGCTCCCGCCCGTTCGGGCTGGCGGAGCGGCCGCGGTGGATCATGCGGTGAGGGGAAGGCACTAGGCACTGGGGACCGGGGATTGGTTTGGGTGGGGTGGACGGTTTCCGGGGGGCGCGCCTAGGCTTGCCCTCGCGTTGGTCCGGGTGTGGGCCGATGTTTTGGTGACGTTTTGCGAAGACTTGACCCCGGGCGCTGGCGCCTGGCGGGCGTTTGGAGAGTGCCGCGATGGCGCACAAAAAGGGCCAGGGCTCGACGAAGAACGGGCGTGACTCGAACCCGCAGTATCGGGGCGTGAAGCTCTACGGCGGCGAGGTCGCTCAGACGGGCAACATTATCATCCGTCAGTGCGGGACCAAGTTTCAGGCCGGCTTCAACGTGAAGCGGGCGAAGGACGACACGCTGTTCGCGCTCGCGGACGGTCGGGTAGTCTTCCAGGGGCGCAAGGTCCACGTCGATCCGATCGATGACAGCGCGCCGCGTCCGCTGGCGTTGACGCGCCTCCGCGCGGCCGCCAACTGAGGCGAGGGTTTCAGTACCGAATTGCCGACGCCGACCCGATGGGTCGGCGTTTTTTTATTGAGCTTGTTGTGTGGCGGGGGCGCAGGTGCGGAACGCTGGTGCCGCGGCTGCGGGGCGATCAGGCGTGCTGCGGGGTTTCGGCTTGTGGGTCGGGGTTGGGGGCGTTGTAGTAGGCGAGTTCGATGGGGATGCGGGCGAACAGATCGACGGGATGCTGGCTGAAGGCGATGAGGCGATCGTGCTTCCGGATGGGTATGGCGCGGAGGCAGCAGATCCAGCCGTAACCGATCCACCACGTGTCCGTTCTGTGCGCGCCGGGGTGGTCGTTGATGAAGGCTTGGATGCTCGGCGTGAGGCACATGAACGCGAAGTCGGGGTCGGCGGTGGTGATGTTCCATCGCTTGTTGAACGCGGCGTCTTCGAGCTGGAGGTGCTGCTGCTTGCGGCGTGCGATGCGGGTGACGAGGAATCGTAAAAAGGGGTCGCTGGGCTCGATGCGGAGCTCGGGCCAGTACGGCGGACAGGGGAAGGCGGCGATGGTGTGGTGGTAGGTTTGTCCGCTGCTGTTGGCGTGGCTGTGTGCGAAGAGGTGCGTGCGGAGGGCGGGGTCGATCCTGGGCTCGGGCGGGGCGATGGCGAGCCAGAGCAGACGCTTGGGCCCGTGGAGCAGGCGGGGCGTGAGGTGCTCGAAGGGGGCGTACCGCTCACGTTTCTCGTGGAGCTTGAGTCGGTCGAAGACTTGAAAACCCGCGCTCTGGAGCGCTTCACGGCGTCGGCGTGCGACCTTGCGGTGGTGGCGGATGGACTCGAAGACGATCAGGGCGACCGCGACAACGCCGAAAGTGATCAGCAACCAGGTGGGCGGCATATGGGGCGCAGCTTAGCGGCGGAGCGCGTCGCGGATGCGGGCGAGGTCGGTGAGGATGGGCTCGGCGGCTTCGAGGGGGAGCTGGGTGGCGGCGTCGCTCATGGCGCGGTCGGGGTCGGGGTGGATTTCGAGGAAGACGGCGTGGACGCCGAGGGCGACGGCGGCTCGGGCGAGCCCTGCGGATCGCTCGCGTCGCCCGCCGGACTGCTCGCCGAGGCCCGGTCGCTGGGTGGAGTGGGTGGCGTCGAAGCAGACGGGTGGGGGGCCGAGGTCGGTGAACTTGCGGCAGTCGAGCTGCATGAGGTCTTCGATCCCGGCGAAGTCG
>JBJHBZ010000003.1:0-136068 GCA_050485765.1 Phycisphaerales bacterium | reverse complement strand
AGCGGGAACCAGGCCGAGGGCGCGCAGCGACCGCCGCCGACGCCCTGAATCGCGAGGGCCGTCACGACACGCTTCGGGCAGGTCTTCCGGCTCCGGGCCCGCAGGGTCCGGCCTTCCCACCCGGCGTCAGGACGACGCCCGAGCAGTGGCCTGTGCCGCACCCGTGCCGTTTGAGGCTCCCGCCCGAGCCCCGCCGTTGCAGCGGAGGCGTCGGGGCCTGAAAGCCCGGCAGGGTGGGGGACCCGCGGTCTCGCCCGTCACGGCGGCGCGTCCGCGGTGGTCTTGCACCACACTTCCCATTTTCACCCGCAGGCCGAAGCCCGCGGGCACCTGAAGCGGGCAGACTCTATCACGCCCATACAAGGCGTCAACCGGGATCGGCTCGCAGAGTAACTCCTAGGGGCGGCGTGTCCCGGAAAATGGATCGAATGCTCCGCCAGATGGAAAAACGCCGCTCGGAGGCGGCGTTGCTCGAACCAAGAGCTGAAGATATGTGAAGGTTAATGCGAGATGATCCGGATCATTTCATCAAGCGAGATCACATGATCCACGTACAGTTCCATCGCCTTGATGCGGTCACGCTCGTCGAAGACGCCGTCATTATTGAGATCGAATGAATCCGTAAACTCCGGGCGGAACGCGGTGGCGAAGACGGTTTCGTCGCCCTCCAGAAGTTCAACGTGGACGTTCAGGGGTGGGCGGCCGTCGAGATCGGCGGCCCCGGCCGGGATGACGATCTCATAGAGCATCGGCCCCTCGTCCCCGCCGGCCACCGCGAGAAACTCCGCTTCGATCTCGACCCAGTCCCACGTCAAGCTATCGAGGACCATGATCCGTACATCGGTGACAAAGCGATCGCCGTCCAAGTCCATGTTGATGACGAAGTCCGATCGGACATCGAGCAGGTGGTTCCCGACGCCGGGGTGCGGCTGCGGATCGGCCACCACCGGGGGGACTTGGTTCAGGCACCACTCATAAAACGTGTTCGCGGCATCCATGCACGCCTGACGCTCCTGTGGTGTGGAAAGCCCGCTGCATTCTGAGAGCAAGCTTCGGAAGCACCTCCAGCAGTGCGCCGTTGTGTACCCGCCGACCGGTACGGCGCACGGGCCCGTGGGCTGCACTTCCGTCGTGTGCGGCCCCGCCCCCCGTGACCCGTCTCGCAGTTGCTCCTGCGGCACCGCGGACCACGCCGCCGCGCCCGGGGCGCCGATGATGCCCGCCGCGCACACGAGCATAAGGTTCCGAATCTTCCGTTGATGCATTGCTTATCCTTTCGCTGGCACAGACACGTGATCAGAAAAGGACCGACATACAACGCGCCAGCCCACCGATAGAATTCAAACATAAAGATTGTGCATTCTCAAGCAAGAGCAAAGCGATGAGTTCAAGGCGAAATTTGAACAAAAAGACGTGAAACGGGTGATAGTGCCTGTTTTGATAAACAAAATATTTTTAGGTTCAGCGTAAACAGGTATTATTTGAGTGTAAATAATAACGCCGACCCCGCAAAACGTGGGGGCCCATCTGGGGGGTTCGGCGCATGGGTGTTCGCGCCGTCGTGTGTTCGCGCCCCGTTTCGCGTGGGGCGGCCCTCGAGGAGGCCCGGTGTGCCGACGCGGCACGCCGGGGCGGCTGCAATCGACGGCGCTCGCCAGGGGTGGTGCGCACCAGGCCGGCGGATCGCCGGGTGAAGCGTGCGGCACCGATGTCGGGAGCGGGAACCAGGCCGAGGGCGCGCAGCGACCGCCGCCGACGCCCTGAATCGCGAGGGCCGTCACGACACGCTTCGGGCAGGTCTTCCGGCTCCGGGCCCGCGAGCGTCTGAAACGACGGATCCAATCACGACCACGCCAGCGTCAGTTGATCACACACTCGCAACCCAGGGCTTTGGCCCATTTCGATTTCCCCTCAGGTTTTCATGCCCAGGTGGAAACAAACCCTATTCGGGTAGGCTTAACTCACGTTGCAGCACCGCCGCACGCCTCTGAGGGAGGGAGGCGTGCGGGCCCGAAACACGTGAGGCAAAAAAGGAGCGGGGGGCTCGCAAAGCGAAACCCCCCGCCAGAGGGATGGGCTCAGGATAGGGAGGGTGGCTCGAAGTGGACCCTCTCGGCTGGGCTTTCGTGCCCGTGTCAAGCGAGCGGAAGACCTTGTGAAGCGGATTCTACGTCAATGGAGGCGTCATGAACGGGCGAGAACCCTTGATTTCAAAGATTCCCGCTTTTTCAGGGTATCTACCTTACGCCTCAAGTCTCCAGATACCCCCGTTTGCCTCGATGAGCTTTGACGGTTTCGTCGGATCGTCCAATTCAGCGAACCAATCGAGAGGCGTCAATGTTCCGTAAGCACCGTTGTGTACAGTCTTTAAGGCGTATTTCCAAGTGTAATTCTTTACACTTCGTCCATACTGTACAGGCTTGAGAGGATGGAGTCAATCCCCATGACCATGATGAATATCCCCACGCGGAAGGCGGCGCAGCGTCTGCGGACTCGTGCGGAGCTTCTGACGGCGGCTCGGGCTCTGTTCGCCGAGCGCGGGTACGCCGGCACGGGGACCGAGGACCTGGTCGCGGCGGCCGGGGTGACGCGGGGGGCGCTCTACTACCAGTTTGCCGACAAGGCGGACGTGTTCCGAGCGGTGGTCGCCGAGTTGCGGCAGGAACTGGTCGCCCAGGTTCGGGCGGGTGGGGAAGGAGCCCCGACGCCGTGGGCCCGGCTCGTGGCCGAGTGCAACGCGTATCTCGACCTCTGCGAGGACCCGGTGGTGCAGCAGGTCCTGCTCCTGGACGCGCCGGCGGTGCTGGGCTGGGCCAAGTGGCGCGAGGACGACCTGTGCTATCAGTGCCTGCGCCGGTCGGTGCAGGCGGTGATCGACTCGGGAGAGCTCAAGCCGATCCCGGCCGAGACGACGACGTTCCTGCTTATGGGCGCTCTGGACCAGGGCGCGATGTCGATCGCTCGGGCGAGCGACACGCGGGAGGCCCGCCGGGTGGTGGGGGAGGCGCTGGAGTCGCTGCTGACCCACGGGCTCCGGGCCTGAGGCTCACGCCGCCTGGATGGCATCCGGGCCGGTCGTCGGCCTTTTCAGCAGTTCGCTCAGCTTGGCCTCGAAATCGGGGGTGACAGCCGGAGCGGCTTCTTGACGCGCCAGCGTGTTCGGGCACCGGTCGATCAGGCTTGTCCAGCGCCGGACGATGTTCTCGCCGTTCTCGTCGAGCGTGGCGATGCCGCGGTTGGTGTCGACGAAGAAGGTGACGGGGAGGCTGGCGCGTCCGCCGACCATGAGCTGGGCCTCGCCCTCGACGATGTTCTCGTGCGTGCGGAGGCGACCGCCGCGGAGCATGTCCTCGACGATCACGTCCCGCCGGTGAACCCGATGAAAGAGCAGGTCGCGTGCGGGATAGGCGGTGAAGCGTCCCTGGCAGGCTCGGTCGATCGCGGCTTCCAGCGGCGTGCGCACGATCATGTCGATCCAAGCGAGGTCGGCCTGTTGGCGTGTGCAGGCGCCGTGGGAGGCGAGGATCACGCCGATCCGCCCGCCCTCGCGGCGTTGCACGTGGACCGCCCGCGCCAGTTCGTCACGCGTGATGATGCCCGCATCGAGCATGAACTGGCCGAGTCGATCCATGCGTGGGCTCCCGAGCCGCCCGCCGGCCTCGCCCATGCGACAAGCCGATCGAACGTGGCGCTATCGGCCCGATCTCTCCCTTGGTCGAGTCAGATCCGCACTCAACCCAAGGATTTTCACGCACAGGGCATCACCCTCCCCGTCACTCCTTTGGAGATGTCCGAGAATGCACCTGTCACACACCCGATCCCGAAGGAACCGGGAGCTGAGCCCCGCGTCTCAACTGAAGACGAACCGTGCCGACGCCTTGTCACCCCCTGCCCATGGAGACCGCATGCCCCCCGCACGCCACCTTGCTGCTGTTCTCTGGACGCTGCTCGGCGCGGTGCTGTGCTGCCCGCTGTTCGCGGCGGCGCAGGAGCGGGTGGACCTGCGTCCCCGCTTCACGGTGGGCGAGGCGGTGCGGTTTGAACTGGTGACCGAGAGCCGTTCGGAAGCCCCGCGCGAGCTGGAAGGGCTCGGCCTGTCGATGCCGTCGACGTCGCTGCGCCTCACGCTCACGATGACCCCCACCGAAGCCGGGGAGCCCGGCGACGGCGCGACGGTCCGCCTGACCATCGATCGGCTGGTCTACGAGACCGACGGGCCCGAAGCCGCCCGCTTTGACAGCACACGTCGGCCCGGGAGCCCGGAACACGACCCGGCGAACAACCCCCTGCATCGGGCGTTTTCTGAGTTCATGCAACACCCGATGACCGTCCAGATCGACGGGCAGGGGAACGTGACCGGGATCGACGCCGCCGCCCCGGGCGGGCTCGTCGGGAGCTCCGGTGGCGGTCTGGGCGGGGCGAATCCGGGCGGTGTGGTGACCGGCGCGGTGCGCCAGCTCTTCGGCCCGATCACGACCGCCGCCCCGCAGTCCGGCTTTGCACGCGTCGGCGAGACCTGGACCACCCGCAGCGCGATGCCCGGCATGGCGCTCGGCGGGGGTGAGCTCGTCACCGAGCACCGCCTCGTCACCGCTCGGCGCGATCAGGCGGTCGTCGGCGTCGACGGCACGTTCCGCACCGGCGCGGGCGGCCTGGGCGAGTCCGACGCCCGCTTCAAGGGCGAGATGGTCTGGGATCGGCGGGCCCAGATGATCGACCACTATGAGGGGCGCCTCCGCATGGTCGTCCGCCTGCCCGGGCTGCCGGGCGATCCGGGCGGGCGCGGGTCCGAGCCGGAGGGGGTGCGCCTGGATCAGACGATGCAGATCCGGCGGCTCGCCCGATAAGCCTCCGCCAGACCCGGGGGCGAAGACCCCGAATCATCCGAAGTTCCCATGAATATGCAAGGGCGAAGCCGTCTGGCTTGAACCCCGGCGTCCCCGGGCGCCGATACGCCCTTTTGCAATGGCCGGGCACCTGTTCAACACGCTGGACAAGCTCCGCCCGCCGGATCGGCGGACGCGAGGCCGCGTGCGCGTGGAGCTCACCGAGACCAACCTCGGGCGTGTGATCGATCTCTCGAGCACGGGGATGAAAGTCGCCAGCCGATGGGGGCAGCGCCTCGAGAAGGGGCAGCGGGTCCGCGTCAAGATCCGCTCGGTGTACGGGAATCTCGACATCGCGGCGCAGGTGATGTGGATCACCAAGCAGGGATGGCTGAAGCAGGAGTTGGGGCTGCACTTCCTCGAACTCGACGAGGGGCAGAAAAAACTCCTGACCCACATCGGGCGCTCGGCGGCGAGCAACGAGTGCGTGCGCCACCCGAGCCTGCGCGACGCGGCTTGAACACCGATAGAACTTCATGGGGTGGACGGGCGTGCCCGCGCCGCGGAGAGAGCGCGGGGGCTCGGATCAGCGGGCGAGGTCGTCCTCGATCGCGCTCATCGTGCGCACGTTCTTCTGTTCGAAGGTGAGCCCGATCTGGCTCGCGGTGACCGGGCCGTCCATGGTGAGCCACTCGTGGGCGACGGGGTCGGCGAGGAGATAGGCGTCGAGGAAGGCGGTGACGGCGGCGAGGATGTCCTCGTGCGCGCCCTCGGGGCGTGGGATGTTGATCTCACCCATCTCGTCATCGGTAAAGAAGTGGCTCATGCCGTTACGGAGGGACCAGTAGAAGAGGTCCTGGCCCTGGCTGAGGGCGAAGGGCTCGCGTCGGAGTGTGGGCTCGTGGGTCCATCGTCCGCGGTCCTGGGTGCCGGACATGTAGAGGACGGGGACGGCCATGTGGTCGAAGGAGTCGCTCTCGACGCCGAAGAAGATGGTGCCGTCGGGGCTCATCGCGACGACGGCGCCGACGCGTCCGTCTCGGAGTCGGTGCGCGGGCCCGCTGGAGGTTTCGGCGCGCATGCCGGCGGTCTGGAGTGCGGAGTAGCTCCCGAAGCCGTGCCCGATGACGGCGACGCGGTCGGGGTTGACGCGGACGCCGAACCGTCCGGGGCGGCTCGCCTCGGTGATGGCGAAGGCGATATCGCGGACGTTGGCGATGCGGTTGTCGGTCAGAAGGGCGCGGGGAAGGGCGTTCTGCTCGCGCAGGGCCATGGACTCTTTGCTGGTGGAGGGGTGCTCGAGGACGACGACCGCGTAGCCCCAGGAGGCGAGGTGGGTCGCGAGGTAGCGCATGCCGTCTTTGGTGTGCCCGATGTGCTGGCTGACGATGACGATCGGGGCCGAGTCTTCATCGTCGACCAGTTCGGGGACGTAGGTCTTGACGGGGATGGGTCGGGGGTCGGCCCGTGTGCGGTCGGTCCAGACGGCCTCGTGCTCCTGGATGGAGTAAGGCCCTGGGGTGGCGCGGTACCGCTCGAGCAGGTCGGCGCCGGCGGGGGCGGCCTGGGCGTGCGCGTGCGAGGCGAACGACGGGAGCACCCCGCACGCGACAAGCAGCCCGAGGGCGATCGCCCCGGTTCGGCGTGCAACGCCTCGGCACGAACGAGCGGCGCGGGTTCCCATAACTCCAGCCTCCTTCAACTCCGGCTCCGGTCCGGACACGATCGCTCTGTCTCGGCGTGCATCGGCACGCCGGGCACACGGGATTATGCGTTCGCCCGACCCGGTGGGTCCACCTCGCCGGTGCGTTCGGCCCGAGTCCGGATACCGAGGGCGTGCATGCGTCGGCTCATGACGACGAACCCGAGCGCCCCCCCGGCCGCGAGCGCGAGACACCCCGCGAAGACATAGCTACCGGCCCCGCGTTCCAGGGTTTCGAGCCCCTCGTAGAGCGTGACGCCCGCGACGCCGGCGAGCAGGCCCCGCACGCCGGTGAGCGTGACGTGGACCCCGCCGTAGAGCGATTCTTTGTGGCGTGGTGCGAAGTCCAGGTGCCCGAGCGTCCAGGCGAGGACGCCGCCGCCGAAGGCGATGCCGGTGAAGACCGAGTACCCGATCAGGAGTGGGAGGACGCCGAGTCGTGATCCGAGGAAGAGGCAGGCGAGGGCGGCGACGAAGACCCAGGAATGGATGGCTCGGAAGTGGACGATGTGCGTTCGGTCGAGCAGGCGTGCCCAGAGGGGGATGGTGACGGGCATCATGACCAGGGGGAGGGCGGTGGAGAGCAGGAGGCTGAGGAGGTAGTTGGCTTCGAAGCGTTCGCGGAGGGTGATCGCGAGGAGGCTGGAGGCCATGATGTTGCCGAGCCCGAGGAGGAACTGGCTGGCCATGAACATGTCGTATGCGCGGTCGTGTCGGACGACGCCGAGGAGCTTGGCGGGGTTGAAGCTGGGCGCGTTGAGCGCGTCGGCCGCCCGCTCGCGCCGGAGCAGCTTGCGGTGCGTGCGGACGCGGACCTTGCGCCACTGCCAGACGCCGCAGAACGCCAGCACCGCGCCGACCGGGAGCAGGACGCGGAAGGCGCGGGGGTCGGCGTCCATCGCCATGCCGAGCCCGAGGCTGAGGATCGCGATCATCGTGACCTGCACGGTTGCGAACTTGCCGGTGAGGCTGGCGCGCCGCGCCTGGGGGTAGTTGAGCTTCCAGACGGTGCTGCGAACGCTGAGAATCCCGGCCCAGCAGGCTTTGGCCGTGAAGACGGCCGCGACAATCATGAACAGCCCGACCAGGTTCCTTGGCGCAAAGGCGATGACGATCGCCATCGCGATGACGACGCCCTGGAGCGTGACGATGAAGCGGACCTTGTCCACGCCGTGGCTGAGCTTGACCCAGACAAAGCTGGTGATGTTCGCCAGGGCCGGGATGATCGCGAGCGTGCCGACGACGTAGTTGAGCAGCCGCGGCGGGACGCCGGGCTGCCCTTCGAACGCCAGGCGCACCAGCACGCTGATGACCGAGCCCTCGAACACCGCGAGCACGAACGGCAGGAAGAACGCGGCCGTCAGCTCCCGCGCGTAGTTCCGACGCGAGATCGCCGGCACCCGCGTCGGGCGGTAGGTCCCCAGCGTGCGGTTGAACGCGCCCGTGGCGACACCCCGCGCCCCGCCCGGCACGCCGGGGGGACGGGGAGACGGCTCGGATTCCGGTGCGGGCGGCACGACAGGACGGGGCACAACGGACGATTGCGGGGCGAGGAGAGGAAAGCAAGAGAGGCAGGAGGCGGGATCACCGACCACGTGCCACTGACCTTGTCTGCAAGGTCAGTGCTCCGGGGCGGGGAGCACTGACCTCTCGGAAGAGGTCAGTGGCACACAGATGCGGCTCCGAATCTGGCCCTCTGGCCCTTCGCGATCTGGCGATTTTCCCCGGACCCCCTCCGTCGGCTTCGCCGACACCTTCCCCGCTGGGGCGGGAGAGGGCAGGGGGGGATGCGTGTGTTGGGGGCTAAGCCTCGAATCTCCCGCGGCGTATGATTCGCCGGGCCATCTTGCCCGAGCCACTCCGACACAGACAGGACCCGCCCCAGCCCATGAGCCAGACCCCGAACGGACCGCCCGCCTCCACCGCCGCCGCCCAGGCGAACGGCGTGCCGATGCGCAACTTCTCCATCATCGCCCACATCGACCACGGCAAGAGCACCCTCGCCGACCGGCTGCTCCAGGCGACCTTTGCCGTCTCCGAGCGCGAGGCCCGCGAACAGCTCCTGGACAGCATGGACCTGGAACGCGAGCGGGGGATCACCATCAAGGCCTCGGCCGTCACCGTCATGCACACGCACAACGGGCAGCCGATCATGCTCAACTTCATCGACACGCCCGGGCACGTGGACTTCGGCTACGAGGTCTCCCGCGCGCTCAAAGCCTGCGAGGGCGCGCTGCTGGTCGTGGACGCCTCCCAGGGCGTCGAGGCGCAGACCGTCGTCAACGCCTACCTCGCGGTCGAGCAGAACCTGGAGATCATCCCGGTCCTGAACAAGATCGACCTGCCGGGCGCGCGCCCGGACGAGATTGCGATGGAGGTCGAGCAGGTGCTCGGCTTCCCGGCCGAGGACTGCATCGCCGTCAGCGCCAAGACCGGCCAGGGCATCCCTGAGCTGCTCGCCGCGATCTGCGACCGCCTGCCCGCACCGCGGGCGCAGGTCACGCCGAAGACCCGTGCTCTCATCTTCGACGCGGTCTACGACGACTACCGCGGCGTCATCGTCTACTGCCGCGTCTTCGACGGCAGGCTCCGCTTCGGCGACAAGATCCGCATGATGGGCCTCGGGCGCACGTTCCAGGTCACCGAGCTCGGCAAGTACACGCCCAAGCCCGTCAAGGTCAAGGAGCTGGGCCCCGGCGAGACCGGCTACCTCGTCGCCGCGATCAAAACCCTCGGCGACGTCCGCGTCGGCGACACCATCACCCTCGAGAGCGACCCCGCGACCGAGCCGCTCAGCGGCTACGAGCCCCCGCGCCAGATGGTTTTCTGCGACTTCTACCCCGCCACCACCGGCGACGCGAAGGGCGCGGACTTTGAAGAAATGCGCGACGCCGTCGAAAGGCTCAGCCTCAACGACGCCAGCTTCACGTTCCAAGCGGTCCACTCCGAAGCCCTCGGCTTCGGCTTCCGGTGCGGCTTCCTCGGTCTGCTCCACATGGACATCGTCCAGGAACGCCTGGAACGCGAGGGCGGCATCGAGGTCGTCCAGACCGCGCCCACCGTCAGCTACGAGGTCGTCGTCCGGGGCAAAGAGGGCGTGCTGGAAACCATCGAGGTCCACAACCCCGGTGACCTGCCCGACATGGGGCAGATCGAAGAAATCCGCGAGCCGATCTGCCGCGTCGAGATCATGGTCCCCAACAAGTACGTCGGCGACATCATGAAGCTCTGCATGGACCGGCGCGGGATCTACAAGAGCCAGTCCGTCGTCGGCGATGCGCGCCAGATCATCACCTTCGACCTCCCCCTCGCCGAGCTCATCTACGACTTTTACGACAAGCTCAAGGGCATCACCGCCGGGTACGGCACGATGGACTACGAGGTCACGCACTACCAGGCCGACCGGCTGGTCAAGGTCGACGTGCTGATCAACGCCGAGCCGGTGCAGGCGCTCAGCTTCATCGCCCACCGCGACCACGCCGAGCAGCGCGGGCGCGGCCTGCTCGTCCGCCTCAAGAAGCAGATCGATCGCCACAACTTCGAGATCCCGCTCCAGGCCGCGATCGGCGGCAAGATCATCGCGCGAGAGACGATCAAGGGCTTCCGCAAGGACGTCACCGCCAAGTGCTACGGCGGCGACGTGAGCCGCAAGCGCAAGCTGCTGGAAGCCCAGAAAAAGGGCAAGGCCCGCATGAAGACCGTGGGGCGCGTGACGGTGCCGCAGGAAGCCTTCATGGCCGTGCTGGACGTGGCGAACGACTAGAGGAAGGCATTAGGCACTAGGGACTAGGCATTAGGGCAGATCGAGGCCGAAAGCTTCTCGCTCCGATCCGCCCTATTGCCTAGTGCCCAATGCCTAGTGCCTAGTGCCTAACCCTTACGCCCGACGGCGTCGGGTCGCGACCAGCCCGCCCATCGCCAGGAGCCCGAACGCGCCGGGTGTGGGGATCGCGAAGCCGTCGACCACGATGACGCGGTTCCCGCCGCCGAAGGTCGAGAAGAGGAACGCGCCGGTGACCGGGTCGATCGCGGCCCCCTCGGCCCCGCTCAGTCCCGTGATCATCGCGCGACGCGTCGAGATGATCGGGTTCCCGTTCGAATCCATCTCGTACGCGCTGATCTGACCGGCCCCGTAGTCCGACACCACCATGCTCGCGTTGTCGAACAGCGGCGAGCCCAGCGGGACGTACGCCCAGCCCTCCGGCCCGCCCGGGAGCTGCGAGCCCGCAACCTCCGTCGCGCCCAGGATCGAGATGAGCCCGCCCGCGCCGACCTCGTAGTCCACCTCGTAGTACCGACCCGAGGAGTACGACGCGATCCGCATCCCGCCCGCGCCGGGGTAGCCCGCCGGGATGAAGTTGACCGATGAGGACGAACTCACGATCCCGAACGGGGCGAGGGGGATGGAGTTCACCATCTCGCCGGTGCTCAGGTCGATCTGCCCGTAGGCGTTGGTGGGGTAGCGGGCAAAGGAGATCAGCCCGCCCGGGTCGCGGACGACCCCGCCGTCGATGTTGGGCGCATCGGCGATGCGCACGCCCGCCCCGTCGAACCCGATGATCCGGTTCTCCGCGTCGCGGAGCAGCGGGACGGCATAGATCGCCCCGTTCGCCGTGTTGGCGGCCCCGCCCAGGTAGAGCGTGTTCGGCTGGCTCGGCAGGATGAACAGCCCGCCGTAGTTCGTCGGCACACCCGTCGCCGAACCGAGGTCGGTCAGGGTGTAGTCATTCGCGAACTCGGCGGTCAGCGTCTGAGCCGACGCCCCGGTCGCGAGGGCGAGCCACCCCGCGGCCGCGACCCCCATGCCCAGCATGCCATGCGCTCGTGTCATCTCGTGCTCCCTCTCTCGATGAAGTCTCAAAATCTGGTGAGTCACACAATCACGGGATAACCCCGCTGGGGAGTCCCTCGAACAAGTCCGTGATTCGGGTTGGGATTGTGTCACGGATCTAGGGCAAAATCCATGTTTTTTCACAATACCCGCATGGTTTGCCCACGATCGATCAGTCGGTAGAGATGTTTGCATTTTGATTGCATTTTTTACACATCGCCGGGAAAATGGGATCAATTGTCGTGAAATACGATCGATTTTGCCTTCATTTGTCTACAATCTGAAGCACATTCTTCGTCCGTGTGCGGCTGAGTGGTGCGGTGCGACCTTGTCTGTCGCCCCATCGTTTCCAAGAGCGTGAGCCTGCACTGGGACGACGTGGACCATGCTTTGTCCGAGCAAAAACCCTGACCGAGGAGGGATCATCATGTCTTTGGAGCCAGCCGCATCGACCCCCGGCACCGTCGCCCCGCTCACCCCGGTGGAGATCCACCCCCGCGAGCTCTTGGACGGCGAGAACCGTTCGATCGCGGAGATCGAGGCGATCGGGCGGCGGATCCGCGTCGCCTTTCCGCCCCGCTCTCGGGATCTGGAGCAGGACGAGGAGTGGTTCGTCTTCGACGCCGGGGATGGCTGGCAGGAGATGCGCCTGCACGATTACGACGCGCTCTTCCCGATCCAGGGTCTTTACGAGCGTGTGGTGTACGACGTCTTCCGCTGCGACAGCCCGCCGGTGATCCGCGACCTGCTCGGCGAGAGCGTGGACGCGGGCGAGATCGACCCGCTGCGGGCGCGGGTGCTCGACCTCGGCGCGGGTAACGGGCACGTGGCGGCCCGTTTGCGCGAGATCGGGTTCCGCCACTTCGTGGGCGTGGATCTGTCGGCGCCCGCTCGCGATGCGGCCGAGCGCGACTTCCCGAGCTTGTACAAGTGGTACGTGGTGGGGGACCTGCTGGACCTAGCGGCGGAGGAGGCCGCGAAGCTGGACGCCGAGCGGTTCCAGGTGATGACCTGCGTCGCGGCGTTGGGGTTCGGGGATATCCCGCCCGCGGTTTTCGCGGCCGCGGTCAACCGCGTGGAGGACGGCGGCAAGGTTGTCTTCACCATCCGGAGCGACTTCGTCGACGCCGACGACCGCTCGGGCTTCGCCGGGCTGATCTCGGCGATGGTCGAGCGCGACGCGTTCGCCGACCTGCGCCGGAAGTCCTACACCCACCGCATCAACGCGGCCGGCGTGCCGATCGAGTACACCGCGTTCTGCGCGACCAAGACCCGAGACATCACGCCGGATGAGATCCCGAGCTGATCCGAGCGGGGGCGCGCGGCTACTCAGCGGGGCCTGTAGAGCGCGTGGGATTCGATATACGCCCGGACGGGCGGGGACACGGCGTCGCCGTCGGTTCCTACGCGGACGTCCGTCGCCCGCGCGTCGAGCACCCCGACGTCCGCGATCGCGTCGCGCCAGCGGGCGAGTTCGTCCGCGGTCCATGCTCCCGTCGCCCGCATCGCGTCCATCATCTCTGCGGGTGTCGCGAGGGGTGTGCGCAGGAGGACGGCCGGCGCGGCGAGGCCGAGGATCTCGCGGAACGCTCGCCAATGGTGGAAGGCGACCGCCTGGTCCGCGCCGAGGAGGAAGCGGAGGTCCGCGTCGGGGGCGAGCGCGTCGCGGGCCGTGCGCACGGTGTCGATAAAGTAGCTCGGCGCGCGGTCGCGCTCGGCGCGCCGGAGTTCTTCGGCCCAGATTGACACCCGCGGGGCATCGGCGAAGGCGAGGCGCAGCATCGCGACGCGATCGTCGCCGGAAGCCTCGGGCCCGGAGGCTTTGAGGGGGTTGCGCGCGGCGGGGATGAGCACAAGCCAAGCGTCGCCGCTCGGGAAGAGCCGGTCGCGTGCGCGCGCCGCGAGGCTGGCGTGCCCGGCGTGCGGCGGGTCGAACGAGCCGCCGAACAGGAGCACCGATCGCGCCCCCTCCGGCACCGGCAGCGGTATCAAGGCTCCGCCCATGTCTCCATCGTTCGCACGCCGAGTCACCAGGGGTTGTTCGGCTCCGGGGCCAGCATCATCGGCGAAGTCGACGACTCGCCCGAGATCGAGAGCAGGTCGCGCAGCTCCAGCCCGGGGACGGTCCGGTAGACCTCGTCGGCCTCCAGCCCGCGGTGCAGCAATCGCCCGTCCGTGGTCCGGACGGTGTACCGCGGGCCATCGGCCCCGGCGAAGACCTCGATGCGGAACGCGCCGCTGATCATCTCGCCCACGTAGGGGCCCAGGGGCGGGTCGACGTCGAGCGGGTTGGGGTCGGGGGGGGCGAGCGTCTGCCCGCGTGCCGCCCCGGAGAGCGTCGGGGCCGCCTCGGAGGGCGCGGGATCGTGCATCGCGGCGACGGTCACCAGCACGCCTAGGCAGAGCGCGACCGCGCCCGCTCGGCGCAGCCCGTGACGCGGGCGGCAGAACTCGCGGCACGACTCGAGAACACGGTGCGGCAGCGTCGGCATACCAGAGGTATCGGATTGGATCCGGCCCGAAACCAGCCTCTCCCGCCCGGTTTTCGGGTTCTCGGACCCTGGACTCATCCCCAGAGCGAAGGCACCTTTTTCACCCCGGATTGTGGAGCACCCGCGGGGTTAGGCGATACACTCTGCCGCCCTTGTCCGCACCGCTCGGGCGGCTTCGGGCGACAACTTGGCCCCATCGTCTAGTCAGGTCCAGGACACCAGGTTTTCATCCTGGTAACGGGGGTTCGAATCCCCCTGGGGTCATTCTGCCCGGGCGTCGTCCGGGCGTGTGGTGGGCGGTCGGCGGAGTCCGACCGAAACGGCGTCGGCGGGGCTCGGGTCCGGCGGAGAGGCCGGGTTGCGGGCCCCAGGCTCGGCGTCTTCGGAAGGAGCCGAGCGATGGGCGTGCTGACGCGTCTGGGTGGGGTGTTCAAAAAGAAACAGTCCGAAGCCGCCCGCGCTCCCGGCGCCGGGCCGTCGGTCGGTGTGCGCACGCCTTCGACCGCCGAGCCCAAGCCCCACGCGGGCGTGCGGCTCGGGACGGTGACGCCGCACCAGTCGGTGCGGGCCTCGCCCCCGCGTCCGTCGGCTCCGGTCGAGGTCGAGGCCCCGGGAGGCGACGACGTCATCGTCGAGCCCAAAGCCGGTGAGACTCGCACCGAGATGCGCGGCTCGGAGGGCGCCTCATCCCTCGCCGCCGCGAGCGGGCCGGCGCCCAAAAACAAGCAGGAACTGCTCAACGAGCTTCAGAAGAACTACGCCGAGGTTGTGAGCCTCGTCCGCAAGGTCGACCAGCACCTGGACGCGCAGGATCGGCGTTCGGCGCGCCTGATGGAGATCGCCGAGCAGATCCCCGCGGCACTCCAGACGCTCCCGACGATCCGTGACGAGACCGTGCGCCTCGGCGAGCGCTTGGACGCGCTGATCCAGGCGCAGGCGAGCCAGTCGGGCGATGCGCAAGAGCTTCGGCGGGCTCAGGTGGAAGCGCTGGGCGACGTGCGCACGCTGCTGGAGCACAGCCGCGAGGCCGAGCAGCGCGTGGCGCAGAGCCTCGACGAGTTCCGCGGGACCATGGGGCAGATGTCGGACGCGACCGGCACGCTGGGGTCGGTGCTCACGAAAATGCGTGAGAGCGACACGAAGCGGGACGAGCGTCTGGCGAGCCTGGTCGCGGGGAGCAGCCGGGCGATGATGACCGTCGCGATCATGGTCGGGCTGGTGCTGGTCGTGGCGGTCGTGATCGCGCTGCTGCTCTGAGTGTTCGCTCCGGGGGCGGGCGGTTCGCGTAAACTCGGCCCATGCTCGGTCTGATCGTTCGACGCCTGTTGCAGTTGCCGCTGATCGTGCTGGCGATCTACACGCTGACGCTGATCCTGGCGTGGGCGGTGCCGGGGAACCCGCTGGAGAACCCGGAGGGTCGTCAGCCCCCGCCGCAGGTTGTGGAGCAGATGCAGCGCCAGTACAACCTGGACAGCTTCCCGCGTTTTTACACGAGCTATCTGCGGAGCGCGACGGGGCTGGAGTGGGTGCTGGACACGCTGAGCGGCCAGCGGGCGGCGGAGGCGGCGCGGGCGCGGGAGGTGGGGCTGGCGCCGCCGGATCGCCCCGTCTTCGACCTCGGGCCGAGCTTGCAATATGAGGACTGGTCGGTCAACGAGATCATCGCGGGGAGCTTGCCGGTGTCGGTCACGCTGGGTGCGGCGGCGATCGTCATCGCGGTGATCGTGGGCGTGTTTGCCGGGGTGGTCGGGGCGGTCAAGCCCAACAGCCCGGCGGATCTGGCGACGCTCGCGATCGCGCTGGTGGGGATCAGCCTGCCGAGCTTTGTCATCGGGACGGTGCTGCTGCTGCTCTTCGCGGTGCTGATCCCGATCTTCCCGGTCGGCGGGTGGGGGAGCCTGCGGACGATGGTGCTCCCGGCCGTCACGCTGAGCCTGCCGTTCGCCGCCTACATCGCCCGTCTCACGCGGATGGGCATGATCGACGCGCTGGGGACCGACTACATCCGCACCGCGCGGGCGAAGGGGCTCGATGAGAAACGCGTGCTGCTCAAGCACGCGCTGAAGAACGCCTTTCTTCCGGTGCTGAGCTTCCTCGGCCCGGCGACGGCGTACGCGATGACCGGCTCGTTCGTGGTCGAGCGGGTGTTCAACGTGCCGGGGCTGGGGCAGCACTTTGTGAACGCCGTGCAGAACAAGGATCTGTTCCTGATCATGGGCGTGGTGCTGATCTTCTCGACGATGCTGATCCTGTTCAACCTGGCGGTGGACGTGCTGTACCGGTGGGTGGATCCGCGGATTGAGGGGTGAGCTGCTGCGGATGGGGGAGCACTGACTTCTCGGAAGAGGTCCGTGGCACACAAAAAAGCCGCTCCGGATCTGGCCCTTTGGCTCTTTGGCGATCTGGCGATTTTCGCCGGACCCCATCCGTCGGCTTTGCCGACACCTCCCCCGCCGGGGCGGGGGAGGGCAGGGGATCGGAGTCGGTGGAGTTGATGTGCCACTGACCTTGTCTGCAAGGTCAGTGCTTTGGGCCGCATCTTGTCGCTCTTTTACTCTTGATCCTTGAGGACTTGAAGAGTGAGAAGAAGAAAGGGAGCACTGACCTCTCAGAAGAGGTCAGTGGCACGGGAGCGTGCTTACGCGTTCTCCGTGAAGGTCGCGCCGCGGAGGACGTCGAAGCTGACGAAATCGCCCACCTCGAACTGGTCGGCCCGTTGGCGGGCGTCGGTCAGGCGGCAGACGATCGGGACGCCGGCGTGGACCGTGATCGTGTTCGCCTTCTCATCGGTCGCGACGACCGAGCCCTGCACGCGGCGGGGGCGGCCGAAGACGGGCTCGACGTAGCGACCGCCGGAGCCGACTTTGTCGACCCGGCGTGCGTCGGCGTGGATCACGCCCTCGATCCGCTTGCCGAGCTCGGCCCGGACGGCGCCCTCGGGGTGGAGGTGGAGGCGGTAGCTGGTGTTGGGGAAGGTGAGGACGACGGCCGCGGGCTTGGTCGCGGAGGCCTCGACGCGCTCGATGAGCTTGCCTCGGGCGACGTGGGGGGGGAGCTGGGTGACGGGCGCGGGATGGAGCATGGGGGCAGTTTACGCGCAGGGGGGCGCCCGGGGCGGGGTCAGCCGCGGGTGAACTCGGCCCAGCTCGTGCTGGTCTCCCCGACGCGCACGCGCTCCACGCGGACGCCCGGGGGGAAGCGGTAGACGCTCCCGGTGTCGTCGGTCAGGGGCTCGCCGGAGGCGATGCGGGCTTCGAGAAACTCGAACACGTCGCGGGCGAGGACCTCGGTCGTGGGGTCGGCGTCGAAGGTGACGATCCGCTCGCTGACGCTCTGGAGAGCGGGCAGGGCGGGATCGGCGGCGTTGAGGGCCATCGCGTGGTCGAGGCGGTCCAGGTGGGCCGCGACGGCGAGCTTGATCGCTTTGAAGTCGCAGACCATGTCGTGGCCGTCGAGGGCGTCGGCGGCGAGGACGATCTCGATCCGCCGGGTGTGCCCGTGGGGATAGCGGCACCGGTCGGGGTGCTTGCTGAGCATGTGCCCGCTCTCGACTTCAAAGGCTTTGCAGACGCGGTAGGGCATGACAAAGCCACTGTAGACCCGGGACGGGACGGCGATGGACGCGGGCCCGGTTTGTGGGGCGGGCCGCTCCAGTCGGCGTGGCGGGCCACCTGAATCGGAGATCGGAGGCGGGGCGGGGTTGGGCTGTGCGGCCTGGGCAAGGGGCGGGCGTCCGAGGAACCGTGCACAACGTTACGACGAGCCCAAGGGACGATGGATGTCGGTCGATACGGACCGCAATCGAAGCAGGCTGACCGGCTGATGGACGCCGGTGGTCCATCGAACGTCGGGCTCATGGGTCCGCATCAGGGGAACACGCATGCGCATCACCATTGCACACCGATTGATTTTTGGGTTTGGGCTGCTGACAGCCTTGGTGCTGGGCCTAGGCGGCTTGGCGTGGCAGGGCAACATCGAGGCCGGTCGCTCGCTCGGGCGGATGGTCGACACAACGGAGGACCTGTCGCTGGGCGCCTCGGCGACGGAGAATATCCTGCTCGTTCGCGCGGCGGGGGCTTCGTACCGCGAGACGCGCGACCCGGCGATGCTCGAGCGGTTCGACCGGTTCGCGGGCCAGTTCCGGGAAGAGGCGGTCCAGTTCCGTGAGCGCTTCCAGGATAATCCAGAGCGTCTGTCGCAGGCCACGCAGGCCGCGAAGGACTTCGAGGTGTACGAGCAGCTCTTCGGCCAGGTCGCGGCGTTGCTGCGCCAGATCGACACGATGAGCGGGGAGCAGATCACGCCGCTGGGCGTCGAGCTCCGCCGGGACATCGAGGCGATGATCAGCCGCGCCGAGGAGCAGGGCCGGCCGGAGACCCGCGCTCTCGCTGGTGCGATTTTTGAGAACCTCATGCTCGGGCGTCTCCGCAAGACGCGGTTCTTCGGAAGCTACAACATCGCGCACGCCGGGGCGGCTCGCGAGGCATTTCAAGGGACGACATCGGCCATCACAAACGCGATGAATGAAGAGACCGACGAGCAGTTCAAGAACGCGTTCCGCTCGTTTCAGGAGAAGTACAGTCGTTACAACGGTCTCTTCGAGCAGTTGATCGGCGTCGTCGAGAACTGCAACACGCAGACCGAACGCATGACCGAGGTGCTCGGGCCGTCGATCGCGCGCAACATCCGTGACGTCTTGGACTCGCTCCAGGAAGAAGCCCAGGTGCGCCAGGTTGAGGAGACCGAGTCTCTCGCGGCCGCGCAGCGGACGCTGGTTGGGATCGTCGGCGTCGCGGTGGTGATCGCGGGCGTCTGCTCGGTGCTGCTGGTGATCAGCATCACCAAGCCCCTGAAGGGTGTGACGGCGCGTCTGCGCGATATCGCCGAGGGCGAGGGCGACCTGACGGCCCGCGTGAACTTGACGCGGAAGGACGAGATCGGCGACCTCGCCGGGTACGTGGACATGTTCATCGAGAACGTGCACAAGATCGTGGGCGAGGTGAAGCGTTCGGCCGAGAGTCTCGCCGCCGCGACGACCGAGGTCGCCGCGAGCGCCGAGGAGATGTCGGCCGGCGTGATGCGTCAGCAGGAGCAGACCGAGCAGGTCGCGGCGGCGATCGAGGAGATGGCTTCGAGCGTCTCCGAGGTCGCGACCAAGGGCGTCGAGGCGAGCGAAGCCGCCACCAGCAGTCGCAACGAAGCGAACGAGGGCGGCGAGGTCGTCCGCCGGACGGTTGAAGAGATCCGCGCGGTCGCGGAAGAGGTCAACCGCAGCGCCGAGGCGGTCGCCGAGCTGGGCGCCCGCTCGCAGGAGATCGGGCAGATCATCGAGGTCATCAACGACATCGCGGATCAGACGAACCTCTTGGCGCTCAACGCGGCGATCGAGGCGGCGCGTGCGGGCGAGCACGGTCGCGGGTTCGCGGTCGTCGCCGACGAGGTCCGCAAGCTCGCCGAGCGCACGACCCAGGCAACGGCGCAGGTCACCGAGAGCATCCGCGACATCCAAGAGCGCACGAAGAGTGCGGTGGAGCGGATCGACGCGGGCGCCAAGCGGACCGAGACCGGCGTGGAGCTCGCGGGCAACGCGGGCAAGGCGCTGGAGTCGATCGTCGCCAGCAGCGGCTCGCTGAGCAGCATGATCCAGGGCATCGCGGCCGCGGCGGAGCAGCAGTCGGCCGCGAGCGAGGAGATCAGCCAGAGCGTCACGAGCATCAGCGCAGTGACGAAGGAGACCGAGGAGGGCTCGCGTCAGGCCGCCAAGGCGGCGGCACAGCTCAGCCAGGAGGCCGAGCAACTCCGCTCGATGGTCGAGCGCTTCAAGGTCTGAGGCAGGCACTCGGCACTAGGCATCAGGCACTAGGGTCGGAGCTTGAAAGACAACGCAACGCCCGGGCGGAAGCCCGGGCGTTTTTCTGCGCGCACGCAAAAATACAATCCGCCTAGTGCCTAGTGCCTCACGTGCCCTTGGTGTCGCCGAAGAGCTCGATGTGGAGTCGGTGGGCGTACCGCCAGCCGCGTTCCAGGCAGAGGCGGACGACCCACGCGACGCGGGCCGGGTTCGGGATGCTCGTGCCCTCGGGCATGAGGAAGACCTGGTGCGGCTTCAGGCGTTCTTGCCCGCGGTTGATCTCGGCGAGGATCGCGTCGATCTCCGCGAGGTCCTGCTCGCCCGTGACGACGAACTTGCACTGCACGTCCGGCGCGCGGTCGAGCAGGGCGCGGAGGGCGTCCGGGTTCAGGCGGCGTTGCTCGTGGCGCTCGCCCCAGACGCCCAGCGGGTCGCGCGGGTCGTTGCTCGGGGTGGAGTTCCGCAGCTTGGGGCTCAGGCTGAGCAGGTCGCACTCGGCGTGGGTGTCCGGTGCGGGGCCTTCGACCGTGCCCGCGGTCTCGATCGTGACGTGCAGTCCGGCGCGGCGCAGGCGCGCGCACAGCTCCGCGCACTGCGGAAAAATCAGCGGCTCGCCCCCGGTCACCACCGCGTGACGCACGCCCGAGCCCGCGGCTTCGTCGGCCAGCGTGTCCACCGTTCGCTTCTCGCCCTCCGGGCTCCAGCTCGCGTACGGCGTGTCGCACCAGCGGCAGCGCAGGTTGCACCCGCTGAAGCGCACAAACCAGCTCGGCGTGCCCGTCAGCGCGCCCTCGCCTTGCAGGCTCACGAACGTCTCGCTGATGAGCGCGGGCGGGCTCATGCGCACGCGCCCGGTTGGTAGCGGGTGGGGTCGGGGAGGGCGGCGTCGGCGAAGCCGCGGGCGCGGAGGCGGCAGGCGTCGCATCGGGCGCACGCGCGCCCGTTGTCGTCGGGGTCGTAGCAGGTGACGGTCATCGCGTAGTCGACGCCGAGGGCGGCGCCGGTGCGCACGATCTCGGCCTTGGTCATTTCGATCAGCGGCGCGTGGACGCGGAAGGGCGGGGGCTCGGCGCGCTCGGCGGCTTCCACGCCGAGCCTGGTCGCGAGGTTCGCGGTGCGCTCGAACGCCTCGATGAACGCGGGTCGGCAGTCGGGGTAGCCCGAGTAGTCGACCGCGTTGACGCCGACGAACAGGTCGCGGGCGTCCAGCGTCTCGGCGAGCCCGAGGGCGATCGCGAGAAAGGTGAGGTTGCGGGCCGGGACGTAGGTCACGGGGATGCCGGGGGTGATGTCGTCGCCTTTCGGGACGTCGATCCGGTCGCTGGTGAGGGCGGACCCGCCGACGGCGCGGAGGTCGAGGGGGACGGCGCGGTGCGTGCGCGCGCCGAGGGCGTGCGCGACACGCTCGGCGGCGTCCAGCTCGCACCGGTGGCGCTGCCCGTAGTCGATGCTGAGCGTGTGCGCGTCGAAGCCCCGGTCGCGGGCGATCGCGAGGACCGTCGCGGAGTCGAGCCCGCCGGAGAGCAGGACGACGGCGGGGCGGGATGAAGAGCTGGGCGGCACGCGGGATTGTTGGCGGTGGGGGGGCGAAGGGGAGGGGACCCCCTCCGTCGGCTTTGCCGACACCTCCCCCGCTGTGGGGCGGGGGAGGGAAAGGGGATCGGAGTCGGTGGATTTGATGTGCCACTGACCTTGTCTGCAAGGTCAGTGCGGCGCCCACCGCCCTCCCCGCAGCGCCCAGCGGCCCGGGGCGCTCGGCGCTCCGGCTCCGGGCTGCTCGGGCTTTGCGCTCTGGCGATTTCCGCCGGACCCCCTCCGTCGGCTTTCGCCGACACCTCCCGCGCTGGGGCGGGGGAGGGAAAGGGGATCGGAGTCAGTGGGGTCGATGTGCCACTGACCTTGTCTGCAAGGTCAGTGCTTTCGGGGGGGGGAGCACTGACCTCTCAGAAGAGGTCAGTGGCACATCCGGAGCAGCACCTCTGCTTCGCCGACACCTCCCCACTGGGGCGGGGGAGGGCAGGTGGATGCGGGCGTCTTTAGTCTGGTTTTCGGAGGACGCAGGCGTGGAAGGCTCGGCCTTCTTCGCGGAATTTGCGTTCGAAGTTGGAGCCGACGAGCTCGTCGGGGCCGGCGGCTTCGGGGGCGGTGAAGTCGTGGCGCGTGAAGGCGGGCTTGGGGCCGTCGTAGCCGGGGGTTGTTGAGTCGGTGTCGATCCAGCGATCGAAGTGGGCCTGGTCCCAGGCCCAGAGCTCGGCGTGGTCGGTGACGACGCGGAGCTCGCCGCCGGGTTTCAGCACGCGTCGGACGTCGGCGAGGAAGCGGTCCTGGACGACGCGCTTCTTGTGGTGCCGCGGCTTGGGCCAGGGGTCCGAGAAGTAGAGGTGGACGACGTCGACGATCCCGTCCGGCACGCGCCAGCGGAGGAACTCGGTCGCGTCGGTGTGCAGGACGCGGACGTTGGGGAGCTGGCGGCGTCGGACGCGGTCGGCGGTGTAGAGGTAGAACTCGCGGGCCCACTCGATGCCGAGGAAGTCGGTCCCGGGTTGGGCGGTCGCCTGCTCGAGCAGGAACGTGCCCTTGCCGGAGCCGATCTCGATCTCGAAGGGGCGGGAGGGGTTGTCCCGGCGGGTTGGGAACCAGTTCCGGGGGTCGATCCGCCCGGCGAGCGGGTCGGCGGCGATCTCATCGGGGAGTGGGGGGAGCTCTTGTTGCGAAACACCCACCAGGCCGGGGGCGTCGTCGAGCGGTTTGCCTCTGCCGAGTCCGAAAGACATGGGGCGGATGGTAGGGCGGGGCGGCGAGGGCGGATCGGTCGATCGGGCGTGGGTTTGGTCAACCTTTGGGTGTCGGGCGGCGTACGAGAATGGAGATGCCCGGCGGTTGAGGGAAAGGGTTGGGGCGTGGGTCGGTCGGGCCGATAGAGGGTGGTCGGTGTGCGCGGGCCTGGGGACGGGTCGGCGCGGGTTTGCAGGACCGAGAGTTCCGCCAAGGCCGGCGGGGCGCATGTGTGTTGGCCGCCGGCACGCGGGCTCTTCCCAAGGAAGGACCAGCGATGTCCGCCCCGCACGACGCGAACGTTTCCAAGTCTGTTCTGGCCGACCTGATCGACGGCAAGCTCGATCGCCAGCGGTTCATCGACCAGCACTGGTCGGGGAGCTTCTGGGAGTATCTCGCGATCGTGGAGCGGAACCCGGGTGTGGTGCGCAACGCGTACCAGCGTCTGTACGACGCGGTGCTGATGCACGGGCACGAGCGGTACAAGCTGTTCAAGAAGGACTGCGTGCGGTACCACTTCTTCAGCGACCCGTTCGACGACAGGGCCGACGGGATCTTCGGGCTCGACTTCACGCTGATGCACCTGGTGGACTTTTTCCGCTCGGCGGCCGAGGGGTACGGGACGGACAAGCGGATCCTCCTGCTGCACGGGCCGGTGGGGAGCAGCAAGTCGACCATCGCGCGGCTGCTGAAGAAGGGCCTGGAGCACTACTCGCGCACGCCGGAGGGGGCGCTGTACTCGTTCAGTTGGATGCTGGACGAGCATTGCGAGGTCAGCCCGGTCGCGGGGGACGCGAAGGAAGCGCGGAAGGAGCACGAGTTCGCGTGCCCGATGCACGAGGACCCGTTGATCCTGGTGCCGCGTGAGGCGCGGGGTGACCTGCTCGCGGTGCTCAACGAGCGGTGGAAACCCGAGCACTACCACGGCAAGCTCCGCCTCCAGGGCGAGCCGGACCCGTTCTGCCGCAAGATCCTGGGCGACCTGATGGCGTTCTACGACGGCGACTGGCGCAAGGCGATGAGCCACGTGAAAGTCCGGCGGATCGTGCTGAGCGAGAAGGACCGCGTCGGCATCGGCACCTTCCAGCCCAAGGACGAGAAGAACCAGGACTCGACCGAACTCACCGGCGACATCAACTACCGCAAGATCGCCCAGTACGGGAGCGACAGCGACCCGCGGGCGTTCAACTTCGACGGCGAGCTGAACATCGCCAACCGCGGCATCTGCGAGTTCATCGAGGTGCTCAAGCTCGATGTGGCGTTCCTGTACGACCTGCTGGGCGCGAGCCAGGAGCACACGATCAAGCCGAAGAAGTTTGCGCAGACGTACATCGACGAGGTGATCGTCGGGCACACGAACGAGCCGGAGTACAAGCGTCTGCAGTCCAACGAGATGATGGAGGCGTTCCGGGATCGGACGATCAAGATCGACGTGCCGTACAACATCCGGCTCGACGACGAGATCAAGATCTACCGGAAGGATTTCGGCCCGGAGCGGATCCGGAACGTCCACGTCGCGCCGCACACGCTGGAGGTCGCGGCGATGTGGGCGGTGCTGACGCGCCTGCGCGAGCCAAAGAAGCCGGGGCTGACGCTCTTGCAGAAGCTCAAGCTCTACAACGGCAAGAGCATCCCCGGCTTCACGGAGGACTCGGTCAAGGAGCTCAAGGAGGAGTCGGCCCGCGAGGGGATGGAGGGGATCAGCCCGCGGTTCATCCAGGACAAGATCTCCAACGCGCTGGTGAGCCGCCAGGCGGTGGAGGACAAGAGCATCAACCCGTTTATGGTGCTCAACGAGCTCGAGCACGGCATCGGGCAGCACTCGCTCATCACCGACGAGGAGACGAAGAAGCGCCTGCGGGAGCTGCTGGCGGTGGTCAAGGACGAGTACGAGGACATCATCAAGGGCGAGGTGCAGCGGGCGATCAGCGCCGACGAGGAGGCGATCAAGCGCCTGTGCGCCAACTACATCGAGAGCGTCCGTGCGTACACGCAGAAGGAGAAGGTCACGAATCGGTATACGGGCAAGGACGAGGAGCCGGACGAGCGGCTGATGCGGGCGATCGAGGAGAAGATCGATATCCCGGACAGCCGCAAGGATGATTTCCGCCAGGAGATCATGAACTACATCGGCGCGCTGGCGCTCGACGGGAAGAAGTTCGAGTACAACACCAACGCGCGGCTGTACAAGGCGCTGGAGCTGAAGCTGTTCGAGGACAGCCGCGACACGATCAAGCTGAAGAACCTGGTTTCGAGCGTCGTGGACGACGAGACGCAGGAGAAGATCGACGTGGTGAAGCAGCGCCTGATCAAGAACTTCGGGTACAACGAGGTGTCCGCGACGGACGTGCTCAATTACGTCGCGAGCATCTTTGCCCGGGGCGACAGCAAGGGTGGGTGAGCGGCAGCCATCAGGGATCAGCCATGAGCGATCAGCTATGTGGGATCAGCCATCGGAAAAGCCGGCAGGAACACCATCGCAACCTTTCCCCCTGATGGCTGGTGGCTGTTCCCTGATCCCTTCCCCTCAGTGCAGCACCCGGTAGACCTCGGCCTGGTCGGTCTTGCCCTGCTCGACCTTCGCCATCGCGTCGTGGCGCATGGGGAGGAAGCCCTCTTCGATCGCGGCTTCGTAGAGCGTGACGCCGTCGGCCCGCTCGCCGGTCAGTCGCCGGAGGCGGTCGGTCATGCGCATGATCTCGTAGACCGCGAGCCGGCCCTTGTACCCGGTGCCGAGGCAGGTCTCGCAGCGCGGGCGTTCGGCGGCTCCCGGGCGGTCGACGTGGCCCGCGCCGGCGCACGACGGGCAGGTGCGCCGGACCAGTCGCTGCGCGAGCACCGCGAGCAGCGAGCTCGTGATCAGGTACGGCTCCACCCCGATGTCGACCAACCGCGGGATGGCGCTCGGCGCGTCGTTGGTGTGCAGCGTGCCGAGCACGAGGTGCCCGGTGAGCGACGCCTGGATCGCGAGCTGCGCGGTCTCCTGGTCGCGGATCTCGCCGACGAGGATGACGTCGGGGTCCTGGCGGAGCAGCGCGCGGAGGCCGGTGGCGAACGTGACGCCGCGCTTGGGGTTGACCTGCATCTGGCTGATGCCGGAGAGGTGGTACTCGACCGGGTCCTCGATGGTCATGACGTTGCGCGAGCCGCGGTCGATGCGTCCGAGGGCGGCGTACAGCGTGGTGGTCTTACCCGAGCCCGTCGGGCCGGTGACGAGGACCATGCCGTTGGGGCGATCGACGATGTCCATGAGCTCGCGCTGCATCTCCGCGCCCATGCCGACGCTGTTCAGGTCGAGCTCGGTCTGGCTCTGGTCGAGCAGGCGGAGCACGACGCGCTCGCCGAAGACGGTGGGGATCGTGCTGAGACGGATATCGATCTTGCGCTGCCCGATGCGGACCGACGTCTGCCCGTCCTGCGGGCTGTGCCGGTTGGCGATGTCCAGCTCGGTCATGACCTTCAACCGGCTGGCGATCGCGGGCGCCAGGCTGATCGGCGGCGTAAACGCTTCGACGAGCATCCCGTCTACGCGGTAGCGGATCGCGAGCTTTTCTTCCTGCGGGTGGACGTGGACGTCGCTCGCGCGACGGCGCAGCGCCTCGAAGAGGATCATGTTCACCAGGCGGATCACCGGCGTCTGGCGGGCGAGCGCGAGCAGGTCCGTCCCGCCGCGGAGACCGGCCGCCGCCGACTCGATCGCCGACTCGTCGAGCGGCATCTCCTCGATGATCTCGGTGACCAGGTCGCCGCGTTGCTCGTACCCGCGGTTGATCAGGTTCGCGACCGCCGCCCGCGGCGCGAGCACGAGGCGGACGGGCATATCCAGGCGGTCTTCGAGCTGGCTGAAGACGGGGGCCTGCAGGGGCTGGGCGGTCGCGACGGTCATGGTGTGCCCGTCGCTGGAGACGCCGCAGAGGTGGTGAACGCGGGCGAGGTCCGGCGGGACGAGCTCGTAGAAGCGGCTGGCGGATTCTTCGAGTCGGGGCTCGGGGTCGAACGCGAGGCCGGTGCGTTGCGCGAGCTTGCCGAGCGCCTGCTGCTCGTCGATGCCCAGGAGCTGGAGCGCGACGTCCCACGGCTCCTCGTCGGAGCCGGGGGTGATCTGGAACCGCTTGGCGGCGTCCGGGCTGAGCCCGAGCTCGCCGAACGCGCGGGCGACGGCGAGGAAGTCCGTGCGGTCCTCCGCGCGCCCGGTCAGGGGCTGGGCCGCGTCGCGGCGCAGGAGGGCGCGCAGCCCCGTCTTCGGCGCGGGCTTGCTCGAGGAGGGGCGGGCGGGCTGTGGATCGGTCGAGGGCATCGGCGTGGAAGGGCGTCTCAATCGGGCTCGGGCGTGGGCTCCGGCTCGGGCAGGCGCCGGACTGTCCCGGGGGCGCCGGGTGCGGGGGGCGTCGCGGCTTCGGGCTCGTTCTGGCGGGTGGCGGGGGTCGGGGCCTGCGTCGGCGCGGGCGGCGGCGTCGGGCTGCGGGAGGCGGGCTCGTCCGCCTGCCCCTCGATCGCGGGGTGGTGCCGGTACGGCTGATGCGGGCGGGCGCTGATGATGTCGATGCTCACGGGCTGGATCAGGGGCAGGTCGGGGTAGAGCCCGACGGCGGCCTGCGGGCCCTCGGTCATCAGGCGGAGGTCCCGGAAGGTGTCGTCCCGCATGATGCGCGGGCGGATGAAGACGTAGAGCATCGCGTCATTGGTGACCTGGTTGGTGTCGCGGAAGAGGTGCCCGAGGATCGGGATGTCGCCGAGGAGGGGGACCTTGATGACGGTGTCGCGGACGTCGTTGATGCGGATGCCGCCGACGACGATGGTGGTGTCGCCGGGGATGGTGACCGAGTCGGATCGGATATTGCGTTCTTGGCGCGGGGCGGGGATCCCGTTGGAGCCCTGCCCGATGAAGTTGCTGAGTTCGATGCCGTAGGTGAGCTGGAGGTAGCCGCCCTCGCTGATGCGCGGGGTGACGGTGAGGCGTGTGCCGGCGTCTTCGAAGCCGCCGAAGGAGGTCTGTGTGCTGGTGCCGTCCTGGCTGGTGCTGGTGGTGGGCTGCTGATCGAGGCTGACGATCTCGGCTTCGGAGTTGTCATCGACGAGGAGGCTGGGGCTGGAGATGATGCGGGCGTCGGTGTCGGTCTGGATCGCGTTGAGGACGAAGGGGAGGTACTGGCTCTGGATGAGGGCGGTGGTGAGGCCCGGGAGGCCGGTGAGCGGTGAGCGCGGGCCGGTGAAGCCGTCGCCGGGGCTGGTGAGCCCGAAGTTGGTCTGGACCGCGCCGCCGGAGCCCCCGGCGTTGATGAGCTGGGTCTCGATCGCGAGTCGGAAGTCGACGTTGTTGGTGACGCTGACGATCGTGGCTTCGATGTAGACCTGCGGGCGTCGGAGGTCGAGGCGCTCGATGAGCTTGGCGAACTCGTCCTGCTGGCGGAGGCGGGCGCGGACGATGATCTGGTTGTTCGCCGGGTCGGCGACGACGCGGGTGTCGCGCCCCGCGCGGAGCCCGCCGAGCTCGCCCTCGGTCCCGACGTCCTCGAAGCTCGGGTCGAAGAAGACCTGCTGCCCGGCCGCGCCGAACCCGCCGAAGCCCGGAAGCACGCCCTGGTTGCCCGTCCGCGTCGTGTCCTCGATGATCGCGAGGATGATCTCGGTCACTTCCTCGGCGTTGGCGTGCGCGAGCTTGTACGTCCGCGTCACGACCGCGTCGCGGTCGATGTCCAGCTCCTTAATGAGCTGGGTGAGCTGCTCGTGCTGCTCCGGCGTCGCGGTGTAGATGACCGTGCCGGTCTCCACGTCGACGACCATGCTGCTCCCGCCGGCCTCGACGGGCTCCTGCTGCTGGAACGGGTTCTGCCCGCGCGGGTCGAAGGGGTTGAACGCCCCGACCCGCTGCTGGTCCGGGCTGCTGAGGACCTGCACCGCGCCGAGCCCGCGCTGGCGCGCGATGTCGGCGACCTGCTGGGCCGCCCGCCCGACGTTGTACCGCTTGTTCTCCAGGCGGCTGGGCTGGTCGATGATCTCGAGCACGCGCTGGAACTCGGCGATCTCGTCCGGACGCCCGCGGAAGATCAGCTCGTTGCCCTGCGGGCTGACGCGGAGGCGGTCGGCGAGGTTGTCGAGCGTGTCGCCGCCGCCGGTCTGCTGCCGGGCGGCGTCCTGCGCTGCCACGCCGCGGGGTTGGGCGGCCTGGGCCTGTGTGCGCGGCTGGGTGCGCCCGCCGACCATCTCGATCGCCCGGTCGCGGGCGGTCGGGGCGGAGATGTACCGGAGCGGGATCTGGATGTACCGCATCTCGCGCCGCTCGCTCACGAGCTGGTTGACGACCTGCTCGATGATGTGAACCCGACGCGGCGCGCCGCTGACGACGATCACGCCCAGCTCGTCGATGTAGGCGATGCCCTCGCCCACCGGCGCGCCCTGCGGCTGCCCGGTCGCGGGGCGCTGGGTCAGCAGCGTCTGCACGGCCGACTGGAGCGAGGAGGGGCGGATGTTCGGCGTCGGGATCACCCGCGTGGTCGCGAAGTCGCCCTCGAAGCTCAGACGCACGTCGCCGGCCCGTTGGATGACGTAAAACCCCGTCGCGCGGTCGAATGTGAGGGCGTAGTCGTTGAGGTCCAGCAGCGATTCCATGAGCGGGAGCACGCCCGCCCGGGGCACACGGCGCGGGTTGGCAAAGCTGACCTCGCCCTCCAGCTCCCCGCGGAGGATGACCTCGATGCCCAAGTAAGCGGAGAAGAGGTCGACCAGCGTGCGGAGCTGGACAGCTTCGGCGAAGGCGTCGATCTGGAGGAAATCCTCGTCGGATGCGGCGCCGGCCGCCGCGTTGCCCGGCGCCGGCTCCGCCTGAGCCAGCGCCTGCGGGCTCCACACCAGGCCCGCGCAGGCGACCAGCACCGCCAGAGGCCCCCAAGAGGGGCGGGCGAAGCCGTTGTCAATGGGGCGTCGTCGTCGGATCGGGCGGCTTTGGGGCGAGAGAGCTTCGGGCACGGTCGGCGTCCTCCGGGGGCGTAGGCTACCACGCCGTGTACCGCTCGGCGAATCCACGGCTTCAATCCCCGTTCTTCGCCCCAGTCGACGCCAAACGCACCCGCAACCCGCACCGATCCGCACGATGAACAAGCCGCGTGTCGTCAGCCTGCTCCCCTCCGCGACCGAGGCCCTGGACGCCATCGGCGGGCGCGCCCTGCTCGTCGGACGCAGTCACGAGTGCGACTTCCCGGGCGAGATCGGGCCCCTGCCCGTGCTCACCGCGGCCCGCACCGCGTACGACCCCGACGCCCCTGCCCCGAGCGCCGACATCGACCGCCAGGTCCGCGAGGCGTTCCAGTCCGGCGACAGTCTGTACGAGCTCAACGCCGAGCGGCTCCGGGCCTTGCAACCCGACGTGATCCTCACGCAGGACCTGTGCGACGTCTGCTCGATCGACCTGGCGACCGTCCGTCGCGTCGCGGCGGAGATGGACCCGAGCCCCCGGGTGGTCAGTCTCAACCCGATGACGCTGGAAGGCGTGCTGGACGACCTGCTGACGATCGGGGAGGCGGTGGGACGGAGCGAGGCGGCGGGGGCGAAGGTGGTGGAGCTGCGCGGGCGTCTGTTCCGGGCGCAGGAGTACGTGAACCCGTACGCCGAGGGGCCGGTGGTGGGGTGGCTGGAGTGGACCGACCCGCTCTTTGTCGCGGGGCACTGGATCGTGCAGATGATCGAGCGGGCGGGCGGGCGTCACCCGTTGAACGAGGGCGTGCCGAAGGCGACGAGCGGCGCGGCCGCGGGCCCGATGATGGCCGAGCGGATCGCGGGCAAGAGCCGACGGGTCGAGATCGACGAGTTCGTGCGCACGCAGCCGGATGCGATCGTCGTCGCCCCCTGCGGGCTCACGCTCGAGCAGGCGTCAGCCGAACTGGACCGATTGATGGCCCATGCCTGGTTCCGTGCCCTTCCCGCGGTGCGGGCGGGCAAGGTCGCGGTCGTCGACGGCAACCAGATGTTCAACCGCCCCGGCCCCCGACTTATCGACGCCTTCGAGTGGCTCACCGGCTGGCTCAACGACCGCCCGGAGCTGATCCCGGCGGGGTTCCCGTGCCGAACGATGCGGGGGTGAGTCGCGTCGCGGCTCAGCTCTCGCGCTTGTCGCGCGTGATCTGGGCGTAGGCGTTGTGGCTGTGGATCGACTCGAAGTTCTCGCTGTTGATCGCGTACCACTCGATCCGCTCGTCGGCGTCGAGCGCGACGGCCAGGTCCCGCACGATGTCCTCGACGAACTTCGGGTTCTCGTACGCCCGCTCGGTGACGAACTTCTCGTCCGGACGCTTGAGCACCGCGAAGACGGGGTTGCTCGCGGCCGCCTCGAGCAGTTCGACCAGGTCCTCGATCCAGAGTGTGCCGTTGAAACGGACCTTCGCCTCGATGCGGCAGCGCTGGTTGTGCGCGCCGTACTCGCTGATCTCCTTGGAGCAGGGGCAGAGGCTCGTCGCCGGGGCGCTGACGCTGAGGAGCAGGTCGTCGTCGCCGTTGCTGGTGCACTCGAAGCGGACTCGGTAGTCCATCAGGCCCGGCATCTTGGTCACCGGGGCGAGCTTCCGGATAAAATAGGTAAATTCGGCCTCAAAGTGCGCTTCCTCCGCCTCCAGGCGGTCACGGATGGCGCGGGTGAGGGCCGGGATGCCCTCGGGCTTGACCGGCTCGCCGGAGTGCTCGTTGAGCACTTCGAGGAAACGGCTCATGTGCGTGCCCTTCTGGTGATGGGGCAGGGCGACGTACATGTTGATGTTGGCGACCGTCTGCTGCTCGCCGCCCTCCCGGGTCCGGAGGCGCATCGGGTAGACGACCTCTTTCACGCCGACACGGTCGATCGCGATCTTGCGGGCGTCGGCGGCGGCTTGGACGTCAGGAATCGCGGCCTGCGCCGCACCGGCTTTGAAATCGGGCATGGTCACGCTCATCTTAGGAAGCTCGGGCGCGTGAAACGACCGCGGCGGCACAACCGCCCGCGACGCCGTCCGCGGATCATGGCAAAGAACGACGGGTTTTCGACCCCCAGGCGAGGGCGGATGCACGCCCCGTGGGTGCGGGGCCTTACGCCCGGGCGGCGGCCTGGGCCGCCTGACGCTCGATCATTCCCGAGGCCCAACGCATCCCGATCGGCACGCCGAGCAGCCCGGCGGCCGCCCAGTCCAGTGGCTGCGTCCACGCAAACCCCGGCATCGTGCCCGCGATCGCCGACGCCTGCACGTCGCCGGTCATCACCATCGCGACGATCGGTCCGAGCACGCCGGCGAGGGCGGCTCCGGTGATGAGCGGGGCCGCGGAGGGGCGGCGACCGCTGACCGCCGCCGTCGCGAGCCCGCCGGCGGCCCCGGCGAGGATGGCCCCGATCGCGGTCCCGAGGACCGCCTGCCCGCGCAGTTCGCTCCGCACGAGCACGACCGCGATCAGCACGCAGACGACGGCCGTCGCTCCCATGCCCGCGAGCGCGCCCGGGTCTTTCCAGATCGCGATGGCGCGTGATGCGGGGGCCCCGGTTTCGGCGTCGGGGGCGGCGAGCTTGTCGGCCGGGAGGCTCCGCTCCTTGCCGACGACCCCGAGCAGCGTGGCGAGGGCCGCGACCATCGCCGCGACGAGCACGCCCTCGATCGCGAGCGTGAACAGCCCACCGGGCTCGAGGGCGAGGACGCGCCCCATGGTGCCCGAGCGGTACGCCGCCCAGGCGAGGACGAGCCCCGCGCTGACGATGCCGGTCCGCCGGTCGGCGAGCGTGGCGCCGATGATCGCCGCCGCCCCGGCGAGCACGCCCACCCCGATCAGGGCGAATATGCCGGTGAAGATGCTCGCGTTGAGGAGGAGCGTGACGTCTCCGCTCCCGTCCGCGGCCCGGAGGCTTCCCACCAGCGCCCCGCCCATCGGGCCCAGGACAAACAAGGCGAAGATCGGGATCACCCACCGCAGCGTGGTCGTGCGCATGGAAGGATGATCGCCTCCCGGGGCTTCCCAGGCAAACCGTGAGCCTCGCCGGGTCGACCGCTAGCATGAAACCGACCGCCCGAGAGGCGAAGAGGGGATGCGCCATGCCCACGACCGACGACCCGCGCCCGCACGATCCGTCTCACCCTGATCACGCCCCGCGTTTTCGAGAAGCGCCCACGGCGAGTTTCGAGGACCTGACCCGGGGCCTGCTCTGGCCGATGATCTTCCGGGCACCCGCGCTCGCCCTGCGCCCGGCCCGTGTCGGGCTCGCGTTGATGACGATCGTTCTGCTGGCGTTGATCGGCTCGATCAGCCGCCTGTGGAGCGAGGCGAGCTTCGCCGCGCTGCTCGTCGACGCGTTCGCCAACTTCGTTTTCGACCTGCTCGGGCTCTTCCTCGGCGGCTCCGGCGGCGGGCTCGGCCCGCGCCCGCTCGAGGTCATCGCCGATCACCCCGTCAGTTCGATCGTCCTCGGCATCCCCATGCTCCTGGTCCTCGCGGTCGGCGTCGGCGCGGTCTCACGCTCGGCCGCACGCGAGTTCGCCCTTGCCGAGCGTGACGCCTGGCCCGCCAGCCTCGGGTTCGCCTCCGGGCGCGCCCTGGGGTTCTTCTTCACCCTCGCGCTCCCGATCCTGTTCGTCCTGGCGATCTACCTCATCATCGCCGTCGCCGGCTTCCTGCTCCTCACGCTCCCGGGCGTCAGCATCGTCGGGGCGGCGCTGTTCGGGCTGGCGCTCGTGCTCGGCATTCTCGCGGCTCTGGTCATCGTCGCCGGGCTGATCGCGCTCCCGATCCTGCTGGCCGCGATGGCCTGCGAGGGGACCGACGCGATCGACGCCGTGCAACGCGCCTACGCCTACGCGATCGCGCGCCCGATCCGCCTGATCGTGTACATCGCGATCGCCGAGCTGCTCGGGCTGATCTTCATCGGGGTGATCTCGCTGATCACGGGCCTGGGCGCGAGCTTCGCGCTCGACGCCGCGTCGGCCTTCGGCGGGCGACCGCTGCCCGACCCGGGCGGCGGCTCGCTCTGGTCGGCGGCCGGGGCGATCGTGGAGTTCTGGATCAATCTCGCGGGGCTCGTCGTGGGCGCGATCGCGCTCAGCTACCTCGCCTCGGCCGGCGTGATCGTCTACCTGCTCATCCGGCGCGTCGTCGACGGGCAGCACCACCAGGACCTCTGGTCCCCGCCCGCGAGCGTGGGCGCCGAGGGCGACGGGGGGGCCTCGTGACGGATCCCGCCGAGTCTTCGCACGCGCCGGCGAGCCATCACGGGCGGATCGGCGGCGACGAGGCGGCCCGCGCCGTGCGCCTCGCCGGCGCCTTGGCCGAGCTCGCGGTGACGACGCTGACCCTGCACCGCCCGGACGGGCCGCCGCTGGAGCTGAGCGCCCGCGCGACGGACCTGCCGCGGGAGCTGGGCAAGGCGGTGGAGCGCCGGACTTTTCAGCCGCTGGTGCTGCTGGCGACGGAGCGCGGGCTGGAGGTTCGCTTGGACGAGGCATCGTGGCTCTGGGCGACCAATGACGACGAAGCCGCCGAGGCGATGCGCCGGATTGAAACCTGATGAGCACGCCCTCCCGTGCCACGGACCTCTTCTGAGAGGTCAGTGCTCCTCGTCTTCCGCCTCTCGATCGCTCCTCCCAGCAGGAGGGTTCAGAGGATCTGAAAGGGCGGCCCGGAGCACTGACCTTGCGGACAAGGTCAGTGGCACGTGTGGTACCGTACGCACTTGGTTTCGCGTGCTTTACCGCAGCACTTCGAGGCGGGCGTACTCGAGCACGAGTGTCTTTTCGCCGAGATCGTCGAAGAGGATTTTTGCCCGCGCGTAGCTCCCGCCGGCGATCTCGAGCACGCGCCCCGGGCCGAACTGCGGGTGGCGCACACGTGTGCCCACGGCGAACGTCTCGCGCAGGCGTTTGCCGAGCGCGGCATCCGCCGCCCGGCGCTGCGGCTGCCCGAGCTGCGGTGGTGCGGGATTCGACGCCGGGCGCAGCCCCTGCGACAGGCGGCGTGCGTCGAAGCCGGCGCTGCGGAATGAAGATGACGCGCGAAGCGATCGTCGGGCGTTTGTGCCGCCCCCGCCCGGGAACGCGTCGTCCTCCGCGCCCGGCTCGTCCACCGCGTCGTCGTAGGCGTCCTCGACGAAATCATCGCCGAACGGGTCGGTCTGGTCGGAGCGCAGCACGTGCTCGCGTCCGAGTTCTTCGAGGAAGCGGCTCGCGATCGTGCGCTCGCTGACGCCGCGGACGGTGCGGTACATCGCGCTGGTGATGAGCAGGCGTCGCATCGCGCGGGTGATGCCGACGAAGCAGAGGCGGCGTTCTTCCTCCATCGCGTCGTCGGACTCGTGCGCCCGCGCGTGCGGGAGCAGCCCTTCCTCGAGCCCGATCATCGCGACGGCCGGGAATTCCAGGCCTTTTGCGGCGTGCAGCGTCATCAGCGTCACCGCGCCCTGCGCCGGGTCGACCGCGTCGGCGTCCGCGACGAGCGCGACCGATTCCAGATAGCCGCGGAGCAGAGCCAGCAGCTCCGGCACTTCCGTTTGTCGCCCTTCCTGCTCGATGCGGGCCATCTCTTCGACGCCCGGGAACGCGGCCGGGTCGTTCTCCGGCGCGTATGTCTGCTCGAACTCGGCCGCCGACGACACCAGCTCGCCCAGGTTGTCCAGGCGTTCCTCGTCGGCCTCGGTCTTGCCCGCGCGTGCGCGCTCGGCGTACATCGCCTCCAGCCCGCTCTCGCGGATCACGCGCTCGACCAGCTCGCTCAGGCTCGTCGCGACGGTCGAGCCGAGGAACGAGCCGTGCCCGGTCCAGTCGTCGACCATCTGCGCGAATTTCTGGCAAGCCGTGACGGCCCGCGCGTTCAGCCCGCCGGCCTCATCGGCCCGGCGCAGCGCCTCGAACATCGTGACCCCCGCGGTCGCCGCGAAGGTTTCGAGGCGCGCCAGCGTCGTCTTCCCGATCCCGCGCGTCGGCGTGTTGACGATGCGCGACAGGCTCACGCCGTCGGCCGGGTTCGCGACCACGCGCAGGTACGCCAGCGCGGTCTTGATTTCTTCGCGCTCGTAGAACGCCGTGCCCCGCGCGATCACGTACGGCACGCCCGCGCCGCGCAGCTCGTCCTCGATGACGCGGCTCAGCGCGTTCGTCCTGTAAAACACCGCCATGTCCCGCCACGCGATCGGCGTCTCGTCGTCGTCGTGCCGATGACGAAGCCAATCGACGACCAGCCTCGCCTCGTCGTGCTCGTCGCGCACGCGGGTGACCTCGACGGGCGCGCCGCCGCGATCGGTGGTGAACAGGTCTTTATGTTTGCGGCGTTCGTTGTGGCGGATCAGCGTGTCGGCTGCTTTCAGGATCGCCTCGCTGCTCCGGAAATTCTGCCCGAGCGGGATCGTGCGCGCGCCGGGGTACTGCGCCTCGAAGTCCAGGATGTTCGCGATGTCCGCCCCGCGCCACCCGTAGATCGCCTGGTCCGGGTCGCCCACCACGCACACGTTCGGCGGCACCATCTCCGGCTCGTCATCATCGTCCACGCCCGGGAGGCCGGCGGTCGAGCTCGGCGCCGCGCGGGCTTCGCCCGCGAGCAGCGTCGCGAGCACGAACTGCGCGTGGTTCGTGTCCTGGTACTCGTCGATCATCAGGTACCGCCACCGCGCCTGGCACTCGGCGCGGATCTCCGGGCGGTCGCGCAGCATCTTCGCGGTCAGCACGAGCAGGTCGTCGAAATCCACCGCGTTCGCCTCGCGGAGCGCCTTCTCGTAGCTCGCATACAGGCGGGCCAGCGTCTTGCTGTAGTAGTCCCCCGCCTCGCGGCTGAACGCCTCGGCGTCCTTCAGTTCGTTCTTCGCCCCGCTGATCGCCGTCAGCACCGTCCGCGGCGGCCAGTTGCTCGTGGTCAGGTCCAACGCCTGCACGATCCGCTTCACCACCGCGAGCTGATCGCTCGTGTCGTAGATCGCGTAGTCGGGTTTCAAGCCCGGGAGCTGGGCCGCCTCGGCGTAGCGGCGCAGCAGACGCGCGCACAGGGCGTGGAACGTGCTCACCGTCAGCCCGCGCGTCGCCCGCGTGTTCTCGCCCAGCAGGTGCGCGACCCGCTCCCGCATCTCGCTGGCGGCCTTGTTCGTGAACGTCAGCGCCAGGATCGACCACGGCGGCACGCCCCGGCGGACCAAGTGCGCAATCCGGCGCGTGATGACCCGCGTCTTCCCGCTGCCGGCCGCGGCCAGCACCAGCAGCGGGCCCTCGGTGTGCAGGACGGCTTCCCGCTGGGCGTCGGTCAGCCCGTCCAGCAGCGGGTCGGTCGGGGGGCGATCGGTCGGGTTCTCGGGCGTCGGGCTGGGCATCCGGTGGCAGGGTAGGAATGATCGGCGGCGCGCCGTCGTGGAATGGGGCGAACGGCGGGTGAGTTCGGCGGGCGCGATACGAACTGGGGGGCTCCGGGCGGCGAACGGACCTCCCGGACGGGTCCGGCGTCTGTATAGTGGGCGTTGGCGTGCCGCCCCCGAGGGGTTTCGCCGATGACCTGTTCCGGGCGGCCCCGTCGGCCGATCGAGATTCTTGCCCGAAGAGCTGTTGGACGAATCGAGGAACCCGAGCCACCGATGCCGACCGAGCCCGATCCCATCCCGACCGCTTCGGACGCCTCCGCCGCCGGGGGCTCTTCGAGCGGGAGCGACCCGAGCAAGACGCGTCCCCTGGGCCATGGGGCAGCTTCCGGGCCCTCGGTCGAGTCGGCCGAGGAGGCCCTCCAGCGCCTCGCAAAAGAAGGCACCAACATCGACACGCTGGTCGGGCGACTGGTGATCGATCAGGGCCTCGCGACGCCGGAGGAGGTCCAGCACGCCCTGGAACGGATCCGCGCCTCGCGTGAGGACGCGAGCGCCCTCTCCCTGGCGCAGGTGCTGGTGGATTCGGAGTACGTGACGCGGCGCCAGATCTCGCGCCTGCGCCAGATCATCGAGGCCGAGCGATCCGGGCAGAAGATCCCCGGGTACAAGATCCTCGGCAAGCTCGGCGCGGGCGCGATGGCGACGGTCTACAAGGCCCGCCAGCTCAGCCTGGACCGCGTGGTCGCGATCAAGGTCCTGCCCCGGAAGTTCAGCCAGAACCCGCAGTTTATCGAGCGGTTCTACGCCGAGGGCCGGGCGGCGGCCCAGCTCAACCACCCCAACATCGTGCAGGCGTTCGACGTCGGCAAAGCCGGCGAGTTCCACTACTTCGTGATGGAGTACGTGGAGGGGCGGACGGTCTACGACGACATCGTGCAGCACAAGCGGTACGCGGAGAAGGACGCGGTCGAGGTGACGATCCAGGTCGCCGAGGCGTTGCTGCACGCCCACGAGAAGGGGCTGATCCACCGGGACGTGAAGCCCAAGAACATCATGCTGAACCGCGAAGGCGTGGCGAAGCTGGCGGACATGGGCCTGGCGCGGGCGGTGAGCGACAAGGAGGCCGCCGAGGCCGAGGCGGGCAAGGCCTTCGGCACGCCGTACTACATCTCCCCGGAGCAGATCCGCGGCTCGTCGGACGTCGGCCCGGCGTCGGACATCTACTCGCTGGGCGCGACGCTCTACCACATGGTGACCGGGAGCGTCCCGTTCGAGGGCAAGAACCCCTCGGCCGTCATGCACAAGCACCTCAAGGCCGACCTGATCCCCCCGGATCACGTCAACCCGCGCCTGGGGTCCGGGATCAGCGAGGTCATCGAGATGATGATGGCCAAGCGCCCCGCCGACCGCTATCGCAACTGCAAGGACCTGCTGGTCGACCTGCGGGCCCTGGCGGCGGGGCAGACGCCGGTGATCGCGCACAAGGACGCGCTCCCGGCGGCGGACCTCTCGACGATCGCGGCTGCCGAGGCCGCCGCCGTCCCCGCGGAGATCCCCGTCGACACCAGCGGGGCCGGGGCGGGGGAGTCGACGACGTTCAAGATCCTGTTCTGGGTGATGATCGCGTTGCTCCCGATCAGCGTGATCCTGAACATTTTCCTGCTCGCGACGCGCTAAACGCCCCTCCGGCGACGGTTTTGGGCTTGTCCGGAATGATCGGCGGCGTTAGGCTTGTTCCAGAAGGCGCGGGGGTGGTCCCCGTGCCGATCGTTGGGAACAGCGGCGTGCCCGCCCGAGCCTCGCGCTTGGGGCGGGCGGGCGAGGTCTCTGGACGGTGCCGAAACGCATGGTCACGCAAACGATCGCCCCCGCCGCACGCCAGCGCCGCGTGCGGATCGCCTCGTGAGGCCCGCGTCGTCCCATTCCGTCCCGGCAGCCGCCCGTATCCGCGTCGAGCCCGCTTATGCGGCTCGTGGCGTGTCGGCGTCCGCGTGCTGGTTCAGGTCCATTGTCCCGGGGCGACAGTCGCCCCGGGTTGTTGCGTCCCGGTTCTGTTGAGTTTGGCATGAGCGACGGGCCGGAGGGCCCGGACGCTCGCAGGAGAAGGCACATCGCACACCGAAGGTTCTTCCGAGAGGCTGGCCCCGTGCAGCGCACGCGTGTCAACCACATGATCCGCATCAGCCCGGTCCGCCTCATCGGCCCGGACAACGAGCAGGTCGGCGTCGTCGAGACGTACGACGCGCTGAAGCGCGCGCAGGAAGCCGGTCTCGACCTGGTCGAGATCTCGCCCGAGTCGCGCCCGCCGGTCTGCAAGATCATGGACTACGGCAAGTACAAGTACGAGCTCAGCAAGCGCGCCCAGAGCGGGAAAAGCACGCAGGCCGAGATGAAGGAGATCCGCCTCGGGCGGAGCGTCAAGATCGGGGCGCACGACGTGAAGATCCGCGTCGATCAGGCCCGCCGGTTCTTGATGGCCGGGCACAAGGTGCAGGTCACGCAGAAGTTCCGCGGTCGTGAGATGATGCACAAGGAGATTGGTCTGGAGCGCCTCGCCGAGATCGCGATGGAGCTCAGCGACATCGGCAAGGTCGAGATGGCGCCGCGTTGGATGGGCCGTCAGGCGAGCATCATCATCGCGCCGGACAAGATGAAGGTCGACGCCGCCAAGCGGAAGATGACCAAGGAGCAGCTCGAGGCCGAGCAGAAGGCGCTCGAGGAAGCCGAGCGCGCCCACGCCGAGGAAGCCGCCAACGCCGCCGACGATCACGACGACGACGATGACGACGACCACGACGCCGGCGCCAAGCCCAAGAAGAAAAAGCGCAAGGGCCCCGCCGACGACCGCGCCGGCAACCCCGTCGACGACGAGATCAGCGCCCTCCTCGGCGAGGACTGATCCCCGCCGCCGCCGGGCGGTGACCCGCCAGTGCAACAAAAACCGCCCCGTGAAGCACGGGGCGGTTTTGCGTAGGGATCTTCGAGTCAGTTGGTCGCCCGGACGGTCAGCTCGGCCTTGCCGCCCTCGGCGGTCTCGTGCGGGGCCTTCTTCGTCGCGCCTTTGGGCGCCTGGTGGTGCAGGCGCTTCGCCCGGTGCTGCGACCAGTCGGCGACGCGCAGGTCCGGGCTTTCCGGGCTGTCGTGGAGCTTGAGCACGTCGTAGGTGTTGTTCCGCTGGGCGGGCATGAACCCGGCCCCGCGGATCAGGTGGCAGAGCACCGGCTCGTCGAGGCAGTAGGTTGTCCCGGCCGAGCTGACGACGTTCTCCTCCATCATGACCGAGCCCATGTCGTTGGCGCCGTACGCGAGGGCGACCTGCCCGATGTGCGGGCCCATGGTGACCCAGCTCGCGCCGATGGAGTAGACGTTGTCCAGCACGAGGCGGCTCAGCGCCTGCGTCCGCAGGTAATCGCTCGCCGACGATCGGCGGACGCGCCGCCCGAACTCCGGATGGTCGGTCTTGATGCCCGAGCCATCGAGCTTCGCGACCGCGTCGCCCGGGAACTCGCCCACGTCGGTCGGGAGCTCGCCCCAGTCCTTCACGCGCCCCAGCGGCGTGTTCTCGCGCTGGAAGGGCCAACTGATGAACGCCTTGTAGTGCCCGAAGGGCGTCGGTGAAGCAGGCGCATCGGGAGCGACGGGCGGGACGCCCGTCCCGCCGAGGGAATGGAGATGGTGCCGATCGCCGGCGATGAAGTCGTCGGGCGCACCGCCTTCCAGCAGCGCCCGGTCCTGCCACTGGCGGACGAGCAGCATGTGGTGGATGCGGTCGGCGATGCCCTCGATGTGCCCGAACATCATGGTCGCGCTGGTGAACATGCCCAGCGTGTGCGCGACGTACATCGTCGTCAGCCACGATTCCGCGTCGCACTTGCCAAGTCCGATCTTTCGGCGGACCGCCGGGGCGAAGATCTCCCCGCCGCCGCCCGGCAGGCTGTCGAGCCCCGCGTCCTTCAGACGCACCATCACCCAGCGGATCTTGTCCTCCAGCGTCGCGCCGGGCGGGTTGAAGAAGTGCACAAACTCGATGAACTCCGGCGGGCTGAACCCGTGCACGTGGACGTGCGGGAACCGCTCCTTGATGCCCGAGAGCAGCGTCAGGTACCAGTCGAGCTTCAGGTCGGGGTTCATGCCGCCCTGCATGAGGATCTGGGTGCCGCCAATCGCGACGAGCTCGCCGATCTTCTCATAGAGCTGCTCGTGCTCGAGTGTGTAGCTGTCGGCGTCGGCGGCCGTACGTTTGAAGGCGCAGAACGTGCACTTCGCGTTGCAGATGTTGGTGTAGTTGATGTTGCGGTCGATCACGTAGGTCCGGATCGCGGGCCCGTGGATGTGGCGGCACCGTGCGTCGGCCCAGCGGCCCAGCCCCGTCAAGGGCAGCGACCGGAACAACTCCAACGCCTGCTCGTCGGTCAGACGGGCCTCGCCCCGGACGACGGCGCTCAACAGGCCCGCGTCGGTCGCGTCGCGGTCGGGATGCTCAGGCAGCGGGCGGTAGAGCGTGGGCATGGGGTCGCTCCGGAAAAAGGCTCGGGCGGGCGGCCGCCCGCTCGGGCGTATTTTCGCCGGGTCTCCCCCCGCGGGCGCGTCGAATTTTCAAAAAAAACTGAAAATAACCCCGCCCGGCGTGCCGGGGAGTATAGCAGACAGATAGATCCGAATACGACTTTGCAAGAGCCGGTGTTTTTGCCTGGTTTCCTCGGCACGCCGTTTGTGATCTCTGTTCGGCGATGACCCGAGCCGAGCACAACCCGCGTCATGGATGCCGGATCTTGCGCCGCGGGCTCGCGCGTTGCCGGGGAGGCCGCGCATGAACTACGCGATGCAGATCTCGGCCAGCGGCGCGCTGACCTCGATGTACCGCCAGGACGTCCTGACCAACAACCTGGCGAACGTGAACACCGTCGGGTTCAAGCCCTACACCCCGGTCGCCCGTCAGCGGGACCACGTCCGGGCCGAGGACGGGCTCTGGCACCTGCCATCGAACGAGCTGCTGGAGGCGCTGGGCGCGGGGACGCACCTCGCCGAGAACCGGATCAGCTTCCGCCAGGGCCCGGTCGAGCAGACGGGCAACCCGCTCGACCTGGCGGTCCACGGGGACGGCTTCCTGACCGTCGGCGACATGCAGGACGGCCAGCCGGTCGTCCGTCTGACCCGCGACGGGCGGATGACGCTCAACTCGAGCGGGACGCTGGTGATGTCCACGACCGGGCAGCCGGTGCTCGCCGTCGGGGGTAACCCGGTGCGGATTGACCCGGGCGCGGGCCCGGTGCAGATCGACGCCGCCGGGCGGGTGACGCAGAACAATGAGGCGGTCGCGCAGCTCGGCTTTGCCGACGTGGGCGACCGCCAGCGCCTGACCAAGCTCGGCGACAGCCTGTTCGCGCTGGACGGCGCCCAGCCCCTGCTCCCCGCGGGGGGGCGACTGGTGCAGGGCGCGGTCGAAGGCTCGGCGGTGAACGAGATCGACGCGATCATGGGCGTCACCAACGCCGCCAGCGCCGCGCAGCGCAACCTCGAGATGATCCAACGCTTCGACCAGCTCATGGACCGGGCCATCAACGGGCTCGGGCGTGTCGGCTAAGCCGTTTTAGTACAGGAGACGAGAATCCATGGCCGTCATCGCCCTCCAGTCCGCCTCGACCGGGCTCAGCGCGCTCAACACCCAGCTCGACGTGGTCGCGAACAACCTCGCGAACGTCAACACCGCGGGTTTCAAGGCGAGCCGGGCCAACTTCCAGGACCTGCTCTACATCGAGCGCCAGCAGCCGGGCGTCGAGAACGCCAACGCCGACCAGCGCCCGACGGGGCTGTACGTCGGGCTCGGGGTCAAGGTCTCCGGCACGCAGCAGGACTTCACCCAGGGCGCGCCCATCAACACCGGGCGCGAGCTCGACGTCATGATCGAGGGCGACGGGTTCTTCCGCGTTCAGGTCGACGACGCGATCGGCGACGGCTTCGCCTACACACGCTCCGGCAACTTCGCGATCAACAGCGATGGGGAGCTCGTGCTCGCCAACAGCGAGGGGCGGCGTCTCGATCCGAACATCCGCATCCCCAACGATGCGCTCAAGATCGACATCTCCGCCGACGGACGGATCTTCGTGCTCCAGCCCGGCGAGATCGCCCCGCAGGAAGTCGGGCAGCTCGAGATCGTGACCTTCGTCAACCCCGCAGGCCTCAAGCAGGTCGGCGAGAACCTCTGGACCGAGAGCCCCGCCAGCGGTGACCCCATCCAGGGCATCCCGCTCGAGGACAACCGCGGGCGTCTGCTCCAGGGCTTCCTCGAAAACTCCAACGTCGATCCGACGCGGGAGCTGGTCGAGCTGATCCGCACGCAGCGGGCGTTCGAGATGAACAGCCAGTCGATCCGGGCGGCCGACGAGACGCTCCGGGCCGTCGGGCAGCTCCGCCGGTAACCCAGGGAGGCGGAACCGCGATGACACGCACGCTCGCCATCTTGTGCTCGCTGCTCGCGCTGGTCGGCGTCGAAGTCGCGGCCGGTGCGCACGTCGGCGGCGATCGGAGCGCCAATGCGAGCCCCACGCGGGAAAGCGACGGGGCGACCTCGGTCGAGCTGCGTCGCTTTGCGCGACTGGCGAACGACGCGCCGGTCACGATCGCCTCGATCGCCGACGTCGTCGGGCCCGCCGCGGAAGAGATCGGCGCGATCCTGCTCCACGCCTCGGCGTCCGACGCGGTGGGGCGCGACGCGCGGACCGCGTCTATCGGGGGCGAGCACGTCCGCAAGGCAATCCAGGCGGCCGCGGAGCGGGGCGAGCTGCCCGTCGTCGACGTCGCGCGGGTGACCGTCCGCGGGGCGGCGTGCCAGGTGATGGCGGTCGACCCCGCTCGGCGTCCCACGCCCCGGGTCGGCGAAGCGCAGGCCGCCATGCCTCGCGAGGCGAACACACCGACGCTGCGCACGGCCGCGGCGCTGCGCATCGCCGAGATCCTCGACGTGCCCGAGCAGGACTTGCGCCTGCGGTTCGACGACCGCGACGCGAGCGTGCTCTCGACGCCGATCGCCGGGCGCGCGGTCGAGATCGTCGCGACGGGCGCGAGCGACGCGCTCCCGCTCTCGATCACGGTCTTCGACGGCCCGCGGACGGCTTTGGAAGCGACGATCCGCGTCGGGGTCGAGGTGCGGCGCGACGTGCTGGTCGCGAGCGTGCCGATGCGCCGCGGGCAGCGGGTGGAGAACGCGGGCGTGGTGCGCGAGGTGCGCTGGGTGACCCCGGGCGCGACGCCGGCCGACCCGCGCGAGGCGATCGGGCACGAGCTGCGCCGCAACCTCGAGCCGGGCGACATGCTGAGCGCGCGGGACCTGGAGCCGCCGATCGTGGTGCGCCGCGGTGACCGCGTGCTCGTGCGCACGATCAGCGGGAGTGTCGTGGTCCGCGCCCAGGCGCGGGCGCTCGGCGCGGGGCGCGCGGGCGAGACGATCGAGCTGGAGAGCCTGTCCGGCGACCGACGCCGGTTCCGCGGGCAGGTCGACGGCCCCGGGCGGGTCGTCGTGCTGACCCCGAACGCGGGCGGGGGCGAGACGATCACATTGGGAGGACGGCGATGAAAAACGGGCAGCGACTCGGGGCGATGGTCTGCGTGGTGCTCGGGGCGATCGCGATGGCCGCGCCGTGTGCGCACGCGCAGAGCCTGTTCCGCCAGCGCGCGATGCCGATGAGCGACCCTGGCGCGGGCCCGACGTCGCTGGCGGGGTACAGCCTGATGTACGTCGCGCCGCCGGAGCCGCGGTCGTTCCTGGTGCACGACCTGGTGACGATCATCATCGACGAGACGAGCCGCTCGACGAGCGAGCAGACGCTGGAGACGAGCAAGAGCTACAACCTGGACGGTGCGCTGCTCGCGTTCCCGGATCTCAAGCGTCTGCTGGACCTGCAGTTCCGCACCGGGGCCGGGGACAACCTCGCGCGGGTCGGGATGAACTACAACAACCGCTTCGCCGGCGACGGCGAATACGAGCGCAACGACCGCATGGTCGCGCGCGTCGCGGGGCGGATCATCGACGTGAAGCCCAACGGCACCGTAGTGATCGAGGCGAAACGCGTGATCGCGAACGACGAGGAGCGGAAGACGATCATCGTGAGCGGGATCTGCCGGATGGAGGACATCACGGCCGAGAACACCGTGCTGAGTGCGCAGGTCGCGGACCTGCGGATCGAGGTGATCAACGAGGGCGAGGTCCGGCGCGCGGGGCGCAAGGGGCTGATCCCGCGGGTGATGGACGCCGTCTTCGCGTTCTGACGGGTGCAAGTGGCACATTCAACCGTGGCACGGGCGTCCCGCCCGTGCTTTTCGCGCGCCCACGCTGCGAAACAGCTCTCGCCCCGCGCGGCCTGTTCTTCAGGCACGGCTTTTGCGTGCGGGTTTGCACGACGCGCCCTCGCGGGTGCAGGAACGGAGCGGGACATGAGCCGAGCGAAGGCACGGGCAACGCGGTCATTGGTGCGCACGATCGCGGCGTTGTGCGCGGGGCTCTGCCTCGCGATGGTCGCGACGCCGGCGCGGGCGACCAACGTGCGCGATATCGCCCGCATCGACGGGCACGGCGAGAGCGTCCTCCGCGGGCTGGGCCTGGTGATGGGCCTCAACGGCACCGGCGACTCCGGGCAGGAGCTGCTGATGGCGCGCCCGCTGATGAACGTGCTCCAGAACTCCGGGAACCCGGTCGGGGATATCTCCGAGCTCGCGTCCAACCGTTCGGTGGCGCTGGTGATGGTGACGGTGACCGTGCCGCGGGGCGGGGCGCTGGCGGATGACAAGCTGGACATGCACGTGCAGGTCATCCACTCGGCTCGGAGCCTGGCGGGGGGGCGTCTGTTCCTGACGCCGCTGCTCGGCCCGAGCCCGGACGACCCGAACGTGTACGCGATCGGCGAGGGCGAGATCGTGCTGGAAAACCCGCAGTTCCCAACGTCGGGTCTTGTGCGCGGCGGCGCGCGCATGCGGCTGGACGTGCTCCCGCCGGACGTGGGGGATTCGTTCGTGCTGGTGCTGGAGCCGCCGTACGCGGGGCACAAATCGACCTCGACGATCGCGAGCAGCATCAACAACGACTACTTCAACAACCCGCACGCGGAGGGGGCGATCGCTCGGGCGCTGGACGATCGGCGGGTGCTGATCGAGGTGCCGCCGGTGGAGCGTGCGAGCCCGGCGGAGTTTGTCGGGGCGGTGCTCTCGACGAGCGTGAGCGTGGAACTACTGGGTCTGCCCGCGCAGGTCATCGTGAACAGCTCGACGGGGGCGATCATCCTGACGGCGGACGTCGAGATCAGCCCCGGGACGCTGACGATCGAGGGGTTGACGATCACGCGGACGACGCCGGAGCCGGTGGGTGACGCGATGAACCCGCTGGTGGAGCGTCGCGGGTGGACCGAGATCGGGACGAACATCCGCCCGCGGGACCGGGCGAAGCTCGCGGACCTGCTCGCGGCGATGGAGCAGCTCGCGATCCCGCGCCAGCAGCAGATCCAGGTGATCCACATGCTGCACAAGAACGGGCAGTTGCACGCCCGGCTGGTGGACGAGTCGTGATCGGGTCGTCGCCCATGCTGAACATGCCGGGCGTATCGAGCGTGCCGAGCGCCGCGGGCGTGCGCACGGGCGCGGCGTTCGACGGCGTCGCGGACCGGCAGCGCTCGTTCGCGGGGCTCCTCGCCACGGATCAGCGGCTCGCAGGCGGGGCCCCGGATGGGAAGACGCGGGCGCGGGAAGCGGCCGAGCAGTTGGTGTCGATCACATTCGTGCAGCCGATCCTGGCGCAGATGCGCGCCAGCGAGGGTGCGGCGGCCCCGTTCAAGCCGACCTCGGCGGAGAAGCAGTTTGGTGCGCTGCTGGACGCGGAACTTGCGCAGCAGGTGACCCGGGCCGCGCGGTTTCCGCTGGTCGAACGCGTGGCACGCGATCTGCTGCGTCAGTCGAGTGCGCTGGAAGAACTGAACGCCCGGCGGCTGGGCGACGGGGTTGAAGCATGAGCGGCTCGGGTGTGACAGATCGTGAGGCGGCGCTCGCGTCGGAGCTGGAACGCGTGCTCGAGGGGATGCTGCGCGTGCAGACGCAGTTGCTGGAGGTTACGCGTCGGCACAGGGCGGCGATCGCGCAAGCGGACGCCTCGGAGATCGGCGCCTGCGTGCGCACGCACGCGGAGTTGCTGCGGGCGGTGCAGGAGCTGGAGGGTCGGCGTCGTGCGGTGGTGGCGCAGCTGACGGCGGGGACCAAGCCGACGCGCCAGCCGACGCTGACGGAGCTGGCCGAGCGCCTCGCCGATCCGTGGCGCGAGCGGGCGATGGGGCTGGCGAAGCAGCTCCGTGAGACGCTGGTGCGCGTGACGGACGAGCAGCGGACGGTGCGGCTGGCGAGCGAGAGCCTGCTGGCGCACATGGACGGGCTTGTGCGCCAGATCGCGAAGAAGCTGAGCCACGCGGGCACGTACAGCGCGCGGGGCGTGGTCGAGGCGGGGCGTCACCAGGTGGCGAGCGGTCTGGATATCGCGGGCTGACCGATCGGTCGGCGGCGCAGGAAGAAGGCGGCGATGAGCCTCGGGGCGGCACTCAATATCGGGCGGAGCGCGCTGACCGCGAGCCAGCTCGGCATCCAGGTCGCGGGCAACAACATGGCGAACTTCGCCAGCCCGCACTACACCCGCGGGCGGCTCGAGCTCGCCCCGATCGCGGGCTCCTCGGGGTCGGGGATCTACCTCGGTCGCGGCGTGCAGGTGCAGGGGCTGACGCGCGAGGTCAACGAGGCCGTCGTGCAACGCCTGCGCACCGGCATCAGCGACGCCAGCGGCGCGCGCACGAAGCTGGACGTCTACAGCGCGGTCGAGGCGCGGCTCAACGAGCTCACCGGCGACGATCTCTCCGGGCAGCTCACATCCTTTTTTAATAGCTGGAGCGAGCGGGCGAACCTGGTGCAGTCCTCGGCGGTGGTGATCCAGCAGGGGCAGCAGCTCGCTGGGTATATCCAGGGGCTGCGGAAGAGCCTGGTCGATCAGCGCCTGCAGATCGACGCGGACCTCGGGGCCTCGGTGCAGCGGGCGGACGTGCTGCTGACGCAGGTCGCGGCGTTGAACGCGGAGATCGTGGCGGCGGAGGAGGGCCGGTTCACGGCCGGGCCGTTGCGGGATCAGCGGGACGCGGTCCTGGCGGAGCTGAGCGAGCTGATCGACGTGAGCACGATCGAGCAGTCGAGCGGGGCGGTGGACGTGATGATCGGCTCGACGCCGGTGGTGCTCGGCGGGCTGAGCCGGGGGATCACGCTGGAGCGCGAGTCGGTGGGCGGCCGCGTGGAGATGTGGGTCAGCGCCAAGGACGACGGGACGCGCCTGCCGATCACGAGCGGTCGCGTGGGCGCGCTGCTCGAGACACGCCGGGACGCGGTGAACGGGACGATCGATCGCCTGGATGAGATCAGCGCGCAGCTGATTTTTCAGGTGAACCGGATCACGGCGGAAGCCGCGGGCGTGCCGGGGCTCACGCGTGCGTCGGGCACGGCGCCGATGGCGGCGGAGGACCGGACGCGCGCGCTCAGCGACCCGCAGAACGCGAGCGTGCAGGGGATGCCGGTCAAGCCGACCAACGGGAGTTTCCTCGTGCAGGTGCGCGACACGTCGACCGGGGGCGTGCGCACGGTCCGTGTCGACGTGGACATGAACGGGATCGACTCGAACGGGAACCGGACGTTCGCGGACGACACGAGCGCGGAGGACATCCGAGCGGCGATCGCGGGGATCGACGGGCTGAACGCGAGCTTTGACGCGAGCGGTCGCTTGGTGATCGAGAGCGAGGCGGGGATCGAGTTCGCGTTCGCGGAGGACAGCTCGGGCGTGCTGGCGGCGATGGGCGTGAACGCGTTTTTTACGGGTAAGAACGCCGGCGACATCGCGGTGCGTCAGGACCTTGTGGACAACCCGTCGGTGCTGAAGGTGGGTCGGACGGACGCGTCGGGGGCGCTGGTGGAGAACGGTGTGGCGCTCGCAGTGGCGCAGCTTCAGGACCTGCGTCTGGACGCGCTGGGTGGGAACACGATCCGCGGGCGCTGGTCGGACACGGTGCAGGACGTGGCGAACCGGACGACGACGTCGAAGGTGCAGGCCGAGTCGTCGGCGGTGGTGCAGCAGAGCCTGCAAGCGCAGCGTGACGGGTTGAGCGGCGTGAGCCTCGACGAGGAGGCGCTGAACCTGATGATGTTCCAACGCCAGTACCAGGGCGCGAGCCGCCTGATCGCGGTGACGGACGAGCTGTTGCAGACGCTGATGAGCCTCGTGTGAGGCTTGTTTTGCGGGGTGTTTCGGGGTGTTCGGTGTGGGGTGTGGTAACGGCAGAGCGGTCTGACGCAGGAGCGTACGGATGACGTCGATCCCGGCCAACGCGGCGCGTGTGCCCAACCTGATGGTGGCGAATGCGGCGTTGTTCAACCTGAACCGCCCGACGGTGGGGCTGGCGAACGTGCAGACGCAGCTCGCGACGGGGCTGCGGGTGTACCGCCCGAGCGACGACGTGGTGGCGGCGGGGACGATCCAGCTCTTGAACGCGCGTCTGGGGCGGGCCGAGCAGCGATTCCGGAACCTGGACCACGCCGACAGCGCGTTGACGAGCCTGGACTCGGCGTTGTCCGAGGCGAACGACCTGATCCTCGAGGCGAAGGCGATCGCGAGCACGCAGGTGAGCATCGGGACCAGCGCCGACGAGCGAGCCGGGCAGGCGGTGGTGATCGAGACGATGATCGAGCGTCTGTTCCGCCTGGCGAACAGCGAGTCGTCGGTGGGCTACATGTTCGGGGGCTCGACGCCGGGGCGTCAGCCGGTGGAGCCCTTCGGGGGCGGGTACCGCTACGTGGGCTCGGGCGGTGGTCTGGTGACGGATCTGGACATCGGGTTCCCGGTGCCGCTGACGATGGGCGGGAACAACGCGATCGGCTCGACGAGCGCGCGTGTGCGCGGCGGCGTCGAGCTGTCGCCGGCGCTGACCGAAGAGACGCGCCTGCGGGACGTTCTTGGCGCGCGGGGGCTGGGCGTCGTGACCGGGCCGCTGCGGGTCGTGGTCGACGGGGCGGACCCGATCACGGTGAACCTGGGCGATGCGGAGACGGTCGGCGATGTGGCGCAGCGCCTCGAGCGTGCGATCCGCGACCATGAGCAGGCGACCGGGACGACCGTGCTCGGGCCCGGGGGCGTGGGCGTCTCGGCGGCGGGGCTCACGATCGACGCCCTCGCGGGCTCGGAGATTGAGTTCCGCGATCTCGGCACCGGGCGGACGGCGCTGGACCTCGGGCTCCGCAACGGCGCCGGGCTGACCTTTACCGCTGGCTCGACCGACGCGGTGGGGCTCCAGCCCAAGCTGACGGCGTTGAGCCCGGTGGGGCTCGTCGACGGGCAGGCGCTGGGGGCGATCCGGGTCTCCAACCTGGGGCGGACGGTCGACATCGACCTCTCTGGCGCGGAGACGTACCAGGACATCGTCAACGCGATCGAGTCGGCGAACCTCGGGCTGCGGGTGGAGTTGGACGCCGAGGGGCGTCGGGTCAATATCCATAGTGAGGTCGCGACGGGCGCGGGGCAGGGGCTGCGGATCGAGGAGGTCCCGGGCAACAACGGGACGGCCTCGCGCCTCGGCATCCGCACCTTCGACGAGACCACACGCCTCAGCGATCTGAACGGGGGACGCGGCGTCAGCGTCGTCCACGACCGGACCGACCCGGCGCTGAACGTCGACTTTGTCATCACCCTCGGCAACGGGGCGACCATCCGCGTCGACCTCCGCCCGGAGGACGTGACGACCGTGGGCGCGACCCTGGCGAAGATCCGGGCGGCGGCGGACGACCAGCTCCCGGCTCAGGGCGTCGACCCGGCGGACTTTGTCGTCGGGCTCGGCGAGGGGGCGAACGGGATCGTCTTCGAGCAATCGGGGGCGCTGGCGGTGGCGGGGGCGATCGAGGTCCAGCGGTCGAACAACTCCAACGCCGCGTTGGACTTAGGGCTCATCGACGCGGCGTACGACCCCGCGACCGGGCGCCTGCAAGGGCAGGACCGGGGCGAGGTGCGGGTGGACAACCTGTTCTCGGCGTTGATGGACCTGCGCGACGCGCTGCTGAGCAACGACACGGTTGGCATCGGACTTGCGGGGGAGAAGCTCGGCGTCTTCGTGGACTCGGTGTCGGAGTCTCGGGCGCTGGTGGGCGGGTACGCGAGGCGCGTGGAGTCGGCGACGCGCTTCGAGGAGGACCGTGCGGTGCTGGACGAGCTGTCGCGGAGCAACCTGCGGGACCTGGACTGGGCGGAGGCGTCGAGCCGGTTCTCGCTGCTGCAGATGCAGCTCCAGGCGGGGCTGCAGTCGGCCTCGATGAACCAGATGTCGCTGTTGGATTTTCTGGGGTAGGGGTTTGGGTTGAGGGTGTGCCGCCGCCCGCGTGAGAGCGCGGGGCTTGCAGGAGGCGGGTTCAGGAGTTGGATGCCGCGTTCGGCGCTTCGGCCGCGTCGTGCGTGGTGGATCGACAGGACGTCGCCCATGGCAGGAGCCTTGGGACGATCCAGCGGAGCTGGCCGAAAGGTTTGGAACGGAGCATCCCATGGAGGTGCGGACGACTCGCTTCGGGGTGATCGAGATCGCGGAGGACCGCGTGATCACCTTTCCCAAGGGCTTGCTCGGGTTTCCCGAGCACAAGCGGTACTGCCTGCTGGAGCCGGGCGACGAGGCTTGTTTCTTTTGGCTTCAGTCGCTGGACGAGCCCGGGCTGGCGTTCGTGGTGACGGACCCGTCGCTGTTTGTGCCGGAGTATTCGGTGCCGATCCGCCCGGAGCAGCTCGAGAGCCTGTCGATGGCTCGGATCGAGGACGCGCAGGTGTTCGTGATCGTGAACAAGGTGGGCGAGCAATTGACGGGGAACCTGCAGGGCCCGCTGGTGGTGGACACGATCGGCAAGCGCGGGGAGCAGATGGTGCTGGCGGAGAAGCGCTGGACCACGCGTCACGCGCTGATGACCGTGCAGGCCCCGCAGGCGGCGGCGAGCGCTTAAGACCCGGCGCGTCGCGGGCCCCATGCGTTTCGGGGCGAACGCGGCGCGTCGTCCGGCACGGATGCCGGAGCAAAGGAGCAACGGATGCTGGTGCTATCCAGGCAACGCGACGAGACGATCATGATCGGCGACGACATCGAGATCACGGTCGTGGATATTCGCGGCGACAAGGTGCGTCTGGGGATCAACGCCCCGACGCGGATCGCCGTCCACCGCAAGGAGGTCTACGAGGCCATCCGGCGGGAGAACGAGCAGGCGGCGGGGATCCCCGCGAACGGGCTGGAGTCGATCGGGCAGGCGCTCGGTTCGGCCTCGATCAGCCCGGGCCCTGTCAAGCGGAACGGGCGTGCGACGCGGACGAGCGGGCTGACGGCCGGTCGCCCGACGCCGGCGAGCCCGTCCCGCCCGGAGCCCCGGGCCTCGGCGAAGGCCGACGCCAGGGTCGAGGCGGTCGGCGAGGAGCCCTCGGCCCCGCGCGGGGAGAAGGCGAACGCCGCCGGACGGAGGACCGCGTGATGCGCCGAACCACACGTCAACGCACGAATCATCGGGCGATCACGCCCACCCATCGGAACCCGCGCCGACCGGACGCCGGCGGCATGAGCCACCTCGCGACCATCACGGAGGATCGTCATGGCGAGGATTAACAGTAATATCCCGAGCCTGATCGCCCAAGCCAACCTCAAGCGCTCCAACGCGGACCTGGACGTCCGTCTCGAGCGCCTGGCGACGGGCCTGCGCATCAATCGCGGCAAGGACGACCCGGCGGGCCTGATCATCTCGGAGCGGCTGCGCTCGGAGATCCAGGGCGCGCAGCAGGGCATCAAGAACGCCGAGCGCGCCTCGAGCGTGATCGCGACGACCGAGGCGGCGCTCGCCGAGGTCAACGACCTGCTCAACGGCATCCAGAGCCTGATGGTCGAAGCCGCCAACACCGGCGCCAACAGCTTGGAAGAGCGCAACGCGAACCAGCTCGCGATCGACTCGGCGATCGACTCGATCACGCGGATCAGCAACACGGCCAGCTTCGGCGGGCTCAAGCTGCTCAACGGGTCGCTGGACTACGTCCTCTCGGGCGTGGACCAGGGCGCGATCGGCAAGGCGAAGATCAACAACGCCACCTTCACGCAGAACCAGGCGGTGGGGGTGGAGGTCGACGTGCTCGCCTCGGCCCAGACCGGGCGGCTCTACCTCCCGGGCGTCACGCCGGGCGCGACCGACGGCACGCTCATGTCGAGCATGACGATCCGTCTCGCCGGGCCCGAGGGCGTGCAGGAGGTCAGCTTCACCAGCGGGGCGACGTTCGCCTCGGTGATCACGGCCGTGAACCGGTTGACCGCGTTCACGGGCGTCGAGGCCGAGCTGATCAATCCGAGCGATCCGAGCAGCGGTCTGGTGTTCAAGTCGGCGAGCTACGGGTCGGAGGCGTTCGTCGCGGTGGAGCGGATCGACCGCCCGCAGACCGGGGCGATCGATCAGTTCAAGCTGTTCAAGTTTGACCCGGGGACGCAGCTCGCCGACTACTCCGACCCCGCGACCGACTTCCCGTGGGGCGCGGTCGCGACGGGCGGGACGCCGGCGCCGCCGCTCCGAGCGGGCGCGGTCCGGGACGTGGGCCAGGACGTCACGGCCCTGGTCAACGGCAACCTCGCGACCGGACGCGGGCTCCAGATCAAGCTCAGCTCGCCCGACCTCGGCGTGGAGTTGCTGCTCGACGAGACCTTCGCGATCACGCCCTCCGGCGGGAGCACGACCTTCTTCATCACCAGCGGCGGCTCGACCTTCCAGCTCGGGCCCAACATCACCCCGCTCCAGCAGACCAACATCGGCATCCAGTCGGTCGCGGCGAGCCAGCTCGGGGGGACGCTGATCAACGGCAACCTCCAGTTCCTCAGCTCGCTCAAGGACGGGCAGGGCAACTCCATCCGCGACGCGATCGAACGCGGGGACTTCACACCCGCGCAGGCGATCCTCACCGCCGCGATCGACGAGATCTCGGTCATGCGTGGGCGCCTGGGCGCGTTCGAGCGGAACGTGCTGGATCCCAACGTCCGGAGCCTGCAGTCGGCGGTGGAGAACCTCTCGGCGAGCGAGAGCCGCATCCGCGACGCCGACTTCGCCTTCGAGACCAGCCGCCTGACCCGGGCGCAGATCCTTTCCAGCAGCGGCACGACCGTGCTCGGGCTCGCGAACCAGCAGTCCCAGCAGGTGCTCCAGCTCCTCGGCTAAGCCGGGATCACCCAATCTTGACCCGAACGCCCCGCATCGCGGGGCGTTTTTTTTCGCGCGCGTGGGGCGTGCGGTCTGGGGCCCGGAACGGGCGAATCCGTTGACGTTGAGGGGAAATCCGGCGATCGGGTTTCCGGACCGGCGCAGACGGCGCGGATGTTTTTTTGAGCAGGCTTTGACGTCCGCTAAACCCGCGCTCCCGGGGATCCGATGCGTTTTCGGTCGTGGGCGGGACCCCACGTCTCGGAACGCCAGCCGCGGGGCGCATGTCCGCGGCAACCTCGACCGGGTCCGGAAATCCCGGCTTGGCGGGCGGTGGGAAGGAGCCGACCGCCTCCATACCTCACGGAGGAATCCAGCCATGAGCCGAATCAATACCAACGTCCAGAGCCTGATCGCCCAGCGGGTGCTCAACCAGAACAACAACAGCCTGAACACCAGCCTGGAGCGGCTGAGCACGGGTCTGCGGATCAACCGCGGCGCCGACGATCCGGCCGGGCTGATCGCGAGCGAGAACCTGAAGAGCGAGCTGGCGAGCACGCAGGCCGCGATCGGCAACGCCGAGCGCGCCGACCAGGTCGTCAATATCGCTGAGGGCGGGCTGCAGGAGATCAGCGGCCTGCTGACCGAGCTGCAGGGCCTCCTGACGACCAGTGCGAACACGAGCGGCCTGAGCGAGGCCGAGAAGGCGGCCAACCAGCTCCAGGTCGACTCGATCCTCCAGACCATCGACCGCATCTCGAGCATGACGAGCTTCCAGGGCACGCGTCTGCTCAACGGCAACTTTGATTACCAGACCGAGAACGTCGACGTGAGCGTCGAGAACTACCGCGTCAACGGCGCCAAGTTCAACGACAACTCGCTCAACGTCGACGTGATCGTCACCCAGTCCGCCCAGCAGGCGGGGCTGTACCTCTCGCTCGGCGGGACGGAGCTGAGCCTGGGCGGCGCGCAGGGCTCGAGCTTCACGATCGAGATCACCGGCGCCCTGGGCAGCCGCGAGCTCTCGTTCGCCTCGGGCACCAGCATGGAGCTGATCGCCAAGACGATCAACACCTTCACCGAGGTCACGGGCGTGACGGCGACCGCCAGCGGCACCGGCATCGTTATCAACAGCGACAAGTACGGCTCGGACCAGTTTGTCCGGGTGCAGGTGGTCAACGCGGCCAACGTGGAGGGCGACGGCATCTTCGCCTTCGAGTCCGAGGACGCCAACACCATCGAGACCACCGCGCTCGGCGCGTACACCTCCAATTCGGCCAAGAACGGCATCCGTGATGCCGGTCAGGACATCGCCGCGACGATCAACGGCGTGCAGGCGACGACCCGCGGTCGGACCATCCGCGTCAACACCGACTTCCTCGACGTCGAGATGACCATCGCCGCCACCCAGGCGAGCCAGCGGGGCAGCATCAACGCCTTCTCGATCACCGGCGGCGGGGCGGACTTCCAGCTTGCCGGCAAGGTCGACATCGCGGGCAAGGTGAGCCTGGGCATCCAGGACGTCTCGACCCGCAAGCTCGGCTTCTACGACGTCACGGGCGAGGGCAACTTCCGCCGCCTCGACGACCTGGGCTCGGGCAAGTCGCTGGACATGATCAACGGGAACCTGGTCGACGCGCAGAGCGTGGTCGGACGGGCGATCGAAGAGATCTCCAGCCTGCGTGGGCGTCTGGGCGCGTTCCAGCGGAACACGATCGGCGCGACGATCCGGAGCCTGAACGTCGGGGCCGAGAACACCGCGGCGGCCAACAGCATCATCCGCGATACGGACTTCGCCAGCGAGACGGCGGCGTTGACCCGCGGTCAGATCCTGAGCCAGGCGGCGACGCAGACGCTCGGACTGGCGAACCAGGCCCCGCAGGCCGTGCTCCAGCTGCTCGGCTAAGACGCGGGCTGACCCCATGAACTCCTTCCCGGCCGAGGGCTGACGCCCAAGGCAACCACCCGGACGCCGCGACGGATCACCCCGTCGCGGCGTTCTTTTTATTGATGCGGCGGCGCGGGCTCGCGCGGCGCCCGCACAACCGTCACAAACGTGTTGTTCGGCGCAGGCGTTATGCGCGGGCCGGTCGCGCGGGCAAGTCTCGCCCCGACCGTCAATCCGCGTGCGGAAGCACCCGATCTCTCGGCGTCCTCGCGCCGCGTCGGCGTGCGGATGTGCGGGCACGGTCACCGGGATGGACACCGGGTCGTGTTCGTGAGGCCGAGCGACGGGCGTCGCTCGGCGATCCAGGCCGGGACACGCCGCGTCCCGATGTTTCGCCCGGTCGCCGGCGCGTCCCGCCCCCGGGGTTCATGGAGGAATCGTATGAGTCGGATCAACACCAACGTTCAGAGCCTCATCGCTCAGCGCGTGCTGAATCAGAACAACAACAGCCTGAACACCAGCCTGGAGCGGCTGAGCACGGGTCTGCGCATCAACCGAGGCAAGGACGACCCCGCCGGCCTGATCGCCAGCGAGAACCTCCGCAAGGAGATCACCGCGACCACCTCTGCGATCGGCAACGCCGAGCGCGCCGACCAGGTCGTGAACATCGCCGAGGGCGGCCTGCAGGAAGTCAGCGGCCTGCTCACCGAGCTCCAGGGCCTGCTCACCACCAGCGCCAACACCGCCGGCCTGAGCGACGCCGAGAAGGCGGCCAACCAGCTCCAGGTCGACTCGATCCTCCAGACCATCGACCGCATCGCCGGCGCCACCAGCTTCCAGGGCACCAAGCTGCTCAACGGTAACTTTGATTACCAGACCGACAACGTCGCCGCCAGCGTCGAGACCTACCGCGTCAACGGCGCCAAGCTCGACGGCAGCGACCTGAACGTCGACGTGATCGTCACCCAGTCGGCCCAGCAGGCCGGCCTGTTCCTGTCGCTCGGCGGCGGGATCGACCTGGGCGGCGCGCAGGGCTCGACCTTCACGATCGAGATCACCGGCGCCCTGGGCAGCCGCGAGCTCTCGTTCGCCTCGGGCACCAGCCTTGCCGACGTCGTGAACACGATCAACACCTTCACCGAGGTCACCGGCGTCGAGGCCGCCGTCGGCACCGGCTCGGGCTCGGGCGGCATCACGCTCCGCAGCGACAAGTACGGCTCGGACCAGTTCGTCCGCGTCCAGATCGTCAGCGACGCCAACTTCAGCGCGACCAACGCCGGCACCGGCATCTACAACTTCGAAGCCGACGACGCCAACGCGATCAACGCCACCACCGCCCGCGCCTTCAACTCCACCGCCGCCAGCAACGGCATCCGTGATGCCGGTCAGGACATCGCCGCGACGATCAACGGCGTCCAGGCGACGGCCCGCGGTCGGACCATCCGCGTCAACACCGACTTCCTCGACGTCGAGATGACCATCGCCGCCACCCAGGCGACCCAGCGCGGCAGCATCCAGGCGTTCGACATCACCGGCGGCGGCGCCGACTTCCAGCTCGCCGGGCAGGTGGATATCGCCGGCAAGGTGAGCCTGGGCATCCAGGACGTCTCGACCCGCAAGCTCGGGCGCTTCGACACCACCGGCGAGGGCAACTTCCGCCGCCTCGACGACTTGGGCTCGGGCAAGAGCCTCAACGTGGTCGACGGCGACCTCTCCAACGCGCAGAACGTCGTTGCCGCGGCGATCGAAGAAGTCTCCAGCCTCCGCGGGCGCCTCGGCGCCTTCCAGCGGAACACGATCGGCGCGACGATCCGCAGCCTCAACATCGGTCTCGAGAACACCAACGCCGCGAACAGCGTGATCCGTGACACGGACTTCGCCAGCGAGACCGCCTCGCTGACCCGCGGGCAGATCCTCTCCGCCGCTGCGACCAACACCCTGAGCCTGGCCAACAGCCAGCCCCAGGCCGTGCTCCAGCTCCTCGGCTAATCCCCGCCAGAGCCCCGCGGCGCCCGTGACGGGCGGTGAACCCTGAAACCCAAGCCCACGCCCCGGCGTCCGACGCCGGGGCGTGTTTCTTTTCTGCCTCGGCCCGCCGATGCCGGCCGATCTAGCGTGTGCACGTGCCCCCGCGCCCACGCCAACCCGAGCGAACGCCCGCGCCGGATCCCTCGCCGGTCGCGCCCTGCTTCGCCCCGGCGCACAAGCGGTTTCTGACCTATCTCCGCGTCGAGGCGGGGCTGAGCAGGGCGACGCTGGAGGCGTACGCGCGGGACGCGCGGGAGCTGTTCAACGAGCTGGCCGACGACGGGATCTCGACCCCCGCCGACATCGCCCCGCGCCACCTGAGCGCCCACCTCGCGGGGCTGAGCAGCCGTCGGGGGATGGCCCCGGCGAGCGTGGCGCGCCATCTCGCGACGATCCGCGTGCTCTTCCGCTGGCTCGTCGCGACCGGGCAGCTCGAAGACGACCCGAGCCACGTGCTCGACCAGCCCACACGATGGAAAAAGCTCCCGGGGGTGCTCAGCCCGGCCCAGATGCGACGCCTGCTCGAGAGCGTCGATCCGGCGCACGTCCCGCCGGGGCAGGGCGAGGACGTCGCGCGGGCGCTCGCGGTGCGGGACCGCGCGATCCTGGAGCTCATGTACGCGAGCGGGCTCCGCGCCAGCGAGGTCGGCGCCGTCCGCGACGGGGACGTGATCGATGACCTGAGCGTCGTCCGCCTCACTGGCAAGGGGGACAAGCAGCGCCTGGTTCCCTTCGGCGTCGCCGCCCGCCTCTGGGTCGATCGCTACCGCGCCGAGGCTCGCCCGCGGCTCCGACGCCCGGACGCGCGGGACGACGGGCGGCTGTTTCTCTCGCGCACGGGGCGGCCGATCGAGCGTGTGGCGCTCTGGCAGATCGTGCGTCGCCGGGCCGCGAGCGCGGGGCTGGGCAAGATCCACCCGCACGTGCTGCGCCACTCGTTCGCGACGCACCTGCTCGTGGGCGGGGCCGACCTCCGCGTGGTGCAGGAATTGCTCGGGCACGCCGACATCGCGACGACGCAGATCTACACCCACGTCGACCGTTCGCACCTCCGCGACGTGCACAAGAAGCACCACCCTCGGGCGTGAGGGTGAGCGGGACGGGCGCGGGATTAGTTGTTGCAGGGCCCGCTTGGGTCGCCGCAGGGGCAGCACCCGGCGCGGGGCAGGCTGAACCCATCGCCCATGCCCGCGCCCATCCCCGAGCCCGTGCCGCCACGGGCGGCGAAGGTGCTGAGCACGCGTTCGAAGGTCCGCCCCTTGCCCTCGGGGTCCTCGACCGGGGCGTCGGCCTGCGCGGCGGGGCGGACCAACTCGACCACCGCCCCGTCTTCCTTTGCCCGGTACTCGTAGATCGGCATCGGCGCACCCTCCAAACCCGCGGCCCGCGCAAGCGTAGGCTTGCACACCCGAGGGGCGATCCCGCCCCGGATCGCACAGGGAGGTGACGGCGTGCAGATGAGTTTCGAAGGGCGGCACGTGGTGGTCACCGGCGGCGGCGGGGCGTTGGGCTCGGCGGTCGTCGAGAAGCTCCTCGGCGCGGGGGCGATCTGCCACGTCCCGCTTCTGGAGAGCGAGCCGCCGGACCGCCACCCGGCGCTCGACGACCCGCGCTGCCGCTTCCAGCCCGGGGTCGACCTGACGGACGAAGCGTCGGTGGTGTCGTTCTATGAGGGCGTGGGGCGCAAGGCCGAGCAGGCCCGGAGCCGCCTGTGGGCGTCGGTCCACGGCGCGGGGGGGTTCGCGATGGGCCCGGCGATGGAGACCTCACTCGCGGATTTCGAGTCGCAGCTCCGGATGAACCTGACGACGGCGTTTCTGTGCAGCCGCGAGGCGGGCAAGCTCGTGCGCCAGGCCGGGGGCGGGGGTCGGATCGTCAACGTCGCGGCCCGCCCGGCGCTCTTTGCCGAACTGGGCAAGGGGATGGCGTCGTACGCGGTGAGCAAGGCGGGGGTGGCGGCGTTGACGCAGGCGCTCGCCGCCGAGTGGGCCGAGCACGACCTATGGGTCAACGCGGTGGTGCCCTCGATCATGGACACGCCGACGAACCGCGAGGCGATGCCGGAGGCGGACCACGAGCGGTGGCCGAGCGTCGCGGACGTCGCCGAGACGGTCGTCTTTCTCGCGAGCCCTTGGAACCTTTCGACGCGGGCGGCGTTGGTGCCGGTGTACGGGCGGTCGTGACGGCTTCTGGACGGTGCGCATCGGAGTTCGAGCGACGACGTGGCGGATGAACGCGACCAACCCGATCCGCCCGCACGCCCGGATATGGACCTGACGTCCTCCCGCCCGCCGGAGCGTGGCGAGCCCGCGCCGCCGACGACGGACCGACCTCCGATGGATGGCGAGGCGAAGGTCTCCGGGGACGACTCGGCCCCGCTCGCGATGCCGTCGGATCCCGCGCCGCGCGTCATGACGCCGAGCGTCTCGCTCAGCGGTCGCTCGCTGAGCACCGGCGCGGGCTCCGGCTCGGTCGACGGCGCTCGTTTTGCGCCGGGGACGCTCTTCGGCGGGCGCTACCGCATCGGAGGTTTCATTGGGCGCGGCGGGATGGGTGAGGTCTACCGCGGGGAAGACCTGGTCCTCGGGCAGACCGTCGCGCTCAAGTTCCTGCCGGACCGTTTCGCGCGTGACCCAGTGCGCAGCGAGCGGTTCTTCGCCGAGGTGCGCCTCGCGCGGCAGGTCTCGCACCCGAATATCTGCCGCGTGTACGACATCGGCGAGGCGAACGGGCACACGTTCCTGTCGATGGAGTACGTCGAGGGGGACGACCTGCGGACGCTGCTGCGCCGCGTGGGGCGCTTGCCGCAGGACCGCGCGGTGCGGATCGCGCAGCAGCTCTGCGCCGGGTTGGATGCGGCCCACCGCGCGGGGATCCTGCACCGCGACCTCAAGCCGGGCAACGTCATCATCGACCGCGATGGCAACGCGCGGATCCTGGATTTCGGGCTCGCGGCGGTCGACGGGCGCGTGGGCGAAGAGGACGTGCGCGCGGGGACGCCCGCGTACATGGCGCCGGAGCAGCTCGCGGGGAAAGAGGTCACGCCTCGGAGCGACGTCTTCGCGCTCGGGTTGGTGCTGTACGAGCTGTTCACCGGTCGGCGCGCGTTCGAGGCCGAGAGCGTGCAGGAGCTCCAGCGGGCGCACGCCGGGTCGCGTCCGCCCGCGCCCGGGGACCTGATCGAGGGCCTGAGCCCGCGGATCGACCGCGCGATCCTGCGGTGCCTGAGCGCGGATCCGAAGGACCGCCCGAGCTCGGCTCGCGCGGTGGCGGCGGCCCTCCCGGGTGCTGACCCGCTCGCCGCCGCTCTTGCCGCGGGGCAGACGCCGAGCCCGCAGATGGTCGCCGAGGCCGGGGGCGAGGGCGGGCTCTCCAAGCGTGCCGCGTCGATCGGCGTGGGGATCGTGCTCGCGATGCTGCTGGGCGTGCTGGTGCTGAACGCGCGGTTCGGGCTGATCTCGCCCGTGCCGCTCGAGAAGAGCGCTGCCGAGCTGGCGTACGACGCGCGGCGCATCCTCGACACGCTCGGCTACAACGAGCCGGCGCTCGACGAAGCGTTCGGCTTCGACCTCTATGAGGAATACCTCGCGGAGATCCGAAGGTCCGACCAGAGCCGCCAGCGGTGGGATCGCCTCGCCCGTCCGCGCCCGGCGGCGGTGGACTTCTGGTACCGGCGCGCCCCCGTGGTGCTGATGCCCCCCGGGCTGGGCGGGCGCGTGTCGCTCGACGAGCCGGCGGCCCCGCTCCCCGGCGCGATCAAGCTCCGACTCAGCCCCAACGGGCACCTGCGCGAGCTGATCGTCCAGACCGGCTGGGTCGAAGCCCGTGAAGGGCGCGAGCCGAGCGATGCGGCGGTGCTCGAACTGCTCAAGGCGTCGGGGCTCGATCCCGCGGGCCTGGAGCGGGCCGAATCCGAGCGGCTGCCGCCGGTCTACGCGTCGACGCGACTGGCGTGGTCGGGCGTGTACCCGGAAGCGCCGGACATCGGCATCCGCGTCGAGACGGGATGGGTGGGGGAGAGGGCGACATGGCTCCGGATCGCCGAAGACCGCTGGCCGCAGGCCTCGGCGCCGGCGGTCGATCCCCGTGCCGGCGCGCTCCGCACCCACCCGCAGATCAACTTCGGCGACGCCGTCACGGGCATCGTCTCGGCGACCTGCATCGTGCTCGCGATGGTCTCGCTCCGCAACCGTCGCGGCGACCGCGAGGGCGCGTTCAAGCTGGGCCTAGCGGCGTTCAGCGTCGTGCTCGCCGCCGAACTGCTGACCGTGCATCACCTGGTCACGCTCTCGGGCGCGGTGAAGGGGCTCGTGCAGGCCGGAGCGGCGGCGTTGCTCGCGGGGATCTTCGTCTGGCTGCTCTACCTCGCGCTCGAGCCGATCGTGCGCCGCCAGTGGCCGGAAACGCTCATCGCCTGGTCGCGCCTGCTCGGCGGTCGCTGGCGCGACCCGCTCGTCGGGCAGACCACGCTCATCGGCATGGCGACCGGGCTGCTGTGCGCCGCCCTCGCCCTCATCGAGCCGTGGCTCAACCCATTCATCGGCAAGCCCCCCGGCACGCCCTTCGAGGGCACGCTCATGACCATCCCCGCCCTGCTCGGCGAGCGCCACGCGCTCGGGGGCGTGCTCATGGACGGCGTCTTCCGCGCCATCGTCTTCGCCGTCATCCTCCTCGCGACCCTCGTCGTCATCCGGCTGATCGTCCGCAACCGCATCGCGGCCCTGCTCGTTTTCGGCGCGATCCAGACCGGCGCCTGGGTCGCGCCCGCGCCGGAGCCCAACCCGCTCACCTGGCTCGTCTATGCCCTCGTCGCCTCGATCACGCTCACCGTCATGGTCCGCTACGGGCTGCTCGCCGTGATGGTCGGCACGTTCGCGTTCCACCTCGCCGTCGGCCTGCCCGCGACGGGCGACCTCGCCTCCTGGCGGTTCGGGCTGACGGCGATCGCGTTTCTGCTCCCCGCGGCGGTCGCTGTCCTCGCCGGGCTCGTCGCCGTCCAGCCGGGCGGCCCCGGGCGCCGCCTCGGCCTGCTCACCGCGCCCAGCGCCTGACACGCACCCGAGCGGTCACTCGCTGCGCTTCGGCGCGAGCAGGCTCTTGCCCGTCATCGCGCCCGGCTGGGGGATGCCCATCATCTCCAGCATCGTCGGGATCAGGTCCCCCAGACGCCCGCCCGGGCGCAGGCGACGCCCGCGGAAGGGCTCGCCCACAAGGATGCAGGGGACGGGATAGGTCGTGTGCGCCGTGTGCGGGGCGTTGGTTTCGGGGTCGCGCATCTGCTCGGCGTTGCCGTGGTCCGCCGTCACGATCAGGCTCCCGCTTCGCGCCAGCGTCGCCTGCACGATCGCGCCCACGCACTCGTCCACCACCTCGCACGCCTTGATCGCGGCCTGCAGGCTGCCGGTGTGACCGACCATGTCGCCGTTGGCGAAGTTGACGACAATGACGTCCTCGCAATCGTCGGCCGCGAGGCGTCGCAGCACCGCGTCGCGCACGCCAGCCGCCGACATCTCCGGCTGCAGGTCGTACGTCGCCACCTTCGGGCTCTGGATGATCTCCCGGTGCTCGCCGGGGAACGGCTCATCCCGGTAGTCGTTGAAAAAGAACGTCACGTGCGGGAACTTTTCCGTCTCCGCGCAGCGGAACTGCTTGAGCCCGAGCTTGCTGAAGTAGGCGCCACCGATGTCGGTCATCTTGGGCGGGCGCGGGAAGGCGACGCCGGCGAGCTGGGCGAGGCGTTCGCTGTAGGGGCTCATGAGGACGAAGCGCAGGTCGAGCCTGGGGCCGCGGTCGAACCCGCGCTCGCCGGAGTCCGGGCTGGGCTTGATCTCGTCGGCCCCGTGGAACTCGGGGAGGAGGAACGCCGAGCAGAGCTCGCGCGGGCGGTCGCCGCGGTAGTTGTAGAAGACCACCGCGTCGCCGTCGCGCACGCGGCTCGCGCTGGCGGCTTGGTCACTCTCGGCGATCCAGCTCGGCTCGATGAACTCATCGCCGACGAGCGGGGCGTCGGGCGAGCCGCCGGGGTGGTCGTACCCGTGCTGGATCGCCTCGGCGACGCTGGCGAACCGCGGGCAGGCGTGCCGCCCGGTCAGGCAGTCGTACGCGCGACGCACGCGCTCCCACCGGTTGTCCCGGTCCATCGCCCAGTAGCGCCCGATGACCGACGCGATGCGCCCCACGCCCATCTCGCGGCAGCGCTCCGCGACCGCCTCCGCGAACGCCTTGCCCGTAAACGGCCCGGTGTCGCGACCGTCCGTAAACAGATGCACGAACACGCGCTCTGAGGGCACGTCGAGCGCCTTGCACAACCGCAGCAGGGCGTAGAGGTGGTCGAGCAGCCCGTGGACGCCGGCGTCGGAGTTGATGCCCATCAGGTGGACGTGCCGCCCCGCGTCGCGGGCGCCGCGGATCGCCTCGGCCAGCGTCTCGTTCCCGCTCAGACCCGCCCGGCAGGCCTTGCTGATCCGCACCGCCTCCTGATCGACCACGCGACCGGCCCCGATGTTCTGATGCCCGACCTCGGAGTTGCCCATCGTCCCCTCGGGCAGCCCGACGTCCTCGCCGCTGGTCCCGATCAGCGCGTTCGGCCACTCCGCCATCAACCGATCCGACACCGGCGTCGCCGCCAGCTTGATCGCGTTGAAGGCGTCGTGCGCACGGTGCGGGTTCTCACCCCACCCGTCTCGGATGATCAGGACACAGGGCGTGTTGCGGGGCTTGCTCATACGCGCACTGTAGCGTGCGGGGGGTCGCCCTTGTCCTGGCGCTCAGCTCTTGGGTTTGCGGGTCCGCTTCGCGGGCGCGGGGCGGGCTTCGGAGAACGCCGAGACCTCGACGCCGAAGGCGTCCGCCAGTTTCTTCAGCGTCTTGAACTGCGGGCGCACGCTCCGCGACTCGATCGCATGGACGGTCGTGGGGCTCAGCCCGGCCTTCTTCGCGACGTCGGCTTGGGTTTCAAGCCCGGACGCCGCCTTGAGCTCGAAGTAGCGATCGAAAAACGCCTCCCGCTCGCGATCCACGCGCTCGATGACGGCGAGTTCCTCGGGATCGCTGTAGACGATCTCGTCAACGAAATCATCCGCGGTCGCGGGCCCGGAAAGCACCTCGACCGCGTAGCCGATGAGCTCCGCGACCGCCTCGGCGTCGTTGTCCGCGGCGGCTTTGGTGAAGTCGGCACGGAGCGTCTCGAACGCCGCCCAGTCCTCGTCCGACAGCGACAGCAACGCCACGGCCTGGCGGCGCACGAGCCCGTGCAGCACCAACACCTGCTCCCGAGCGCGCAGCTCGGCCTGCTCGGCCGATTCCAGCTCCTCCAGCACGCTGCGCATGACCGACGACTCGGGCAGGTCGATCCCGCGAGGTGACCCCGGGCGAGCCTGGCTCGCATCACCGCCGAGACGCATGAAAACGTCCCGCAAGCCCCGGTTCAATAGACCAGGGTTCAACAGGCCCGTGCTTCGAAGACCCGGATACGGCAGATCGGCGGCACTCATCGCTCGCCTCCCTTTCTTCTCTTCCCGCCCTCGCGACCCGCTCGCACGCTGTCGAGCTCCAGGCAAGCCCGGCACCGCCGGGCGGCGATCATCTCCGCCGACTTCGGGATGCGTCCCAGGAGCGGCACGCTCACGCTGTGCAGGATGTAGACCGTCGATGTCGCGCCCGAGATCCAGAACATCACACACAACCCGTCCGCGGTCGCCCGCATGAACCGCACGCCGAGGGCTTCGACGGGCTCGATGCCCAGTTCTTCCGCCGCCCGCGCGTCCTGCTGAGCCGCCGCCCCGAGCCCGCCGAGGTTCAGTGCCGCCTCGCGGAACCAGCCGAGCGCTTCGAGATGGCGGTGCAGGCCCTCGTACCGCCCGTCCTGCGGCGGCGCGTCTTTGTGAACCCGAAGCCGCAACGGCGGAGGCGGCACGCTCGCCGCGGCTTCACGCTCCCCCTTCCGCTTCGACATCCCACCCCCGAATCTCGAACAAATCTACAGAAATATACAGTTCTTCACGAGCAAGTGTTCGTGAATCACCAGAAAAAGCCATTTTTGTCGATCGCGTTTTGTTTGGATTATCCGAGAGCCGTCAGCATCTCGTCCAGGTTCATTGCCTGCGGGATCTCGCGGGCCTGGACCCACTTGACCTTGCCGGCGTCCGAGCTCGCGCCGCCCGCGATCACCACCGTCCCTCGGCTCGAGACATTCAACGCCGGGAAGTAGAACCCGTACGCTTTGCAAACCTCGCGGTGCATGTCCGCGAGCAGGTCCTGCTTCAGCCCGAGGCTCTGGGCCCAGGCTTCGTGGACGAAGAAGCTGTCGCAGCTCACGCCGACAACGGTCGCGCCCTTGGCGGCCCACTTGTCCATGTCGTCGGTGACGCACTTCATCTCCGTGCTGCAGACCGGGCTGAAGTCCAGCGGGTAGAAGCAGAGGACGACGTCGCCCTTGGCGAGGTGCTGGCTGAGGGTCCAGTCGCTCTTGTTCCGGGTTTTGAGGGTGAAGTCGGGGGCGGTTTCGCCGGGCTGGATGGGGGTTTCGCGGGGGGTGAGGGTGGTCATCGCGTGTCTCCTGGGTGCGGGTTGGGGCTTATGCTAGGGTGCATGTGACGGGGCCCGTATTCGCCCGCGGGGCTTGGGGCGATGCGTGCTCGGGAGGCAGGAGGCCGAATGAACGCCGCAGCGACGTTGACGGACCGGTACGCCGAGGTCAAGCAGCGCATCGAGGACGCCCTGGCGCGTTCGGGTCGTCGCGGCGAGCGCGTGCTGATGGTCGCGGTGACCAAGTACGCCGACCCGGAGCAGGTCCGGGCCCTGGTCGACATGGGGCACCGGGACCTCGGCGAGAACCGCGTGCAGCACCTGCTCCAGCGCGTCGCGATGCTCGACGAGCACATGGCCCGGCGTCGCGTGCTCGGGCAGACGCTCGCCGCCCGATCCCCCGTCGGCGGCGAGGCGGGCGCCGACGAGCCGATCCGGTGGCACATGATCGGGCACGTGCAGCGGAACAAGGCGAAGAAAGCCGTCGAGCTCTGCCGCCTGATCCACACGGTCGACTCGCTCCGCCTGGCGGAGGATCTGCACGCCATCAGCGCTAAGCAGGACCGTCCGATCGACGTCCTCGTCCAGGTCAACGTCTCAGGCGAGGAACGCAAGTCCGGCTGCCTCCTCCCGGCCGCCCACGCCCTCTGCGAGCAGATCGACACCATGGTCGGCCTGCGCGTCCGCGGGCTCATGACCATGGCCCCATACAGCGACAACCCCGAAGACGCACGCCCGCACTTTGCCCGCCTCCGCGACCTGCTCGAAGACGTCCAGAAAGCCGGCGTCGGCGAGGGCAAGTGCAACCTGCTCAGCATGGGCATGAGCGGCGACTACGAAGTCGCGATCGAAGAAGGCGCCAACATCGTCCGAGTCGGCTCCGCTCTCTTCGGCCCGCGCGAGCACACCATCGAAGACGACGAAGGCGACGACGACTAACGCCCGAAGCCGGCCAACGCCCAAGCCAGCCAACCCGTGCCACTGACCTCTTCCGAGAGGTCAGTGCTCCCCTTTCTCCCTCTCTCCGCATCTTCCGCAAAGCACAAGAAAAGCAGGCCGATACCCTCGGGGTACGCCCTTTCCAACGCCCAGACACGGACCTCTCGGAAGAGGTCAGTGGCACAGCGCCCGCATCCGTTCGTGTTCGCTCACGCCCAGCGTGTCAGGTGCCACTGTTTCTTGCCGCGCCGGAGGGCGATCGCCTCGCCGTGGAGCAGGTCGTTCTCGGTCAGCCGCCGGTTCGCGTCGGCCTTCTCGCCGTTGACCGAGACCGAGCCGCCTTCGAGATACTCGCGGGCTTCGCGCTTGCTCTTGGCGAGCCTGGTGCTGATCAGCAGGTCGAGCAGCGCCACGCCCTCGCCCGCGAGCTCGCTCTTGCGGTGGCCCGACGACGGCGCTTCGTGCATCGCGTCAAACAGCGTCTGCTTCGGGAGGGCGCGGATATCGCCGGAGAACAGGGCGGCCGCCGCCTGCTCCGCGGCCAGCGCCTCCGCCTCGCCGTGGACCAGCGCCGTCGCGTGGTGCGCCAGCGCCCGCTGCGCCACGCGCTTGTGCGGCGCTGCCGCGTGCTCGGCTTCCAGCCGCTCGATCTCTTCGCGCGAAAGCAGCGTAAACACCCGCAAAAACCGCCCGACGTCCGCGTCGGCGGTGTTGAGCCAGAACTGGTGCATCGCGAAGGCGCTGGTGCGACGGCTGCGCGACTCATCGCCGTCGCCTTCCACAGGCGCCGTCAGCCACACCGCGCCGGACTCGGTCTTGCCGAACTTCCCGCCGTCGGCTTTGGTGACGAGGGGGACGGTGAGGCCGAAGGCGGCTAGTTTGTGTGCATTCTGATCTATATGATCTTGAAGATCTGCCTCAAGTTTTTTTATTTTATTTTTGTCTAAATTATTTTTATATGCAAAATTGATCTGATCTGTCATTCCTGATGCATCATCAAGAATGGGCTGAATTATTGTTTTTCGGATTAGATCTGCGCCAGTAATAATATTTCCCCACTGATCGCTTCCCCCAAGCTGCAGCGTGATGTCCATTGTCTTGTGCAGGTGGGCGTAGTCGTACGACTGCAGGATCATGTAGCTGAACTCGGTGTAACTGATGCCCTGCTCGCGGTTGTGCAGGCGTTCTTTGACGGACTCCTTCTGGATCATCATGTTGACGCTGAAGTGCTTGCCCACGTCGCGCAGCATCTCCAGGAAGGACACGTCCTTCAGCCAGTCGTAGTTGTTCAAAACCCGCGGCTCCGCCATCCCCGCGTTCTCAAACACCCGCCGGAAGATGTCGCGCTGGCGATCGACGTTCTGCGCGACTTCTTCCGCGGTCCGCAGCTGCCGCTCGGCGCTCTTGCCGCTGGGGTCGCCGATCAGCCCCGTCCCGCCGCCCATGACGACCACCGGCTCGTGCCCGGCCCGGGCGAAGTGGACGAGGGTGATGATCGGGACGAGGTTGCCGATCGTCAGGCTGTCGGCCGTGGGGTCGAACCCGCAATACGCCCGGCGTGTGCCCTCGCGGAGGTGTTCCTGCAGCCCCGGCTCGTCGGTCGCCTGGTGCAGCAGGCCCCGCCAGCGGAGCTCTTCGAGAAAATCGATTCGGGCTTGGGTGCTCGCGTCCATAGGCCGCAGGATAGGGGGGATTCGAGCCGTGGAATCTCGACCCTTTCCCGGGGTGTTCCTACGATGGGGGACAGGGGCGGACGCCCGACGCAGAAGCGTTCGGCGTCCCGCCTCCGCCCTCGCACGCAGGAGTTCCGGGCATGTCCGTGATGGAAACGCTGAAAGAAAAGACTTGGCCGCTGCACCAGCGTGCGGAGCGCCACCCCTTGCAGGCGGCGATCGTGCGGGGCAAGCTCCCCCCGGCCCAGTACGCCGAGCACCTCGGGCAGATGCTCCTCGTCCACCGTGCCCTTGAGAAGCATCTGGCGAAGCTGGTCGAGAAGGATGAGCGGGTGGCGAAGGTCGTCCGCCCGGAGCAGTACCAAGAGCCCTATCTGCTGGATGACCTCGCCCACTTCGGTGGCTCGACCGAGCCGGACGGGCTCGCGCCCACCAACGACCTGATCGACAAGTTTCACGCCGAGGCGTCGCAGCGCCCGCTCTTCCTGCTCGGGGCGCACTATGTGCTCGAGGGGAGCAACAACGGGAACCGGTTCATCGTGAAAGCCGTGCGCCCCGCCTACGGGCTCGAGCCGGGCAAGGGCGATCGCTACCTCGACCCGTACGGCGAAGAGCAGCCCGCCAAGTGGGCCGCCTTCAAGGAGGCGATGCTCGAAGCCGACTTCTCGCAGGAGGAGCAGGGCGCGATCCTGGACGGCGCGAACGCGATGTTCGAGGGCATGATCGCGATGTTCGACGCGTTGGCCGCCAAGCACGGCATCGAAGCCCCCGCCGGCGCAGGCCGCCCGTAAACGCGGCTGATCCGAAACATCATCAAGCCGCGTCGCCTCACACGGGGCGACGCGGTTTTGCTTTGCATGGAATGGGCAGGGCCGAGGGGTGGGGGGATCAGTTCCGCGGCTTCGCGTACCAGTCCGGCGTGGTCGCCAGGTCGCTCCACCGGGTCATGTCGCCGAGCTGCTCCCAGTCGAGCGTGCTCGCGTGCCCGTCGATCATCGCGGCGACGGCCCGCGTGCTGTGGCGGAGATCCACATTGCCCGAGTTGGTCCGCGGGCTGGGGGCATCGGGGTTGTAGGCGTCGGCACGCCGAGCGCCGGTGGGGCCGACGGTGGGGCCGGTCAGGTTGGGGCTGAGCACCTCGTACCACCCGCTGGCGCGGGTGAGGTCGAACCGCTGGTACCAGAAGGCGTCGGTGCGGGCCGAGGCGAAGGCGATGAGTCGATCCGGGCGTCGGGGCTGGTCGAGGCGTCGGACGTGGACGTCGCCGTAGCGGTTGCGGAAGGTGCGTCCGAGGGTGAGCTCGCTCCCGCCGACAAAGTCGGCGTTGATGCCGAGGAGGGGGAAGAGGCTGAGGTAATACTCGGGCGTCGGGCCGGAGGCGTCGTTTCGGAGGCTCTCGACGAAGCGGTCGTCATCGTACATGCCTCGGAAGTTGTAGTCGAAGTAGGGGGCGAGTCGCCAGGGGTAGCGTTGAGCCGCGAGCCCGCCGATCTGCTCGCCGAGCTCGTTGCGGACGACCGACTGCCCGCTGCGCGGGGCGCGCCCCGGGACGGCGACCATGTCGCTCGGGAGGGTGCCCTGGATGACCGAGCCGTTGAAATCGTTGGCGTAGAGGGTGTAGGCGACCATGAGCTGCTGGGCCGCCGCCATCTCGCGGACGGTCCGGGCGCTCGACCGCGCGCTGGCGAGCGCCGGGAGCAGGATGCCGATCAGCAGCGCGATGATCGCGATGACCACGAGCAACTCGATGAGCGTGAACGCACGCCGCAGCGGGCAGCGCGACGGGGTGGGAACACAGGCTGTGTGATCGGCTCTCGGCATCGCTGGCAACACCCGGGTTGTGCCTGCGCCGGCGGGCGCGGGGGCGAAGAACTCGAATTCCAGACCTTCAAGTCATCTTCAAAGCTATCGGCCGAAGCGAAGGGGGGAAAAACCCTGAGCCCGTGTTTCCCGTCCCACAGCACGGGCTCTCGCTCGACGGGAATTGATATCCAGTCTCAGCCGAAAAAGCTACCCCCTCGTCGTCAAACCGGGCGACTTTTGAGCCGGCGATGCCCATGGAAAACGCTGGTCGGGTCTAGGGGCGTCAGAACGGGCGATCGACCGCCGCGGCGGCCATCAGACGCAGCACGCCACGGGCCGGGGTCGCGGGAAGCGGGTCCAGGGCCCGAACGGCTTCGTCGGCCAGTCGCTCGGCCTCCGACCGCGCGAACGCGATCGAGCCCGTCCCCTCCAGGGCGTGCCGGAGCTCTACAGCCGCCGACGCCGGATCCTCCGGGGCCGACTCCAGCAGGCGCAGCGTCCGCCCCCGCTCCAGCGGCTCGGCCCGGGCGAGGTGATGGATCATCGGGAGCGTCAGCTTCCCCTTCTCCAGATCCTTGCCGACGCTCTTGCCCACCACAGCTTCATCCCCCATCAGGTCGAGCAGGTCGTCCTGGATCTGGAACGCCACCCCGAGCGCGTGCCCGAAGGTGCGGAACGCCCGGTCGGTTTCCTCGCTGGTGTCGCCGCCCCCGCCCCGCCCGCCGAGCACGCAGGCGCACCCCACCAGGGCCCCGGTCTTCCGCTGGAGGATCTCCAGGTAGGTCGCCTCATCGAGGGCCAGATCGTGGCGGTGGTGGAGCTGGAGGAGCTCGCCGGCGCACATGTCCATGCTTGTGCGCCCGACGTCCAGGGCGGCCCGTCGGTCGGCGACGGTCGAGCAGAGGCGGAACGCCGCCGCGATCAGGTAGTCCCCCAGGATGACCGCGGCCTCGTTGCCCCGCAGGCGGTTGACGGTCTCGCCACGCCGCCGGACGTCGGCCTCGTCGAGCACGTCGTCGTGCACGAGGGTCGCCATGTGGACCATCTCCGAGACGGCGGCGACGGTGATCAGGTCGTCCGGGAGCTCGCGGGGGGGCTCGGGCTCGGCGCGGGCCGCCAGCCCGCTGAGGATCGCAAGCGTCGGACGCAGCATCTTGCCCCGGTACCGCCCGACGTGGGCGGTGAGCTGGGCGACCGGGGGCAGGTCGCTCTCCAGCTCGCGATCAAAGACCGACGCGACCCGCTCGAGCGCACCCACGACGCTCGCCTGCACCGGCTCGAACTCGGCGGGGATGTCCAGCACGCCTCGCATGGGAGCTCCGGGGGGGAAGCCATCAGCCATCAGGGATCAGCCATCAGAGGGGGCGGGGAGGCTGGGTCTGATGGCTGATCCCGCCGCTACTTGCGGCTTTTGCTCTTCGTGCCCTTGCTGCCCTTCGGCTTCGCGCCCTGGGGCGGCATCGCGCGTTTCTCGGCGACGATGTAGCTGATGAACGCCGGGTCGGCCTCGCCGTCCTCGGTGGGCTCGAAGATCCCGTTCCCGCCGACTTCGATGTCCTCGTCGTCGTCGTGCTCGTCCTCGTCGATCTCCTCGGCCCCTTCCCAGTAGACCGTCACCCGCTCGAACCCCGCGTCATAGAGCAGATCCCGCACTTCCGGGAGCGTCCAGAGCCGCCAGGTGTAGCTGAAGGCGTCGGTCATCTCGGTGCCGTCCTCGAAGCGGAACGAGATGCGGCAGTCCATATCCCCGGTCACGGGGGCGTAGCGGGCCTGCTCCCAGACGTAGGTAAACGTCTGCCCGTCGGGGGTTTGGACTTCGCGGTCCTCGACGACTTCCTTCATGGATTCCCACCCGCCGTAGTGGTCGAGCATGAAGACGCCGTGCTCGGGGAGGGATTCGAAGACGGACTTGTAGTAGTCGAGCAGCTCGCGCCGCTTGCGGAAGAGCCAGTAGCTGAAGTTCATCGCGAGGACGAGGTCGGTCCCGGTCGCGTCGCCGGGGGTGAGCACGTCGCGGGCGAGGAGCTGGACGCGGCTCCGGGCCTCGGCGGGGAGCTTGGCGACGTTCTTTGCCTTGCCCCAGGCGAGGGTGGGCTTGTCGATGTCCAGCCCGACCGCGGTGTTGGTCTTGCGTCGGCGGACCCACTCGCAGCTCGTGTTGCCGGTGCCGCAGAAGTCCTCGCGGAGCGTGCGGGCGGCCTTGCCGCGGATGGTCTTGTAAGTGTCGTCGACGAAGTCGATCTCGGCCTCGACGTTCTGGACGGCCAGCTCGTAGAGCGTGTGCTTATCGGCGGTCTTGGCGGTGAGCTTGGGGGCACGCTTGGTTTTGGTGGCTGGTGGCATAGGGGCGGAGTGTACGCGGGCGCGAACGGGCGGGGGGCTCGGGGCGTACGATGCCCGCCCGGGCCCGAGCGCCCGGGCGAAACAGACAGGGTTTTTCGGCCGATAGCGGCCTTCAGCCGGGCACGACAAGCACCGACCACGAATCGGCGACAGCCGCGAGCGAGGGAGTCCGTCTCATGCGTCTGACCATGGTTGGAACGGGGTACGTGGGCCTGGTCACCGGCGTCTGCTTCGCCAACACCGGCGTCCACGTCACCTGCCTGGACGTCGACCCCAAGAAGATCGCCAAGCTCGAGCAGGGCGTCTGCCCGATCTACGAGCCCGGGCTGACCGAGCTGATGGTCAAGAACGCGGCGGCCGGTCGGCTCGAGTACACCCTCGACAAGGACAAGGCCTACCGCGACGCGGACATGATCTTCATCTGCGTCGGGACGCCCAGCGGCGAGGACGGGCGGGCGGACCTGAAGTACGTCTTCCAGGCCGCCGACGAGATCGCGGACGTCCTGATCGCCCTCGGGCCGAGCCAGAAGCCCAAGACGGTGGTGGTCAAGAGCACGGTGCCGGTGGGAACGACGCTCGCGGTGCGGGACCGCATCCGGGCGAAGGTCGGCCCGGACATCCCGTTCCATGTGGGCAACAACCCTGAGTTCCTCAAGGAAGGCGACGCGGTGACGGACTTTCTCCGCCCGGACCGCGTGGTCTGCGGCGTCGAGAACCACGAGGACCCGAACAACCCCGCGGGGCGCATGTTCCGCGAGATCTACGAGCCGTTCACACGCAACGGGCACCCGATCTACATCATGGACATCCCGTCCAGCGAGATGGTGAAGTACTCCAGCAACAACTTCCTGGCGACGAAGATCAGCTTCATCAACGAGATGGCGAACCTCTGCGAGCGGTACGGCGCGAACATCAACCGCGTGCGCGAGGGGATGTGCTCGGACAGCCGCATCGGGAACAAGTTCCTCTACCCCGGGCTGGGCTACGGCGGGAGCTGCTTCCCCAAGGACACGAAGGCCGTGATCGGGATGGGCGAGGCGATCGGGTTCGAGGCCCAGCTCTCGCGGAGCGTGCACGAGGTCAACCAGCGCCAGCGGGTGCTGTTCTTTGAGAAGATCGAGGCGCACTACGCGAGCCGCGGGGGCTTGAAGGGCAAGACGCTCGCGTTCTGGGGGATCGCGTTCAAGCCGCGGACCGATGACGTGCGCGAGGCGCCGGCGCTGGACCTGATGCGGATGGCGGCCGATCGCGGCGCGAAGATCCGCGCGTTCGATCCGGTCGCGAGCGAGACGGGGCGGGAGGCGATCGCGGAGATGGGCGTCGAGGCCGAGATCGTGGGCGATATGTACCAGTGCGCCCAAGGCGCGCACGGCGTGGTCGTCAGCACCGACTGGGACGAGTTCAAGAACCCGGAGTGGGACAAGCTCAAGGCGGCGCTGGTCGAGCCGACCGTCTTCGACGGGCGGAACCTTTACCGCCGGCGTCAGCTCCGCCAGCTCGGGTTCAACCACCACTCGGTGGGGCGCCCGAGCGTGGTGCAGGGCTGATCGGGCCCGTTTCTTTGACGATCGCACGAAAGAAAAAAAACGAGCCGGCGCGGGTGACCCGCGCCGGCTCGCTGTATGGATGCGGTGCTTTGTGATCGGGGCCCGGCTTACGCCGGCTGCTTCGCTTCGTTGAGCTTCTTGCGGATGACGGTCTGGAGGATGCCGCCGTTCTTCCAGTATTCGATCTCGACCGGCGTGTCGAGGCGCAGGACCGCGTTGAACTCGGTCGTCTTCCCGCTCGGGGCGGTGGCTCGGACGGTGACGGTCAGGCGCGGCTCGACCGTGTCGGGCAGCAGGATGTCGAACGTCTCGTCGCCGCGGAGGCTGAGCGATTTCGCGGACTGGCCGTCTTCGAAGACCAACGGGAGCACGCCCATGAAGACCAGGTTGCTCCGGTGGATGCGCTCGAAGCTCTCGGCGATGACGGCCTTGACGCCGAGGAGCATCGCGCCCTTCGCCGCCCAGTCGCGGCTCGAGCCCATGCCGTAGTCCTTGCCCGCGAGGACCACCAGCGGCACGCCGGCCTGCTTGTAGTCCATCGCGGCGTCGTAGATGTACTCCACCGGCGCGGTCTCGATCGTGTCGCCCTTGGTGAAGTTGCGCGTCCACCCGCCCTCGGGCTGTGTGCCGGTCGCGGGGTCGGCGGCGATGCGGTTCTTGACGCGGACGTTGGCGAAGGTGCCGCGGGTCATGACCTGGTCGTTCCCGCGTCGCGAGCCGTAGCTGTTGAAGTCGCGCGGGTCAACGCCGCGGGAGATCAGGTACTGCCCGGCGGGGGTTTCGGGCTCGATGCGCCCGGCCGGCGAGATGTGGTCGGTCGTGACGCTGTCGCCGACGACGGCGAGCGCGCGCGCGCCGCGGATCGGCGCGATCGGGGCCGGGGCTTCGGTCATGCCCTCAAAGAACGGCGGGTTGTGGATGTAGGTGCTCGAGTCGTCCCACGGGTAGAGCTCGCTGGAGCTGACGGGCACCTTGTTCCACGTCTCGTTCTCTTCATACACCTTCGCGTACTTGCGCTCGAACTGCTCGGCCGTCACGCACTTCGCGACCAGCTCGCGGACCTCGCTGTTGCTCGGCCAGATGTCCTTCAGGAAGACTTCCTTACCGCTGGGGGTCTTGGCGATCGGCTCGTGCTGAAGGTCGATGTCCACCGTACCGGCGATCGCGTAGGCGACGACCAGCGGCGGGCTGGCGAGGTAGTTCGCCTTGACCGCGGGGTGGACGCGACCCTCGAAGTTGCGGTTGCCGCTGAGCACGCTGGCGGCGACGAGGTCGCCGGCCTTGATGCCGCGCTCGATCTCCGGCGGGAGCGGGCCGGAGTTGCCGATGCACGTCGTGCACCCGTACCCGACGGTGTGGAAACCGAGGGCTTCGAGATCCTCCGTCAGCCCGGCCTTGTCGAAGTACTCGGTCACGACCTTGCTCCCCGGGGCGAGGCTGGTCTTGACCCAGGGCTTGCGTGTGAGCCCGAGGGCCTTGGCCTTCCGCGCCACCAGCCCGGCGGCGACCATCACGTCCGGGTTGCTCGTGTTCGTGCAGCTCGTGATCGCGGCGATGACCACCGCGCCGTGCGTCAGCTCGACCGTCTGCCCGACGCGGCTCGGGTGGGACGCCTCGCCGAGCGCGATGACGACCTTGTCGCGGCTGTCGCCGTTGCCCGCCTCGGCGTCATCGGGGTTGACGGCTTCGCCCGCGGGTTCGCCGCCCTCGTCGGTCCACTGGCTCAGGTTCACGCCCTCGCTCATGGCTTTCTTGCCGAAGGTGTCGACGAGCTCCTTGTGCCACGCGGCCTTCATGCTGCTGAGGGCGACGCGGTCCTGCGGGCGTGCCGGGCCGGCGAGTGAGGGCTCGACGTCGCCCAGGTCGAGCTCGAGCACGGTGCTGAAGCTCGGCTCGGGGCTGTCGGGGGTCCAGAAAAAGCCGCTGGCCTTGGCCCAGGTTTCCGTGAGGCGGACCTCGGCTTCGCTCTTGGCGGTGAAGCGGAGGTAGTCGATGGTCTTGGCGTCGATCGGGAAGAAGCCGCAGGTCGCGCCGTACTCGGGCGCCATGTTCGCGATGGTGGCGCGGTCCGGGATCGACAGCTCGACCATGCCCGGCCCGAAGAACTCGACAAACTTCTCCACCACGCCGTGGGCGCGGAGCATCTGCGTCACGGTCAGCACCAGGTCGGTCGCGGTGACGCCCTCGCGGAGCTTGCCCGAGAGCTTGAACCCGACGACCTCGGGCGTCAGCATGTACACGGGCTGCCCGAGCATGACGGCCTCGGCCTCGATCCCGCCCACGCCCCACCCGAGCACGCCGAGCGCGTTGATCATCGTCGTGTGGCTGTCGGTCCCGACGAGGCTGTCGGGATACACCTGCAACTCGCCGTCGACCGTGCGCGTCAGGCACCCGCGCGCGAGGTACTCCAGGTTGACCTGGTGGACGATGCCCGTCGCGGGCGGGACGGCCCGGAAGTTGTCCAGGCTCTCCTGCCCCCACTTGAGGAACGAGTACCGCTCGTTGTTCCGCTCGAACTCACGCTCGGCGTTGATCGTCAGCGCGACGCGGGTCGCGAAATCGTCGACCTGGACAGAGTGGTCGATGACCAGGTCGCACTGCACGGCCGGGTTGATCTGCGCCGGGTCGCCCCCGAGGCTCGCCATCGCGTTGCGCATCGCGGCCAGGTCCACCACGCAGGGCACGCCGGTGAAGTCCTGCAGCACCACGCGCCCGGGCATGAAGGGCATCTCGACGGCGTTCACGTTCGCCGCGTCGTAGCTCGCGAGCCCGCTGATGTCGTCGTTGGTGACGATGAACCCGTCGAGGTTGCGGAGCTGGGCCTCCAGCAGCACCCGGATCGAATAGGGCAGGCGGTCGATCGAGTAGCCCGCCTGCTGGAGGGCGCCGACGTTGTAATAGGTGTAGGTGGTGCCGTCGAGGTCGAAGGTGGCGCGGGCGCGGAACGGGTCGGGGCGGGTGGTCATGAGCAGGCTCCTTGATGTGGACTTTGGGGTACAACATCATCGCCCGCTTCATTCGATAAATCGAATCAATATCGTTTCTGTTTTGAATCGATTCCATTGATAGAGTAGGGCGGTTTTACCCCCAGGAGCGGCTCAATCGAGGCGATCGGTCCGGAAGTGGACGCGGATCTTGGAGGCGATCCGGGCGTGGTCGGCCGGGTGGGCGATCCAGTCCACGCGCTCCACCCACCCCATCGCCGGGATCACGCCGCCCAACTCGGTCAGGCCCATGTCGGCGAGGGTCGCCGCCAGACGGTCCGGGCGCGCCCGTCCGAAGGAGACGATGACCCCCGGGCCCGCCTGCGCGGTTCGCGGCCCGAGCTGGGCGAGCCCGGGCTCGCCGAGCGCGCCCGAGCCGAGGCGGGCCGCCATCCAGCCCGCCCGGTGGTCCTGCCCACCGGCCCCGGGGGACTGGCTCGCCCGGTAGACCCATCGCAGCGACGGCTCCTCGCCGAAGCGGCGGGTGGAAGCCGACATCGCCGCCGAACGCACCGCGCTCGGGAAGCGCCCTTCAAAATCCACCGGTTCTGGGGTCGAGTCTTCGTCCCCTTGCAAGAACGCCAGGCGACGCGTCAGAGCGACGAGGGACGCCATCGCGCGGTCTCCGGAGGTGGCCCCGGGTTCGAGCTGGTCCAGCTCCGCGAGCAGGTCGATCGCGATCGCGCCCGGCCCGTTGGCCTGGTCGCCCGGCGTTTCGAGCCCGCGTTCGGTCACGACGAGCGCCATGCGCCCGCGCATCCGTTCGAGCAGGGCCGGGACGTCCGCACCGAACGCTCCGGGCAACCCCGGCAGCACCATCGGCACGTTGAGCGCCGGGTTCACGCGCTCCCGCACGCCGAACGCCGCCAGCACCGCGTCGTCCGGGACGGCGTGCACGATGTCCGCCGGCCAAAGGCTGTACCCGATGCAGCAATCCCGCGGCGCCCACAGCATCCCCGGCGTCGAACGCAGCGCGATCTGGAACTCCCCTTCGCGCACCACGCCCACGCCCGCGACCGCCGCCTCGCCCAGGCGGAACGCCGCGTGCACGTCGGCGCGCCCCAGCTCCCGGAGCTGGGCCACCAGGTCTGACACCGTGCGCACACCCGCGCCCCCGTCGCGGGGGGCGCGCGTCGAGACGTCTTCCACCCGCCGCGCGTGCCCCTGCAACGCGGCCTCCAGGATCGAGCCTCGCCCGGCGGGCGACAGCCGCAGCAGCGCCCGGTCCCGTCCCAGGCGATCGATCGCCAGCTCGTACCGTCCGTGCTCTACCGCGAACAGCGGACGCCCCACCAGTACGCCTCGTGGCGCGGGACGCAGCCCCCGGCGGAGGCGAGCCGCCACCTGCGCGTCCACCTCGCTGATCAGCACCCAAGACGCACCACCCGGCCCGCGCCCCCGAGGGGCGATCGCCGCCTCCGACTCCACGATCAGCACCGCGCGCACGCCGAGCAACGCGTCGAACGCCGCGTCCGGATCAAGCTCCAACGCCCGGGCCAGTTCCGCCCACGCCCCGGCCGAGCGGTCCAGCCAGCCCCCGTCCTGCAGCATCCGCAGCGCCGCCCGCCCGGCCGGTTGCGTCCGGAGCTGGGCCGCCTGCTGCACCGCGATCACCGCCGAGGACTCGGCACGGACCGGCGACGCCAGCTCCAGCGCGTCCGCGCTCGCACGTAGCGTTTGCGACGCCCACATCAGGCATGCGAGGCACGCCAGGCACCGGACGGGCCAGCTTCGAAACAGGGCATGCTTCACGGCAGGTCGTCAACGGGGCGGCTCGACGCCGGCGACGGCATCGCCTGCGGCCCCCGCGAAGCCGCGGCCGACGGGGGCGACCAACGTGTCACCAGCACCGGGCGGCCCACCGGGTGACCCGGCACGGCCCCGTCCGCCACGTGCAACTCCAGCACGCGCAGACCGCTCGAACCACGCAGAATCGCACGAGGCTCGAACGTCGCCGAACGGGCCTCCACCAGCCAGCTCGGCGTCGCCGCCGACGACGACGGCTCCAGGTCCATCCACGCACCGACCTCGGGCAGGTCGCCCAGCGAGGCGATCAGCGTCGAGCGACCCGGCGTCCGGATCAGCAAGCCCGACGAGGAGCCCGGAGCCCGTTCGGCCACGACCGCGGGGGACGCCGCGCGGAAGTCGCACGCGCCCGTCGGCCACAGGCTGCTCGAGCACGCGAAGTACCGCGTCGCCGCCGCCATGTCGATCGAGACCGACACCCCGTCGTCCCACGATGGAGCCGAAGACAGATACATTGCTCGCGCGTGGTCGTCAGCGTGCATCGGCAGGAAGGGAGCGCCGGTCAACTCGTCGCCGAGGCGTCCGGCGATCTCGCGCGGGGCCGCCCCCAGCGTGCGTTCGAGCGCTCGGAAGCTGCTCGAGGCGTCCGCCCGCGTGCTTTCGACAAACCCGCTCAGCGGGGCGGGCTGCTCGCGCAGGCTCGTTGCCTCCGGCCACAGGCGCTGCGCCGTCGCCGCCAGGCCGATCCCCAGCAGCACGCCCGCCGCCACCGCCAGGCGCCCCGTCGTCACCACCCGCTGCCACTTCGGCGTCATGAACCCGCGACGACGCTCGACCCGCGACAGGATCGCCTCGGTCAGGTCCGGCCCGCGCGCCTCCCGGCGCAGCTCCGACAGCATCTCACGCGTCCGGGCGATCTCTTCGCACCGGGGCATATCCCCGCGCAGACGCCCGAACATCTCGCGCTGCGACTCGACGTCGAGCTCGCGGTCAAAGAACGCGTCGACGAGTTCGTCCGGGATGCGAGCCGCGTCCGGAACGCGGGCGTCACGCCCGTCCTGCCGCGTGCTGTCACCCCCGGGACGGTCCATCAGCGCCACACCTCCGCCACCTGCTCGCTCAGCGTCTTGTCGGCTTCAAACAGCGCCCGCATCTTCCGACGCCCGCGGTGCAGGTGGCTCTTGACCGTGCCCTCGGGCATCCCCAGGTGCTGCGCGATCACCGCGATCGGCCAGTCGAGCTGGTGGAACAGCACGATCACTTCACGCTGCTCTGCGCTCAGCTTCGCGAGCGCGTGGTCGATCGCGCTCCGCGCGTTGGTCGCCGTCTCCGCGTCGTGGGTCGCTTTGCTCGGTGCGTCCCAGTCCCCGCGCCAGGATCCGACCATATCGGTGTCGTACGCCGGCTTGTGCTTCTGGCACGCGTTGACGTACAGACGACGCGCGATGGTGAACAGCCACGTGCTGAACCGGTACTTCGGATCGAACCGGTCCAGGTTGGTCAGCACCCGCACAAACGCTTCCTGCACCACGTCCTCGGCCATGTCCGGGCGACCGGACATTCTTAAGAGGTAGGCGTACAGGCTGTTCTGGTGGCACTTGATGAACGCCGCCGCCGCGTCCTTGTCTCCCGCCGCCGCGAGACGGATCAGCTTGCGTTCCTCGGCCCTCGTCATGCTCATCGCCGACGCCTCCTCAGCATCTGGTCCTACCCACCCGCGGGCAGGGGGTTGCTGGCCCCCAAAGCCTACGGCCTGTCCCCACCTGGGTTCGGCCCCAGCAGACCACGGTTTCGCTGCAGAAACAAGGGTTTTGCGACCTGTGCCGACGTATTCGGGGTTTTATACCCAAACAAAATATGTATAATACGGTCCGGGTTGGCTGCGGCGTTGGGAGACGGGTGATCGCCTCATCCGCTCGCGTCGGGGTGGTGGGGGTGCCTACCATCCGGACCCCCGATGCCGACCGGGTCTGAGAAAGCGGGCAGTGTGCCCCGCCCCGAGCCGGCGCGGATGAGGCGTCTGCGGACGCCGCGGAATCGAGGCTGCGATGTACGCGATTATTGAAAATTCCGGCGCTCAGCGCCGCGTCACTCAGGGCGAGACGCTCTGGATCGACCTCCACGAGGGCGGGCAGGCGAGCGTGGGCGACACGATCACCTTTGACAAGGTGCTGGTCGTCGGCGAGGCCGGCGGCTCGGCCAAGCTCGGCACCCCCTACGTCGCCGGCGCGACCGTCTCCGCCAAGGTCATCGACCCGATGATCAAGGGCGAGAAGCTCGACATCCACAAGTTCAAGCCCAAGACCGGCTACCGGCGCAAGACCGGTCACCGCCAGCGCTACACCGCGGTCGAGATCACCGGCATCCAGGGCTGATCGCCGCGCCGACCCACGCCATACCCACGCCATCACCCCTGCCGCCCGGCGCCTCGCGCCGGGCGGCGGTCGTTCGCGGACTCGCCTACTCGCCCGCCAGCAGCGCGAACGCGCGCTGCGCGATCGCGATGAGGCGCATCATCTCCAGGTGCGCCTCGGTGTTGTTCCATCCCAGCGTGACGACGAACACCCGTCCGTCGCGCCGGTGCATGCTCCAGGTCATGTTGAGCACGCCCGGCTCCGAGCCGCCCTTGTACCCCACGACCGGGAACGCCGCCGAGTCGATCGCCACGCCCGGGTTGGCGCGGAGCGCCTCGCCGACGGGCTCCATGCCCGGCTCGCGCGCCAGGCGTTCGAGCTCGCCCATCGTCCGCGCCAAATCGGCGGGGGTGGCGAACCACTCGATCGTGTCGATCGCGACGGGGCGCAGCCACGCCGCCGCCAGCATCAGGTTCGCCTCCGGGAGCGGGGCGTCCAGCATCGCTCGGCGCTCGTCCTCGCCCGCCGCCGCGAACCGATCCCGCAGCTCGACGTCCCCGCCGAGCTTCATTCGGAACATTTCCATCGTTGTCAGCAGCGGCAGGTTCGGCCCCGGCTCGGCGCACACGCGCGACATCACCGCCTCCACGCGGTCGCGCCCGACCTCGAGCATCAGGTGATCGGTCGCCGTGTTGTCGCTCACCTCGATCATCCGGCGCGCCATGTGCGCGACGGTGTGCTCGGCCCCCGGCTCGTCCAGCCACATCGGCCCGCTCGGGAGACTCTTGCGGTCCGTGCGGATCGCGAGCTTCTGGTCCCACGCCAGCCGCCCCTCCTCCACGGCTTCAGCCGTCGCGATCAGCACCCACAGCTTGAACGTCGATCCCAACGCCAGGCTCCGGTCCGCCCGCACCTCGCGGATCGTGCGCACGTCGAAGCCCTTGTCCTCGCCGTCGCCCTTGACCAACTCGTACACGCCCAGATTGGTCACCCCGGGCAGCTCCTCGAGCGCTTCGAGCAGGTCGTCCCACGAATCGCCCCCCGGGGGCGCCTTGGGCGGCGCGGGCTGCACAAACAGCCCGTCGATCCGCCCCGCCTCGTCCACGTGCACGACCAGGCGCGTCCGCACCACGACCGACGCCCCGTCGAGATCGACCACGAGCCGCTGGTCCGTGCTGGAGACGAGTTCGAAGTCCGTCGGCATCTCCGCTCCGAGCATCCCGGCGCGGATCTGGCGGGCCGTCGCGCGGATCGCCGCGGGCGGGAGCTGCTGCAAGAACGCCGGCGCGAAGCGTTCGCGAACGGTCGCGTCGTCCGGATCGTCCACGCCGACCAGGAGCGGGAGGACGAACCGCAGCGCGTCCCCCGTCGGCGTGCCCTGACTGGGCAGCGTCTCGGGGAATGCGACCGCCGGCGCGCTCGCGCCGTCCGGTTCGCCCAGCGCCATCGCTAGCGCCATCGCCGGCGCGGGCGTTGAGACGGCCCACGCCGTGACCAGCACCCCGAAAAGCCCGCGGAACGTCTGGTGTGTGCCCGTGATCATCGCCTGTGGTCCTCCTGCGTCGCGCCCGGCGACGCGTGCGCCTGCGAATCTTTTCCGGCGTATTCGGAACCTTTTCCCGGCGTTTGCACGCCGAGCGCGATCGGCCTCCGGCTCCGCCCGAACCCTCTCCCCGCCCCGCCTTCGCCCCCCTCGCCCGGGTACGATGCCACGCAGCATGCGCAGACGCGTCGTCATCACCGGCATCGGCGTCGTTTCGGGCCTCGGCCCCGACGCGCGGTCTCTCTGGCAGGGCCTCCTCCAAGGGCGATCTGGGCTCCGACCGCTCGAAGCGTTCGATCCCTCCGGGTTCGAGAGTCACCTCGCCGGGTGCGCCGTCGGGTTCCAGGCGAAGGACGTCCTGCCCAAGCATTATCGCAAGGCCGTCAAGGTCATGGCGCGGGACATCGAGCTCGCCGTCGGTGCGGCGATGGACGCCGTCGCCGGTGCGGGGCTGGTGACCCGCGCCTCGCTCGACGCCGCCGGGGATGAGGGCGTCGCCCTGAGCTATCCCCCGGATCGTGTCGGCGCGTCGATCGGGGCGGGCCTGATCGCGACGGAGGTGGACGAGCTCGCCCCGGCCTTTGCCGCGAGCGTCGAGGAGGACGCCCCGGGCGAGTTCAGCCTGCGGAAGTGGGGGGAGGTCGGGATCAGCCGCCTGCAGCCGCTCTGGCTGCTGAAGTACCTGCCCAACATGCTCGCGTGCCACGTGACGATCGTCCACGGGGCCGAAGGGCCCAGCAACACGCTGACGGTGGGGGAGGCGAGCGGGCTGCTCTCGATCGGCGAATCGAGCCGCATTATCGAACGTGGCGACGTCGACTGCGCCTTCGCCGGCGGGGCCGAGTGCAAGGTCACCCCGATGGGCTTTCTCCGCACGCAGCTTGCCGGGCGGCTCGCCCGGACGCGGGACGCGCAGGGCGCGGCGATCGACGACGGCGGGCGCATCGTCCGCCCGTTCGATCCCGACGCCCCGGGCACCATCATCGGCGAGGGCGGCGGCATCCTCATCGTGGAGAGCCTCGACACCGCCCAGGCCCGCGGGCAGGCGGCGTACGCCGAGGTCGCCGGCTTCGGCGCCGCCCAGAGCGACGGGCCCTACGAGGCCCTCGCGATCGGCGCCGGGCACGAGGACAGCGCCGTCCCGACCGACGCGGAGCTCGCCCGCGCCGGCGCGGAAACGGGCCTGGTCGCGGCGATCCGGCGCGCGCTCGATGACGCCGGGATCGGGCCGGGCGAGATCGACGCGATCGTCCCGCGCGGGCTGGGCCTGCCCGGGCCGGACGCGCGCGAGGCCCTCGCCCTCCGGGAGGTCTTCGCCGATCGGCTCCCCGAGATCCCCCTGGTCACGGTCGCGCCGATGGTCGGGGACCTCGCGGCCGGGACCGGGGGCGTGCTCGCCGCCGTCGGCGCGCTCTGCTTGAAAGAACAAACCCTCCCCGCCCGCCTGCACGCGGGCAAGCACCCGGATTGGCTCCAGGCGGGCCCCGCCGAGGCGCGCCCCGCCAGACTGGGGCACGTGCTCTGCTGCAGCCCGGCCCTCGGCGGGCAGAACGCCGCGGTCGTCCTCCGCAAGGCATGATTCCCGCCCCGCCGACGCGCCCCGGGCACCGCACCCCGCCAAGGATCACACCACAGGTTTTTTCAGCTTCCACATCGCAACGACATACACAAAAGGAGAACGCGATGGCGTACGGAGGACAGCACCGGGATCGACGCGAAGGCGGACGCTACGGCGGACATCACCAAGGCGGCGGGCACCACGGCGGGCCGCACCACGGGCGGGGGCGAGGCCTCCCCCTCAGCGAGCTCGACCCCGCCCTCACCGAGATCAGCCGCAAGGTCATCGGGTGCGCGATCGAGGTCCACAAGGCGATGGGCCCCGGCTACGACCGCGACACCTACATGACCGCGATGCAGCACGAGCTCAAGAAGCAGGACGTCGCCTACGACACCAAGGCCAAGTTCGACGTCATCTACGACGGCAAGAAAATCGGCTCGGTCACCCCGGACCTCTACCTCGGCGAGCGATTCCTGCTCATGGTCATCGCGCGCCCCGGCGAGATCGGCGGGTGGGAACGCTCGGTGCTCCGCGCCCAGCTCCGCTCGGCCGACCTCGAGCTCGGGCTCATCATGAACTTCGCCGAGCGCCGCCTCACCGACGGGCTCGTCCGCGTGCTCAACCCCGACAAGCTCAACCTCAACCGTCGCGATGAGGAAGAGGACGACGAGGACCTCGACGACGAGGACGACGACGAGTACGAAGACGACGAGGACTGAGCCGCCTCTTCCCTCATGGCGCAAACCGACGCTGCCCCGCGCGAGAGCGCGGGGCGGCGCTTCCAGAACGAGCGTTCGCGGGCCCGACCCGCCGCGCGCCACGGAGCATCGCATGCCTTCCGGCAGGGTCGTCATCACGGGGCAGGGCTGGGTCACACCCCTCGGGTTCGACGTCGCCTCGGTCTGGTCCAAGCTGATGGCCTCGGCGTGCGCGATCGGGCCCGTCCGCCGGTGGGACGCCTCCACCTTCGCGACCAACTTCGCCGCCGAGACGCCCCCGCTCGACCTGTTCGATTTTCTTGACCGCGCCGCCGCCCGGCACCCGGGCGCGGGGCTGGGGACGCGGTTCGCCCTCGCCGCCGCCGCGCAGGCGTGGGTGCAGGCCGGGCTCGGCTCGCACGACGGCGCCGAGCGACACCCCGGCGTCGACCCGTCGCGCGTGGGGCTCTACCTCGGCTCGGGTGAGGGGCAGGTGGACACGCACAACATGGCCGCCGCCAACATCGCCGCCTACGACGCCGCGGCCCGCAAGGTCGACACGCGTCGCTGGGCGGAGGTCGGGCTGGAGCGGATGAATGTCGTGCGCGAGCTCGAGCAGGAGCCGCACGCGGTGCTCACCCACCTCGCCGACGCCTTCGCCTGCCGCGGGCCCGCGTTCAACTGCATGACCGCCTGCGCCGCCAGCACGCAGTCGGTGGGCGAGGCGACGCACCTGATCCGTCGCGGCGACGCCGACGTCATGCTCGCCGGCGGCAGCCACACGATGATCCACCCCCTCGGGATGACCGGCTTCATCCGCCTCACCGCGATGAGCACCCGGCGCGACGACCCCAAGACCGCCAGCCGCCCCTTCAGCCGCACACGCGACGGCTTCGTCATGGGCGAGGGCGCGGGGATGCTCGTCCTCGAAGACCGCGACCACGCCCTCGCCCGCGGCGCCGCGCCGCTCGCCGAGATCGTCGGCTACGGCGCCAGCGCCGACGCCTTCCGCATCACCGACATCCAGCCCGACGGCAAGGGCGCCCAGGCCGCGATGCGCATGGCCCTCCGGCACGCCGGCATCGACCCGCGCGAGACCGACGCCCTCGGGCGACCGCCGGTCCACTACATCTCCGCCCACGGCACCGGCACCCAGGAGAACGACGCGATCGAGACCCGAGCCGTCAAAGGCGTCTTCGCCGAGCAGGCCCCGCGCATCCCCTTCAGCAGCGTCAAGAGCATGATGGGGCACCTGATCCAGGCCGCGGGCGCCGTCGAGCTGATCACCTGCGTCCAGGCGATCCGCACCGGCTGGGTTCCACCCACGATCAACCTGCACGACCCCGACCCGGCGTGCGACCTCGACTACGTGCCCAACCAGGCCCGCGACATGACCGACTTCTGGGGCCGCGGCGCCGGCGGGGTCGACGTCGCGATGAGCAACGGTTTCGGCTTCGGCGGACAAAACAACACCGTCGTCGTCCGCCGTTACACCCCCTGAAAACCCAAAGCACCCGCCCGCGTCCCTCCCCCGCCCCAGCGGGGGAGGTGTCGGCAAAGCCGACGGAGGGGGTCCGGCGGAAAATGACCAAAACAGCAAAGGGCCAGAGGGCCAGATCCGGAACGGTGAAATCCGGCTGTGCCACTGACCTCTTCTGAGAGGTCAGTGCTCCCCACACGCACGCACTGACCTTGCAGACAAGGTCCGTGGCACAGCGTTGGGAATACACGATCAACCGATCCGGCGCAGCACGCCCAGCCCGTAATTCAGCGGCTGCAGGTACAGGTCCATCTTCTCATACCGCCCCGTCGCGAACTCGTGCACGCGATCGAGCAGCGCCCGCCCGCCCTCGTGCCCGCCGCACTGCTCGGGGAACGTGTCGTGCAGGATCACCAGCGCCCCGGTGTTGAGCACCGGCTCTGCAGCCCGGAAATCCGCGAGCACGCCCGGGGTCGAGTGATCCCCGTCGATGAACGCCAGGTCCACGCCGCCCGCTCGGGCGAGCTCTTTTCGCATCGCCCCGATCGTCGGCCCGCTCAGCCCCGGGTGCAGCCTCGTCCACCGCGAGAGTGCCGCGCGTTCGAGCTGCGCGCGCACGAAGCCGATCCGCCCATCGAGCATCTCCGCGTCGCGCCACGGGCCTTTGTGCACCGGGCCGAAGTCGTCGAAGCAGTGGAGCACGGGCTCGGCGTCGCTTGTGCGCGCGCCGCGGGGGGCCTGTTCCGCGAGCGCGCCGGCGATCCAGTGCGTGCTGACGCTGACGAACGTGCCGACCTCGATCGCGACGCGCGGGCGATGGTTGCGCACGATCCCGTGCAGCAGCCACCCCGCGTCCGGGCTGAGGCTGGCGGGGAAGGCGATCGGGTGGTCGTAGAGCTCGCAGAGGGAGGCGAGCCAGGGCGAGGCCGAGCCGGCCACACGCATCCACGACGGCACCGCCCACCGCGCCGGATGATCGTGATCCTCAAGGCGCGGGAAGTGCCCGAGCCGGGCGCGAGCCGCCGCCCCGGCCTCGCCCGCTGGCGCATCGCTATTTGTACGCGCACGCAAACGGATCACCCGCGCCCCGCGCACCCGATCTCGCCCGCGATCGTTCATCCGCGCCATCCTCTACGCCGTCGGCTTCTTCCAGCCGCTCTCCGCGTCCTTCACCAGCACCCCGGCCGACTGCTTCACGCACCGGCGGCACGCGAACACGCCCTCCCGCACCGGGCTCTCCCACATCGCCTCGGTCCGTGCTTCCAGGCAGAGCACGCACGTCGTCCCCTCCGGGCGCGACGCGTCGAGCTTGCTCAGCACCAGCTCCGCGTACGCGACCGTCAGGCACCGACCGCAGATGATCGACCCGCGATGCCCCTCGACCATCGGGCGATCCTCGGCCCACGGGCGCGCGCAGAAATCGCAGAGAAAATCCTCCGCCGACATCGATTCAGGATCGACCCCTTCGCGCTGCATCGTTTACTTCCCCGCCAGTGCGCCGGCGTCGCCGCCCACGAGCTGGTGCTGCGCGATCGTCTTGTAGACGTCGCATCGCTCGAGCAGCTCCGCGTGCGTCCCGACGTCCACGACCCGCCCCGCGTCCATCACCACGATCCGGTCCGCGTTCATCACCGTGCTCAGGCGGTGCGCGACGATCAGGCACGTCCGCCCGCTGGCGAACTCCGCGATCGCCTCGGCGATCTTCTGCTCGCTGTCGGCGTCCACCATGCTCGTCGCCTCGTCGAGGATCAGGATCGCCGGGTCGCGCAGCATCGCCCGCGCGATCGCGATCCGCTGGCGCTGCCCGCCGCTGAGCGTCAGCCCCTGCTCCCCGACCTCCGTCTCGTACCCGTCCGGGAGCTTGGAGATGAAGTCGGTCGCCCTCGCCCGCTCGGCCGCCGCCCGGACCATCTCGTCGGTCGCCCCGCCCGCGCCGTAGGCGATGTTCGACCGCACCGTCCCGCGGAAGAGCACCGTCTCCTGCGTGACCACGCCGATCTGCGAACGCAGGCTCCGCACCGAGACGTCGCGGATGTCCACGCCGTCCACCAGCAGCCGCCCCTCGTTCGCCTCGAACAGCCTGGGCACGAGCGCCAGCAGCGTCGTCTTCCCGCTCCCGTTCGGGCCCACGACCGCGACCGTCTCCCCGCAGCGGATCGTCAGGTTCACGCCCCGCACCGCCGGCTCCAGCGCGCCGGGGTAGCTGAAGGTCACGTTCTCGAACACGATCGATCGGCTGTGGCGCGCCAGCTTGGGTAGGCGGTGCCCGTGCCCGGGCTCGTCGGGGTGGTCGAGCATCTCGCGGATGCGTTCGGCCGCCCCCGCCGACTGCTGGATGTCGTTCACCAGCCCCGTCAGCGGCTTCAGGCTCGCCCCCGCCGCCCCCAGCGCGATCAGCGTCGCGAGGAAGCTCTCTTTCTCCATGTGCCCGTCCAGGATCGCCTTCACCGCGACCAGCACCAGGAACCCGATCGCGAGCAGCGTGATCGCTTCCACCAGCGGGCTCGCCAGCGCCCGGGCCGTGCGCAGACGCATCATCTCCCGCATCGACGCCTTGTTGCTCTTATGAAACCGCCCCGCCTCGTACCGCTCGGTCGTATGCACCTTCACCACGCGCAGCCCCTGCAGCGCCTCGGTCGCCGCCGCGTACAGCGCTTGCTGATGCCCCAGGGCCCCCTTGCTCGCCCGACGGATCGTCTTGCCCAGGCGCCGGATCACCGTGTACAGCACGCCCGCGACCACGATCGAGACCATGCTCAGCACGGGGTTCAGGATCAGCGCCGCGATGAACGCCGCCAGGCCTTTGCTCGCCTGGGCCACGCCCTTGCTCACCAGCGCGTTGAACCCCGCGCTGATCGCCGCGGTGTCCATCACGATCCGCGCGATCGAGTTGCTCGGCCCATCGGTCACGACGCGGCTCAGCGGCATCCGCAGCACCCGGTAAAACGCCTTGCGGCGCAGGTTCGTCGTCGTGCGGAAAACCGCCGTCAACGCTAGGTACTGGTGCAGAAAGTTCGCCGTTCCCCCGACGATCGTCAGCACGCCGAGCGCGCCCACCAGGATCGCGACGGCCGTGAACTGCCCCGGGGGCGCGCCCTCGATCAGCCACGCCGGCACGCGCCCTTCGGTCCACCCGCGCGTGTTCGCCTGCGCCAGCAGCCCGGGCAGGTCCTGGTCGTCGTTGAGGATCAGTTCCAGCACCGGCTGGATCGCGATCAGTCCCGCCCCCAGCCCGCTCGCCGAGATAAACGCGAACATCAACGCCAGGACCAGCGTCCGCTTGTAGCGCAGCATCCCGCGTGCGTAGTGCCAGAAGGCGTCCATGCGGTCTCCGTGGGGCGGCTCGGGCCCAGTCTGCAAGTATCCGGCCCCCGTCCCCTCCCGACCACCGACCCCGCCGAACAATCACCCGTGACCCCCGAACACCCCCAGCCCGCCTCCGCCACGCCCGACGACCACGCCGTCGCCTTCGTCATCCCTTGCTACAACCACGGACGCTTCATCGCCGACGCGACCCGCTCGGCCCTCGAACAAACCCACCCACGCACCCGCGTCGTCATCGTCAACGACGGCTCCGACGACGCCGAAACCCCCGACCAGTGCGACCGGGCCGCCCGCCTCGACCCCGAGCGGGTCAGCGTCCTCCACCAGCCCAACCGGGGCCTGCCCGCGGCCCGCAACGCCGGTGCCGCCCACGCCGCCCGCGACTTTCCCGAAACCGACCACCTTGTCTTCCTCGACGCCGACGACACCGTCGCCCCGACCTTCGTCGCCCGCCTGCTCGAAACGCTCGCGAGCGCGCCCGAGGACGTCAGCCACGCCTATTGCCAGGAGGTGCTCACCGAGCTCGGGCAGGACACCCTCTGGGGCGTGCCCGAGTGGGACCCCGAGCTCCTGCTCATCACCAACCTGCACCCGGTCACCTGCCTCGTCCGGCGCGAGGCGTTCGAGCGCGTCGCCGGCTTCGACGAAACCATGACCGACGGCTACGAGGACTGGGAGCTCTGGATCCGTCTCGCCGAAGCCGGGCGACGGGGCGTCCGGTGCCCCGAGCCGCTTTTTTTCTGGCGACGGCACAGCCGCGAGACCATGATCGACGGCTCGGTCCCCAGGCACGCCGCCCTGTACCGATCGATCATCGATCGCCACCGCGACCTCTATGAAACCCGTGCGATGTCGCTGGGCGTGCGAATGAACGCGATGCTCCGCGCCTTCGATTGCAACTGGCTCGACGAGGACCACGTCCCGATCCCGCTCCGCTACTTGCGCGAATCCACCGAGCGCTGGCACGAAGCCCGCCCGCGTCTGTCGAGTCTCGAGGCGTCGCTGTCGGAGCTGGAGCGCGAGCGGGATCGGTGTCTCGCCCGGGCCGAGGCCGCCGAGCGCGACCGTCGCGAGCTGGAGTCGACCCTGGCCGTGCGCACGCACCGCGCCCTGCACGCCGTCGTGAGAAAACTGCCCGCCCCGCTCGCCCGCGCCGCCCGCGGGGCGATGCGCACGCTCGCGGCTCTCGGGGCAAAGTCCAGGTGAGCGTGCTTCCGGAGCCGGGCGAACCAACTACGCTGACGTCATGCCGATCCCCCGAAAGGCGCACGCCAAGATCAATCTCGCGCTCGCCGTCGCCCCGCCGGATCCCGAGCACCGCGGCTGGCACCCGATCGCGAGCTGGATGCACGCGATCGACCTCGCCGACGAGCTCACCGTCGACCACGACGGGCGCACCAGCTTCGATCGATGCTGGCTCGACCCGGCGGGGCGGACGCACCCGGTGGAATGGGAGGCCGGGAGCGACCTCGCCGCCCGGGCCCACGCCGCCCTGGAGCGCGAAGCCGATCGACCCCTCCCGACGCGCCTGACGCTCCGCAAGCGCACCCCGGCCGGCGGCGGGCTCGGCGGCGGCTCGAGCGACGCCGCCGCCGCCCTGAGCGCGATCGCCGAACTCCACGCGCTCGATTTCTCCCCCGACCGCCTCCGGGCGATCGCCCACGCGCTCGGGTCGGACGTCCCGTTCTTCCTCGACGCCCCCGTGCCGCGCCCGGCGCTGGTGGAGGGCTTCGGGGATCGGCTCGCTCGGACGCCGCCGCTCCCTGCGATGGACGTCATGCTGATCTGCCCGCCCTTCCCGTGCGCGACGCCGAGCGTGTACCGCGCCTTCGACGACGACCCCGGGTCGCCCGAGGCCTTCGCCCGTCGCGCTGAGACGATCCGGCGCCTGGCGACGGACCCTCCGAGCGAGCCGCACGAGCTGGCGGCGCTGCTCTTCAACGACCTCGAGCCCGCCGCCTGCCGGGCCGAGCCGCGCCTCGCGGAGCTGCTGGACACCTGTCGGCGGGCGTTGCCCGCCCCGGTGCATATGACCGGCTCGGGGAGCACCCTGTTCGTGCTGCTGCCGAGCGGCGGGGGCGTCGAAGCCGCGGCCGCGGCGAGGCGGGCCTGCCGAGACCTCCCCGGCACGCGCGTCCTCGAAACTTCCCTACGCTAAACGCCGATCCATCCTCCCGACACGACGCGCGACACCTCAGCAAAGGCCCACCATGCCCGACCAGAAACCCTTCCTCATCGGCATCGACCTCGGCGGCACCAACATGCAGGTCGCCATCGTCCGAACCGATGCCCTCCGCGTCGGGCACGAGTCCGCCGTCCTCGCTCGCGGAAAGCGCAAGACCAAGGCCGAGCAAGGCCGCGACATCATCCTCGACCGCCTCGCCGAGACCGTCCTCGACACGTGCGCCGAGGCGAACCTCGACCCGAAGGACATCCAGGCCGTCGGCATCGGCGCGCCCGGCGCGGTCGACCACCAGGCCGGCGTCGTCCTCGAAGCCCCCAACCTCCGATGGAACGACGTCCCACTCGCCCAGCTCCTCCAGGAACGCCTCAAGGCCCCCGTCGTCGTCGATAACGACGTCAACGTCGCCGTCGTCGGCGAACACCGCATGGGCGCGGGCGTCGGCGGCGTCCACTGCCTCGGCGTCTGGGTCGGCACCGGCGTCGGCGGCGGGCTTATCTTCAACAACCAGCTCCACCACGGCGCCTTCGGCACCGCCGGCGAGATCGGGCACATGCACGCCCTCCCCTACAACCAGCCCGGCTCACGCAGCCTCGAGCACAACTGCTCGCGCACCGCCGTCATCGATCGCATCATCCGCCTCATCAAGAGCAACCGCAAAAGCCTCATCACCGAGCTCGTCGAAGGCGACTACGACAAGATCAAGTCCAAGACCGTCGCCAAGGCCTACCAGGACGGCGACGAGCTCACACGAGAAGTCGTCGACCAGGCCGCCGAGCTCCTCGGCATCCACATCGGCGGGCTCGTCACGCTCCTCAGCCTCGACCGCGTCGTCCTCGGCGGCGGGCTCACCGAAGCCCTCGGCGGCGACCTCGTCGCCACCGTCCGCGACACCGCGCGGAAAGTCGTCTTCCCCGAGCGCGCCAAAGCCGTCGAGATCGTCCAGACCAAGCTCCTCGACGACGCTGGCACCCTCGGCGCCGCTCTGCTCGCCCAGGAACGCCTCCAGCCATCCCAAGCCTGACCCGGCGAAACCCCTCGTCCCCGGCGCGGCTCGGGCCTTTCCAGCCGCGCGGGGCGGTCGGCCGATAACCCGGTCATGGTCCGATCCGGACAAGCGGTCGCGTTGTGCGCCCTCGCCCTGCTCATGGTGGGCGTGGTCATGGTCAACAGCGCCTCGATGAGCGTGAGCCCCATCGGGCCCGAGGGACGCGCCGGCGAGGATCAGGTCGTCACCGTCGCCTCGATCCTGCTCAGCCGCTCCACGCTGTACATGGTGCTCGCCGTCGGCGCAATGGCGGCGTGCGCCTTCCTCCCCGTCCGTCGCCTCGCCGACCGCCTCGCCGCGGGCTCCGGCGTCGCCGACCACCCGCTCGCCGGGCTCGGGGTGCTCATCCTCGCGACCGGCGCCCTGCTCGGGTGCATGGCGCTTGTCTACGTCCCCGGGCTCAGCCGCGAGGTCAACGGCTCCACGCGCTGGATCGGGGTCAACATCCCCGCCTTCGGCGCGCTCAGCGTCCAGCCCAGCGAGATCGCCAAGTGGGCGCTCCCCGCCGTTCTCGCCGTCGTCGCCGCGAAGCGCGCCCGCTGGATGCCGACGCTCACGCTCGGCATGGCGCCCGCCATGCTCGCCGTCGGCGCGGTTTGCGCGTTTGTCGTGATCGAGGACTTCGGCACCGCGGCGCTGATGGGCGTTGCGGCGGTCGCCGTCCTGCTCGCCGGGGGCGTGCGGCTGATCCACCTCGCCCTGCTCGCCCCGGCCGCCCTACTCGGGCTGGGTGTCGCGCTCGTCCACAGCCCGTACCGCATCCAGCGACTGGTCAGCTTCGCCAACCCGTGGGCCGACCCGCAGGGCTCGGGCTACCACATGATCCAGAGCCTCCAGACCGTCGCCGGCGGCGAGGTCTGGGGACGCGGGCTCGGGCACGGGCTTCAGAAGTTCGGCTACCTCCCCGAGGACACGACCGACTTCCTCTTCGCCGTCATCTGCGAAGAGCTCGGCGTCGTCGGCGCGGGCGTGGTCATCGCGCTCCAGGCGGCTCTGGTGCTCGCGGTCTACGCCGTCGCCCGGCGCGAGGCCCTCGGCGCCTGCAAGCTGTTTACGCTGGGCGTGCTCGCGACCATCGGCGGGCAGGCCGCGATCAACCTCGCCGTCGTCACCGGGCTCGGCCCGACCAAGGGCATCGCGCTCCCGCTGGTCTCCAGCGGCGGCACGGGCTGGGTGCTCACCTGCGCCGCGCTCGGGCTGGTGATCTCGATCGCGCGCACACAGCCGGTCGAACTCGAAGAAGCCGAAGCCTTGGACGAGGACGAAGAGGCCTACGAAGACGAGGATCCGGACGACGCGATCGTCCAGACCACCCCGCGCCGCCGACGCGCAAGACACACGCAGGACGCCGAGGAGGAGGACCTGGTCTCCGCGCCGGAGGTCTTCCGGCGCGATCGGGCGTCGGCGTGGTGAGCGGGCGCGTCCCGAGCGATGACGCGCTGGGCGCGGTCGTCTTCGCCGCCGGCGGCACGGGCGGGCACCTGACCCCGATGCTCGCGGTCGCCGAGGCTCTCCGCGCCCGCGGCTCCGAAGCGCGCACCGTCTTCCTCTGCTCCGAACGCGAGATCGACGCCCGCGTGCTCGAGCCCACCGGGCAGGCGTGGACGCCCCTGCCCGCCAAGCCCCTCCACCTCCACCCCTGGAAGTTCGCAACGTTCGTCACATCCTGGGGCCCGAGCGTCCGCGCGACCCGCCAGGTCATCCGGCGTCTGCGGGACGACCTCCAAGCGCTCGGCGCCCCGCCGCGGATCGAGCTCGTCACCACCGGCGGCTTTGTTGCCGGGCCCGCCGTCCAGGCGGCGCGGGTCGAGCGTGTCGGCGTGACGCTGGTCAACCTCGACGCCCACCCCGGCAAGGCGAGCCGCTGGATCGCGCCGCGGGCCGCCCGGGTCATGACGGCCCTGCCCGTTCCCGAGCACGCCGCGACCCGCGATTGGACCCGCATCCCGCCGATCGTGCGCACGGGCGCGGGCTTCGACGCCGACCCCGCCGACGCACGGCGCGAGCTCGGGCTCGACCCGGATCGGCCCGTCCTGCTGATCACGGGGGGGAGCCAGGGCGCTCGCTCGCTCAACGACTTTGTGCTGGCACTGGCGGCGCGGGAGCCACGCCGTTTCGAGGGGTGGCAGGTGGTGCATCAGACCGGGGGTGGGGCGGTCGTCGAGCGGGCGCGGGAGGCGTGGTCGGCGGCCGGCGTGCCCGGCGTGGTGGCGCCGTACTTCGATCGTCTCGGGCTCGCGTGGGGGGCGGCGGCGCTGGCGATCGCCCGGGCCGGAGCGGGAACGGTCGCCGACGCCTGGCGATCCGCGACGCCGACGGTCTTTCTGCCCTACCCGCATCACCGGGATCGGCACCAGTTCGCCAACGCCGCCCCGCTCGCGGACGTCGGCGGGGCGTGGATCCTCGAAGACCGCGTCGACGCGCCGGCGAACCTCCGCGAGCACGCCGACCGGCTGCTCGCGCTGCTCGGCGACGCGCCCGCCCGCGCGCGCATGCAGAACGCGTTGCAAAAGCTCGGCCCGACCGACGGGGCCGACCGCGTCGCGTCGGCCCTGCTGGGCGGGTGAAGCCGCGAGTGGGGGGCGTCAATCGGAGCTGTCGGAGGCTTCCGGCTCGGCGGTGCGCAGGCTCGGCAGGCGGAGGGCCTCGCGCTCGAGTCGGCGGGCGATCAGGCGCGCCAGCGCGGGATCTTCGGTCGCGCGGATGCTCGCGTCAAAAGTCGCGGCTCCGAGCGGGTCGCTGAACGCCTCGTCCCGGCGCATCAGGCGGAGCGATGCCTCCCGGATGCGCGCACTGAACGTGTCTTGTCCCGCGTCCAGACGCGGGAGGATGAACCCCGCCCCCTCGTAAATCCCCACCGCGCCGCGGGCGACGATCATGTGCCGGATCGTCGCGTTGGTCGCGGCCGAGTCGATCGGCGTCCGCCCCGCCGCCGGCTGGAGGAACATGTGGATATGCACGATGTGCCCGCTGACCAGCGAGAGGTCCGCCAGGGGGTCCAGGTCTCGCCGCGAGAAGTCGGTCAGATAGACGTCGACCGAGCGGGTGTCGCGCCGGATCACGACGGCCGTCGGGAGCGGCGGGCTCACTACCCGGTCCGGGTGGGCGACCGACCGGAGGCGGACCTCACCCCCGGAAACACACCCTCCGAGCCACGAGGCCACGACCGCCAGCACCAGGCCCAGCACCCACACCCGCCAGATTCGCGTCGCGTCCATCGACATGCAGGCAAGATTAGGAGGCGTCGGACCCCGGCACGCCCCCGTGTGCCTCCGTGTGCCCCCGTGTCCTCGCACCCCGCATCGGATGCGGGCAGCGGGAGGGGTTTCCCCGGGTTGGGCGTGATTCTTTCAAAGTTTCGGGGAACCTGAGGCGATGGGGCGTGTTGAACACTGGTGGAGCGTTGCCCGAACGCCTGCGGCACCGGGCGGCTTCGGGGTATCTTGGTGAGGGCGACCTGTGAACGCCGGCGAGCGGCACGGAGGACACGAGATGACATGCGGACCACACGCGCCTCGGCGGACTCTCGGGCACCTCTCGCTGTGGCTCGCGGCGGCCGGCGTGGCGCTGGCGGCGGCTCCGGCGATTTCGAGCGAGCCGGCGACGACCGGCGGCGTGACGCCGCAGCTCCGCCCCGCGACGCCGGGGCTCTCCGGTCATCCGCGTTTGCCGACGCGAGCGCCGGTGCTGGTGCGTCCCGGGCAGCGCCACGCGATCGTGGGCCCCGGGTCGAGGCCGAGGCTTTTGCCGGCGATGCGTCCGGAGCAGGTGCGGGGCGTGACGCCGAGGTTGCCGGGGATGAACAGCTCGCCGGACCGCGGGACAGCCGAGCGCCTGGCGCAGGCCGCCGCGGAGCGCGACGCGATGCTGCAGCGTGGGCTGACGGTGCAGGAGGCCGAGCGCCGACGCGTGACGGTCTCGACGACGCCGGGCTTCAACGCGGCGGACTATCGCGACAACCCGGCGGGGTTCCGCGAGGCGGTGATCCGCCGCGCGACGGAGATCTCGACGTCAGCGGTACAGACGGTCTGCCCGCCGCCGACGCCTCCGGCCCAGGGTCTCACGCCCCGGCGCATCGGGCGCGGCTGGGGCGAGCGGCTCGTGCGGCCCATGGACGGCGTCTACCTCCCCGCTCAGGCGGACGACGAGTTGGTGCGCGAGCAGTACGAGGCGGCGATGGGGTTGGAGTCGCGCGCGTCCGCGGCTCAGGACGCGTCGGCCCAGCCGACGCCGCGGACCGCGGTGGAACTCGCGCACGAGGCGTTGCGCCGGGGCGAGGTCGAGGCCGCGGTGCGGATGTTCGAGGCGCACCTGAAGGAATCGCCGGACGATTGGGCGTCGGCGCGTCTGTTGGGCGTGGCGTTGATCGAGGCGGGGCGTCCGAGTGATGGGGCGACGCTGATGCGGTTCGCGTACGTGCAGCGTCCGGCGCTGGCGGGCGAGCCGATCGAGATGGTTTTTTGGCCGTCTGAGCCTCGCCGGGCGGTCAACCGCCGGTTCCGCGAGGTGCTGCGCGAGGCGGTGCGTCACGCGAGCCGCTCGAACTCGGCGTCGAGCTGGGTCGCGGTGACGGCGTTGCTGCAGGCGGAGGGCCGGAACCGCCCGGCCGCGGTGAACCTGGCAAAAGCCGTCGGCGCGGGGCTGGAAGAGCCGGTCGCCGAGGCGTTCCGCAAGGCGCTGGGCTTCGGCGAGGACGGCGTCCCGCTGGCGCGCCGGTAAGCGGGCAGCGCAACACCAGAGGAATGCAAAAATGTGCCACTGACCTTGTCTGCAAGGTCAGTGCTCCGAGCCTTTCCTTTCTCTTTCCCATTCCTCCATGAGTACGGGAAGGGAGCGGGAGAGGGGGGAGCACTGACCTCTCAGAAGAGGTCAGTGGCACATTGCTTTCCGAGCGCTGGGGATGGAGAAACCCGGAAAAGCGCCGCCCGCGGCGGGCTTCGCGTTTCCGGGGCACCGGCCAGCCAGATTCAAAACCCTATCATCAGCCTAGTGCCTAGTGCCTAGTGCCTAGTGCCTAGTGCCTCCTGCCTCCTGCCTCGTCCCTTGTCTAAGGCGTCGAGGGCGCTACGCTTCCGGGCTCGTGTCCGAGTTGCGTGTGCGGCTCGGGGTATGCGCGGGGCGACAACCCAGAACCGGTAGCACCACCGAGCCGCCTGCGACCCATTGGCTGGGCGCGGGCACGCCGAGCGGAAGCTCGGGGCCGGTGGGAGGTGGAGCGCGATGGCCAAGAAGGAAGTTACTGCCAAGTTCAAGATCATGGCGAAGGGTGGCGCCGCCACTCCCGCGCCGCCGCTCGGGCCCGTGCTGGGTGCGAACGGCGTGAACCCGGGCCAGTTCATCCAGCAGTTCAACGCCGCGACCGCCGACAAGGGCGGGAAGCTGGTGGGCTGCATCGTGACGGTCTACAACGACCGTTCGTTCGAGTTCGAGGTGAAGTCGAGCCCGGCGAGCGTGCTGATCAAGGAGGCCGCGGGCCTGGACAAGGGTTCGGGCGAGCCTCAGAAGATCGTGGGCAAGATCACCCGCGCGCAGGCGGAGAAGATCGCTCAGGAGAAGATGTCGGACCTGAACGCCGCCTCGATGGACGCGGCCGTGCGCATTGTCGCCGGCACCGCTCGGTCCATGGGCATCACGGTGGAGGGCTGAACCCCATGGCGAAGCTGAGCAAGCGTGCGCGGAGCAACGAGGCGATCCTGCCGACGGTGGCGATGGAGCCGGCGCAGGCGTTCGCGCACCTGAAGAAGTTCAAGGCGCCGCGGTTTGACCAGGCGGTCGAAGTGGCGATGCACCTGGGCGTGGACGTAAAGCAGGCGGACCAGATGATCCGCGGTTCGGTGAGCCTCCCGAAGGGGATCGGCAAGGCGAAGCGTGTGATCGCGTTCTGCGCGTCGGACGTGGCGCCCAAGGCGCTCGAGGCAGGCGCGATCAAGGCGGGCGGCGAGGACCTGATGGCGGAGGTCGAGGGCGGGTTCTTCGACTTCGACGTCGCGATCGCGAGCCCGGACATGATGCGCGTGATCTCGAAGCTGGGCCGGGTGCTCGGGCCGAAGGGCCTGATGCCGAGCCCGAAGAACGGGACCGTGACGCCGAACGTGGTGGACGCGGTCGCGGAGTTCGCGGCCGGCAAGGTCGAGTACCGGACGGACAAGGGCGGGAACATCCACGCGGTGATCGGGAAGATGAGCTTCCCGGAGACCGACCTGGAAGAGAACTTCGCCCACTTCCTGTCGACGATCGAGAAGGCCCGGCCGAGTTCGGCCAAGGGCGTGTACATCAAGAAGATCACCGTCTCCGGGACCATGACCCCGGGTGTCCAGATCCGGTACCAGGCGGCGAACGCCTGACCGGTGCGTGCCCGACCGGTGCGTCCGTGACAGGCGCACCCTCTGACAGGCGTCCTGTGAGACGTGGAAGGACCGAGCCATGAGCAAGGCTGTGAAGAACATCGTGATGCGGGATTACAAGGACCGCATCGGCGATCATGAAGACGCGATGCTGATCTCGATCCGCGGGATCAGCAGCAACGACACCAACGAGATCCGCAAGAAGCTGCGGACCAAGGACATCCGGGTCACGATGGTCCGGAACGCCCTGTTCCGCAAGACGTTCGAGGGCACGGGCCTGGAATCGCTGGGCGGGATCATGACCGGCTCGAACGTGCTGGCGTACGGCGCCGAGAGCGTCGTCGAGGTCGCGCGGGAGATCGTCGAGCTGATCAAGACCTACCCGGGCATCGAGCTCCGCGGCGCGGTGCTCGACGGGCAGGTCTTCGAGGGTGAGGCCGGCGTGAAGGCGCTGAGCAAGTACCCGACCCGCGACGAGGCGATCGCGAAGGACGTCACCCTCATCCTCAGCCCGGGGCGCAACCTGCTGGCCTCGGTCAAGGGCCCGGGCGCCAAGCTCGGCGGGATCCTCAAGGCGATCGAGAAGAAGCTGGAAGACGGCGAGACGATCGCCAAAGTCGGCTAACCAGCCGGCGACAACCACGCAGACACCTGCGACCGACTGGCCCCGTGCGGGGGAGCGTGCTCTCCCGGGGTTAAAGCGCCGAACGGTTCGGCCCCTCTCGGTCGCGTGTTGAAGCCGCCGCTCTTCGGAGCTTCGGCGAGTTTGAAACGGAAACGAGAAGCATCATGAGCGATGAAGGCGGCACCAAGACGTTCGAGCAGAAGATCAAGGACCTGGGCGACCAGCTCGCCGGGCTGACGCTGAAGGAAGCGGTCGACCTGGGCGACTACATGAAGGAAACCTACGGCATCGAGGCGGCCGCGGGCGGCGGCGTCATGATGGCGGCCCCGGCCGAGGGTGGCGCGGCCGCGGTCGAGGAGAAGTCCTCCTTCGACGTCGTCCTCAAGGGCGACGGCGGGAACAAGATCAAGGTCATCAAGGTCGTCCGCGAGGCGACCGGGCTCGGCCTCAAGGAGGCGAAGGACCTGGTCGACAAGCTCCCCGCCAAGGTCAAGGAAGGCCTCTCCAAGGAGGACGCCGAGGCCCTGGCCGAGAAGCTCAAGGAGCAGGGCGCTGAGGTCGAGCTCGCCTGAGTTCGTCCCCGCGTCGGTTCCCAGAGGCATCCCGGGAACCTGCTCAAGACTGCAAAACCAACAGGCCCGCCGCGAGTTCGCGGCGGGCCTGTTGCGTTGAGGGCGTGATCCGTGGCGATGCCCCGCGTTTGGATTATCGAGGGGGTCAGGGGCAGGGGCCGAGGCTGGCGGTCCAGAGGGTGATGTAGAAATTCAGATCGTGGATGGTGACGCGTCCATCGGGCTGGGGTCCAGCAACGCCCGCGTAGTCGCAGGTGAGCGGACCGGTATACCCGGGGCTTGTTTCGATCGCGTAGCGTTCGAGGAAGTCGTTGAGGTCGGCGATGTCGACGCGTCCGTCCGGGACCCCGTTGCTCCCGGTGCGATCGGCACGACAGAAGATGCCGCTTGGGAGGTTGAGCGAGAAGGCGGCCGTAATGGTCTGATTGCTATCCGCGTACCAGCCGGCGCCGACGATCTGACCGATGTTGTTGATGCCCTCGGCGCTGCGGAGGGTCCACCGTTCGCCGTCTCCGGCGGAGAGGTGATCGTTAAGGTCAACGATGCCGATCGAGGCATCCCAGAAAAACGCCCGTCGTCTGCCTTGCTGATCGAAGCTGAAGCCGACCACCTGCCCGAGATCGTTGATGGCGCGGGCTTCGGTATAGTTCCCGCCCAGCGAGCCGATCAACTGGATCTCCGCGGATCTGGTCAGCGGCGGGGTGGGCTCTTGTGCAGAACCGGGGTGGGCGGGGACGGCAAGCAGGAGCGCAGCGATCGCTGCGACGGCATCCGGCATGGGTTCGGCCTCCTTGCGCGAGCCCTGAACAACGCGGGGTCGACACGTGCGAGTGGTGGTGCGGTGCTGCGGCGGCCCGTGGACCGATACCTCGGCCCCCCCGGAACTTTCGGGCCCCGCGAGCGCCGCAGCGCACCGGAGATCCGAACAACAAAGCAGCACGGTTGCAATCGGGAACCGGGGGCAAAAACCCAGCGCGAGCGCTCCGTCACGCACGCGGCCCCGGTTTGTGGCGGCGACTATACCGACCTCTGGTCCAACACGCAACGCGCACGCCTGTGCGCCCGCGACGCAAAACGCGCAGAATCCCCGCGTTTCTCAGGGTTTTCATGGTTGCCGGTCATGCGCACACGCGACGCGCCCCCGCGCTCACTCGCCAAGGGTACGACGCGATCGAGTCTGCTTTTCTCGGTGTTTTCGGGCGATTGTGCGTTGGCGTGCGCGCGCCGTTCGACGCCGGGGCGCTCACGGGCCGAGTGGTTGCCCTATTTCTTATTTTTCCACGGTTTATGCCGAACCGTGTGGGGAATCACCAGCCCAGCACGTACGCGAAGATGAGCGGCGCGACGATGCTCGCGTCGCTCTCGACGATGTACCGCGGCGTCTCCGGCCCGAGCTTGCCCCAGGTGATCTTCTCGTTGGGCTCGGCGCCCGAGTACGACCCGTAGCTCGTCGTCGAGTCGGAGATCTGGCAGAAATAGCTCCAGACCGGGGTTTCCTCCTCCAGGTCGTAGCGGAGCATGGGGACGACGCAGATGGGGAAGTCGCCGGCGATCCCGCCGCCGATCTGGAAAAAACCCGGGGTGCGGGCGTCGCCCTTGCGCTCGCGGTACCACCTGGCGACCGAGAGCATGATCTCCGGGCCGACCTTCACGGGCATGGTCGAGCTCAGCGTCCCGTCGAGGACGCGGGCGGCGAAGATGTTGCCGAGCGTGGAGTCCTCCCAGCCCGGGGTGAAGATCGGGAGGTTCTTCTCGCAGGCCGCGACGAGCCAGCTGTTCTGGATGTCGGCTTCGGGGCTGACTTCCAGCGCGTTGTCCCGGATGAGTTGGTAGAAGTACTCGTGGGGGAAGCGGCGCTCGCCGCCCTGGTCGGCGGCCTTCCAGAGCGGGAGGATCGCCTTCTCCAGCACGCGGATCGCGTCGCCCTCGGGGATGCACGTGTCGGTGACACGGGCGAGGCCCTCTTCCAGGAGGGCGGCCTCGTCGGCGGGGGTCAGGTCGCGGTAGTGGGGCACGCGCCGGTAGAGGTGGTGGGCGACGAGGTTGAAGAGGTCTTCCTCGAGGTTCGCGCCCGTGCAGCAGATCGCGTGGACCTTGCCCTGGCGGATCATCTCCGCGAGAGAGCGCCCGAGCTCGCCGGTGCTCATCGCGCCGGCGAGGGTGACCAGCATGTGCGCGCCGGAGTCGAGGCATTCGCGGTAGGCCCGGGCCGCGTCGCGCAGGGCGGCGGCGTTGAAGTGGCGGTAATGCTCGTCGATGAAGGCGGTGATGGTCATCTCGGCTCGGGCTCCGGTGGGGGTGCGTGTCCGCGAAAGGCTGAGCCCCCGGCCAAGCGCCGCGGGGCGGGGGATCGTATGGTGTGGACACGGGCCCGGGGCGGGCCCCGGGGAGGTTCGGCGTTGGGCGAGCGCGCGGGCGAGCTCTGGGTCGCGGGATGGCGGGAACGGGTGACGCTCCCCGGGTGGGGGGTGTCGCGCGTGCGGGCGAAGCTCGACACCGGGGCGCGCACCAGCGCGATCCACGTCGGGCACCTCGAATACCTGCCCGGCGGGCGGGTGCGGTTCGAGGTGGTCTTCCGCGAGCGTCCGGTGCGTCGGACGGCTTGGGTCGAGAGCGAGGTCGTGCGGGAGTCGGTGGTGAAGCCGAGCAGCGGGGAACGTCAGGTGCGCCCGGTCTGCCGCGTGCTGATGCGCCTGGGTCCGGTCGCGCGAGAGATCGAGCTGGGGCTGGTGGCGCGGGAGGGGATGCTCTGCCGGATGCTGGTGGGGCGGTCGGCGCTGGCGGGGGTCTGCGTGGACCCGTCGCGGAAGTACGTGCTGACGCCGGCGCGGTCGCCCGGGGGCGGCGACGGCGGCGTGGGAGGCGTGTCGTGAAGCTGGCGATCCTGAGTCGTGCGCCGCGTTGTTACAGCACGCGCCGGTTGCGCCAGGCGGGCGAGGAACGCGGGCACCGGGTCAAGGTGCTCAACACGCTCCGGTTCGCGATCGACCTGGAGCACGGCGAGCCGGACCTGTTCTACCGCGGCAAACGCCTGAGCCACTACGACGCGGTCCTCCCGCGCGTGGGCTCGAGCGTGACGTACTTCGGGACGGCGGTCGTGCGCCAGTTCGAGCAGATGGACGTGTACACGCCGAACACGGCGAACGGGATCGCCAACAGCCGCGACAAGCTCCGGAGCCTGCAGATCCTGAGCCGGCACGATCTCGGGATCCCGCACACGACGTTCGTCCGGGATCGTTCGGACGTGCTCCCGGCGATCGAGCGGATCGGCGGCGCGCCGGTGGTGATCAAGATCCTGGAGGGGACCCAGGGCGTGGGCGTGATCCTCGCCGAGTCGACGAAAGTCGCCGAGGCGATCATCGAGACGCTGCAGAGCGCGCGCCAGAACGTGCTGGTGCAGAAGTTCGTGGCGGAGAGCCGCGGGAGGGACGTGCGGGCGTTCGTGGTGGGGGACCGCGTGGTGGCGGCGATGCGCAGGACGGCGCAGGGGGAAGAGTTCCGGAGCAACGTGCACCGGGGCGGGTCGGCCGAGCGGATCGAGCTGGACGATCGCGTGCAGGAGACGGCCGTGCGCGCGGCGCAGATCATGGGCCTGCGCGTCGCGGGCGTGGACCTGCTCGAGAGCGATCAGGGCCCGCTGGTCATGGAGGTGAACTCGAGCCCCGGGCTGGAGGGGATCGAGACGGCGACCGGGCTCGACGTCGCGGGCGCGGTGATCGACTACATCGCGAACCAGGTCGCCTTCCCGGAGCTGGACGTCCGCCAGCGCCTGACCGTGAGCAAGGGCTTCGGCGTCGCGGAGCTGCACATCCCAGACGGCTCGCCCATGGTCGGGCGGACGATCGAGGCGTCGGTGCTCAGCGAGCGCGAGATCGCGGTCCTGACCCTGCACCGGGGGACCAGCGTGATCAGCAACCCGCGCCACAGCCGCACGCTGGAGGCGGGGGACCGGCTCCTTTGCTACGGCAAGCTGGAAGCGATGCGGGACCTGGTGCCCGCGCGGCGACAGCGGCGCAAGAAGATGCGCGTGCGGAAGCTCGACCCGAAGCTGATCCGCGCGCTGGAGGACGACGATGGCAAGCACTGACTCGAACGCGCCCACCCCTGCGCCCCGCCCGGATCCCGGCGACTGGGGCGATGTGACGATCGCGCCGGGCGAACGCCGGGCGGTGTCGATCACGGTGAGCGAGAGCTATTCGGGGGCGACGATCCGGACGCCGGTGTACGTCTGGCGCGGGGAAGCGCCGGGCCCGACGGTGTTCGTCTCGGCGGCGGTCCACGGCGACGAGATCAACGGGACGGGCGCGATCCGGGAGATCATCACCGGCGAGCCGTTCCGCCTGCGCGCGGGCACGCTGCTGATGTCGCCGGTGGTGAACATGCTGGGCTTCGAGCGGCACAGCCGGTACATGCCGGACCGGCGCGACCTGAACCGCTGCTTCCCGGGCTCGGAGTCCGGGAGTCTGTCGAGCCGCCTGGCGCGGGCGTACTTCGATCAGGTCGTGCGCCGGTGCGACTACGGGATCGATCTGCACACGGCGGCCGTGCGCCGGACGAACTTCCCGAACGTGCGCGCGGACATGACCGATCCGAGGGTCGCCGAGTGGGCCCGCGCGTTCGGGGCGGAGATCCTGGTCGCGGGCAAGGGCCCGCGCGGGAGCCTGCGCCGCGGGGCGTGCTCGGCCGGTGTGCCGACGTTCATTCTGGAAGCGGGCGAGGTGTGGCGTGTCGAGCCGGCGGTGGTGGAGTACGCCGTCGAGGGCGTGCGGAGCTGCCTGGCGCACCTGGGGATGATCGAGGGCGAGGCGCGCAAGCCCGCGTACCGCGTGGAGATGGACTCGACGCGGTGGGTCCGCGCGATGCACGGCGGGTTCCTGCAGTTCCACACCTCGCCGGGCGAACTGGTCGAGAAAGGGCAGCCGATCGCGACCAGCGCCAGCCTCACGGGGCAGGAGCACGACGTGATCGTCGCCCCGCGCGACGGCATCGTCCTCGGCATGACCACCATGCCCTCGGTCGCGCCGGGCGACCCGGTCTGCCACCTGGCGTTCCCCAAGCGCGGCGTGCTCCGCCGCGTCGGCGAGGTCGTCGAGGCGATGCCCGACGACAGCCTCCACGAACGCCTGAAAGAAGACCTCTCCCGCGGCATCCTCGTCAGCGAGCCGAACGCCGAGGAACCGAAGTAGGCGCACGCACGCCGCACATACGCCGTGGCCAATCCCCCGTGGCACGGGCGGGACGCCGGCGCCACGGTTTTTGCTGGCTTTTACGCGTCCGCGGCGCTTCGCCCAGCGACGTACCCGCTGGCCCAGGCCCATTGAAAATTGAACCCGCCGATGCGCCCGTCCACGTCGCAGATCTCCCCGCACAGGTGCAGATTGGGGCGCACGCGGCTGGTCATCGTGCCGAGCTCGATCTCGCTGAGCGGGACGCCGCCGGCGGTCGTCTCGGCGTGGGTGAAGCCGCGGTCGCCGGTGATCGGGACGGGGCACTCGGTGAGCAGGCGCACCAGGCTTTTGCGCTGCTCGCGCGTGAGCGCGTGCCCGAAGGCGTTCGTCTCGACACCGGCTTCGGTGCAGAGCGCCTCGGCGAGGCGTGCGGGCAGGCGCTCGGTGAGCCAGCGGGCGACGCCGCGCTTGCCGAGGGCTTGCAGCTCGGCGTCGAGCTGGTCGGGCGTGGCGTCCGGGAGCCAGGCGATGACCAGGTGCGCGCCGCGGTCTTCGTGCCGGGCCGCGGTGAGGTAGCGGCTGATGTCCATGACGCTCGGGCCGGAGAGGCCGAAGTGCGTGCAGAGGGTGGAGTTGGTGAAGCTGAGCAGTCGCTTGCCGGTGCCGGCGCGGAGCTCGAGCCGGGCCGGGAGCGTGAGCCCGGAGAGCGTGCGGATGAAGTGGTCGGGCTCGACGACGAGCGGCACGAGGGCGGGGAAGACGCGGGGGGTGACGGTATGCCCGAACGCTTTGACAAAGGCGTACCCCGCGCCGTCGGAGCCGGAGCGTGGGAGCGCCATGCCGCCGGTGGCGAGGATGAGCCGATCAGCGATGAGCTCGCCCCACTCGCCGGCGATGGTGTACCCGTGCTCGGTGGGCTGGATGGTTTCGACGCGTCGCGGGTGGCGGATCTCCGCGCCGGCGTCGCGGACGGCTTGCAGCAGCGCGTTCAGGATCGTGCGCGCGCTGTCGGTGGTGGGGAAGAGCTTGCCGGTCTCTTCCCGTTTGAGTTCGACGCCGAGCTCGTTGAAGAAGGCGACCGTGTCGGGCACGTCGAAGCGTCGGAGCACTTTCTTGATCGCGTTTCGGCTGCTCCCGGCGTAGGCGTCGGGGGTGACGGCGTGGTGGGTGACGTTGCAGCGACCGCCGCCGGCGACGAGGATCTTCGCCCCGAGCGTGCGCGCGCCGTCGAGGGCGACGATGCGGAGGGGGCGGTGGAGCTCTCGTGCGCGGCGTCCGGCCCAGACGGCGGCCATCAGCCCCGCCGCACCGGCGCCCACGATCGCGATGTCGGCTCGGTCCATGTTGTCTCGCTCGCAGAACAGTCGCCCAAGCGTAGGGACGGGTGGCAGGGTGGGATGCTGGGGCTTATGCGCGCAGACGACGCAGGCGGAGCGCGTTGGTGACGACCGAGACCGAGCTGAGGCTCATCGCGCCAGCCGCCAGCATCGGGTTCAGCAGCCAGCCCGTCAGCGGGTAGAGCACGCCCGCGGCGACGGGGATCAGGGCGGCGTTGTACGCGAACGCCCAGAACAGGTTCTGGCGGATGTTCCGCATCGTCGCCCGCCCGACGCGCACCGCCCGCGGGACGCCCGCGACGCCCGGCGCGATCAGCACCACGTCGGCCGACTCGATCGCGACGTCCGTCCCCGCGCCGATCGCGATGCCGACGTCCGCGGTCGCCAGGGCCGGGGCGTCGTTGATGCCGTCGCCCACGAACGCGACCGGCCCGAGCTCGCGCTGCGCGGCGCGGACGGCATCGGCTTTCTGATCCGGCAGGACCTCGCTCCGCACACGGGGGATGGAGAGGCGGTCGGCGATCGCGCGGGCCGTGCGCTCGCGGTCGCCCGTGACCAGCTCCGTCACGAGGCGCATCGCGCCGAGCGCGCGCACGCTCGCGTCCGCGTCGGGCTTGAGCGGGTCGCTGATCGCGAAGCACGCGACGGCTTCACCGTCGATCGCGACGAAAATCGGCGTCTTGCCTTCGCCCGCGAAGCGGTCGGCGTCGGGCTCGAGCGGGTCGGGATCGATCCCGAGCTCGCGGAGCCAGGCGCCCGAGCCGACGCCGACGAGCGTGCCTTCCACAAGGGCGCGCACGCCGCGGGCGGTGCGGGATTCGAAGTCCGTGACCGGCGCCAGCGCGAGCCCGCGCGACTCGGCTTCGGCGACGACGGCCCGCGCGAGCGGGTGCTCGGATCGATTCTCAACGCTCGCCGCGAGGCGCAACGCCTCGTGCTCATCGGGGGCATGACCGGTCTGGGGCGCACGGATCGCGATGTCGGTGAGCGCGGGCGTGCCGGCGGTGAGGGTGCCGGTCTTGTCGAGCAGGATGGCGCGGACGCCCGAGATGCGTTGGAGGGCGTCGGCGCGCCGGAAGAGGACGCCGAGCGTCGCGGCCCGCCCGGTCGCGACCATGATCGAGGTCGGCGTCGCGAGCCCCATCGCGCACGGGCAGGCGATGATGAGCACGGCGACCGCGTTGGAGACAGCCATCGCGAGCGCGGGCTCGGGGCCCGCCAGCAGCCAGACCGCGAACGTGATCAACGCGACGACGATCACGATCGGCACGAAGACGCTCGTGACGCGGTCCACGAGCGCCTGGATGGGAAGCTTGGCGGCCTGTGCCTCGCGCACCGTGCGCACGATCTGGCTCAGTACCGTGTCGCGCCCGACCCCGGTCGCGCGGACGATCAGCGAGCCAGATTGCGCGACCGAGCCCCCGACGACGCGGTCCCCGGGCGATCGACGCTTCGGCTCGGGCTCGCCGGTGAGCATGGATTCGTCGACGAAGGCCTCGCCCTCGATGACCTCGGCGTCGGCGGCGATGCGCTCACCGGGGCGGACGACGATCTCGTCCCCCACGCGGAGCTGTTCGGCGGGCAGGTCGGCCTCGCGCCCGTCGCGCCGCACGCGGGCCGTGAGCGGGCGCAGCGCGAGGAGCGCGCGCACGGCGCGGGAGGTGCGCCCGCGCGCGCTCGCTTCGAGGTGGCGACCGAGCAGGACGAGCGTGATGATGACGGCCGACGCCTCGAAATAGATGTGGCGCGAGCCCTCGGGCAGGAGCGCGGGGGCGACGGCGACCAGGGCGGAATAGGCGAAGGCGGCGGTGGTCCCGAGCATGACCAGGGCGTTCATGTCCGGCGCGAGGCGTCGGAACGAGGCGATGCCCGTGGTGTAGAAGCGTCGCCCGGGCCCGAACTGCACGATCGCGGCGAGCGCGAGGAGCAGGAACAGCAGCGGGCGCTCGCCGAGCAGGCCGACGATCGCGTGGTGGAACGCCGAAACAAGGTGCCCGCCCATCTCGATGACCACCAGCGGCGCGGTGCAGGCGGCGGCGAGGACCAGGTCGCGGCGGAGGCGGGCGTGGTCCGGATCGGGCGTGTCGTCGTGGTCGGCGGCGAGGTCGATCGGCTCGGCGTCGTAGCCGGCGTTGCGGATCGCCTCGGCGAGGGCTTCGGGATCGATGCCCGGATCGGTTTCAACCGCGGCGCTGGCGGCGGCGAGGTTGACCGAGGCCGAACGCACGCCGGGGGTTCTGCGCAGCGCCCGCTCGACGCCCGCGACGCAGGTCGCGCAGTGCATGCCGGTGACGCGGAGGGTGGCGTGGCGCCCCGTGCCCGGGGCGGGCGTGTCGGGCGATGGTGATTTCTTGGGCACGGATGAGTCTATCGCGTCGTCGGCTGGTAGCGGGCGACGACCGACGGGAGCTCGGCGATCGCGTGCTGGTAGGCGAGGATGGCGGCGTCGCGCTCCGGTGCGGGCTCGGCGTTTTGCTCGAGGGCGTCGATGGCGCGGGCGTGGACGGCTCGCCCGGCGTCGAGGCTCTCGGTGAGCGCGAGCGCGGTCGCGAGCGTGATCGCGGCGTCGATCGCGTCCGGGTGGGCGGGGGTGAGGTGCCCGAGGAGCCCATCGAGGGCGCGCGCGGCGAGCGGTGCGGCGTCGGTGGCGCGCCCGGCGCGGACGAGCGTCGAGGCGAGGTTGTTGAGCGCGACGAGCGCGCCGTGGCTGTGCTCGCCGAGGAACGCCGCTTTGCCCGCGAGCACGCGCTCGCGGATGGGGATGGCTTCGTCGGTGCGCCCGAGCTGCGCGAGCGCGCCGGCGAGGTTGTTGAGCGTGGTGTGGGTGTGCGGGTGGTCGGGGCCGAGGACGTGCTCGGCGGCTTCGGCGGCACGCCGGGCGTAGGGCAGGGCCAGGTCGGGCTCGACGAGTTCGAGGTGGGTGTAGGCGATGTTGGAGGCGAGGGGGATGATGAACATGTGGTCTTCGCCCAGGCGCTGCTCGACGATCTCCAGCAGCTCGCGCATCGCGTCGATGGACCGGCGGGGTTGACCGGCGTCCTCGTAGAGCGTCGCGAGGTTGCTGAGCGCGCGGAACCGCTGGAGCTGGCGTCCGTCGCTGCGCTCGGCGGCGACTTCGAACGCGGCGCGGGCCTCGTCGAGGCGTCCGAGGCTCATGAGCGCGACGCCGAAATCGTTGATCGCGCGCACGGTGACGGCGTCGTCGTGCCCGCGGGCTCGCTCAAGGGCGGGGATGAGCCGGTTGAGAGCGTCGGCGCCGGGCTGGTAACGCTCGGCGAGGACGTCGATCGAGGCGCGGGCCGCCTGGGGGCGGAGGCGCTCGGGGTGCTCGGGCGGGAGCCGGGTGATCGCGTTCTCGGCGGCGTTGAGCAGCGCGACGGCGCTCTCGACGTCGCCCAAGGCGATGAGGACTTCGGCGAGGGTCGTGCGCATCGCGGCTTCGACGCCCGGGCTGAGGGCGAGGGCCGAGTCGGTCCGTGCGGCGGCGGCTCGGACGATGTCGATGATCGGGGTCGTGGGCCCGTCGAGCTCCGGGGCGGCCCGGGCGAAGACTTCGTCCTGCATGAACGCGTTGATCGCGTTGGTGATCGCGAGCTGTTCCTGCGCCCGGACCGAGGCGCGACGGGCCTCGAAGAAGCCGAAGACCGCGGCGCCGGTGGTGATCAGGACCGCCGCGGCTGCGACGAGCAGCGTCGCCGTCTCGGCCGGGTGCCGGCGTGCGAGGCGGCAGAGGCGGGTCGGGGTGCCGATGGGGCGGCTCTCGACCGGCTCGGCGCGGAGCCATCGCCCGAGCTCGTTCGCGAACGACTCGGCGCTGGGGAAGCGTCGGGACGGGTCCTTGTCGAGAGCGCGGAGGACGATCGCGTCGAGGTCGCCGCGGATGCGCGCGCGCCGGCGGGCGGCGACGGCGCGTCCGAAGCGTTCGGCGTCGACGGCTTCGCTGGGCTTGCGCGGGGGGTGCTCGCGGATGAGGCGGTAGAGGCGGGCCGGGTCGGCGTCGGCCTGGCTGGGGTCGATCGGGGGGCGCGCGGTGAGGAGTTCGTAGAGGACGGCGCCGAGGGCGTACACGTCGGATCGGACGTCGGGCGGGCCGCCGGGTCGGGTCTGCTCGGGCGCCATGTAGGCCGGTGTGCCGACGGGCGCAAGGTTCATGGTGAGGAGCTTGCCGTCGAAGGCCGACCCGGTGAGGGCGCGCGCGATGCCGAAGTCGATGATGACCGGCTCGGGCCCGGCTGGGGTGTGGCGGATGAGGATGTTGGCGGGTTTGAGGTCGCGGTGGATCAGCCCGCGCTGGTGCGCGCGCTGGACCGGCGCGCACGCGGCGGCGATGCACTCGACGCACGCTTCCACGGATTCGCGGCACTCCGGCGTTGCCCACGAGACCGGCACGCCCTCGATCAGCTCGGTCACCAGGTAGTGACGCCCCAGCTCGTCGACGCCCGAGTCGATGTACCGCGCGACGCCGGGGTGGTCGACGCCCGCGAGGGCGAGGGCCTCGGCCTCGAAGCGGGCCGTCGCTTCGGCGGTCGCGAAGCCCGGCGACATCAGCTTCAGCGCAACGTGACGCTCGACGGGCTCGGTCTGCTCGGCCCGGTAGACCGCGCCCATGGCGCCCGAGCCCAGGCGTTCCAAGAGTCGGTAGGGGCCGACGAAACCCGTCGGCGGCTCGCCCCCGGGCGCGGGATGGCCCGCGCGGGCGGGCGGCGTGTCGTCCTCGTGGAGGCGGAGCAACTCCGCGGCGAGGGCCGCCGCTTCGGGGTCGGTGGCGCGGGCCTCGTCAAGCAGGCGGACGCGGGCGGGCGCGGGGTGGTCGAGCGCGTCCATGAAGATCGCTCGCGCGCGGGCGTGCTGGGCGCGGGCGTAGGTTTCGGAAGGCTGGCTGGTCATGGCGGGGGCGCGCCGGTGGGGGTGGGGGCGGGCGCGGGTTCCGGCGCGGGCATCAGCTCGCGCCGGAGCCAGGCGCGGGCGAAGGCCCAGTCGCCTTCGACGGTGCGGAGGCTGACGCCGAGCGCCTGGGCGATCTGCGGCATGCTCATCCCGGCGAAGAGTCGCATCGTGACGACGTCGGCCTGTCGCGGGTCGAGGCGTGCGAGGGCGCCGAGGGCTTCGTCGAGCTCCAGCACGTCGTGGGCGTGGTAGGCGGCGGCGGGGTCGGTGCTGAGGCTGAGCGTCGGGCGTCCGCCCCCGCGTTTGAGCCGGTTGCGCCGTCGGGCGTGGTCGACCAGGATCTGTCGGCACTGTCGGGCGGCGCGTCGGAGCAGCTCGCCGCGGTCCACGCCCTCGCCCCCGCCGGAGTCGATCAGGCGGAGGACCGCCTCGTTGGCGAGATCGGTCGGGCAGAGGGTGTGCCCTCGGCGTTCGGCCCGGAGCTGCCCGGCGGCCACGCGTCGGATCTGGGCATAGAGCGTCTGGCTCGCGTCGAGCACTTCGGCGGTCCCCCGCGGTCGGCCGGCGGGCGTTCGTGCCCGCGCGGCGTCCGTGTCCATGCAGTTTCGCCGACGCCGGGGCGAGGGGCAAGGGGGAATCGCCCGCTAGAATGGGTTTCCGAGCGCGGCCTGGAGGCCGTCGGCTCGGTCAGGCCGCCTTAGCTCAGTTGGTAGAGCATCGGTTTTGTAAACCGACGGTCGCCGGTTCGAGTCCGGCAGGCGGCTTTTTCGGACCTTGGCCCGTCGACCAGGCGGGGCCGGTGGCGCAGGGCGTCTGGGCGCGGGAGATTCGGGGATTTTCCCCTTGACACCGCCTCGATGGCCTGTCAGACTTCAGACGCGATGGTCCGTTATCTCGCCATCCTGCTGCTCTTCTCCGGCGCCTTGATGGTGCCCGGTGGGTCGTGGCGGTGCGTGCCCGATGCGGTGCTCGGGTGCGGGGGGTGTGCCGAGGTTCCGCGCGCGTCGGTCGCGAGCGGCTGCTGCGGGGCGGAGGCGTCGCCTTCGAACGCGGGCTGCTGCGAGGGGGCGGTTTTAGGGTGTGGCGGTTTATCTTTGGTCGGGTGCTGCCCGATGGGGCCGTTCGACTGTGCGGCTTGCCCGCTCTGCCGGGGGCCGGTGCGGGTGCCCCTGCCCCCAACCCCCCGGGACGGACGCCCGATCGCCGAGGCGTTCGAGACCGCGCCCCGGACGGTGGAAGCGATGCGATGGACCCCGGCCCAGCCGCGCTGGCTGAGCTGGGATCGACCCTGTGACCGGGCCCGCCCCGCGGATGCGGCGGCTCGCCTGGCGTGGTTGTGCGTCTGGACCACGTAGAGGGCGGCGTTTCATGCCGCTGTGCCTGTTGGCGATGCCCGTTTCGGGCGTGTGCCTCGGGCGAACCTCACTGTCCGGAATGTTTTTGACAACGCACATGTCGGAGTGACGCGCTGGCGTTCGGCGGTGCCAATCGAGCGGTGCGTGCTCCGCGAATCACCACGAATCTGAAGGGTTTAAACAATGAAGTTTGCGATCGCGATGTTTGTCGTGCTGGCCGCCGCGGGCCTGTTCCTGATGTCGGGCGCCGGGGCTTCGGCCGAGACGACGCTGAAGGCGGGCGCGTGCTGCGTCTGTTGTGAAGAGGGCTGCCCCTGCTGCGATGACGGCTGCAGCTGCAACAACGGCGGGTGCTGCTGCCCGTGCTGCGAGAACTGCTGCGGCGGCGTCTGCGATGCCCCCTGCTGCGAGGCCTCGGGCTGCTGCGACACGGGCGCGGAGGCGGCTCCGGTGAGCGTCGAGGCCCCGGCGTCCTGCGGCGGGTGCTCGGAGAAGGTCGGCTGCGCCGGCTGAGCCCGGGTCTGCACCGGATGCTGTGGCCGCCCGGGGGCGGCCGCGACGGACCATCGGCCGGCGTCTCCGCGACGCCGGCCGATCTTTTTCCCACCCGAGTGTTTTCGGACCTGCACCCGTCTCACCCCGGGTCGTGCGTGTTTGATTCGTGTGAAAGCATTTCGTCGCGCTCGATATGCACCCAATTAGGGGGTAAATTACTCCCGGCGATGCCCGGGAGGGCTGTCGTGCAACAAGCCCCCGGATGCGAGCCCGTGTGTGTCGGGCGGCGACGGCGCGGCCAGTGCAATTGAGAGAGAGGAAATTCCAATGATGCGTGTGCTTTCGATGGCGGCCGCGGTTGCGGCGGTGTCGGGTGTGGCGATGGCGGCTCCGTCGACCTTCGGGGTGGCGAGCGATGCGGAGCTGGTCGGGCTGCTCAACAACGAGCTGTTCGTCGCTGAGGGGCGGACGGGCAACAACGCCCCGAACGGCGACTGGGAACTCGGGATCACGACCAACAACCCCTACACGGTCCACGATCAGGCCCAGCGGAGCTGGACCGCGGGCGAGTTTGTCTCCTTCAGCCTCGAGTACAACAGCTCCACCGGGAACGTCAGCTACATCTTCGGCGATGAAGTCCTGAGCTGGAACGTCGCCGGCAACGTCGGCAACATCTACATCCGCACCCGGGCGACCGAGGGCGAGGTCGTGCTCCGTGGTCTGAGCCTCAACGGCTTCGACCTGGGCGCCGTTGTCGGCGCCGGCGGGGACGCGGGCTCGCTGGACATCCTCGGGATCAGCGGGGCTGGCTCCAGCTTCTCGCTCATCGGCGAGGCGATGATCGATCCCAACGGCGGGCGCGGGAGCAACCCGGCCTTCCAGATCAAGGTCGACACGGCCCCGATGCCCATCATCCCGACCCCGACCGCCGCGGGCCTCGGCCTGCTGGGTCTGGGCGGGCTGGCGGCCCGTCGTCGTCGCTGATCGCTCGCCTTTCGCAAGCGGACATCTTCCTGCGCCCCGCCGGGACTTTTGCTCGGCGGGGCGTTTTCTTTCGGCTAGCATCAGGCTCGCACCGCGCCGCGGCCGGGTGCGAGCCGCGGCGATGCCTGACCGGGAGTGACCGCGATGACCACGGCGAACGTGAACCCGTCCAACCAGCCGACCGTGTACCACTGGGAGCCGCAGCCCGAGGCGGCGGCGTATGTGCAGGGCCTGATCCGGGCCTGCCTGGACGCCTGCCCGCAGGCCGCCGACCTCGCCGAGCGCATGCGCACACAGACCGGCACGCGGTTCCTCGACTGGGTGGACTACCTCCAGCTCCCCGCGAGCGACAAGGCGCGGGCCGAGCTGGCGAGCGTCGGGTTCGAGCCGAGCAACGAGGCCTCGCCGGGCGAGGCGTTCGTGCATCACAAGGGGATCTTCCCGGCGGTGGTGCTCGCCGAGGGCCCGCGGCGCGTGGCGCTCAAGGTCGACGCGGTCGCGGATTTTCTCGCGGTCTGGCGCTTGGCGGGCGCGCACGTGGAGGGCGAGCCCGGGGCGCGGATGCGTCAGGCGCGCGCGTTCGTCGGCGAGGGCGCGGAGCTGTGGGTGATCGAGCGCCACGGGTTCCGCGGGTTTGTCGCGCCGCCGGCCGATCACGCGCTGAGCTGGAAGGCCGCCGAGCATCTGGAGAAGCTCTGCCGTCGCCAGCGTGCGTTTGAAGCCGACGGCGTCGGTCGCGACGACGCGGGGTTTGACGAGGCGCACAAGCTGGTGGATGACGCCGTGCGCGACCTGGGCAAGGACTGGGCGTGCGACCTGTTCTTTGAGAGCGAGCGCCGCTACTGGCAGCGTCGCAACCGGGCGGCCCGCGTGCAGAAAGCGCGCCAGGACACGCTCGGGCTCGGCTGGGCCAACCACGACCACCACACCTACCGCTCAAGCCGTCACTGCTACACGCGCCTGATCGCGCTGCTGGAGAAGCTCGGCTTCCATTGCCGCGAGCGGTTCTACGCGGGCGAGGAAGCGGGCTGGGGCGCGCAGGTGCTCGAGCAGCCGGTGACGAACATCGTGATCTTCGCGGACGTGGACATGAGCCCGGCCGAGATCGCCGGCGACTTCGCGCACGAGGGGCTGCACGAGACTCGCCCGGAGCTGGGCACCGTCGGGCTCTGGTGCGCGTTGCACGGGGAGAGCATGCTGCAGGCCGGGATGCACCACCTGGAGTGCCAGTTCGACTGGCACGCGCTCAAGGCGCAGCTCGAAGCCGAGGCCGGCATCAAGACGATGGACCCGTTTACCACCTTCCCGTTCCTGCGCCAGGCGTTCACCGAGGGCGAGCGGTGGACCGTTGCCCACGCGCGGATCGCGGAGCTGGAGGCGGGCGGCAAGATCACGCCCGAGCAGGGCGAGCAGTTCCGCACCAAGGGCGCGATCGGGAGCCACCTGGAGAACCTGGAGCGCAACGACGGGTACAAGGGCTTCAACCAGCAGGGCGTGAGCGACATCATCAGCCGCACCGACCCGCGGAAGCTCGTAAGCAGCGGGACCTAACCCCCGTTGCACGGGCGTCCCGCCCGTGCGCGGTTTCCATTGCAAATCGGGCCTTCGTATGTCGAGCGTTCCGCCAACCCGTGCCGCCGACGAGCGACGCCGGATCGTCGTGAAAGTCGGCAGCGCCGTGCTCGCGCCGGGCGGCGTGCTGGCGCCGGATCGTGTCGCGTTGATTGCGCGTCATGTCGCGTCGGCCCGTTCGTCGGGGCGGGTGGAGGTCGTGCTGGTTTCGAGCGGTGCGGTGGCGGCGGGGCTGGGGCCGCTGGGGTGGCGCGAGCCCCCGCGGACGATCGTGGGCAAGCAGACAGCCGCGGCGGTCGGGCAATCGCGCCTGATGCGGGCCTACGCCGAGGCGCTCGCGCCGCACGGGCTGGACGTCGCGCAGGTGCTCCTGACGGCCGAGGACGTGCGCGACCGGACGCGGTTTCTCAACGCGCGCCGCACGCTGGAAAGCCTGCTCGCCCTCGGCGTGGTGCCGATCGTGAACGAGAACGACTCGGTCGCGTACGACGAGATCCGTTTCGGCGATAACGACCGGCTGAGTGCGCACGTGGCCCACCTGATCGACGCGGAACTGCTCGTGCTGCTCAGCCAGGCCGACGGCGTGCGCACAGCGGGCGGGGCGGGCGAGCTGGTGCCGGTGATCGAGGACGTCGCCTCGGCGTGGGCGCACGTGGGCAAGAGCACAAGCCGCGTGGGCACGGGCGGGATGGCGACCAAGCTCGAGGCGGCGTCGATCGCGAGCGGGTCGGGGGTCGAGGTCGTCATCGCGTCGGGCCTGGAGGCGGACGCGGTGGCGCGCGCGCTGGCGGGCGAGGCGGTGGGGACGCGGTTCCCGGTGCGGGCCTCGGCGCCGGAGGCGCGGAAGCGGTGGATCGGGTATTCGACGCGGGTGACCGGTCGCGTGCGCGTGGATGAGGGGGCCGTGCGGGCGCTGACCGAGCGGGGCGCGAGCCTGCTCCCGGGCGGGATCGTCGCGGTGGAGGGCGCGTTCGATCGCGGGGCGGCGATCGAGGTCGTCGCGCCCGACAACGTCGCGATCGCACGCGGGCTCACCGGGTATACGGCTTCGGAATTGGACCGCATCAAGGGCCTGAAATCGTCGGACATCGAGGGCGTGCTCGGCGTCAGCTACAGCGAGGAGGTCATCCACCGCGACGACCTGTTCGTCTTCGCGAGCCGCACGACCGGGCGGGAGCGCACGCCATGAGCGCACACGAGCCGTCGTTCGAGCCGCGTGCCGTCGCGTCGCGCGTGCGCGAGGCGTCGCGCGCGGTCGCGACGCTGGCGAGCGAGACGAAGAACGGCGTGCTGCTCGATCTCGCGGATCGGTTGGAGTCCGCGTCGGCGTCGCTGCTCGCGGCGAACGCCGAGGATCTGCGAGCGGCCCGCGCCGACGCTCTGCCCGAGGCCAAGCTGCGCCGCCTCGAGCTGACCGAGGCGGGGATCGGGCAGATGGCAAGCGGGCTGCGCCATGTGGCGGCGTTGCCGGACCCGGTGGGCGCGGTGACGCGGGACGACGTGGTGCCGAGCGGGCTGCGGGTGCAGAAGGTGCGCTGCCCGCTGGGCGTGGTGATGATGATCTACGAGGCGCGCCCGGGCGTGACGGTGGACGCGTTCGCGCTGTGTTTCAAGGCCGGGAACGCGTGTGTGTTGAAAGGCGGGAGGGAGGCGGCGCGTTCGAACGCGGCGCTCGCCGCGCTCGTGCGCGAGTCGCTCGAGGCCCACGGCGCACCGGCGGACAGCGTCGCGCTGGTCACGACCAGCGATCGGGCTCGGATGCGCGAGCTGCTGCAACTGGCGGACCTGATCGACCTGGTGATCCCCCGCGGCGGGCGCGCACTGATCGATTTTGTACGCGCGAATTCGGCGATCCCCACGGTGCAGCACGACGCGGGCGTCTGCCACGCGTTCGTCCACGCCTCGGCGGACCTGGAGATCGCCGAGCGGGTCTGTGTGAGCGCCAAGACGAGCGCCCCGGCGACGTGCAACACGCTGGAGTGCGTGCTGATCGATCGGGCGATCGCGCCGGCGTTTGTGCCGAGGCTTTTCAAGGCGTGCGCGGCGGCTGGGGTAGAGGTTCGCGCCGATGACGCCGTGCGCGCGCACGCGGAAGGGCACCCGGTGGCGCCCGCGACCGAGGCGGACTGGGGGACGGAGTACCTCGACCTGATCCTCGCGGCCCGCGTCGTCGACGGGCTCGACGGCGCCTGCGCCCACATCCACCGCTACGGGTCCAACCACACCGACGTTATCCTCGCCCGTGACGAATCGGCGATCGAGGGGTTCCTGGCGCGCGTGCAGTCTTCCTGCGTGCTGGCGAACGCCTCGCCGCGGTTTAATGACGGGTTCCAGCTCGGGCTTGGCGCGGAGATCGGCATCTCGACGACCCGCCTGCACGCCTACGGCGCGATGGGGCTGGAGGAGCTGACGACGCAGCGGTACGTCGTGCGCGGGAGCGGGCAGACGAGGTAGGGTGTTCGCCGGACCGTTCGGATCGTGGCGGATCGCGATAGGCCGCGCCGGAGCGGATCGGGGCGGGTGCCGGTGTTCTCAGCGTGTGCTTGCCGGGGACGCGGGGTCCGCTCCTATCATTCGGGTTCATGCGCCGCCCGCCAGATTTTTCGCCGCCGATGAGCGCGCCGTCGCTCGCGGAGACCCCGGGAGTGACGGTGTCCGGGCTCGCCTGGGCGACGGCGACGCTGGTTTGCTGGACGGTGACGCCGCTGCTGGTCAAATACCTGACGGGCGTGTTCGATCTCTGGGCGAGCAACGGGTGGCGCTACGGGATGGCGGCCCTGATGTGGCTCCCGTTCCTTCTCTGGACCATCGCCAAGGGCAAGATGCCCGCGGGGATCTGGCGCCGCGCGTTGGCGCCGGCGGCGTTCAGCGCCGTGGCGCAGGTCGCGTTCGTGGGGGCGTTCTACTGCACCGGCGCGGGGATGGTGACCTTCGGGCTGCGGTTCCAGATCGTCGCGACGGCGATCGGGGCCGCGATGCTCTTCCCGGGCGAGCGGGCGATCGTGCGCCGCCCGCTCTTCCTGATCGGCGGCGGTGCGGTGATCGCGGGGGTGATCGGGGTCGCGGCGCTCGCGACCCCCGCCGAGGCGGGCGGCGACGTGGACTCGGTCGCGACCGTCACCGGCGGGCTGACCGAGAGCCAGCGCCACGCGCTCGGCGTCGGGCTGGCGATCGTCGCCGGCATCGGATACGCCTGCTACGGGATGGCGGTCCGCAAGTGCCTCGCCGGCGTGAGCGCGCGACTGTCGTTCAGCGTGATCAGCATCTACGTCGGGGCGGCGATGATCCTGCTCATGGTGCTCTTCGCCGACCGCCCCGTCGCGCAGCTCGCGGCGATCGACGGGATGCAGTGGGTGCTGCTGATTCTCTCGGTGATCTTCGGGCTCGCGGCCGGGCACGTGATCTACTTCACCGCGATGACCAAGCTCGGCGTCGCGCCGGCGACGGGGTTTGTGCAGATGCAGCCGTTCACGGTCGCCGCGGCGGGGTACTTCGTGCTGGGCGAGGTGATGAACATGCCGCAGATCGCGTGCGGGGCGCTGGCGGTCGCGGGTGCGGGCGTGATGCTCTACACGCAGCACGCCGTCGCACGCCGACAGCGGGTCGACCGGATGCGGACGTTGGACACGCTCCCGGTCAACGAGGCCGTCGCGATGGAAGAGGCGGAGCTCGCGGGGGAAGACGAGCAGCGGGGGCGCTGAACGGCGCGGGCGGACGCCCGTTCGAGCGACGGCTCGGCGATTGACACGCACGGGCGGGAGGTCCGTGCCACGGGGAGAGATCGGTCATGGTCTGGCTCGTGCTGGTGGTGGGGCTGGCGCTGGTGACGCTCGGGGCGGAGCTGCTGGTGCGTGGCGGGACGGCGCTCGCGTTCCGCCTCGGCGTGCCGCCGCTGTTTATCGGGCTGACGGTGGTGGGCTTCGGGACGTCGACGCCGGAGCTGAGCGCGAGCATCGTCGCGACGCTCCGCGGCTCCAGCGAGGTGAGTGTCGGCAACGTCGTCGGGTCCAACGTCTTCAACCTCGCGGTCATCCTCGCGCTCGCGGCGGTCGTCATGCCGATCCGCGTGCGCATCGCCGAGCTGCACCGCGAGCTGGCGGTCATGACGCTGGTCGCGCTCGCGCCGCTCGCGGCTTGGATGACCGGCGGCGTGGTGCCGGGGTGGATGGGTGTGGCGCTGGCGGCGTTGCTGGTGGTCTATCTCGCGGACGCGATCCGTCGCGCGCGTCGCGCCGGGGATGCGGACCGGGCGCGGATCGAGGGTGAGCTGGCGCAGGCCGAGCCGGTCGTGCCGAGCGGGGCGGGGCGGTCGGCGTGGCTCTCGCTGGTGTTGATCGCGGGCGGGCTGGGGGCGTTGATCGTCGGGGCGCGGCTGTTCGTGGGCTCGGCGACGTCGATCGCCGGGGCGTGGGGCGTGCCGGAGGTGATCATCGGGCTGACGATCGTGGCGGCGGGGACGTCGCTGCCGGAACTCGCGACGAGCGTGGTGGCGGCGCTTCGTGGGAGCTCGGACGTCGCGGTGGGCAACGTCGTCGGGTCCAACATCTTCAACGTGCTGGGCATCCTGGGCATCGCGGCGATCATCGGCCCGCAGAGCGTGCCGCGACAGGTGCTGGTGTTCGACGCGCCGGTGATGCTCGCCGTCAGCCTCGCGGCGTGGTGGATGCTCCGCACGGGGGAAACGCTGACCCGGCGAGAAGGCCTGGTGCTGCTGGGCGTTTTCGGGGCCTACCTGGCGACGTTGATCGTGCTGGCACGGTGAAAGCCGTGGTATGGGTGCCCCGCCCGTCCGAACAGCGCTCAGCGGCACATCGATCGGTGCCCCGGAAACGCAGAGCCGTCGCGGCGCAGCTTTTCCGGGACTTCCCCCTCTCCTTTGCTCGTTGATCACCATCCGCATACCGACACGGAAAAGCTGCGCCGACCGCGGCGGTCGGCTTCGCGTTTCCGTGGCAACGGAGGATCTACGAGCCCGTACGTGGGTATGCCCGTGCCACGCCTTACTCCGCGATGCGCCAGTCCTTGCCCTCGCGGAGTACGCGCCGGTAGAGCGTGTCGCGTTCGACGGGTTCGTAGCCGGCGTCTCGGATGGCTTTTTGCAGGTCGGCGACGGTGGTTTCCTGGTGCGTGGTGGAGCCGCCGACCTTGGTGATGTCGTACCAGACGACGGTGCCGTCGATGTCGTCGGCACCGTTCTGGAGCATGAGCTGCGCCATCGGCAGTGTCTGCATGATCCAGAACGCCTTGACGTGCGGGAAGTTGTCCAGCATCAGGCGCGCGACCGCGAGCGTGCGCAGGTTCTCGAGCCCGACCGGGCCGGGCAGGTGCTCCATCTCGCTGCCATCCGGGATGAACGGGAGCGGGATGATCGTCTGGAAATACCCGGCTTCGCGCTCGGCCATGTCCGGCGTCGGCAGGCGCGAGCCCTCGCCCGTCAGCGTGATCGCCCGTCGGTCCAGCCCCTGCGTCGCGGCGATGCCCTCGGCTTCCGGGTCGTGATACTCGACACCCGCGTACCCGAGGCGCGCGAGCGCCTGATCCTGCGCACGCCGGAGGATCTCCATGTGCACCAGGCGCTCGCGCCGCTGATCGATGTGCCCGTACAGGATCGTCGCGTTGGAGTTCAGCCCGAGCTCGTGGGCGACGAGGTGGACGTCGAGCCACTCGTCGCTGCGGATCTTGCCCTTGTACGCGGCGTCGTGGACGCGGTCGTCGAAGACCTCCGCGCCGCCGCCGGGGATCGAGCCGAGCCCGGCTTGCTTCAGCTCGCTCAGCACGGCACGGATGCCGGCCTTGCGATCCGCACGCTTGTACTGCTTGGCGATCTTGGCGAGGTGGACGACCTCGACCGCTGTGAACGCCTTGATGTGCAGCTTCGGGGCGGCTTCGCGGATGGTCCGCATCATGTCGGGGTAGTAGTCCCACGGGAGGTAGGGGTGCAGCCCGCCGACGATGTGCATCTCGGTCGCGCCGGTCTCGATCGCCTGCATCGCCTGGTTGCGGATGTAGTCCAGGTCGCGGGTGTAGGCGCCGTCGTCGTCCTTCTTGCGGTAGAACTCGCAGAACTTGCACGAGAGCGCACAGACATTGCTGTAGTTCATGTGCCGGTTGATGTTGTAGTACGCGACGCCCGGGTGCAGGCGCTCGCGGACGAGCTGCGCCAGTTCGCAGACCGTCCAGATGTCCGGCGTCGAATAGAGCAGGTCCCCCTCGTCGAGCGTCAGGCGCTCCCCGGCGAGGACTTTCGCCCGGATCGGCTCGAGGGCCGGGTCGGCGTTGGGCATCGCCCCGGCGGGCGGCGTCGGCAGCGTCGCGGTCGTCATCGTGCCACAAGAATAGCACCCGCTCTGGGCGTGTTTCAATGATTCCTGAAAATTGAAAAGCCGATGCGAGCCTGCCTAAACCGCACGATCGCGCCCGTTTCTCCCCGTCTGCCCAGGTTTCCCGCTTTCTCGGGTGGTGCCGGAAGAGGTGGTTTGGCATGGTGGGGCGTCTCGCCGGTGCGGGCCCGCGTGCAGGGGTGTTCGCGGGCTCTCGCGTGGAGGATCGGCGACGGGAGGGCTTCACCATGGCGGCTTCCATCGCGACGGCACTCTTGCGACGCGGCAAAGCTGAGCGGACGGGCTCGACCGCCGGCGACGGCCTCGCCGCGGCGATCGGCATGCTCGTCACCTGGGGCTTCGGGATCTGGAGTGTCGCCGTCCTCCTTCGAAGCGGGCTCGCGCTCATGCAGGATTCGGGCGCCCGCGTCAGCCTCTTCGGGCTCGACGCCGCCGGACGCATGCGCGAGACCTGGGGCCTGACCTACGGCGGCGCAGGGGGCCTTTTCGATCGGCACGGCTTTGCCCAGTTCGCCGGGCTCGAGGGCCCGCTGCTCGCCTCCGGGCAGGCGGCGCTGGTGGTGCTGGCGTTGATGTGTACGCTGGTCCCGAGCAAGGATGCCCGCATCTTCGCCGGCTCCGTGCTGGTGCTCTGGGCGGGCCTCTGGGCGATGAACGCGGCGTACCAGTCGCTCCATCACTTCAGCCCCCTGATGGCCGCCGCACTTGCCCTCTCGATGATGGTCCTCTTCCTGGTCGCCCAGCACACGAGCAAGGCGGCCCGGGCGGTGTGACCGGGCGGGGCGGCTCAAGCCCCCCGATCGCGACGCGCACAAAGACGAACGCCAGAAGACCCCGAATGCGGGGTCTTTGTCTGTTGGGCATGTGGGGCGGGCTGCCAGAGTGGCAGGGACCGAGCGATCGCAGACGTCCTCGGCGGGCTCGCGGGCCGGTCTGGGGCCTGCGCCACGGGTGGTTGCCTGTGACGCCGCTTGGCATCCGGCTTGCAATGCCTCTGCCCAGAACGCGAACAATCCCGCGCAGGGGATGACGGGTCGGCCCGGTGGGGGTTGGCTCAGAGACTCCCGCCCGCGGCGGCAGGCAGCGTCAGCAAGGAGACTCCGGCATGTCCAAGATCATCGGCATCGACCTCGGCACCACCAACTCCGTCGTCGCCGTCATGGAGGGTGACACCCCCAAGGTTCTCATCAACTCCAGCGGCAACCGCACCACGCCCTCCGTTGTCGGCTTCACCGACAAGGGCGAGAAGCTCGTCGGGCAGCAGGCCAAGCACCAGCAGGTCACCAACCCCAAGAACACCGTCAGCAGCATCAAGCGCTTCATGGGGCGGCGTCACAACGAAGTCGGCGAGGAAGAGAAGCTGGTGCCGTATGAGGTCACCGGCGGCGCGAGCGAGTTCGTCCAGGTCCGCGTCCGTGACAAGGAGTACACGCCGCAGCAGATCTCGGCCTTCATCCTGCAGGAACTGAAGAAGACGGCCGAGGACTACCTGGGCGAGAAGGTCGACCGCGCGGTCATCACCGTGCCGGCCTACTTCAACGACGCGCAGCGTCAGGCGACGAAGGACGCCGGCGAGATCGCGGGGCTCAAGGTCGAGCGGATCATCAACGAGCCGACCGCCGCCAGCCTCGCCTACGGGCTCGACCGCAAGACCAACGAGAAGATCGCGGTCTTCGACCTCGGCGGCGGCACGTTCGACGTCTCGATCCTCGACGTCGGCGACGGCGTGTTCGAAGTCCTCGCGACCAACGGCGACACCCACCTCGGCGGCGACGACTGGGACCAGGTCCTCATCAAGCACCTCGCCAGCGAGTTCAAGAAGCAGGAAGGTATCGATCTCGCGAAGGACGCGATGGCGATGCAGCGCCTGAAAGAGGCCGCCGAGAAGGCGAAGGCCGAGCTCAGCAGCATGCAGGAGACGACGGTCAACCTGCCGTTCATCACGGCCGACCAGAACGGGCCCAAGCACCTGCAGGTCTCGATCACGCGGAGCAAGTTCGAGGACCTCGCCTCGGCGCTGTTCGAGCGTCTGAAGGAGCCGTGCCGGCGCGCGCTCGCCGACGCCAAGCTCGACCCGAGCAAGATCGACGAGGTCGTGCTCGTCGGCGGCTCGACCCGCATCCCCAAGGTCCAGCAGATCGCCAGGGAGATCTTCGGCAAGGAGCCCAACCGCAGCGTCAACCCGGACGAGGTCGTCGCGATCGGCGCCGCGATCCAGGGCGGCGTGCTCAGCGGCGACGTCAAGGACGTCCTCCTGCTCGACGTCACCCCGCTCAGCCTCGGCGTCGAGACCCTCGGCGGCGTCATGACCCGCCTGATCGAGCGCAACACCACCGTCCCGACCAGCAAGAAGGAAACCTTCTCCACCGCCTCCGACAACCAGTCCAGCGTGATGATCCACGTCCTCCAGGGCGAGCGCGAGTTCGCCAAGGACAACCGCAGCCTCGGGCAGTTCGAGCTCAGCGGCATCGCCCCGGCCCCCCGCGGCATGCCGCAGATCGAGGTCGATTTCACCATCGACGCCAACGGCATCCTCCAGGTCACCGCGACGGACAAGGCGACCGGCAAGAAGGCCGACATCCGCATCGAGAACTCGGGCGGATTGAGCGAGGGCGAGATCGAGCGCATGAAGGCCGACGCCGCCGCCCACGCCGAGGAGGACAAGAAGCGGCGCGAGCTGATCGACCTGAAGAACCGCGCCGAGGGGCAGGTCGCCCAGACCCGCAAGGCCCTGGAAGAGCACGGCGAGAAGGTCTCCGGCGACGTCCGGAGCAAGGTCGAGAGCGCCATCGCCAACGTCGAGGACAAGCTCAAGGGCGACGACAAGGCGGCGATCGAGGCCGCGGCCCGCGAGCTCGACGCCGCGAGCATGGAGCTGGGCAAGGTCGTCTACGAGCAGGCTGCCGCGAGCACCGGCGCCGGGCCCGCCTCGGGCGCCGACGCGGCTTCCGGCTCCGGCGATGACGACGTCATCGACGCCGAGTTCGAGGTCAAGGACGACGACAAGAAGTAAGCCCTCGCTCACTTCCAACCGGAGCTTCACCCGCTGCCCGCGCCCCGCGTGGGCGGCGCTTTTTTGAGTGAGGCGGACGCCGCAAGCGCTCGGGCGTCTGGTCGCACGCCGTACGCCGCGTTGACCTCAAAACACCGGGAAAGACCCGGCACCTCCCCTCCTGGAAGCGAGGGTTTTCTGTGGTTCGTCCCGGCAGCACCCGCGAGCGCCCGAAAACAGCGCACAGCCCGCGTCAATCTCGCGCGAACTTCTCGCAAGACCGGGCGTACAACAAGAGTGTTCTCTCTCTCCTCCGCAGCCCCGCGGGCCAACGGCCCGCGGGGCTGTTTTTTGAGACCGCCGAGCCGAGGATGCCGCGCCGTCCGAGAAGCTCTTGTGTCGCCCTACGCACCGAGCGAGCGGAGGGCCTCGCGGAGCCTCGCCGCCGCCGTCGCCCGATGGCTGAGCCGGTTCTTCGCCGCCGGGGTCAGCTCGGCCGAGGTCTGCACAAGCTCGGGCTTCACGAGAAACAGCGGGTCGTACCCGAAGCCGTGCTCGCCCCGCGGCACGTCGCCCGCCAGCCCGATGCGCCCTTCGAAGGTGCCTCGGACGGTGTGGACAAGGCGGGCCCCGCCCCCCGGGGCACGCGCGTCCCGCCCGTGCGGATCAACATCCACGCCCGCCGGGGCCGCCAGGGCGATGACGCACACAAACCGCGCGTCGCGCCGCTCCGCTGAGATGCCTTCCAGCTCGCGGAGCAGGCGGGCGTTGTTGAGCCGATCGCGCTCGTCCCGGCTCAGCCCCTCGGCCTGACCGTCGGTCCGCCCGTCGTTGAAGTAGTGGCTGCTGATCACGCCCGGCGCGCCGCCGAGCGCGTCCACCTCCAGTCCCGAATCGTCGGCGAGGCACCACCGCCCGGTCTGCTCGGCGTAGCTCAGCGCCTTGATCGTCGCGTTGGCCTCGAACGTGTCACCGACCTCCTCCGGTTCGCGGAACCCCTCGGGCGGCGGGTCCAAGTCCGCGAGCCCGACAATCGGCACGTCCGCAAGGATGGCACGGAGCTCCTCCACCTTGTGCGGGTTGCCGGTCGCGAGAACAAGCGGGAAGGCGAGAGCGTGCGGCATGCAGGATCGTTGGCCGGCGGGCGTGCTCTGTCTGCGTGGCGAGAGTCCGGCGCGACGGGAGAGCTTGCTTTCGCCGGGGATCGCGTGTCTGATTCGGCATGAGCGAGACGCAAGCGAGCGGGGCGGGGCGGGCGGAGGTCGCGCGGGCGGCGGGCGAGGCGATCGCGCGGGCATCGGGCGATCTCCTGGGCGTGCGCGCGTTCGTCGGCTTCGACGGCTTCCTCGACGAGATCATCCGCGTCGTGCGCACACGCCAGTCGATGGCCGACGATGATTTCGAGGCGATCGCGACGATCCCGGAGTTCGCCGCGCGCTGCGCGTCGGCCGCTGGCAAGAGCACCAACATCGAGCTCAGCGTCCGCGAGCAACGCTTCGGCGGCAACGGGCCGCTGATGGGCGGCGGGCTCGCCAGCCTCGGCATGCCCACCACCTACTGCGGCGCGATCGGCAAGAGCCAGGACGCCCCCGGCGAGGTTCACCCGCTCTGGCAGGGCTTCGCCGACCGGTGCGAGCGGGTCATCCCCGTCGGCCCGCCGGCGCACACCGACGCGCTGGAGTTCGAAGACGGCAAGATCATGCTCGGCAAGCCCCGCGCGGTGCAGGACGTGACGTGGGACCTGCTCAAGCGCACGATCGGGCTCGAAGAAATCCGACGACTGATCGAGCGATCGACCCTCGTCGGCATCGTGAACTGGACGCTCTGCGGCGGGGTCGAGGGCATCTGGCAGGGCTTGATCGACGAGGTTTTGCCGCACATCGAGCCGACGGTCGGCGGGCGCACGCGTCGCGTGTTTATTGATCTCTCGGATCCCGCGAAGCGCACGGACGAGGACATCGCGCGAGCGGTGGGTTTGCTGTGCGAGATGGACGCGGCGGCTCCGGTGACGCTGGGGCTGAACCTGGCGGAGGCGGAGCGTCTGGCGCGTGTGCTGGGAGCCGAGGCGTTCGGCGACGAGCACAACGCGCCGCTGGCGCAGGCCGTGCGGGATGGGGCGGCGGCGATCCGCGAAGCGAGCGGGCTCACTTGCGTGGTGATCCACCCGCGCGAGGGCGCGGGAGCCGCGACGCGCGAGGCTCGCGCGTGGTTCGAAGGCCCGTTCACGCGAGCGCCGAGGCTGAGCACCGGCGCGGGCGATCACTTCAACGCCGGCTTCGCGTTTGCGCAGAGCCTCGGATTGGCGTTGGAACAGTGTCTCGCCGTCGGCGTGGGCGTGAGCGGCGCCTACGTGCGCGACGCGGCGAGCCCGAGTCTCGCGAGATTGCAAGGGTTTCTGCTCGATCTGCCCGCGCCGGAGTGATGGGGCGGCGCCTCGGCGCGGGTTTGACGGGATCTGAACCAAAGAAAGCTTGGGCGTGGGTGCCGGATTCGGTATTCTGACGTGCAGTGGTTGGCCGTCGTGCCGAAGTGGGATGCCGGGCCGAGGGCTCGGTGCATCGCAGAGCACAGGCGGGGGATTGGTCCGAGCGGGAGCGCACCTTCGCGTTCCGGCGATTTGCTATGCCGTGCGCATCGCGCACGCTCGTGGGGTTTTGAAAAAAGGGGTACGAGATGAACCGTGGAACAATGTTGGCCGGGGCGCTGGCGGTGATGGGGCTGGCAGGGAGCGCAGTGGGGAGCGTGACGATCACAAGCGTGAACAGGAGCACAGAAGTGTTTGCTCGCGCTTCTGCCGCATTCGTGGGACCGAATGTGAGTGATAGCGATCAAGAGTCGAGTGCCGTGACGGGGCTGTTCCAAAGTGATCTCGGTGCGGCGGCTGTGTCGGAGCAAATATCCGTTGAAGCTGCGGCATCTCAAGATTCGTTCGTGAACGGTTCATTTATTGGCGGAACCGGCAGCGTTTCGGGCTCTGCGCCGATGATTTCTTTCGGAGACGTGACCGAGATTTATGCAGAATCACTGATGTCGGTCGGATTTCAGGTAAGCGTGCCGACACCCGTTTCTATGGCGGCATCTCTTGCACCTGTGGGCGGGTATGGCGATGGCGGAATTAACTCAGTCATGTTGTATAATGATGGTTGGGATATTTTATTCGAACTAGAGTTTTCTGGATCTGGAAATTATGATGCTGTTCTGCAGCCTGGATCTTACACGCTTTACGTGGTGGTGCGGATAGACTTTATCGAAACCAGTTCGACCACCGGCCCGTTCATGGGTGAACATGAGTGGGATGTCTCGCTGGCCATCATCCCCGCCCCCGGCTCGCTCGCCATCCTCGCCTTTGGTGGGCTCATGGCTTCGCGCCGGCGTCGGTGAGCATGTGTGCCTGCAGATCTCTGTTCTCTGGTCTCTGGTCTGGTATGAATTTGTCGAGTGCAAAGGAAAGCTTTGGAATGAAAAATGTAAAGATATTGGTCGCTGTCGCGGTGGCGGGATACTTTGTGGGCATGTCGCCTGCGAGCGTAACGATTCATGATGTCGACCGCGAGGTGTCGGCAAGCGTCCTTTTGTTGGGATGGGACAGGGTTGAGGATGAAGATAGTGTGTCGAGTGTTGCGTCCGGAATTTTTCACGAATCGGTGTATGTGATCGCCGATGACGGGTTTGATTTTGCATCTGCCGGCGCATCGCAGGCGACAGCTGTCTCATCTACAAGTATTTTTGGTTATATTTCAGCATCGGCGGCATCACAAATTAATACATCAATGACGTTTAGTATGCCGGTTTCGAAGTCTCAGATGATTGTACAGTTCACTATAAATGATAATGTTCCGGTCTTATTCTCTGGAAGTTTTGACAGCAGGCTCGGGAGCCAGGCCGGGGCAAGTCTCATGCTGCAGGGACCGGATGGTTGGATCGGTCTCCTAGGGTATGGGGTCTACGACGATTTTGAGGAATGGGGAAGTGTCACGGATCGCGAGCTGCTCCTGTCGCCCGGAAATTATACGCTGGTAGGTGAGGCGTACTTTGACGAAGATTCGGGTGATCCGCTCGAAAATTATGATTCCCTTTTCTTTATTGATTTTGACCTCCGATTCATTCCTGCCCCAGGCGCGCTCGCGAGCCTCGCCTTCGCCGGGCTCGCGGCGTCGCGTCGGCGTCGCTGATCGTGGCGTGCGATGAGGGCGGTCGCGCCCTTTTGCGGGTGTATGCCGTCCGGCTGCCGCGGTCGGTTCCGAACTCGCGAGCATCACATCGCCATCGAACTTGCTGAAAACCCGCGGCGTGCTCGATCCTGTCGAGCACGCCGCGGGTTTGCTTGTGCGTTCTTGGGTTTGGTCCAGTCGAATCCCGCCGTATTCCGGCGATACCGGCTGAGACGCCCGCCAGCCGGCGCATAGTCGAGATTTTATTGCCCCACCTTCACGGAACCGCCCGATCCCGGCTCGCGGATATGGGCGGTCTGCATCTGTGCCGCGGCGGGATCTCCGCCGCGGCGTGCTCCGCCGTTCTGGTGGATGCGGCGTCTTTCCGGCTCGTTCGTCGTCTCAAAAGCGATCTCGAAAAACTCGTGGCTGGGCGCAAAGACCTGTTCTCTGGTTTCGTGGTGATATGGATAGGGGTTATGGCATGGATCATCGGGTGATGGCGGGCGTCGCAATCTCGGCCTTGTGCGGCGTTATCGCGCATGCACACGGGAGTGTCGTGATCGATCGTGTCCATCGGGGCGTATATGGCTCCTTTATTCTCGGCATGCCGGGTCCGCCTGGTGATGCTGATTCCGCGTCATTCGCGAATACAGATCCTGGTGGATTCGTGCAAGAGATGAGCCTTTCAGGCGAGTTTGGCAACTCCAGTGTGCATATGTACGCCTCGCAATCATCGTACATCAGTGGATCTCGGATCCAGGCGTCTTTGTACGGCGAGGGCTCGGCTGATCTCGATACAGATCAGAGGGCATTTGCGATGGTCATCTATACTTCTGGTTTGTCACTTGACTTTACAATCATCGAGCCCACGCCTGTCGTCTTGAATTACGCCTACGAGAGGGACCCGCTCGCCGCGTTTTTTCCAGCGGTTCGCCTCACGTCGGGGTCCCCATCACAGGATCTTCTTGAGGGTCTCCCGACGGGAGGTTTCTCAGGCGTTGTCGAGAACCACACGCTCGTGCTGGAGCCCGGTTCGTACAGCTTGCTGCTGCAGTCGCGGTACTTCACGCCGGATCGGACCGGTTATGCGTACTCCAGTTTCGAATCCTGGGCCGACCTGCACTTTGACATGGTGTTCATCCCGTCGCCGGGCTCGTTCGCACCGCTCGCGCTCGCCGGGCTGGCGGCGATCCGTCGTCGGCGGTGACGCCCGCGCACGCCGCCCCGCCTGCCTCGCGATTATGGGCGATAGCATGCCGGCATGGCTTCTGAACTCGCGAACATCCTGACCACCCTCGGCCTGGCCGACGACCCGCGGCTCGCGCTCGACACCCTCGAGCCCGCCGCGGGTTTTGTCGTCTGTGAAAACCCCACGACCGGCGAGCCCATCGCACGCGTCCGTCTCGACGACGCGGACGCGTACGAGCGGGCGGCGGGGGAGGCGCACGCCGCGTTTCTCCGCTGGCGCACGGTGCCGGCGCCGGTCCGCGGGCAGGTCGTGCGCGCGATCGGGGACGAGTTCCGCACGCACCGCGACGCGCTCGGGCGGCTCGTCTCGCTGGAGGTCGGCAAGTCCCTGCCCGAGGGCATCGGCGAGGTGCAGGAGACGGTGGACATCGCGGATTTCGCCGTCGGGCTGAGCCGCCAGTTGTACGGATTGACGATGCCGAGCGAGCGGGCGATGCACGCGATGCGCGAGCAGTGGCTCCCGCTCGGCCCGGTCGGGGTCATCACGGCGTTTAACTTCCCGAACGCCGTCTGGGGCTGGAACGCGATGCTCGCGGCCGTCTGCGGCGACAGCGTCCTGTGGAAACCGAGCCTGCTCGCGCCGCTGACGGCGATCGCGACCAACACGATCTGCCAGCGCGTCGCGAGCCGCATGGGGCACGAGGGCGTCTTCGGGCTGGTCATCGGTGAAGATCAGGTCGTCGGCGAGCGGATGATCGCGGACAAGCGGTTCCCGTTGATCTCGGCGACCGGCTCGTGCCGCATGGGGCGGCACGTCGGGAGCGTCGTCGCCCAACGCCTCGGGCGATGCCTGCTGGAGCTCGGCGGGAACAACGCGCTGATCGTCGAGCGCGACGCGGACCTGGACCTGGCGTTGAAGTCGGTCGTCTTCGGCGCGATCGGCACGGCCGGGCAGCGCTGCACGACCACGAGACGTCTCTATCTCCACGAATCGATCGCGGGCGAGTTCTGCGAGCGCCTGGTGCGCGCATACGCGAGCGTCAAGGTCGGCGACCCGCTGGCGAAGGGCGTGCTCTGCGGCCCGCTCGTCTCGGCCGCGGCGGTGCAGAGCTTTGAAAAGGCGATCGCGGCTGCGAAATCGCAGGGCGGCGAGATCCTCGCCGGCGGCTCGAGAGCGGTGCCGGCGAAGCTGACCCCGCCGGGGCTCAGCGGGCACTTCGTGCAGCCCACGATCGTGCGCGCGCCCGCGTCGGGCGAACTCCCCATCGCGCGGGAGGAAACCTTTGCGCCGATCCTTTACGTCTTCACGTTCAAGACGCTGGAGGAAGCGATCGCGAAGCAGAACGACGCGGACCAGGGGCTCAGCAGCGCGATCTTCACCGAGAGCGCCCGCTCGGCCGAGCGGTTCCTCGACCCCTCCGGCGCCGGGAGCGACTGCGGCTTGGCGTACGTCAACCTCGGGACCAGCGGGGCGGAGATCGGCGGGGCGTTCGGCGGGGAAAAAGACACCGGCGGCGGGCGCGAGAGCGGGAGCGACTCCTGGAAGGCGTACATGCGACGCCAGACCTGCAGCGTCAACTTCTCGGGCGAGCTCCGCCTCGCTCAGGGGATCGAGCTCGACCTGTAAACGGGCGTCCGCGCTCCCGGCGCGCGCCGGATTCCGAGCGCCGTTTTCGCGTCTACGATCACCGCGATGGTCAGCCCGAACCCACGGTTCCGCGTCCCGACGCGGATGCACCCCGAGCGATCCACGGAGGCGAGCGTGCGTGAACAAATGGTCGACGCGTTGGCGGCCGAGGCGGTCGCCCCGATTCAGAACGGCATGATCGTGGGGCTCGGCACAGGGCGTGCCGCGAGCCGGGGTATCCGCGCCCTGGCCGAGCGCGTCCGTGCGGAGAAGCTCGATATCCGGGTCGTCTCCACGAGCGAGGCCAGCGAACGCCTCGCCCGTGAACTCGGGCTGGAAGTCACCGAGTTCGCCACCATCGAGCAGGTCGATTACCTCTTCGACGGCGCCGACGAGATCGACCCGGAGCTCCGCCTCATGAAAGGCGGCGGCGGCGCGATGACCCGCGAACGAATCGTCGCCTGGGCCACCGAACGGTGCGTCTACATGGTCGACGAGAGCAAGATGGTCGACCGCCTCGGGCAGACCAAGCCCCTCGCGGTCGCCGTCATGGCCTTCGGGCTCGCGACCGTCCGCGTCTACCTCCGCGAGCTCGGGTTCCACGGCGTCGTCCGGCGCGAGCTCAACGGCGAACTGTTCATCACTGACAACGGCAACCTCATCGTCGACGTCGAACTCCCCGACACGGTCGACCTCGAAGAAATGGCCGTCAAGCTCAACGACCTCCCCGGCGTCATCGACCACGGGCTCTTCCTGGACGAAGCCGACGAAGTCCTCGTCGAACGCGCCGACGGCTCCATTGAGCACATGGAACGCGTCGACGAAGATGAAGACGACAGCGACGAAGACTGATCCGCATCGAGCCGTCGTGCCCTCCCCCGCCCCAGCGGGGGAGGTGTCGGCAAAGCCGACGGAGGGGGTCCGGCGGCAATCGCCAAAATCGCAAAGGTCCAAAAAGCCCTAAATCCGATGTGCCACTGACCTTGTCCGCAAGGTCAGTGCTCCGGGCCGTCCTTCTCTCACTCCGCTCCTGATCTTCAACCATCAAAAGAAGCAGAGAGGAGCACGGACCTCTCAGAAGAGGTCCGTGGCACAGATCACTGCCCCTGCGCCAGGCTGTACCCCGGCTTGCCGTCGAAGTAGCGCAGCGGCTGGAAATCCGTCACGCCGAACTTCTCCGAGATCTTGTTCAGCAGTTGCACCGTCGGGCCTTGCCCGAGCCCGGCGCTCTGGCTCATGTCCCGCAGCTCGAACCGGGCACGGAAGTAATCCACGCACTCGGTGTACACGCTCCCCGTCGGCCAGACCTGCGTGCCGCGGTTGCTCAGCAGCGTCAGCTTGAACGGCGTGTGCTCGCAGACCGCCTGCAGACGCTCGGCCAGCTCCTGCGCCGGCAGCACGCTGTCCACGTACACGTCGCAACCCACGTACACGCTGCTCGTCTTCTCAAACGTCCGCATCAGCGTGTTGTGACGCGGGCGCTCCGGGCGGGTCAGCGTCGGCGTCTCGGGCCCGTCCGTCGGCGTGGGCGTCCGCGTCGTCGGCGACGAGCCGAGCTTGGCGATGATCGCGTCGACAAACGCCGAGGTGCCCACCGCGGGCGTCGAGGCGTCGCCAAAGTCGCTCGTGTGGACGCCCGATTCGAGTGCCGCGTAGACCGCGTTCTCGATCCGCCCCGCCTGGCGGAGCATCCCGAGGTGGCGCAGCATCATCAGCCCGCTCAGGATCAGGCTCGTCGGGTTCGCGATGCCCTTGCCGGCGATGTCCGGCGCGGTGCCGTGGACGGCTTCAAAGATCGAGATATGGTGCCCGATGTTCGCGGAGGGCGCAAAGCCCAGCCCGCCGACGAGCCCGGCCGCCAGGTCGCTCACGATGTCGCCCTGCAGGTTCGGCAGCACGACCATCTTGTAATTCTGCGGGCGGATGACCAGGTTCATGCACAGCGCGTCGATGATGACGTCGCTCTTTTCGATCTCCGGGTAGTCGCCCCCCACGGCGTAAAACCGCTCGAGGAACAACCCGTCGGACATCTTCATGATGTTTGCCTTGTGCCCGCAGTGCACGTGCGCGATCCCGAGGCGCTTGGCGAGCGCGAACGCCGCCCGGTGGACCTGCTCGCACCCGGGCGCGGAGATCAGGCGCTTGCACTCGACGACGTCGTTGGTGAGCCGGTGCTCGATCCCGCCGTAGGTATCCTCGATGTTCTCGCGGATGACGTAGAAGTCGACGGGGACGCCGGCTTTGGAGTAGACGGTCTCGACGCCGGGGAGGGCCTGGAAGTGCCGGATGTTGGCGAAGGCGCCGTACATCTTGCGGAGGCTGACGTTGATCGACTTGCCCCCGCCGCCGATGGGCGTGCCCATGGGGCCTTTGAAGAGGACGCCGCAGTCTTCGATGGTGCGGATCGCCTCGTCGGTCATGCCGCGGGAGTCGCCCTTGGCAAAGACGCTCTGCCCCATCTCGACGGGGACGAACTCGAGGTGCTCGGAGACGCCGGCGGCTTCCATGAGGCGGAGCGCCGCGTCCATGATCTCGGGGCCGATGCCGTCGCCGGCGGCGAGCGCGATCCGGAGTTTGTCAGCCATCGTCGTCGGGTCTCCGCGTACGGGTCGGGCTCACGCGCCGGGCGACGCGAGCGGGGGGTCAAAAGCCTGGGGCCAGAAACATAGCCCCGCCCCCAGCCCAACGAGCACGCCAACGCGCCCCCCTGCCCTCCCCCGCCCCGGCGGGGGAGGTGTCGGCGCAGCCGACGGAGGGGGTCCGGGAGGAA
>JBJHBZ010000002.1:0-151925 GCA_050485765.1 Phycisphaerales bacterium | reverse complement strand
TGGCAGGGCTCGGAGATGCTCGACAACGAGTTTGTCGGCGGCACGCAGGTGACGCTCGACTTCCGGGACCCGGAGACCGGGCAAACGACGAGGCTGACGCGCCAGGAGGTCATGGACCGCGTGATCGCGATCTCGGCCGACCGGACCGAGGACGACCCGCTCCGTCCGCTTCGGACGGCTTCGGTACTGCCGATCGATCCGCAGGCCGACGGCGTGACGAGCGATCGGTTCCAGATCAAGACGGTCTCGACGGCCGACCAGCAGGTGCTGGCGGAGATCACGCGTGCGTTTGAGGCCGAGATCGCGTCGCTTCCGCCGGTGAGCTTCGACCGGATCGAGGCGGGCCCGGTGCGCGAGGCGCCGGTGTACGCCCTGCTCGGGCCGGTGCTGGGTGAAGAGATCGACCGCCCGTCGGTGCGGAACGCGGTGCCCGAGTGGGTGGGGGGCGTCGCGATCGTCATGGAGGGGATCGACCCGCCGGTGACGCGTGAGAGCCTGGAGCAACGCCTGTCGACGATGGTCGAGCAGCAGGACTTCCGGGAGCTTTCCGGTCGCCCGCGCGAGGTGCTGGTGCTCCGCGGGACGGATCAGCGCGTCGAGGCGGCGGTGGTGCTCGCGGCCGATCCGGCGGTGAGCGCGGTGCAGAACCCGGACCGGTTCTGGAACGAGATCGCGGCTCTGGAGTGGGACCTGGTCCGCGAGGCGATGACCCGCACGACCACGCCCGCGAGCGTGCAGACCTTCAGCCCGGCGATCGCCGCGACGTTCCAGGCGCAGGCGATCGTGGCGGTGTTGCTGAGCTTCCTGCTGATCCTGATCTACATCTGGGTGCGGTTCGGATCGGTACGTTACTCGCTGGCGGCGATCGTCTGCTTGCTGCACGACGTGCTGATCGTGATCGGTCTGATCGCACTGGCGGAGATCGTGTACGACTTCCCGGCGACGGCTTCGATCGCGCAGTCGATCGGCGTGCTCCCGTTCAAGATCGACCTGAGCCTGGTGGCGGCGATCCTGACGATCATCGGGTACTCGCTGAACGACACGATCATCATCATGGACCGCATCCGCGAGAACCGCGGGAAGCTGCCGTACGCGAGCCGCAAGGTCGTGAACCTGAGCATCAACCAGACGATCAGCCGCACGGCGATCACCAGCGGGACGACGCTGATCGCGACGGTAATCCTGTTCATCTTCGGCGGCGAGGGCGTGCGGGCGTTCAGCTACGCTCTGATGCTGGGGATCATCGTGGGGACGTACTCCTCGATCGCGGTGGCGGCGCCGCTGGTCTGGACGGCGAAGAAGGACCTGTCGCTCCATCGTCCGGAGGAGCCGGCCGGGGGCGGGATGGTCCCGTCGCCGGATCCCGCGGCGACCTGAAGAGCCTGAGGGATTTGGCCCCGGCGGGGCGGTTGAGCCGACAATACCCACGGCAGGGCGGCAACAGGCCGCGCCGGGGCTCGGAGGCGCACGCGGATGGCGGATCGTTCCGGAGGACGGCTGATCGGCGGTTTCGCCCTGCTGGTCGGGCTCTGGGTCGCGGTCTATTGGCTGTGGCAGCCGCCCGAGGAGCGGGTGCGGGTTTCTTTCTCCGAAGCGTCGTCTGGCTCGGGCTTGGTTTCGGGTTCGAGCGTAGGAGGCATGAGCGAGGGCGTGTTCACGTTGGAGCCGCGTCGTCCGATCGATGGCGCCGGGTCTGGGGTCGTCTCGCGCCCGTCGAGTACGTCGGCTTCCGGGCCCTCGCCTGGGGCGATGCCGGGCCGGGATGGGCGCGAGCCCGCCCGTGCGCCCTCGGGTGGCGAGGATTCGCCGCGGCTCACGCCGCCGGCGTTCCGGGAGTATGTGATCCAGCGCGGGGACACGTTCGGGCGGATCGCCGTGAGGGAGTTCGGCTCGGCCCGGTACGAGTCCGCGATCGCTCGGTCCAACCCCTTCAAGGATCCACGTCGGCTGGTCCCGGGGGAGACGCTGATGCTCCCCTTGGATCCGGAGAACATCCAAGGGTTGGTGGAAGCGGGCGGGGAACGCCGAGCCGCCGAGCCGCCCGCTCCGGCGGTGATCGAGTACGTCGTGCAGCCCCGGGACACGCTGGGCGGGATCGCGCAGCGGTTTTACGGCTCGGCCCGAGAGACGCGCCAGATCCTGGATGCGAACCGGGATCGGCTGCGTTCGGCCGATCAGATCCGTGTGGGGCAGACGCTGCGGATCCCATCGCCGAGTTTTCCTGCGGGGGACGGCGGCGGGCGCCGGTGAGCGTGCGGCTCGGACCTCGCCGGGCCGCTAGGATCGCCCGATCATGCCAGAACGACCTTGCTACATCGTGACCGGCGGGGCCGGTTTCATCGGGGCGAACCTGTGCCGGGCGCTCGCGGAGCGTGCTCGCGCCCACGGGACGAAAGCCGAACTGGTCGTCATCGACGACTTCCGCTCGGGCTCGTTCGCGAACCTAGTCGAGGCGTTCGCGCGTTCGGACGCGAACGGCGGTGGGGTGTTTGCGGGCGAGGTCTTGGCGGGGTCGGTGTCGGAGGTGGACTGGGAAAGCCTGCTGGAAGCGAGGGAGCCGCGGGCGGTGTTTCACCTCGGCGCGATCACGGACACGACGGTCGCGAACGAGCGTGAGATGATCGAGGTGAACAGCGAGACGTTCGGTCCGATGCTGGAGGCGTGCGTGCGGGGGCAGGTGCCGCTGGTGTACGCGTCGAGCGCCGCGACCTACGGGACGCCCCCGCAGGCGGCGTCGCGCGAGGCGTTCCCGCTGGAGGCGGCGGGGCGTCCGAACAACGTCTACGGGTTCAGCAAGTGGCTGATGGAGGTCGAGCACCGGCGGGCGCTCGCGGAGGCGTCGCGCGCCGGGCGGGAGAAGCCGCACGTGGTGGGGCTGCGGTACTTCAACGTCTTCGGCCCGGGCGAGGGGCGCAAGGGCAAGATGGCGTCGATGGTGCATCAGCTGGCGGTGCAACTGCTTGAGGGTCAGAGCCCGCGACTGTTTGAGCACGGGGAGCAGGCGCGGGATCAGGTGCCGGTGGAGGACGTCGTGTCCTGCACGATGGCGGCGGCCGGGCGGGCGGCTTGGCACGAGTTCGACGTCGAGCCGGGCGTGTACAACCTGGGTTCCGGGCGTGCGACCACGTTCAACGAGCTTGTCGGAGCCGTGCGATCCGCGTTGGGTTTCAGCGAGAAGGCCCGCCCGATCGAATACTTCCCGATGCCCGCGAGCGTGCGCGCGTTTTATCAGGACTACACCTGCGCGGACATGAGTGAGACCGAGCGCGGGCTGGGGTGGAAGCCGAGCGTGGATCCGCGGGAGGCGATGCGCAGCACCGCTCGGCACATCGAGCGATCGCATCTCGGCGGCGGGGGGGCGGCGTGAGCGTCAAGCGTGTGCTGGTCACCGGCGGGGCCGGGTTTGTCGGGTCGCACCTCTGCGAGCGCCTCGTCGAGCGCGGCGAGGACGTCATCTGCCTCGATAATTTCTTTACGAGCCAGAAATCCAACGTCGCGCACCTGCTCGCCCAGCCGAATTTCGAGCTGATCCGTCACGACGTGACCCACCCGCTCTGGCTCGAGGTCGATCAGATCTACAACCTCGCATGCCCGGCCGCCCCGGGGCATTACCAGTACAACCCGATCAAGACGATGAAGACGAGCGTGATGGGGGCGATCAACGTGCTCGGCATGGCGAAGCGCTGCCGGGCGCGCGTGCTCCAGGCGTCAACGAGCGAGGTGTACGGCGACCCCGAGGTCCACCCGCAGCCGGAGAGTTACCGCGGGAATGTCAACCCGATCGGGCCGCGGGCTTGTTACGACGAGGGCAAGCGGGCGGCCGAGACGCTGTTCTTCGATTATCACCGCGCCAACGGCGTCGACATCCGCGTCGTGCGCATCTTCAACACCTACGGCCCGCGGATGCACCCGTTCGACGGGCGCGTCGTCAGCAACTTCATCCGCCAGGCGCTGCACGGCGAGGACATCACGCTCTTCGGCGACGGCAGCCAGACGCGCAGCTTCTGCTACGTGGACGACCTCGTCGACGGCATCATGCGTCACATGGATCTCGACGCAGATTTTCCCGGCCCGGTCAACCTCGGCAACCCCGGGGAGTTCACGATCCGCCAGCTCGCGGAGCTTGTCATCGAGCTGACGGGATCGAAGTCGAAGATCGTGCACCGCGACCTGCCGGCCGACGATCCGAAGCAGCGCCGGCCGGACATCACGCTCGCAACGAAGCGGCTGGGGTGGTCGCCGGCGGTGGAGCTCCGCGAGGGGCTGGAGCGCACGATCCGGTACTTCAAGAGCGTGCGGCTGGAAGACTTTCGCGCGCCGACGCCGAATCACTAGATGTTCTGTTTGACGGTTCGGTTCAACGAGCGTCTGTCCCATCTTGGAGCGTCGGAGAGACGGGCCAGAGACCCATCCCACCGAGCTTCAGAAGATGGATTCGATGCGGCAAATAGAACCTGGTTACCTGACGCCGGCGTTGGTGAGGATGGCGGGGGGCTCGACGCCGCGCCATTCGGGGATGTAGCACGCCTTGTTGTGGCGAGCGCTGTAGTCCTGGTGGTAGTCCTCGGCCTCCCAGAACCGCTCGGTCATCTCGATCTGCGTCACGATCGGGCGGCTCTGGAATCGCGGGTCGTTCTCAGTCAGGAATTTAACATAACGATGGGCCTCATCGAGCTGCGCCTCGTCGGCGGCGAAAACGGCGCTGCGGTACTGCGTGCCGACGTCGGGGCCCTGGCGGTTGAGCTGCGTCGGGTCGTGGATCCAGAAGAAGACCTCCAGCAGCTCGCGGAACGAGACGCGGGCGGGGTCGTAGGTGATCCGCACGCTCTCGGCGTGCCCGGTCGTGCCCGTGCAGACCTGCTTGTAGGTGGGGTTCTCGGTGTGCCCGTTCTGGTACCCGCTCACGACGTCGAGCACGCCGGGCACTTTGTGCTCGAAGTAGTGCTCGACGCCCCAGAAGCACCCGCCGGCGAAGTAGGCGGTCGCGGTTTCAACGGGTCGGCTGCGATCAGGCATCTCGGCGTTCTCCGGGACGAATTGCATGCTGGCGGAATTGAGGCAGTATCGCTGCCCGGTCGTCTGTCGCGGGCCGTCGCTGAAGACGTGCCCGAGGTGCCCGTTGCAGCGGGCGCAGAGGATCTCGGTGCGGACCATGCCGTGGGAACGGTCTTGCTTGTATCGCACGTGGTCGGGGTCGACCGAGCGGTCGAAGCTGGGCCACCCGGTGCCGCTGTCGAACTTGTGGCGTGAGTTGAAGAGCGGGAGCCCGCAGAGGCGGCAGCAGTACGTGCCGTGCTCGGGGTTGTCGAGCAGGTCGCCGCAGAAGGCGGGCTCGGTGCCGGCGTTGAGGATGATCCTTCGCTGCTCGGGCGTGAGGCTCAGGGCGAGTTCCTGGATCTTGGCTTCGGGCAGGGGGGTGATGTCGTGCCCGGCTTTGGAGTAGACGGGCCAGCCCGCGGGGCGAGCGGCGGCTTGAGAAGCAGGGACGCGTGGGGCGGCGGACTCGGTCATCGTGGCGGCTCCGAACCAATTCGGGATCGTCTGCACCAGCCCGCCCGAAGGAGCGTGTGATGCCGAGGGATTGTTCCCACCCAGAACGCCCGCCAGTGGGATCAGCGACGCGAGCCCGAGCATGACGGCGAGTGTGGCGATCACAAGGCGAGGCATCGTGGCAGACTCCGTTTCCGTGCTGGTCGATAGGCGAGCCTGGTCGAGACTGGCGTCCGTGAGTATTCGGGTTGCGGCCCGTGCTGGACGCAGGGCCGGGAGCGATCTCGAACAACCCGTTTCAAGGTCCGATAATACATGTTACGTAAAATTGGACCCCTCGGTGTTCTGGACGTCGTGCTTGATGGTTGGGCCGGCTTCCAGCATTGGCAACCACCTTGGGGATGGTATCTAGAGGGCTCGGAGGTTTGTCGGCCTGTCCGTGATGCCCGTGAGGTGGCCTGTGGGTGGGCTCGGCTTGTCCGTCAGCCGCCGATGAGGACGGTTGGGGCTCCGAGGACGATGGAGCCGCCGTGGGCGGTGGAGTCGCCCATGCGGACGGCGGGCTTGCCGCCGATGAGGACGGTGGCGGAGCCTTTGACGATGGTGTCCGGCGGGCCGACGCAGACGCAGGCGTCGCCGACGACGGCTGCGGGCATGTTGGCGATGAGGACGGTGGGCGCGCCCGGGCCGACGACGGGGCCGCCGACGTGCGGGATCGGGGGTGTGCCCGGGGTCTGCATCGGGCAGACGTGCATGTCGGTCAGGCGGGCGGCTGGGGGCATGGGAGGCTCCGGCTGCGGGTGGCTGCTTGCAGTCGTTTCTTGCACGGGCGAGACGCCCGTGCCACGGGGGAGCGAGCGGGCGACTTACTCGACTTTCAGGAAGATCGGCGGGGGCTTGTCGACCTTGCCCTTGGGCGAGTCGGTCTTTCGGACCTGGTCGGCGGCTTCTTCGCGGTCTTTCTTGGTGATCTTCTTGCCGGTGCAGGCCGGGATCCGCTCGTCGGGAGGGAAGCCGACGGGTTTCGCCGGGTCTTTGTGGGCGGCTTTGTAGAGTTCCTTCACGCCCTCGATGGCCTTGGTCGCGCCTTGCTCGGCCTTGGTGTAGTTCTCTTCGCCGGCTTTGTCTTTGGCGAACTTTTTCGCGAAGTTGTCGCCTTCGCGGAAGGACTTGATCTCCTGGGTGATCTCGGTGTCCACGTCGCGGAGAATGACGTCGAACAGGCCGCCGAGGGCGAGCTTCCAGGCGATCATCGTGGTGTTGAGCGTGAGCAACGCGAGCAGGCGGGGCAGACGCCCGAGGTAGGCCTCCATGGTGAGCGCGTTGCTGCCGGCGGCTTCAGCGCGAGCGGCTTCGAGGTCGGTCGCGATCGCGGTGATGGTCAGCTCGTTGAGCTTCTCGACGGCCGACTTGATGTCGTCGCGGTACTTCTCGATCTCCTTGAGGTACTGCTCCATCTTGTCCCAGCCGTCGGGATCGGGATCTTCGGTCCGGGCCTTGAGCCAGGTGTTGTACTCGCCCTGGGTGATGTCACCCCTGGCGACCGCGGCCTGCATCTCACCCTTCTCGCTCTCGACTTTCAGCTTCTCCGCGTTGTCGAGGTCCTTGAGCTTCTTGCCGGCGTTCGCGGCGGCTTCGGGGTTCTTGGCTTCGGCTTCGAGCTTGCCGCGTTCCTCGGTGTACTCGCTTCGCGCCTTGGCGGCGCGGACCTCGGGCATCTCGTCGTGGTCGAGCCCGGCTTTACAGGTCGCGACGAAGGCCGTGCCGGTGTCCTTGAAGGCGCTGGTGGCGCGGAGGGAGGTGATGATGAGGTCAAAGGTGCAGTTGATGGTTTTGAGCGTCTTGGCGGTCGTCGAGGGTGCGATGATGGCTTGCACGAAGTCGTCGTCGATCGCCTTGTCCGGGGTCTTGAGCGTGGCGGGTAGCTTCTTATAGACCTTCTCGAGCGCCTCGGCGTCCCACTGGACCCACTTGCGGACCCACGTGCCGATCGGGTCGCCGAGTTTCTCGGTCTTGCACGCGACGGCCATGGCTTCGGCGATGAGCTCGGCGGCCGGGGGGACGTCGAGCGCGTCCTCGCCGATCGGCGCGTCGTCTTCCGTGTCCTTCTTCTGATCGTCTTTGGACGGCGGGTCGAGTTCGGGGAGATCGGTCTGGCCGACGATTCTCGCAAAGATCTGCGTGATCGCGTTCTCGCCGCCCTCGCTGGCCCAGACGTTGTAGGGCTCTGGCTCGTGGTTCAAGATGGCCGCGACACTGCGCCGCCGACAGATCTCCTCGATCACAGGCTCATAGGCGCGCCGGATGGCGAGGTAGACGCGGTAGTACACGCCATAGGTGTTGAGGGTCATGAAGAACATCGGCTTCAGCAGCGGGCCGAGGCCGGGCACGTCGGGCATGAGCTTGTCGAGGCCGGGGAGCGGCTTGCCGAAATACCCATCGAGATCGTCGTCGGCGAAACCCGCGTGCGTGGCGCGGGCCCGGTGGAACTCGAGGCCGGCTTCGTGCAGGTCGGCGTAGGCCGCGTCCTCGGCGTTGATCGCCTTGGCGGCTTTCGCGACGTCGTCTTTCACGTGGTCGAGCCGGTCGCCCTTGGGCGCGAAGGGGTTCGGGATGAGTTGCCCGGCCTTCCACTCCTTGTACACGGCGACGGTCGAAGCGACGAAGTTGCGCAGCAGGATCGACTCGCGCATCAGCGCGTCACGCATCAGGATGGCCTGCCCGGCGGGGGTGTCCGGCGCGCTGTCGTCTTCGTCGACGGGCGACTCGTCGGGCTTGGACTTCGACCCGCTGTCTTTCTCGGCGGCTTCTTCCGGCGAGGGCGCGGGCTGCACGGGCGCATTGCCAGTGCCCGGTGTCGGATCGACGTCCTTCAGCCATTCCGCGTCGTTCTTCTCGGCTTGCTTGCGGAAGAGCGGGTTGCTTTGAAGCTCGTCATCGCCCCCGCTCTTGGAGCCGCCAGAACTTGAACTGGAGCCGGAGCTCTTGCTGGAGGGTGGCGCGCTGCTGCTCTTTTGCTCGCTGGAGGCGCCGGCGCTCTTGCTCGGCGCGGGCTTCTCCGGCGGCTCGTACTTTGGATGCGGGAAGACGTTGGCGCGGGACTTGTGCAGACGCCCGAAGTGGATGAACTCGATCGGGGGCGGGGGTTCGACGGCGTTGGGCTTGGTGTCGCCGACGGTCTTGCCCGCGTTGAGCGGCGCGACCTCGCCGACCTTGACGAGGTCGTCGCCGGGTTTGTACGTGGCGGCGGCCGCGGGTGGCGGTTCGGGCTTGCTGAGGCCGAGTGCGTCGGAGATGCCCATCGCGTCGCGTCTCCGTTTACTGCATCAGCTCGAGGAGCTTGGCCCGCGTCGCGTCGTCGGGTTGCCCGCTGACCTTGAGCTTGTGGTCGTTCTGAAAGTTCATGATCGCGCGTTTGGTCTTGGTGTCGAGGGTGCCGGTGAAGGGGTAGGCGTCGTAGCCGAGGTTGGCGAGTCGCTGCTGCACGCCGCGGACTTCTTCGACGGGATCGAGCCCGCCGATGGAGACGATGTGGGTTTCCTGCCCGCCGAGCGTGAGCTTGCCCTCCTTGGCTCCGGGGGGAATCTTGATCTCGACCTCGCCGTCGCTATTGGTCTTGCCCGTGATCGTTTCGCCTTCGACTTCGAAGACGTAATCCAGATTCGCCCGCGGCTCGCCGCCGTCCATGAGCTTGATCGAGATGATCGCGGGCACGCCGAGGCGGCGGAAGCGGTGCTTCTGCTCGGCTGCCGCGGATTCGGTCTTCTTGCGCAGCTCGGGGATGACCACCTCATCGCCCGGGGCGAGGACGTTGGGGTTCTTGCGCTTGTCCTTGAGCGCGCTGTTGTCCGGGTGATCCCAGAGCGTGGACCAGAAGAACCCGGTCGCGTCGGCGATCGAGGACATGTCGTCGTCTTTGGTCACGGTCCACGTGCGCATCGGGTCGGGTTCCTTACGCGGGCTCCCAGGCGTCCTGATCCAGATCGGGGAAGGTGATCTCGCACTGCCCGGCTTCGAAGCCTTCGACGCGAGCGAAGCCGTTGCTGTCGAGCGAGCCGCTCGCGACGGTACCGTCGGGGAGCTTGACCTCGTACGCCGCCCCGGGCACGGGGTTATCGTCCATGTCGATCAGCTCGATCTCGATCCAGCCCGTCTTCGGCTCTTCCTCGTCGCGCTTGAAGGGCGTGACCGGCTGTGAGCCGTACTTGCCGGACTCGGTCTGGCGTTGCTCGGCCTTGATCTCCTCGACCTGACCAGGATCGGCGACGTCAGCCTCCTCCGGCGCTTTCGGCGCCTGCGGGCTCACGGCTTTCCCGGCTTTTCCGCTCTTTGGCGACGGCACGCAACCCCCCTTCCGACCGGCTCAGTTGATCTTGACCAAGCCGCCGTTGACGACGACCATCCCGCTGCCCTTGACGGTGGTCATGCTGCTGTTCAGTTCGGCCGTCGCGTTGGACTTCAAATTCATCGGTGCTTTTGAGACCAGGTCCATCGTCGAGCCCGCGTCGATCTTGACCGAGCCTCCGGTCTTGATCTCGATCCCCGAGGCGTCGATCGCGATCGTGCTGCCGCCGACCTTGAGCGTGATGCTGCTCTTGCCCTCAAGAATCAGGTTGTCGGCCTTGATGAAGCAGTCCTTGCTGACGTCCGTCGACTGCGCGCCCTTGAAGACCTCGATCACGTCGCCCTTGATCGTCAGCGAGAGGTTCTCAGCGACTTCCTTCGCTTCCTGCCCCTTGACGGTCAGGTGCCGATCACGCCCGATCGATTCGACGTGGTCACGGGTGACGGTTTCGTGCCGGTCGTTGTCGACTTTTTCAATCTGATCGTTCACGACGATCAGGTGCCGGTCGTGGCCGACCCACTCGTAGATGTCGTTGAGCACGCGAGTGTCGAAGTTGTGCTGGGCGTGGACGTAGATCTGCTCGGCGTCCTTGGTGTCGTCGAGCCGGATCTCGTTGAAGCCGCCGCCGCCCTTAGTGCTGTTGGTTTTCGTCGTGCTGATCGCCTGGTTCTTCGGCAGTTCGTACGGCGGGGTGTTGGCGCCGTTGTAGACGCGCCCGGTGATGATCGGGCGGTCCGGGTCGCCGTCGAGGAACTCGACGATGACTTCCTGCCCGATCCGCGGGAGGGAAAGACTCCCCCACTGTCGCCCGGCGCTCGGCGTCGCGACTCGGACCCAGCACGAACTGTGTTCGTCGGCCTTGCCGTAGCGGTCCCAGTGGAACTGCACCTTCACGCGCCCGTGCTTGTCGGTCCAGATCTCTTCGCCGGATTTGCCGACGACAATCGCCGACTGCGGCCCGGGCACGCGCGGGCGCGCGGTGCGCCGGGGCGGGCGGTAGCGGAGCGTCGTCGGGATCGCGGTGAAGCGGAACCCGGCCGCGGCTTCCCCAGCATCGCCGCTGACGAAGCCGTCCTGCGACAGATGGATCTCGGTGCCCGTGATCAGGTACGACCGACCGGCGGCCGAGGGCAGCGCCTCGTGCGGGTCCTGCAGTGTGAACGTGAAGCCCGTCGCCAGCTCGGGAACATTGGTCTCGGCTCGGACCGTTTCGTGCGTGCACGCCGCCTCTTCGGTTCGGATCGCGGCGTAGCGGTCCCCCTCGGCGGCCGTCGTGTACGCCTCGCCCCACTCGAAGCGGTCCAGATTCCCCGCCGCGTGCGCACGCGAGGCGGACGAACGCGCCTCCAGCCCCTTGTTCGGCACCTCAAAATCGAACGACGTGATCGCGACGGTGCCCGTGTGAACCCGCGTCGCGGTTACCCAGCGGAAGACCGAGCCCTCGTCGAAGCCGCCGTCGGCGCTGCCGAACTCGAAGTCGATCTCGGGGTGATGCTCGAGCGGGGCGTGGGCCGAGGCGCTGTCGAACATCACCAGTTCGTGCTTGCCGTTCTCGTGCCGGAAGAAGGAGCCGATGCCCTCGCGCTCGAGCAGGCGCGAGACGAACGCGAGGTCGCTCTCGGCGTATTGCGTGCAGTAGGGCATGACGGGGTACTGGCCTTCGAGCTGGAAGGCGTAGTCGGCGAAGCCGCGGTCGTCAAAGACGGCTTTGACGACCTCCTCGACCGTCATCTCCTGGAACACGCGGCAGTCCCCGGTGTGCTCCAGGAGCTTCAGCCACGGGACCAGTCGCAGGCGGTAGGTCCGCGTGCGCCCGACGCCGGGCAGTTCCTCGACCTGATCGACAACGGCGTTGAAGAACCGCGTGTGCTCGGCGTCGAGCTCGCAGCGAACGCTGACGTTCTCGCCCAGGAGCTGGAGCGGGTCGAGCTCTTCTTTGGAGTCCCACCCGACCTCGGCGGTGTACTCGAAGGGTTCGCTGAGGCGTTCGAAGCCGCGGAATGAGCGCAGCGTGAGCGCGTCCGGCCCCAGCGGGGTCTCGATCGCGAGGCGGCTGTTCTCCTGCGTGCGTGCCATGCGTGCGGGATCCTCTCAGCGTCTCAAACCGGGCAGGCTCAATCGAACGCGTACGTGAACTCCCCGTTCTCCACCGCGACGTGGACGCGTTCCATCGCCTTCCCGCCGACGGCGCGGGTCAGGAACTCCGTGCTCATCGCCGGGAGCATCGTGTTGGTCAGGATCGCGTCGATCATGCGCCCGCCGGATTCCAGCTCCGTACACCGGCTCACGATCACGTCGAGCACCGCGTCGTCGTACGTGAACGGCACGCCGTGATTCTCGCGCACGCGCCGCTCGATCCGCCCGAGCTGCAGACGCGTGATCGCGCGGATCATCTCGTCGCTGAGCGGGTAGTACGGGATCGTCACGATGCGTCCGAGCAGCGCGGCCGGGAAAACCTCCAGCAGCGGCTTGCGCAGCGCGCCCGCGAGCGCGTCCGGCGCCGGGAGCAGGTCGGGATCCGCGCAGAGCTTCATCAGCAGGTCCGAACCCGCGTTGGTCGTCAGCAGGATGACCGTGTTCTTGAAGCTGATCTCGCGTCCTTCTGAGTCTTTCATGATCCCCTTGTCGAAGACCTGGAAGAAGACCTCGTGGATGTCCGGGTGGGCCTTCTCGACTTCATCGAGCAGGACGATCGAGTAGGGCTTGCGCCGGACGGCCTCGGTCAGCACGCCGCCCTCGCCGTACCCGACGTAGCCGGGGGGCGAGCCCATGAGCGTCGCGACCTTGTGCGCTTCCTGGAACTCGCTCATGTTGATCGTGATGATGTTGCGCTCATCGCCGTAGAGCGTCTCGGCGAGCGCGAGGGCGGTCTCGGTCTTGCCGACGCCGCTGGTCCCCGCGAGCATGAAGACGCCGACGGGCTTGTTGGGGTTCTCCAGCCCGGCTCGGCTCGTCTGGATCCGCCGCGCGATCATGTCCAGCGCGTGCTGCTGACCGATGATGCGGTTCGCGAGGCGCTTGGGCAGGTCGAGGATCGCCTGCGCCTCGTCCTTGACCATGCGCCCGACGGGGATGCCCGTCCAGTCCGCGACGATCGACGCGACGGCCTGCGCGTCCACGCACGGCAGCACGAGCGGGCTGTCGCCCTGAAGCTCCGCCAGTTCCGCCTGGAGCTTGTGCAGTTCGTCGAGCTTGGCGTTGCGGTCGGCGTCGCTGATCGCGGGCGTCGCGGTCGCGGCTTCGGAACCGCTCGCATCCGGCGCGATCGCTTCCGCGCCCGCTTCGGTCGCTGAACCCGTCGGCTCGACCGGGTCCGTCCCCTCCGGGCCGCGAAGCTCGGCTCGCAGATCCAGGATCTGCTGTACCAGCCCGCGCTCTTGTTCCCAAGCCGCCTCGAGCTCCGCGAGGCGTTCGCGCTCGCTCGCGATCCACGCCTCGACCTGCGGGCGACGCTTCTCGTGCGGCACGCCGACCGCCGATTCTCGCGCCATGATCGAGAGCTCGGTTTCCAACGCCCGGATGCGGTTCCGGCAATCCTCCACCTGGGCCGGCACCGCGTGCTGGCCGACCGCGACGCGGGCGCAAGCCGTGTCGAGCAGGCTGACCGCCTTGTCCGGCAGTTGTCGACCGTGGACGTACCGGTTGCTCAGACGCGCCGCCGCTTCGAGCGCCTCGTCGAGCACCTGCACGCGGTGGTGCTTCTCCAGCGTGCCCGCCATGCCGCGGAGCATGAGCAGGGCGCGCTCCTCGCTCGGCTCCTCGATGCTCACGACCTGGAAGCGACGCGTCAGCGCCGGGTCTTTCTCGATGTGCTTCTTGTATTCGGCCCAAGTCGTCGCGGCGATCGTGCGCATCTTGCCGCGCGCCAGCGCGGGCTTGAGCAGGTTCGCCGCGTCCCCGGTGCCCGCGGCCCCGCCCGCGCCGATCAGCGTGTGCGCTTCATCGATGAACAGCACGATCGGCTTGGGCGACTGCTGCACCTCGTCGATCACCTGGCGCAGGCGGTTCTCGAACTCGCCCTTCATGCTCGCCCCGGCCTGCAACAGGCCGATGTCCAGCGAGAGCAGACGCACGTCCTTCATCGGCGGCGGCACGTCGCCGCGAGCGATCCGCAGCGCGAAGCCCTCGACGGCGGCCGTCTTGCCCACCCCCGCTTCGCCCGTCAGGATCGGGTTGTTCTGACGACGGCGCATCAGGATGTCCACGATCTGGCGGATCTCCTCGTCGCGCCCGACGATCGGGTCGATCTCGCCCTTCGCGGCCCGCTCGGTCAGGTCGACCGCGTACTTCGCGAGCGCCTCGCCCTTGCCCATCTGGGCCGGGGCCATCGCGCCGGAGGACTCCCCGGGCGAGCCCGCGGAACCGAGGCTCGACCCGTCGGCCGCCCGCCCCCCGTCCTCGGGCGAGCCCGTGACAATCTGCGCGAAGCTCTCGGCGAGTTCATCGCCCTTGATCTTCTCGAACGCGCTCGAAATCCCGAGCAGGTGCCCTCGGAGCTCGCGCGTCTTGACCATGCCGAGCAGGACGTGCCCGGATCGCACGGCCGAGTCGCCCAGCAGGAGCGAGCCGTAGACCCACGCGCGCTCCACCGCGTCTTCCAGGTGCGCCGACAGATCGCTGATGGAGCTTGCGCCGCGGGGCAGGCGGTCGAGCGCACCCGTCACGTCGGTCGCGAGCCGCCCCGCGTCGAGCTTGAAGTGCCCGACGATGCGGTGGATGTCCGAGTCCTGAAGCTGCATCATCTGGTGCAGCCAGTGGACGATCTCCACGTACGGGTTCCCCCGCAGCTTGCAGAAGACGGTCGCGCCTTCCATCGCTTTGTAGCAGGTCGGGTTGAGCTTGCCGAAGAGTGCGGCCCGGCTGATCTCTGCCATCGTCTCGGTCCCCCGTATACCTTCGTCACGCGACGCGGATCGTCACGTCCTCCGGGTCGCGCTCCAGCGGGCCCGTGGTCAGCCACGTGCTCCGCCCGAGCGAGCCCTCCCGACCCAGCACCGTCCGCGGCGCTTCTTCCTTCTTCAGAACCAGTCGGGCGACGCACGCCAGCTCCGCCCCGACCAGGTTCAGCACCCAAGCCCGAAGATGAGCGTACCCGGGCGCGCCCGGGAGCAGGCGCCGAAACTGGTCGATCCCCATCGGCCCCAGTCGCACCGCGAACATGTGCTGGCGATCCCACACCCGCCCGCCGATCACCGCCCCCACGCCCAACTGGCACCCCTCACCGTCCCGCCCCAGACGCAGGCGGCTGTCCTCCGGCAGATCCAGCCACGCCCCGGCGAACGGGCGCACCTCGCACGGCACCTCGAAGAACGCCCCGAGCACCTGCTCGATCGCCTCGACGCTCGGGATGGGGCGACCCAGCGAGCCAGCGTGGTGCAGCTTCGCGACGTCCGGCACCAGGTCCCGATCGCTCAGCCCGGGCGTCGCGAGCCCGATCAACGCCGCGATGCGTCGGGCGAACCGGTCGTCGTCCGGGCGGTCGTGCGAGACAGCGGGGCGGGATTCCGACCACGCCGCGTAAAAGAGCGACAGCGCCCGGTGGTTGAAGAGGTCCAGGAACGCCCGCGTCGCGTGGTCCCCGTGGTGCAGCGCGCGGTTGCGGACGTGCTCGGTCAGGTGCATCGGCATCGGGGCGTTCGGCCCGAGCAGCCCGAAGTGCAGCACGCGGACCTCGAGCTTCCCGTCCGCCCCACCCCGAACCGCCGACACAGCGGAGGGCGCAAAGCCCAGGCTCGCGTCCTGACCCAGGCGCACTGCGTCGTGCTGCGGGCGCGTCGAACGCCCGATCCTTGGCAGTTCCGGGTGCGCGCACTCGGCCCGGCGGAGCGCCTGGAAAAAGTCCGCCGACCACGGCTCACGCCCGAGGCGGTCGAGCAACGCCGCGTCCGAGGGCGAGAGCGCCACGCCAGGCGCTGCCGTCGTAGGTTGGTTCGGCGTCTGGCTCATAGCAGGCGCTTCTCCCCCGCCCGCGCGGGCCAGCGCTTGATCTCCGGGCGGGCGTCGGTCCCCACCGTCGTCTCCGTGAAGCTGTTCACGCCCGCGTACCCCGCGAAGAATCGATCGAGCACGGAGGCGAGCACGAAGACACCGGTGCCGTCGAAGTACGCCTCGTCCAGCAGCAGGCGGATGCCCAGCCCCCGCGCGAACGTGATCGGGCCCGGCGCGTGGACCCGGCGCACCACCGGCTCGCACCGCACCGATCGCACGCCCTCGATCTGGCGAGCCGTCGCCGCGTCGCTCGTCTCGCCATAAAGCGCCAGCATCCCGCGGAGCGCGTCGGCCCCTTGCGCATCATCGGCGTCGATCAGCGAGAGGTAGTTCAGCGAGAGGTGGCTGATGAGCCGCCACGCGGTGTTCCCCTCGGCCCGGCTCGGGCGCGGCGGCGTCGGGCCCGCGACCACGCGCACGCTCGTCACGTTCGCCGCCGCCTCGGTCGTGAAGTCCGTCCGCCCGCTCCCGATCGGCATCCGCAGCGGCAGGTCGCGGTTCGTGCATAGCGCTTCCACGCCGATCTGCTTCAGATCCGCCGCGTACGGCGCTTCGTCCTGATCCACTAGTGACAGGAAGACCTCGCTCCCGGTGTACGGGCTCCGTCGCCCGCGCTGGCGTTCGCGCGCGCTCAGCACCCGCGGCTCCCGATGCACCGTGAAGTACGCCCGGCTCGACGGGTCTCGGTCCGTTGCCCCGTACAACGCGCGGAAGACCGTCCGATCCTCGGAACTCGCGCCGAACCCCTCCACACCGGTGACCGTGTGCACCTCGAAATCCAGCGGGCGCGTCTTGTCCGGCACCGCGTGGTGCTCGGTCACCCGGTCGCTCACCTGCACGCGGTCGAGCCGCTTCGGGAAGACGTTCACCGCTGGGGTGCAGTGGAGCGCGAAGCACGAAGGATCGACCGCCGCCTCCAGCTCTACGTCCGCGCGGTTCAGCGTGATGACGATTTCGAGCTGAGACGCGTCGGTCTCGGCGGCTTCCCGATCGACCGCGATCTCCGCGAACAGGAACCGGCGCGGGAAGGCGAAATACTCCTGCACGAGCCGGTGCCCGTGGAACGAGCGGATCGACGCGGGGAGCACCGACGCCTCGGGCGCGAGGCCGACCGGGTGCAGCGCCTCGTGCGCGGGGCTTCGGCGCCAGTCGTCGCGCGTGCCGACGGGGCGGGTCAGCACGCGCCGCGCGTCGGCGAAGAGTTGCTCGTAGATCCGGAACGGCGTCTGATCCCCCCCGCTGAGATAGACCAGCAGGCGATCGATCCCGACCTCTCGGAACGGCACGTCGCCGGAGGTGCGGAGCACGAGGCGGATCGCGGCCGGGGCCTGCTCCCCTTCGGGCAGCGCCAGGGCCGCGACGTCGCGGGTGTGATAGCTCGCTTCTTCGATTCGCACGGCCCAGAGCGTGGCGTCCTGCGCGGTGCGGAACTCGCACGCCGTCTGCTCCCCAGGGGCGAGCTGCCCGCGCAGGGACGAGCCCCGCGGGATCGTCAGCCCGGAGGCGAGCGAAGTATCCGCGGGATCGGTCTGAAACTGGACCACGCACATCGAGGGTGTCGGCGCCAGGTGATGCGGGCAGACCGCTTCGAGCATGCCTTGGCTGAACCTCGGGTACTCGGCGTCGAGCTTGAGCTGGACCCGGGCCGCGAGAAACGCGAAACCCTCCAGCAACCGCTCCACGTACGGGTCGGCGACCTCGGTCCCCGCCATGCCGAGACGCGAAGCGACTTTGGGATACTCCCGGGCAAAGGCGGCCCCGTTCTCCCGCAGGTGGCGCAGCTCGCGCTCGTAATAGGTCAGCAGCCGCTTATCCACGGCCACCCCCACCACCCTCGGTCACTTCGATCCGACCGCTCTCCAGGTCCACGCTCGTGCGCAGGCGGAGCGCCTCGGGCGCGGGGTTGGCCCACAGCTCGCCCTGGATCTCGAAGTGGATCCGGTTCTGCTCCGTGTCGTCGCCCTCGAGCACGGCCTTGACCGAGAGCGAGTCCGTCAGCACCCGGGGCTCGAATCGCTCGATCGCGCGGGCGATGGCGCGTTCCAGGTCGCGCGGGCGAACGCTGCTCGCCGAGAGCCCGGAAAAGTCGGGCATGCCGTAGTTCACAACCGAAGCCGCGGCGTGCTTGAAACTCGGATCGATCGCGCTCTCGGGCGGGGCCGCGGTGTTGAGCAGCCACTCCAGGTCGCGCAGCACGGCGCCCCGGTACTGCGACGCGGAGAGCACGCGACGCTCGCGCCGGTCCGTGCCCGAGCCCGGGCTGTCGTCGATCAGGCGATCGAGCAGCGCCGGCTGGATGTCGAGCTCGGTCCCCCGCTCAGCCAACGCCCGCCTCCCCGCCGCCCTCATCGGCGTCGAACTCGATGCCCCGAACGCTCAGCATCGCGAACTCGCCCGCATCGGTCGCCAGCTCGCGCTGCCCGAGCCCGCGGACGGCGCCGCCGACGTCTTCCCACGCGGTCGCCCGGCTCAGCCGCAGGCGGTCGTCGCTTGAGGCCTCGGTCCCGGGGTAGCGAACGGGCACAAGAGCCGCGGCCGCGCCGCCGTTGCGCCACGTCACCATCGCCGGCGCCCAGATCATGTCCCGCAGCGACTCCGGCGCTTCGAATCGGATCGATCGCACGCGGGACACCGGCGCCCAGTAGTACTTGCCCTGGAGCATCACCTCGAAGACCGGCCCGAGGCGCGGGTCCGCGTCGGCGAGCCACTCGAAACGGTGCGACGCGCTCTCGCCGTCCGGCGAAGCGGTCACGATCTCGCCCGGCGAGGGCTCGGCCTCTTCGAACGCGCGGTCACGCAGGGCCCCCGCGGCCGCCGACTCTCCGGCGGCGTCGTGCGCGAGCGCCTGGATCAGCATCCCCAGCCACGCCGGCGGCTCGCCCAGCACCATCGGCGACCGGCGACCGGCGAAGACCTCCGCCCGGAACGCCTCGGCCTCGAGCGCCGGGCGATAGATCTGCGCAAGCAGCACCTTGGACGCCTCGAGATCGGACGCGACGCTGAGCTGCGCGAGCGCCTTGGACCAGTTTCCCACCACCGATTGAAGCTGGAACAGGAAAACACGTTTGCCCGCATCGCCGGGCGCGGCGCGGACCTCGTCGAGCAGGGCCGCGAGCGCCTCGTCGAGTCGCCCGGCACGGATCAGCGCTTCGGCGGACATCGCACGCTCCCAACACCGCGTCGTTCTCGTTGCGTCGAGCAGAGCCGAGGCGGCCCCGCGAAGAAAGCCATCGTCCGGGTCTCCCCGGGCGATGGGCGTTTGGTCGTGTCACACGCCGATCAGGCGAGCTTCTTCGTGAGCAGGTCCCACGTGTAGTCCGCGTCGGCCTTCTTGCCGCCCTTCTCGTCCAGCGCGATCGTCTGGACCTTGATCTTGGCGTAGGCGACGGAGACCGAGTCCATCGGCTTGTCGCCGCCGCCCGAGGTCTGGACCGAGCTGATCAGACAGTCGGTCAGCGTGATCGAGAGGATCGGGTTGACCTTTGACGCGTCCTCGCAGACCTCGATCTTCACCTCCGGGACGTGCTTGCCCTGCGAGCACAGGCTCGCCAGCAGCGGCGTCGTCACGTCGGTGTACTTGCTGATCGAGATGTCGCCGTAGTGCGCGCCGCCCGCAACCAGCTTGCCCTCGCGGCTGGGGTCGCCCGAGCTCGGGTTGCTCACCCCGAAGCTGAAGCTGTGGATGTAGATCCAGTCCTTGTGCTCTTTCTCGGTCACCGGCCCTTTGACGTCTTTCACCTGCAGGTACGCTTGCACGGGAATCTCCTTGCGATGCGGTCTCTCGCGTTGAATGCTTGGAGCACGCCCACGCGGAGCGCTCCCCAGAATCGCCCTCAAACACCCCGCTCGGCTTCCTTCGCCGAGCGGGGCACATGGTTACAACAACCTCAGCCCCCCTTGGCCGAGGGCAGCTTGGACACCAGACGCAGCGAAACCGTCAGCCCTTCGAGCTGGTAGTGCGGACGCAGGAAGAACTTCGAGCTGTAGTACCCCGGGTTGCCCGGGATCTCCTCGACCACGACCTCCGCCGCCGCCAGCGGCTTGCGGGCCTTCTGCTCCTCCGACGCCAGCGCGGGGTTGGACTCGACGTAGTTCATGATCCAGTCCTGCAGCCAACGCTGCATGTCGTCCCGCTCCTTGAACGAGCCGACCTTGTCCCGCACGATGCACTTCAAGTAGTGCGCGAAGCGGCACGTCGCGAACAGATAGGGCAGACGCGCCCCGAGCTCGGCGTTCGCCGTCGCGTCCGGGTCGTCATACTGCGCCGGCTGGTGCAGGCTCTGCCCGCCCACGAACACGGCGTAATCCGTGTTCTTCCAGTGGCTCAGCGGCAGCATCCCGGCTTTGGAAAGCTCCGCCTCCCGGCGATCGGTGATCGCGATCTCGGTCGGGCACTTCATGTCCACGCCGCCGTCGTCGGACGGGAACGTGTGGCACGCGAGCCCCTCCACCATGCCGCCGGACTCGGCCCCGCGGATGCGGCTGCACCACCCGTAGTTCTTGAACGAGCGGTTGATGTTCACCGCCATCGCGTACGCCGCGTTCGACCACGTGTACTTGTTGTGGTCGCCGCCCTCGGTCTGCTCCTCGAACGCGAACTCCTCGACCGGGTTGGTCTTCGCGCCATAGGGCAGACGCGAGAGGAACCGGGGCATCGTCAGCCCGACGTACTTCGCGTCCTCGCTCTGGCGCAGGCTCCGCCACGGCGCGTACTCGGCGGTCTGGAAGATCTTGGTCAGGTCGCGCGGGTTGCTCAGCTCCTGCCAGGATTCCATGTTGAGCAGCGTCGGCGCCGAGGCCGCGATGAACGGCGCGTGCGCCGCCGCCGCGATCTGCGCGATGCTTCCCAGCATCTCCACGTCCGGCGGGCTGTGGTCAAACTCGTAGTCGCCGACGAGCGAACCGTAGGGCTCCCCGCCCGGCGTGCCGTACTCGTCCTCATACAACCGCTTGAACAGCGGGCTCTGGTCCCACGCGGTGCCCTTGTACTTCTTCAGGGTCTTGCCAAGATCCTTCTTGGAGATATTCATCACCCGGATCTTGAGGAACTCGTCCGTCTCGGTGTTGTTCACCAGGTGATGCAGCCCGCGCCATGAGCCTTCGAGCTTCTGGAAGTCCTCGTGGTGCATGATCGCGTTGAGCTGCTCGCTCAGCTTGCGGTCGATCTCGGCGATGATGCCCTCGATCGTGCGCACCGCGTCGTCGGAGACGAGCGCCGTGTCGGCGAGCGCCTGGGCCGCGAGTGTGCGCACGCCCGCCTCGATCGCGTCTTTGGCGCGGTCGCTTTTGGGCTTGAACTCTTTGGTGAGCAGCGATTCGAACGCGCTGGCCTCGATCGTCTCGCCGGCCGCGCCGCTCTGGGCCTGGGGGTTGGTCTCAGCCATGGGTTCAAGCCTCCTTGCCGTCGTCGCCCGCGCCCGGGTTCGGGGCCGAGGCGAGGGTCTTGAGCAGTTCCGGATCCGCGAGCACCTTCTGCAGCAGCGCCTCGGCGCCGCTCTTGCCGTCCATATACGACAGCAGGTTCGAGAGCTGCGTCCGCGCTTCGAGCAGCTTGTTCAGCGAGTCCACCTTCCGCGCCACCGCGGCCGGGGAAAAGTCGTCCATGCTCTCAAAAGTGATGTCCACCGACAGGTTCCCCTCGCCCGTGAGCGTGTTGGGCACCTGGAACGCGACCCGCGGCTTCATGCTCTTGAGCCGATCATCGAAGTTGTCGACGTCGATCTCCATGAACTTGCGGTCTGCGACCGGCGCTAGGGGCTCGGCCGGGTTGCCCGAGAGGTCCGACATCACCCCCATCACAAACGGGAGGTTGACCTTCTTCTCCGCGCCGTACAGCTCGACGTCGTACTCGATCTGCACGCGCGGCGCCCGGTTCCGGGCCACGAATTTCTGACTGCTTTGCTTGGCCATGCTTGTCCTTCGCTCTTGCGATCACAACCCCCGGGCCCGCCCCGCGTGCCCGAACCGAACCCGCAATCATCCCCGCCGAACGGCGCAGGATCCGCGATCGTCACCCGATCAGGGGTCCAGACGACCCCATCGGACTATTCCTCCGGCGGCTTCAGCCCGCCGATCAGATACACACGCTCCATCGCCTCCGGGTTCATATCTTCCAGAATCTCCAGGAACGGACGCGACACCAGCCGCTTCGCTCGTTCCAGCAGCAACGGCACAGGGCTCGACGGCTCGTGCTTCTCGTAGTATGCCACGATCCGGTCCAGCGCACGCACCACGTCCTGCGCCGAGCGGATCGCCCCGTCGCCCCCACCGCTCGAGTGCCCGCCCGCTTCGTCGCTGCCCGAGCCCTCCCCTGACTCCGAAGACGCCTTGACGGACTCTCCGAGCCCCGCGAGCACCCGGGCCGCCGCCCGACGCACCAGAGCCGTCAGGGGCTTTAGGTCCGGCGCCATACCCGGCGCGAGCGACTGCAACAGCCCGCCCAGCGCCTCCAGCTCCTCCCCCGCCCGCTCCGCATCCCCGGCCGTCACCCGCAGGGCGTCCGAATCCGCGTCCCGCATCGCCGCATCGATCAACTCCCGGCTCGCCGGCGTCGCGCGGGACGGGCTCGGGGGCAGGTCTTCACCGTCGGCGAGCAGCATGTCCCGCAAGCTGAACCGCCCGGCCTGGCGCGACTCCACCAGCACCGCGTCCAGGACGCCGTCCCGGATCCGGTAGGGGTCGCTCGAGCTCGCGACCGACGCCGCCAGCGGCGAGAGCAGGTTCATCCGCTCCAGCGGGTCGTTCCCGTCGTCCGGGTCCAGACGCGGGTAGAGCGTCTCCCAGCGCGACTCTACCAGGCGACGGAGCAGCCCGATCCCGTCGGCCAGCCCGCCCATCCCGTGCGTGCGCACGCCCGCGGCGGTCAGCACGACCGCCAGTTGCAGGTCGTGCGAGCGTCGCAGCAGCTCGGCCGCGCCGTCGCGGACCTCGCGCCAGTTCGGCTCCTGCGCCTCGATCACCGAATCGCCGACCTGCTGCTCGGGCGTGCCCTCGGCGCTCTTCACGAGCGCGTAATACGCCGGGTCGTACGACAGATCGACGCCGCTCGGCGATTCCGAGTCGATCTCCGCAGCCAGGGATTCGATATCCAGCGAACTCATCGAGCCTCTGCTCCCTCGCCGCCCCGCACCGGGGCGCTTCCTCGTTCAACCCGCAACACGGTCACCGTCCGGGCTCGTCCCCGCTTTCGCCCGCCTGAGCGGGCGTCCCCGGCTCCGCGCCCGCCGCGGGGGCGCGGAACCTCGGCGTCGGCGCTTGGATGACCCCCAACAACTCGCCAGTGGACAGACTGTCCGGACAGATTCCCCCGAGCAAAACTTCACGAGCCACACCCAGTTCCAGCGGGCTCAGTCCCAACAGGTTAAGTTCATCGAACAACCGTTGCAACTCGCGCACGTCCTGCGCAACAGGTCCGTGCCGCTCATTGAACTCCAGGAACCCGCGGAACGCGGCGGGATCGAACCGCCCCTCGCCGCCGCTGGCGCGGTACTCGAACAGAGCCTCGTCCAGGCGTTCCCGGATCTCCATCTCTCGCTCGAACGCGTCCGAACCCGCCTCCCCGAACACCGACTGGTACGTCGCCAGCACCGAGGAGACGATTCGCTCGGACAGGCGATCGACCGTCACCCGGGCCGCCGAGGCCTGCACCGCGGCCTCCGGGTTCAGGTCCATATAGACCGCCCGACCGACCAAGAACTCCACAAGCTGTTCCGGCGTCAGTTCTTTCGGGAAAACGCCGAGGCGTTGGAGCTGCTCGCCCTGAGCCGCACCGACCCCGAGCTCGCTCACCACGCTCCGCGAGGCGTCCTGGCGGGGCGTCGCCCCCGCGAGCGCTTCGGCGACGTTGGTGTTCGTCGCCCCCTGGGCCCGCAGGTCGAAGTACTGATCCCCACGGATCAGGTCCTCCCGGTTCAGCGTCGTGAACGCCCGGATCGAGAACTGGTTCGCCAGGCTGGAGGTGATCCCCCCGGCGTCCAGCGTCGCGAACTGCGGCAGCCCGCCCTGCCCGTCCAGCTCCGGCGTCGAACTGAACCGGATCGCCGTGGCGGACACAAAATCGATCCCCTGATCGGCCGACTCGGGCGTCGCCGCCTGGAGCACCGGGTCGAACACCGGCTGACCTGGGCGGAGCAGGAGCACGATCCGGGGCGAGAGGACGTCGATGTCCCCCAGGCTGCTGATGTCGCCGAAGGACGCGGATGTTCCCGCCTCGATCCCCACCGGCCCGACCGCCGCGATCTTCTCGCCGCGTCCGACCGCGAACGTCTCCGACACACGGAAGAGCAGCCCGTTGGCGGCGCTCGGCGCTCCGAAGATGGCGGCTTCATCAAAGAACACGATCGTCGGAACCTCGGCCGCCGCCCCGCCGCGGCCGGCCAGGTTGATCGACAACGCCCGCGGGCGGTTCACCACACCGACCGGCCCGCCGAAGCGGACGAGCGCCAGGTCACGCCCGAGCTCCGAGGTGTCGACGGCGATTTCGAGCGTATGCGTGGCGTCGGTCTCGCTCTCGATGCCCCCGCCGAACCGCACGCCGCGCCGACCTTCCACGAACGAGTCGCCGACGAGCACCGTTGCCCCGTCGAAGAAAACCTCACCGATCGCGAAGACCGAGCCGCCGAGCTCGGTGATCCCTCCGCCGGTGGTCGTCACCGATGCGAACGGGGTCGAGCCCCCGACCTGCCCGCCGAGGCGGATCGTCCCGGGTGAAGCGAGCACGAGCCCCACGCCGCCCCCGCTCGGCTCGATGCCACCATCGAAGACCAGCGACGACCCTGCGAAACGGCTCACGCCCGCCCCGAGCGTGACGGTGCCTTGGAACGAAAGCCCGCCCCCGACGAGCAGCAACTCCTGCTCCAGGCGGACTTCGCCGCCCCCGGTCTGGATGATCGAGCCGCTGAACGCGCCGAGATCGGCCGACGCCGCGATCCGTATCGCCCCGCCCGAGTCAATCACCAGATCGCCCGCAGACTCAAGTCGCCCGGTGAGCGTCAAACCGCCCGCCCGGGCGAAGAAGCCGTCGCTCCCGGTCAGCGACGCAACGCCCGGCAGCGTCACGATGCTCGACGCGTCCTCGATCCGGACCGAATCCGCCCGGATCGCGCCGAACGCGACCGACCCGGCCCGCTCGATCGTGAGGCGACCGAGCCCGACGCTCTGCCCGAGCCCCGCGGTGAGGTCCAGGTCGTTCGCGCCCGCGTCCAGGAGCAGGTCGAACGCGCCGGAGACCGCGCCGAGTTGCACGCCGCCGCTCGGCGCGATCAGGGCCGAGTCTGCGAGGAGCGTCAGCGGGAAGTTGAGCGTCAGCCCGCCACCGGTGGTCGAGAGGCGCCCGCCGAGCAAAACAGCCCCGGCGTACGTCTGCGCGCCGGTGGTCGAGACGTCGGCGAGCCGGATCGAAGCGCCCGCCGCGTCGAGCGAGGCGAGGGGTGTGTTGGCCCCGATCGGCGCGTCCGCCACAATTTCCCGCCCGGGAGCGAGCAGCGCGACCGCGACGGAGCCGTCGACGGGGCCGAGCAGGCGGACGTCCCCGCCGCGCCCTTCGATCGTGGTCGCGCTGGTGAGCGTCAGAACGCGGGTGAAGGTGACGCCGGCGTCGAGGCTGCGAACCAGCCCGCCGACGCTCGCGGGCGCGTCGACCGCGATCGCCCCCGAGCTCACGACCGACCCGAGCTCCACCGATGCGCCGCGAACATCAAAGCTCGCCAGCGGCTGCACCAGTCCGACTGCCCCCGTGCGCACGCCCCCGCCCGCGCCGGCGTCCAGCGTGAGCGCGAACGGGCCGTTGACGGCGTTGAACCGCACGTCCTGGCCCGGAGCGCCCGCCGAACGCGCTTCCACATCGCCCGCGAGCGTGACCGGCCCGGCGTACACCAGCGACCCGAGCAACGACGACGCGAACAAGCCGTCGAGCGTGAGCGACTGGGCGGTGACGGACTGGCTCCCCGTTGTGCGCACACCGCGAAGTGTGACCGCGTCGCCGCCGATCGCGACCGACGCGAGAGGCGCGCCTTCTCCGATCGGCGCGGTCGCGAGCACGTCGCCGGCGCCGGCGTCGATGAGCAGGGTCGCGGGGGTCGCTCCAACGGTGCCGTTGAGCGGACCTTGCAGCCGGACGTCACCGCCGCTGGTCCGCACGCCCGCGCTGGTCACGCCCGCGCCGAGGCGGATCGTCGAGCCGAGCAGGGTCGCGTTCCCGCCGGTGGTTTCGAGATCGAGCCCGGAGCCGGCGAAGAGGAGCTCGCCGCCAGCGGCCGCGAGTCGCGCCGAAGCCGCCCGGATCACCGAGCCTCCGAACCGGAGGCTGGTCGACCCTTCGCCGTCCAGCACGCCCATCGGCGTCATCGAGCCGAGGTCGGCGTCGAAACGGACCGCCCCGCCCCGAACCACGAGCCCGCCGGGGCCTTGAACGTCGCCCTCAAACCGCACCGCGCCGGACCCGGCACTGACCCCGCGCACGCCCCCGACGATCGACGTCGGAGCGCCGAAGCGCACCGCGCCCCCGCCGGTCGTGATGCTTGAGCCCAGGGTGATTGAACCCGCCGCGAGGTCCAGCGCCGAGCCGCCCGAGCCTGCCAGGTCGCCCGTGATCGCGACCGAGCCCCCGGGCGCGCGCACGAAGACCGGGTTGACAAACGAGAACCCGCGCAGTTCCACAGCGTGCTGCCCGGCGTCGCGCCCGAACGTTACCGATGTGAACCCCGTGCCGAGGCGGGACATCTCCGTGGCACTGAGCGCAAAGCCGGCCGCTCCGCCCGCGCCGCCGAGCGTGATCGCGTCGGTCGGATTCGTCGGCTGCGCTTCAAAGACGGTGCCGAAGACCGTGCCGTTCAGGTTGACGTCGCTCCCGGCCAGCCGGATCGTGCCGATCCTCGAGCCCGCGCTCCCGACCGCGCCGAGCGAGACTGGGCCGACCGCGATCACCGTCAGGTCTGCGGCTCCGTTCCCCGTCGCGCCGGCGACCGTCACCGATCCGCCCGGCGCGAGCAGGTCGAGATCGAACGCGCCCATCGCCACGCCGCCGCCGAGCAGCGAGACCGACCCGGTCCCCGCGCGGACGGTCGCGTTCTGGTTCAGGCGTTGACCGCCGGCCGCGGTCAACGAGACCGTTCCGGCGCGGTAGTTGGCGCCGGTCAGGTCGAGCAGCCCGCTCGCGTTGACTGTGAGCGATCCCGAGACGCCCGCATTGAGCGCCGTGCCGATCGAGGGCAGCGAGACGGCGCCGCCGGTCAGCGTCACCGAAGTCAGCGGCGTGCTGTTCCCGATCCCGCTGGCGATCTCGACCGCCCCGGAGCCGGCGTCGAGCGTCCAGGCGCTCGCGCCCTGCACGCCGCCGAGCAGCGAGACGGCCCCGTTGCCGGTGGTCATCGAGACGGCGGGCGTGTTCAGCAGGAGCGAGCCTGTGGCAGAGAGGGGGCCCGCGAGCGTGACGTCGCCGAGCAGCGTGAGCCCGCCGTTGACGCTGAGCCCGGTCGGCGCTGTGGTGTTCCCGATCCCCGCGAAGCGGGCGCGTGCGGCGCCGATCTCGATCGCAAGCGTGCGCGCGCCGTTGACCGGGGCCGCAAACGTGACGGCGTTGGTTCCGCTCGGCGCGCCGTCGATGCGGATCGATCGCGTCCCGGCCCCACCGAGCAGGACGGGTCCGGCGAACGAGATCGTGCCGCCGCCGGTGGAGCGGAGGTCGCCGGTGAGCGTCACGGACGAGCTGTTGGTGTAGGTCTGTGCGCCGCTGGTGCGGACGTCGCCGAGGCTCCCCGCCCCGCCCGTGGTCGTGAGCGAGAAGGACGCGAGCGCCGCGTTCGCCCCGATCGCGCCGCCGAAGTCGGCCGTCACGCCCGAGACAGTCAGCGTCGAGCCGCCGTCGATCGTGTCGGTGACCGTCAACGCCCCGCCCTGGAGGGTCGTCGCGCCCGCGAGCGTGATCGGGCCGACCAGATCGAGCGCGCCCGCGCCGGTGTTGATCGTGCCCGAGAGGGTGAGGCCGGTTGTCGCGTCGAGCGTGAGCGCCGCGCCACCGGTGGTGATCGGGCCGGTCGCGCTGATGGTCGTGCCGCGCACGATCGTTGGCAGGTTGAACGCCGCCGAGACGATCGTGACGGGGGAGACGCCCGCTTCGCCGAACCCCAGGCTGCCGAAGCCGGTCGTCGCGAGTTCTGCAAGGTCCGCGCCGGAGAACTCGAGCCCCGCGCCGGTCGCGGTGCCGAGGAAGATCGGCGTGCCCGGCGTGCGGGGCGCGAGCGTGAACAGCCCCCCGCTGCCCAGCGTTCCGCTCCAGACGCCGACGGGCGTGAGCGTGTCGGCCGCGAGGGTCAGGTCGCCGCCGATCGCGCTGGTCGCGACATCGAACTGCACCGTCCCCGCCGAGAGTCGCGCATCGCCGGCGCTGCGGAGTCGCCAGGTCGCGAGCGAAGCGGTGGTCGTATCGAAATCAATGTCGCCGCCCTGGGCGTGCAGGTCGATCGCCGTGCCGAGCACGGTGACGGCTCCCGCGTCGCGGATGTCGCCGGTCGGCGTAAACAGCGTCAGGTTTCCACCGACGACGGTGCCCGCGCCGAGCACGATGCCCGCGGGCCCGACCGCCGAGAGGCTCGACGCGCCGCCGGAGTTCAGCACGATCTCGCCGCTCACGGCGACGTCGGTCAGCGTGATCGCGCCCGTGGCTTCGAGGCGTGCGTTCGGCGCGACCAGCCCCGTGCCGGTGAGGCTGCCGCCGGTCGCGGTGAGATCCATCAGCCCGCCGGCTTGGCTGTTTCCGCCGCCGAGCGCGATCGACGCCGCGCTGTATGTCACGTCCCCCGAAGCGCGGAGGCGCACCGTTGACGGCGTCACCAGCCCGCTGATCTCCAGATCTCCCGCGATGGCCTGGAGCGAGACCGCCCCGCCCGCGTTGACCGCGCCGAGGTTCAGCAGGTCGCCGGTCGTGGCGGTCGCGGTCAGTGTTGTGAAGGCGTTGGTGCCGCTGGTGAGGCGCAGCGTTCCCGCGTTGGTGAGTGTCACGCTCCCGCCCGAGCTGTTGGCGAGAACGCTGCCCGTGATGTTGAGGGCCGGGAAGCTGAGATTCCCCACGCTGGACAACTCGGCGTTGCCGCCGACGGTGACCGTCGCGCCCGCGCCCGCCAGTGCGCCGACGGTCGCGGTCGCGAAGAGGTCGCCGCTGACGTTGGAGCCCGCGAGCACGAGCGCAGGCGCGGTGACCGTCGCGTTGCCACTGGTGGTGAACAGACCGACCGAGCCGGTGAAGGTCGTCTGGTCGAAGACGATCCCGTTGCTGCCGGTGAGCACGGACCCGCCGGTGACGGCGAGCGCGGCGCTGTCGGTGAGCGTGCCGGTCGAACTCGCGATCAGGTTCCCGCCGACCGAGCCCTGCAGCGCGAGATTGCCCGTGTTGCTGAGCGTCGCGTTCCCGCTGCCGCTGAGCGTGACAGGGCTGGTCACCGCGAGGTTGTTGACGGTGATATTGCCCGCCAGAGTCGTGAACGAGGCGCCGGTGGTTGCCGCGACGGTGCCGCTGGTGTTGGTGATCGCCCCCGCCTGTGCCGTCACGCTCAGTGTGCCCGTGATCGACGTCGCACCGAGGTTGAGCCCGGACGTGCCGACAAGCGTCGCATTGCCGCCGATGGTGTTCATCGAGATCGGCCCGGTCGCGGCGAACGCCCCGCCCTGTCCGAGGTTGATGAACCCGGCGACGGTCGCGCTGAACAACGAGGGCGTCGCCGTGCCGTTGGTGACGGTGATCGCGCCGGTGTTCGTCACCGAGCCGCCGCCGGTCACGCGCAAGGGCCCGCTGATGGTCGCCCCCGCGATCGTCACGGCGTTCTGGTTGACGACCGTCGCCCCGCCGCTCCCGGCGGTGAGGGTGTACGCGCCGCCGGAGGTGTTGAACGTATCGACATTGATCGCGCCCGCGGCGTTCAGCGTCACAGCACCGGTCACGGTGACCGTGCCCGCGTCGGTGATCGAGCCGGCGCTGGTCGTCACGCTCAGCCCCGAGCCGATGTTGGACCCCGCGCCGAGCGTGACCGCGGACGTCGCCGCGATCGTCGCGTTCCCCGCGGTGTTCAGCGTCAGCGAGCCGGGCACGTTGACGCCGGTCAGGTTGATGCTGGACCCGGTCAGGTTGGCGCTCGCGGCTTGCAGACTCCCGCCGGTGATCGCGCTCCCGCCCGCGTTGGCGTTGAGCGTCGCCGTCCCGCCGATCACGCTCGTCCCGCCCAGCGCCAGCCCGCCCGTCGTTGCGATCGACACGCTCGCGGGCGTCGTCAGCGTCAGCGCGCCGCCCGCGGCGAAGCCGCTCAGGTCGATCCCCACCGGCGGCAAGCCCGGGGCGCTGGCTGTAAACGACGATGCGCCCCCAACCGACATCGTGCCCGTGTTGGTGATCGTCCCGACCTGCGCCGTCGCCGCGAGTGTGCCGCCGACGCTGGTCAGGTTTGCAAACTGGATCGGCCCGGTGCTCGTCACGCTGGCGCCGGCCGGCGTGGTCAGCAGCAGCGATCCGCCGGGCGTGATCTGGCTGAGCGTGATCGTGCCGCCCGCGTCAAACACCGACGCCCCGGTGATGTTCAGCAGCCCCGTGGTCGCGATCGTCGTCCCCGCGTTCGCGTCGAGCCCGCCCGCGCCCAGCGTCATCGCGCCAAGGCTCAGCGCCCCGGTGTGGTTCAGCGTCGCAGCAGTCGCCGTGATGAGCGACGAGGACGTAAACCCCACCCCGCTCGACGTGAACGAACCGCCCGCGAGATTCACCGGCGCCGAAACGAAGACCGACCCGTTCTGCACCCCGGGCGGGTTGGGCGTCGTCGCGTCGTTCGCCAGCAGCAGCAGGTCACCACCCGCGGTCGTCACGCCCGCATTCACGCGGATATCGCGCCCGGCCCGGAACGTCACCGTCTCGCCGCCGGTCTGGTTCGCCAGATTCAGCGCGAAGTCGACCGTCAGGTCGCGCTGTGCCTGCAACTCGATATTGCCCGTCAGCGCTTCTAATGCCGCCGCGGAGATCGTGAAGTCGTCGGTGCTGCTCGGCGCGCCGAACAGGATGCCCGTCAGCGTCAGCTCGGCATCGTCGGCCCCGGTCTCCACGATCGTGATGTCCCGCGGATCGAGCAGGATCGTCCCGTCGCGCCCCAGCGGGGCCGAAACGTCCACCCACCCGTCGAAGCGGAGCAACTCCTTGCCCGAGACTTCGACGAAGCCGCCGTCGCCACCCATTGCCCCGCCGCGTGCGGTGATGCGCCCGTGGTACGACGTCAGCCCGTCGGACCAGACGACCACGTCCCCGCCGCGTCCGTGGGCCGTCGCGTCGGCACGGATCACGCTCTCGCGATCAACGTAGACCCGCTCGGCCGCGCGCAGCCCTTCGCCCCCCTGATACCCGCCGCCGACGCGCACGCGCCCGCCTCCGTGCGCACCCGAGGCGTCGAGCTCGGCCCCGACCAAGGCGATCCGGTCGCCCAGGATCTGGATCTCGCCGCCGCGCCCGCCCGGGCCCTGGTCGCGGGCGTCGATCCGCCCCTCGACCGTGACGGCGTGCGCCGCGCCGCCGCCCTCGGCACGGACCTGGGCCGCCCGCACGTACGCGTCCGCGCCGATCGCCAGCGCAAACACGTCGCCCGTTCCCATAAGCACGCGCCCGCCCTCGGCCTCCACGCGCCCGTGCTGTCGCAGCTCGCCCCCCGCCGAGCCCTCGCGGGACTCGATCCGCGCGAACACGCCGCCCTCGAGGCGACCGATGAGCACGTCGTCACCGGCGCTCATCGTGACGAGCCCCTCGGGGGTCACGAGCGTGCCGAAGTTCTCCACCGTTCGGCCGATCAGGTGGACCTCGCGCCCGCGGATCGTCCCGAGGTTGGACACACGCCCGCTGAGCCCACCGAAGCGGTCCACGCCGGCGAGGAAATCCGCGTCGGTCATCGTCCCGGCCGCCGCGTAGATCGCGCCGACGTTCACCGTCGCGCCGTTGCCAAAATAGACGCCCGCCGGGTTGACGATATAGACGCGCCCGTTGGCGATCAGCGTCCCGTCGATGCGGCTCGGGTCCGGGCCGGTGATGCGGTTGAGCACGCGCGAACTGGCGTCCGGCTGGATGAACCGCACCGTCTGGTGCGGCGCGATGTTGAAGCTCTGGTAGTGGATGATCGAGTTGTGCCCGGCGTGGATCACCGTCTCATGCCCGGAGCGGGAGAAGCTCGCCGTGCCTCGCACGACCCGCTCACCCTGCGGCCCCGCCCACGCGACCTGCCCGAGACCGACCGCCAGGCCCGCCGCGAGCGCGAGGCGCAGCCCGTGGCGCGTCCGCAGCCCCTCGAACACGCCCCCGCCGTTCCGATCGTGATCTTGCCGCACCATCGCCCACACTCCAGACCAGGCCCGACTAGCCCGGCAAACCGATCCCGCCGACTCAGTACAGCAGCGTCACCGAGAAGTGCACACGGTTGTCGCCCACCGACACACCGGCCGACGGGATCGGGTTCATCGCAAACCCCCAGTCCACACGCGCCACAAGATTCCGGCGCAGGACCAGTTCCGCCCCGATCCCTGCGCCGGAGATCGCCTCGTCACGTTCAAACGCCGCCCGATCGCTGTTGGTCACTCTCGCCGCGTCCACGAACCCCTTCAGCACCAGGTCCCAGTCCGGCTGCCCATAGACGCGGTCCGGTGCGACGCGGAACGGCTGCCCGAAGACCGTCCCGGGCTCGGGGTTCACCGCCAGCGCCCGCGGCACATGAAACCGGTATTCCAAAGTCGCGATCACCGCGTCGTCCCCGGCGATCACCGACTCCGGGTACCCGCGCACCGTGAACAAGCCGCCCACCACCTGCTGGAGGTTCGGGATCAGCCGGTTCCCGAACGCGTACTGCCCGCGGACCGAAGCCGTCACTTCGTGCGCGAGCGTCGAACTCCTGGGCGTCGAAGGGTCGCGCCACGCCGCCGGGCGGAGCAGCGGCTCGAGAAACACCGAGCCCGTCGCATTGAAGCTCAGCAGCGCAAAATCCCGGCTCGGGTTCAGCCGCCCGAGGCGTTCGAGCTCGTCCTGCGACGAACCGGAGACGCCCGACATGCTCCACTCGAGCGCCGCGGAGAGGTCCAGCGAGGACGTGTTGGTGCGGCGTTCGAGCGCGGCGCCGACCCGCGGGATGAACAGGTTCTCGCTCCCACGCACTTCGGCCGCCAAGTTGTCGATCCGGATCGACTCCCACCGCGCCCCGGCGAAGAGGTCGATGAACAGCTCGCGGTGCTGGAAGACGTTGAGCGAGAGCTCCCCGCCGACGTTCCAGCTCTCGCCCTCGAACCGCTCGTTGGTGACGCCGACGTCGCTCGCCTGGAACTGGCTGTACCCGCCGAACGCGCGAACGCGCAGGCGTTCGTCAAACGCCGGGAGCGGCATCGCGTAACTCCCGAGCACCGCGTGGGCCTCGTTGAAGCCCGCGGTGATGTAGTCGACGGTCAGCACGTCGTCGCGCCCGGTGAGCTGGGTGTGCGTGAAGCCGAAGCGGTAGCGGATCTCGTCGGTCTGCGACGTGCCGGTGTTCAGCACCTGGGCGTAGGCCGACCACGGCTTATTCTCCTGCACGAGCAGGTCCAGCGTCGCGCCCCCGTCGCGGTCCGACGGCGCGACCGCGACGTCGACCCGTCGCCCCGGGTGACGGTTGAGCCGCAGCACGAAGTCGTCGAGTTCCCGCCGGCGGAGCAGGTCGCGACGCTCCACGTCCTCTGCCGAGGGCGGGGCGACGGGGGAACGGCGCCGCAGACGCTCGTGCGCCGGGTGATTGACGCGCTCGGCGAGCGCCACGCGATCGCCGGACGCGATCGTGCGCACGTCGGTCGCCGTCCCCACGAAGATCTGCAGTTCCAGCGTCCGGTCCCCGCCGGGGCGGAGGTCCAGGAACGCCTCGTTCCGGTCGTCGATCCCGGCGGTGAGCACGAAGACGCCGATGATGTCGCGTCGTTCGAGGGCGCGCAGCAACGCGACCTGGATCGCGAGCATCCCGCTCCGATGCAGCCCGCGCTCGCGCCCGTCCGAGAGCGATTCGAGTGTGAAGACCGTCCCCGGCACGCCATCGCGCACCGCCGCGAGCCCCGTTTCGGTCTCCAGCAACTCGAACGGCGTCTGGCGGAGCTCGGTGACAAACGGCAGCGCGGGGTGATCACGCAAATACACCACGCGCACGCCATCGATCCGGATCGAGGGCCCGTCCTCGGGAGAGGCGACATGCGGCGCACGCTCCGCGACTTCCGTCGTGCCGACCGCCCGGGCGTCCTTGTCGATCGCGGGCGAGGTCTCGGTGGGCGGGGCGGCCCCCTCGGCCTCCACGGGCTGGGTCTCGTCCCACGCACCCGTGGCCGACGGCAACGCCGCGCTCCACAGCGCGGCCGCCGCCAGGCCCCCCCCGATTGAGCGCCACGACATCAACGCCCCCTCATGCGCCCGCGAGCGCTGTTCACGCATCCTGCCCCCGCACAGCGCGACCGATCCGCTTCAGACACAGCACGACGCTGTGTTCCTAAACCCCGCAACGAGGCCCGGCGAATACACCCGATCGCAGGGGCGCAGCCTCCAAGCTATCCACTCTCATCTCCGCCGACAACCCCAGCCCGGGTATCAGCCCTACGGACACGCCCGCGGATGCTCACCCCGTCCGGCTCACGCTCGCCGCCAGCAACGCCCTCGCCCGGGTGAGGAGCCCCATGTCCAACTCGTACGGGATCTCCTGCGCGGGCGGCATCGCCTCCCGCCCCGCGAGCAGGCAGTAGAACGAGACCGGCTGCACGGTGCCCACGACCACGTCCATCCATGCCCCGTTCCGGGGACGCAGGAGCAGCACTGAAGGGCGGAGCCCTGTGAAGCGGCTTTCCAGCAGTTCCAGCCAGACCGCGAAATCCTCGCCGGGACGATCGGGCTCGATGCACGGGAGGCGGAGGTGTCGCCCGGCGTTCTCGAGGTTGACCGTCCGCTTGGTGTCGCCCGACCCGGCCCCGAAGCCGCGGAGATCGGTCTCGATCTGATAAAGGACCCGCGCGAGCCCCTCGGCCCCGCCCCACGACGCGGCCGAGGCGGCGAGGCGAACGAGCGGGTCTCCGACAGGCGGCGCGGTCAAAGGCCAGCCCGAGACCGACGCGAGCAGTGCCGATCTTGCCGCATCCATCGCCGCACGAACGCCCGCCGGCGTCGTGGCTCGCTTGCACCCAGTCTCGGCCTCATCGAACGCGCCCCAGGCCTGCCGCGCGATCACCCGGGAAGGCATCTCGCGGAACTCGCCCGCGACGACCATCGGGTAGCGGCTGCGTCCCTTCGCGTCCGTCGACGCCCACAAGCGCCCGGCGAACGACGTCCGCCCCTGCGACCACACGAAATCGTGATCGAACCCGGGCAGCGCCTTCTCCCCCAACTTGGACCACGCGCCCGTGTCGATGTTCCCGCCGATGCCGGCGACGTACATCGCCCGCTTCACCTCCACCAGCCCCGGCGTTTCCAGCCCGATGTCCTCGGCGTGGTCGTCCCAGCCGGGGTGCTTCCCGAACGCGCCGAGCCACACCGCCCGTCCGCTCGACGCGCTCCCGCCCCCCTGGCGACCGAGCAGACGCTGGAGCAGACCCATCACCGGGCCCCCGCCCATTCGTCCGCGCTCGGCCAGACCTCGGGCTCGATCGGTGTCCGCGAGAAACGCACGCCGATGACGTACGCCACCGCCGACCCGCGATCCCCCAACGGCTCGACGCGGACCGGCACCGACCACACGTCCTGGAACCCGCGGAGACCGGGCAGCGGCGTCCCGCCTTCCACGTACGACCCCAGGATGCCCCACGGCGGGGCAAACGTCAGGCGAGCCGAGACCGGGCCCGTCTCCACCGTGTGGAAATCGATCGAGAGCGGCCCGCTCATCGGCAACGCCGTCGACGCGAGCACGAGCGCCTCGCCCCGGCGCGTCGCCTGGCGCCGGTCGAGCCCGGGCGCACTCACAAACGCGTACGTGCCCGTCACCGCCTCCACGCCCGTCGTCTGTTGCGGGAGCAGGATCAACTCGACCGTGATCGCCCCCTGCGCGTCGTCCAGCCACGAGGCGATCCGCTGCAACCGGTTGAACCACGCCCGCTCGCTGTCGCGGAGCAACCCCTCGCCCCGCATCATCGCGAGCGCCTCGTCGATCGCCGGGACGTTGACCAGCGCGCCCTCGCCGAGGAACGCCCCGGGCGCGTCGGCTCGGGGCGCGGGCAGGGACGAGCCGATGCGCACGATCTCTGCGATCAGGCGGCGAGAGTCCTCCGCGTTCAGGCTCGAGCGGGCGCCGCGGGCGAACGGCATCGCCGCGGACTGGCGGGCCGCGAGCGCGTCGAGCGTCGCCCGATCCGCGATCTGTCGCCCGCTCGCCAAGGAGCGCAGGCCCCGCTCGAAGACGCTGTTCCAGTAGACCTCGCTGACGCCGAACGGGCGGCGGCTGTAGACATCGGGCGAGAGGTAATTCCGCTCGAACTCCTCCGGACGCAGGCGGAGCAAGCTCGTTGAGGCGGCTTCCGCGGTCGTGCCAAGCCCCGTCCACCGACGGATCGCGTCGGCGATCTCGTCCATCCGCGTCGCCCCGCGGCGCCCGCGCGGTGCCCGCTGGTCGCGGTCGGCGACTTCCACCGCTTCCTTCGCCAGTTCCAGCAGGTCCGGGTCCAGACCCGGGGGCAGGTCGGCGAGCGCGGCCACGATCCGCTCCGACACCGCTCGCAACGCCCGATCCACCTCGCGCAGATCCCGCTCCAGACGGATCAGGTCCGCGCGGTACGACGACCAGTCGTCGTACGACGGCGCGGCGACCGCCTGCGGCACGTCCTCCGTCCAGTACCGCACATAATCCTCGGCAAACTCCGCCAGCTCCGGCTCGACCTCGCGGTAGCTCCGCAGCACGCGCGACTGATCCAGGAACAGCGGCGTCCCCCCGCCGCGGGCACGCTCGGCCCACGCGTCCACCGACGCCCACGCCGAGATGAACGGCTGGGCGAGTTCCGGCGTGAACTCCGCCGCGTACGCTCCGCCTCGGGCGCTCGACATCACAAAGTCCGGCATCCGGGCGCCGGCGTTCGGAGCGCTCTCGGCCCGGTCCAGCAGCAGGTCGATCACCGAGCCCGCCTCGCGGATCTCGCTCGCGAGACGATCGGCGGCGGCCGTGCGACCTACGCGCCACGCCGCCTCCAGCACGCCCGCGCACGCCGCACGCGGGCCCTCGGCCGAATCCGGCGGGATCGCGCCGAGCGCGCGCTCGATCGCCTCGGACGCCGCCCGTCGCTCGCTCTCGACCGCTTCGGCGGTCTCGATCACGCTCCCGGGTTGCTCGGCAAGGGCCGTCATCGCCCGCAGCGCCGCGTCCGCGCGCACGTACGCGTCGACCCGCGAGCCGTAGGCCCGCCCGCTCGCGGTCTGCCCGAGGTCGCGAGCCGCCCGTGCGTTGAGGTCGCTCCCGATCTGACGCGCCATCGCGCCGGAGCGGTCGCGGAGGGTGGCTCGCGCGCTCCGCAGGCGCTCGCCCCACGCCTGTAGCGCCGCGGCCTGCGGGTTGGCGTCACGCGAGGCGCGAGCCGCGGCGTCGCTCGGGGCCGCCCGTTCGAGTTCGCCTAGGAGCGTGTCGAACGCCTCGCCGGCTTCGGTTGTCGCTTCCAGTTCCGCGACGCGGAGGACGCCGGCGATATCTCCACCGCCCCCGAGCACGCCGATGACCGCGTCCGCCCGCTCGCGAGCCGCGACCACCCGGGCCAGACGCGCCCGCCACCGCTCCACGCCCGCGCGGTGGACCTCGGGGCTGTCGTCCGTCGGCGGGAAGCTCACCTCGCTCACCAGCACCCGCTCGGCCTCGTCCAGCTCCGCGAGCGCGTCGCGCAGTTCGAGCAGCTCCCCGAGCCGACCCGGCGGACGACCACCCTCGGCCCAGACCGCCAGGAACCGCGACAACCCCGCGTCGATCGCCGCACGGGAAGAGGACGTCCCCGCCCCCGTCGCCTCGACCGGCACGCCCGACGACAGCGCCGCTTCGGACGAGCGTCGCACCGCCCCCGCGCCCTCGGCCGCGAGACGGGCCAGGCTGTCCGACGCACGCCCGGCATCGGCGGGGTCGCGCAGGGCAAACTCCACAAGCTTCATCACGTCGACCGCGGGCGCACCCTCGCGGGGCGTCATCGCGTCGACGCCCGCCGCTTCCAATCGAAGCAACTCGGCCAGAGCCGCCGTTTTTTCCGGCGTCCAGGGCGTGCGGTCGTCGGCGATGCGACGGCGCGAGGCCTCCGCAGCCGGCGCCAGCACCGTCCGCGCCAGCACCGACGCGTGCGCTTCGCGGCGCAGGCGATCGATATCCGCGCTGAAGACCGCGACGGGGCGGAAGATCATCGGCACCCGCAGAGGCTGCGCCTCCCGCTCCCGCACCTCATCCAGGAACGACGCCAGGCCCGGGCCTTCGCGCTCGCCGAAGAGCGGCTGATCCCCCACGTACTCGTAGTTCATGCTCGCGGGCGGGTTGGGGTAGATCGCCGCCACGGTCTCGTCCCGCGCCCCGACCAGACGCTCAGCCGTGCGCTCCCAGAAGCGCGTGGGCTCCCCCACGCGCTTCGCAAACGTCGTCGCCCCGAGCCAGGTCAGCACCAGGAGCAGCAGCGCGACACCGGCGGTCGAGCCGAGGATCGCCGTCTGACGCCGACGCTGCATCTGACGCGCGTTCGACGCCCGCGTCACCAGCCCGCGTTCCTTGAAGACCTTCTCGACGAACAGATCCCGCAGGAAGAACGCCGAATCCCGCTCCCACACGCGACCCTCGGGCAACGACTCCAGCGGCACGCCCAACGCCTCGGCCAGGTCCGCGTCCAGCGCCGAGCCCTCGCGCATCGACGACGTGAAGTAGATCCCCCGCAGGAACAGCGGCTTATTCGACCACTCCCCGCTCACAAAGATCATCTCGAGATACCGCTGCAGGCGCGGCGAGATCCCCACGAAGCTCTCCGGCAACGCGTACAACGCGTCCACCTCGTCGATCCGCGCCCCGTCGCTCCCGCTCGTCGGCACCGGGTCGCCCAGCAGGGAGAGCCGGCGCTTCCGCAAGCGCTGCTGCACCACGCCCAGGTGGTTCGCGACGGCCTTCGGATCGAACGGTTCGTCCAGCCCGGACTCGTTGCTCCAGCCCATGATCTGGTGCTGAAGGCGCGGATCGTGAACGTCGTCGAAGAACTCCCGGAACCCGTTGATCAGGTCGCACTTGGTCACGACCACAAAGACCGGGAACCGCACGCCGAGCACACGCTGGATCTGGTCGAGCTGCTGGGCGATCTTGCCGCCCTTTTTCTCGAGTTCGTCGGCCGAGTCTTTGATCAGGCTATCGGCCGGGATCACCAGCAGCATCCCGTTGATCGGGCAGTTCGGGCGGTTGCGTTTCAGAAGCTGAAGAAACTCGCGCCACTCGCTGGTCTGCCCCGGCGCGATGTTCTCGAACATCATCCGCCCGGCGGTGTCCAGGATCACGGCGTGGTTGGTGAACCACCAGTTCATGTTGATCGTGCCGCCCGCGCCCTGGAGCTCGTCCTGAAGCCCCGGCGGGAACCCGACGTTGCAGTGCCGGATCGCCTCGGTCTTCCCGCTCCCCGGCTCGCCGACCAGCACGTACCACGGCATCGTGTAGATGTCCTTGCCGTGGGTCTTGAAGACCGAAACGCCCTCTTCAAACTTCTTCCGCAGCGCGTCCATCGACGCGCGCCGAGCCGGGTCGCTCAGGTCCTGCGGCGCGGTCGAGCTGTTGTCCGCCAGCCCTTGCTCGAACGGGCGGCTCTTGCGTTTGTCGGCCTGCTTCAGCAGCAGCTTGTACACCACAAGCAAGAGCCCCACCAGCACTAGCCCGCCCAGCACGATCGCGATCACGCGCCCGTCGCCGAATGCGAACAACGCGCCCATGAGCCCGCCGCCCGTGACCAGCACGGCCCCCGCCTGCGCCGCCGGCGGCAGCTTCCCGAATGCGCTCGCCACGTTCAACGCGAACCTCCCGACTCAGCAGACCCCGCACCGCCGCCGTTCCCAGAGCCCGACCGGGCCGCGTCTTCGATGATCGCGCTCAGCCAGCCGCCGAGCGCCCCGGCGCTCTCGTGATACAGATACGCGTTGGCCGCGAACAGCACCAGCAGCAGGCCCACCAGCGCGATCCCGATCCCAACGAGGCTCCGCCCCGGCGGCTCGATCAGGTCGCTCGTGTCCGTGTGCTCGTACGCCTCCGGGCAGATCCGCGGCTCGCGGTCGTCCGCCAGATACGCACGCACACGCGGCGAGATCTCCATCATCTTCTTCCGCAAAGCCTCGGGCTGCCCCATGTAAAAGCCCGTAAACCCGAGCCCGAGGCACGTGTAGAAGATCACCAGGCGCTCGGAAGCCTCGTCGCTCGTGTCCGAGATCGTCTCTTCCATCAGGTCGAAAAACTCTTCGTCCCCCGCGAGCTTGTTCCGATCGTGCGCCATCTCTTTCCATCGCCGGGCGAACGGGAGCTTGCTCTCCTTGATCATGAAGTCCGCGAAGTAGATCAGAGCAAGCTCGACGCGGTCGTACTGTGCGCGCAAGCGGAGATCCGAGGCCGCGTCGGCCTTCATCTGCGAGAGCAGGCCCGCCAGCTCGCCGCGCACCTGCCCCTCTTCCGCCCGCGCCCCTTTGCGGGCCGAGCGATTGAGGCGGCACACGTACTGAAAGAACGGCTCGCAAAGCTCCGGCAGCGTCACGCCCACGGCTCACACCCCCGACTCCGGCGCACGCTCACGACGCCATCGTCGCGTACACCGCAAAACCCGTAATCTCCGACGATTCCAGCCCCGGGAAGACGATCGCCATCTCCCGCTCCTCCAGCACCTTCGCCCACGCCCGCTCGCTCCCTTGCCGATCGATCCGGAAGTAGTGCAGGTCCGCGTGCGAGGGCAGCTGCATGGGCGGGTGCCGCTCTTCCTGGAGCGTCACGCCCCGCACACGCATCTGCGCCATGCTCTTGGGCATCAGCTTGAACTCGCTCGCGCTCTCGACCAGCGCCGCCAGCACCCGCGGGTCGCCCGGCGTGCGCACGCCAAGGTACAGCTCCGCCGAACGCTCCAAAAATTCGCTCTCGAACGCCGCGGCGTAGACCTGCCCCTCGCGCCGGAACTCCACCCGCTGCCACGTCTTCGTCGCCGCCGGGGTGAGCAGGTCGCGGATCCGATCCCGAAGATCGACAAACACGGGGGCCGGCAGCTCATGGTCGTACGCCGGGGCCGCGAATCGGTCGTTGTCCGGCGACAACGCCGCCAACTCGCCCAGCAGCGCCCGAAGCTCGAGGTAGACCGCGAACGGGCTGACGCCGCGGCTCACCGACGTCAACGCCGACATCTTCGCCGAAAACGCGTTCAGCGTCCGCAGACGCATCAGTTGCAGGATCTGCACCCCGCGAACGGCTTCCGGATTAAATCCGCCGCGTGAGAGCTGCACGACAAGCTCCGACCGCGCCGCCTCCAGCCGGTTCGCCAGATCACGCAAAAGCTCCCGCAGCGTTGGCGATCCCGTGATCACCAGGCACGGCGGGATGAACGCCGGGTCCACACGCGGGCGACCCGCCCCCTCGCCCGTGCCGTGGACGATTCGGAGCAAAGGGAGCACGTCCAGGTCCGAACGATCCTCCCCGTCGAGCATCAGCCGCGCGTTCACGCGGCGCACCTGCACCGGCTGCGGGTTCTCGCCGCTCGCGTCGTCGGCCCGCTCGATCTCGCTGACCGTGTACGTGCACTTGGTCCGCGCCGGGTTCGCCCCCGTCGGCACCACGTTCGACCGCCCGGGCTGATAGACCGGCACCGCGAGGCAGACCGTGATCGCCTGCGTGCTCGACTCGAACGCCTGGCGGATGTCCAGAGCCGCCAGCTCCGCCGAGTTCGGAAAATCCACCACGATCCCGCTGGGCATCACCGCCCGCAGAGCGCTGAACCGCACGCGCAGGTTCTCGAGTTCGTCGGCCATCAGCGACGACTCGACCACCCCCGACGGGTAGCTCCACAACAGCGACCGCTCCTCGGACGCCGACTCCGCCCCGCGCCGCTGCAGCATCTGCAGGTGGTGCGGCTGGAGGAACAGCCCTTCATGCCAATGAACATCAACCCCCACGCCGTGCCCCCCGATCGTGCGCACGCCTGACCGCACTCAAGCCAACATACCGGCGTCTCAACGCCCCGCGCCCGAGATCAGCGACTCGGCGTACCCCGAGAGCCCCTTGAACATCTCCGACTCCACCGAGGCCCGCTCCAGCGAGCCGGCGAGTTCCTGATACTTCCGCCAGCACGCGACCTCCACGCTCTCGAGCATCTTCTTTTCCTGACGCGCGAACCGGCTGATCTCCTCCGGCGCAAACGGCGCGACGATCTGGTGCGCGAGCGGGCCCACGCGGCTGAATGAGCTGAGCATCGCAGCGGTAAGCTGACGGAACCGCTCCAGGTCCTCCGCAAGCTGAGCGCGAGACGCGCCCTCGTCCTCGCTCACGAACCGGGCCAGCGTCTTGCCCACCGCCTCGCGCCGGCGCAGCGTGCTCTTGGGCGCCATCTGCTTCCAAGTGCTCCACGCGAGCTGGTCGAGCCGGTCCACGACCTGCGCCAGCTCCGCCGCGGCGGCCAGCGCGCGCTTCGAGTCGACCGACGCCCCGCTCTCGAACCCCAACGCCTGCGCCAACGCATCTCCCGCGTCCGAACCTAGCGAGCCCCCCGCGGGCGCGAGACCGGCCCGCCCCAGCACCGCGAGCACGGTCTCTCGCTCCCGCTCGCTCATGCCACCGGCCGCTTCGGCGAGACGCTCGGCCAGCACGACCGGGTCGCGCAGCTCCCGCCGGTCACTCGGAGAGGTCACACCCTCGGCCTCGGCGTGCTCGGCCGCGACGGAGAACGCCGACTCCCAGGCCGGGAAACGCTCCTGCAACGCCGCAAGAAAGGCTTTTCGCTCTTCCGGAACCATCTTCGCGATCGCGTGCCCGATCTCATCGCGGAGGTGTGCCGACCGAACATCCTCCGGTTGGTCTGCCAGGTCGGTCTGGATCATCCGCAACCGGGCCGCGGTTGCCTCGACGCCTGAGCCGCTTGTTCCGCCCCCGTGCGTTTCGCCCACTGCCGCTCCCGTCTGGACCCGAGCCCCCGAACACCAACACCGCGCACCCGCCCACAGGCAGGCCCTACACGCTCCGGGGCGAGTATACCGACCTCGCCGAACCACGCTCTTTTTCCCAAGGTCCCCACCCTACGCCGACCGAAGCCCCTCCACCCGGGCCCGTATAACCCGTGCCGACGGCTGGACCTGCCGGTTGTGCCGTGCCTTGGGCAAAGTCTGCTCCCTCACCCGCTCGCCCGCCGGCGGGGCGAAGCGTTGGAACCGATGCTCTCTGGGAGCGGCCGCCCGCTCGCCGGAGGTGCCCGCCATGCCCGCCCGATGCCGGTGTCGATCCCGCTATGCCCGCGTCGCAGCGATCGCCATCGCAACGGGCACCCTCGCCGGGTGCGCCACGACCCCCGAGGAGCACGGCACGGCGATCCGGACCACGACCCAAGAACTCGCACGCTACCAAGGCGGCGTCAGCGATGAACTCGGGGCCTTCATGCTCGCCTTCCGACCGCAGGGCGAATACGCCGACGCCCGCGTCGCGCCCCGACTCAACGCCGCGGGCACGCACGACTGAGCTCATCGCCCCGATGACGACGAGGGCGGCTCGACCACCCGGTCCCCGAGCAAGCCCAGCACTTCCACCCGCAGCGGGCGGCGCACCACCACCCCGGGCGCATCGAACGCCAGGCGAAAACCAACGTCCGTAAACGCCGCGTTGGCGCGGGCGCCCGTCAGCGTCGTCGGCACCCCCGGGTCACCCGGCGCACTGAGCGCCGAGTTCCCGATCACACCGATCACGCCGTCCCCCGAGCGAACAAACTCGCCCACGTTCCCGACCAGGTGGGCGAACGGGCTCTGCACCGAGCGTTCGACCGGCTCGAAATACAGCACGCCGTCGTCGGCGTCCAGCACGTCCGAAGGCTCGCCCGGCGCGTAGACGCCGCGGTCCGGACGCAAGTGAGACGAGATCTCCCCGGGCAGGGCGATGACGTGCGCCCACTGCACGCCCCACGTCGCGTCACGCAGATTCGCCGTCGCACGGTCGCCGGGCTCGCTCGTCGACTGCATCGAGGCGGCGGCTCGCCACTCGGCGGGCGTCGGCAAGCGGCACCCGATCATCTGCGCAAATTGTTCAGCCGCCGGGGCCGGGATCGCCTGCATCGGATGCGACAGCGACGGCGCGCCGCCACCCCCTTCGGCCCGGAACGCCCGCCCCGCCGCCGACGCTCGCGTCCGCTCGGCCTCGGTCAACGACGGCGCGATCAGCGGGGTCGAGCCGAACGCCGGGCGCTCCGCGATCCACGTCCGGTTTGCCACGAGACGATCCCCCCCCCATCGCCAGACGCGGGCCCCCACCCACGGACGCGGCACCGGCGCGTCCCGCTCTTCGCCCAACGCACGCCACACCGAGCCCGACGCCAGCGACTCCCACCCGTCCGCCCAAGCCATGCCCGCGGAAAACAAACCCAGCGAGACCTCTTCGGTGGACAGGTACACGACACGATCGCCGACTCGAACGGCCGCGAACGTCACCGACAGAGCATCCTCGCCCGGCACGTCGAACCGGACCGTGGCGTTCCCAGGCTCGCTCTGCCCGACCCACCGCACCGGGGCCGCCCCAGGACCGAAACGAGCCGGGTTCTCCCCGGGACCCCGGGCGTCCTGCATGAGCAACGCTCGCGCACCGCGCAAGCGGCGCCCCGCCTCCCCGTCCTCGCCCCCGGGCGTCATCGCCTCGACGAACACGCGCAGCGCCCCGCGGATCGCGTCCTCGTCCGCCCCCGCGCGGGCCGCGTCGAGCAACGCGACGCTCGCGAGGTTGGTCCTCGCCCGGGTCGAGAGCGACGCCGCCCGCCCGCTCATCGCCTCGCGCAGCGCCCCGGCCGCGCGCACACTCGCTTCGTCGCTGGCGAGCTCCGCGAAGCGGCGCCATCGCTCGGCCCCCGCCGCCTCCAACACGCCGATCGCCTCCACCCGCGCTCGCTCCTCGTCGACGCTCTCGGCCGACGCCCGGAGACGCGGACGCAACCCCGCGTCGCGTTGCAACGCCCCGGCGTCCCTCGGCCATCCGAGTTCACCGAGACGCTGATACGCCGCAAACGCCGCCGCCGGCGAATCCGAACCCGCGATCGTCTCCAGCAACCCCACGTCCTCCGCGGTCCGCGCCGCCAAGACACGCTCGGCACGCTCCAGAACCGGTGCGACCGTCCCCGCGAGGCCCTGACCCTCGGCGAGCCGACGCAGCGAACCGATCGCCTCCGCATCCGGCGGCGCTTCCAAGCGGGTCAACGATCGCTCCAGCGAGCCCACCCGCGCCAGCAACGCCGCCACCTCGCCGAGTTCCGCCTCGTAAGCGCGCACCCGCGTTCGTACGAGCCGCTCCACGTCTGCGGCGCCTGCGTCCGAACCCCGAAGCCCGGCCGTGGACACGCTTTCCGCGATCGCACGCTCTCGGCGCTCACCAGCTTCAATCGCGTACTGTCCCGCGTCAGCCGCGGCAGGCAGACCCGCGCTCGGCGGCACCGGAAACGACGCCTCCAGCACGCCCAGGACCTCCGCCAACCGGCGGATGCCGTCCCGCAACGCCAACGCGTTCCCCGAGGACCGAGCCTCCGCGACCAGGCGTTCGCGCTCGGAAGACCACAGGGCGTCGAGCGTGTCGGAAGGGGCCGCCAGCGGCGAGGGACGCTTGAGCACCTCCACCGCGTACGCCTCAAGCTCAATCTCGCCCGCCCATCGCGCATCCTCGACCGATGCCGCCAGTCTCGCCGCTTCGGCACGCAGCGCGCTCGCTTCGGCTTCGATCTCCGGGCGTGTAATCCGGTTCCAGGCACGCCCACGCAGCGCCCGCGCCCGGGCCGAGGCTTCCGAGATCGCCTCAACGAGCCGCTGCGCGAGCGCGCCGTCCACCTGCGCCGCCGCGACTCGCGCTTCGTCCAGGACAACCTCGATCGCCGCGGCCGGGTGGGGCTGGTCGAGGCGTGTGAACCGCTCTTCCTGCACCGCGATGAGCCATCGCTCGCCGACCTGCGCTGCCGTCAGCCCGTCCCGCCCGCCCGGCGCGTGCAGCGAGGCGTGCGCGCGGAGCGCCTCGGCATCGACCTCTGTCCACCGTGTCTCGATCATGCGCTCGAGCCGCTGCGCGAGCTCGCCCCAGGCCTGCGCCTCCTGCAACGCCTGCGACAACGAAGCCAATGCTTCGCCGACCGACCCCATCGTGTCAGCGAGCTCCGTGAGGACCGGGTCCCCGGTCCGTCGTGCCGCATCGGCGGCGGCGACCATCTTCGATGGCGCGCGAGCCGCGGCTTCGATCAACGCCGACGAATCGGCGATCTCCAGCACCGCCGAGGCACGGTCCGCTTCACTCGAACCGCCGGCCGCGGCAACGCGATCCCGCAGGCGAGCGCCCGCCTCGCGCCAACCGAGTTGCGTCAACGCGTCACCCGCTTCCATCGCTCGCGCGGCCAGCGCCCATCGCTCCGCCGACGTCGCGTCTTGGATCGCGTCGAGCACCTCCACCGCACGGGCGGTGCGCTCGATGGCTCCGGGCTCGCTCGCCGCTTCCGGCGGTCGCTCGGCGAGCAGACGCGCCGAGCCGCGCTGCCCCACGATCGCGCCCGGATCGAGCACGACCCCCGCCTCGCGTGCGCGCGCCAGCGGCCCGAGCAACGCCGACCGCAGGTGATCGTCCGCCACCGCCTCCAAACGCGTCGACTCGCTCACCATCGCCCCGAACCACCCGTCCCAGCCCAAGCAAAGACGGCGCCAGCGCTCCGCGGCCTCGCTGGTCATGCCGAACTCATCGACCACGGCCGGCGCTTCCCGCGTCGCCGTCCACCACACCGCGCCCGCCGCTCCAGCAAGCAGAACCAACGACACGATCGCGACCGGGACCACCGGGCGCGAACGCTTCGGCGCCCGAAGCCCGCCCGCCCGCTCGAGCGCCGAGGCGAGCGTGGGACGATCCGCGGGGTTCCGGTGGCAGAGGTCCGTGACCAGCTTCAGCCAATCCGCAGAAGCCGAGCCAAAGACCGACCACGCCGCCCCCGGCTGCGGCGGCCACAGGCGAGCCTCGAAGGGGCGGTGCTCGACGATCGCGTAGATCAGCGACCCACACGCGAAGACGTCCTCATGCTCTTCCGGCGAAGCCGCCGCATCCGGATCATCGAGCAGCACACGCCCCGCGCCGAGCGAAGCCGCCGACGTGACCGCGACGGTCGAAGCGGTGACGCGTCCGTGCCCTCGCCCGACGCTCTCGCGGAACGCCGACGCCGCTTCGAGCAACCCGCACGAGAGGTGGCGCACCGTCGCCCCATCCAGGCGGACGCGCCCCGCGGCAAGGTCCCCCCATGTCGTCCCGCCCTCGCCGGCGACGACATACCGCTGCCCCCGCTCATCGACCCCGCGATCGAGCACCGGGCAAACCCGGTCGGTGATCGACGCGGCTCGCGCCTGGAGCTCCGCCGATGCTTCAAAGAGCTCGCTCGCTCGACGTGCGGCCGCGTCGCCGATAACCGCCGGCGACGCTTCCAGCACTCGGAGCTGCAGCGCCGAGCCATCCGGACCGCGTGCGATCGCGCGGCGCGTGAGCCCGTCCTGCCCCAGCTCGCGCATAACCGTGTAATCGCTCAGCGAGCCCATGCGCCCACCCACGGGTCATCGCCCGCCGCTGTCATGCGTACGCTCGCGCTCCATGCGCCGTTCAGGATCGCGACCCGCCTCAACGGCGCTCGGCCCGCAACGGCGTCAGGCAGACCAGCTCCCTCGGACGCACCTCGATCTCGATCCGACGCCCCGACCAACGCGAACGCTCCAGCGGCAGGATCAGTCGTCGCCCGTCGGCCTCGCCCGCGAGGTCGTCCCCCTCGCCAAAGCCCGGCAGGTTGACCAGGACAAACAGGCGCGTCGCGCCCGCGGACTCCCACTGCCCCCAGATCGGGTCGTCGCGGTCCACGGTCTTCGCGCCGGGGTTGTCGGTCGTGAACGGGAGCGTGACCTTGCTCGCACTCTGGCGGAGCGCGTCGCCGCCGCCGAAGTACTGGCTCATGCGGTACTCCCGCCACCGCGCCTCCTGCGTCGGCCCGACGCCGACGATGTCGACCTCGACCGACGGCACTCGACCGGTTTCCCGGTCGGCCATGCTCGGCGCGAGCGCGACGACGATCTCGTACCGCCCGGTGCGCTCCGAGGAGGCGCACCCGACAAGCCCAGCCCCGAGACAGGCGACCGCCGCCGCCAGAAGCCACTTCACGATCGGTTGCATCCGGTGCTCCGTGCTGATGTGTGTGCCTGCTCTGCCCGCCGGTGCCTTCAAAGCCCGGCGGCGAATGATCGAATCGCCCGCGCGACCTCGCGGTTCTGACGCCAGTCTATCACGATCAGGCTGCGCGTGAGGGTCAGCAGCGCTCGCATCTCTTCGCCCGGGGATTCGAAGACCGACGCCTGTCCCGAAGCCGGCGCATCGCCCGGGTCGCGCGTGAACGCCGCCGAGCACGAACCCGGGAACATGCGCACGATCCACGCCACCACCCGCCACCACAGCTCCGGCGGGATCAGGTCGAACGCCTCGGTCGTCGTGAGCCCGACCTCGCTCACGCCCTGTGGGCCGAGCGACTCGGCCCACCGCGCATCCCCTCCGACCACACCCACGATCCGCTCGTGCAGGGAGCCGCCCCCCGGCGCGCCGTCGGCCGCGCTCGCCAGGCTCCGCAACTCGTCCAGCACCGCCCCGAGCGTGCGCTCACCCCCGACCAGCAGCGTGCGGGCCGCGAGCACGCCCAGCGCGTGCAGGTCGCACGCCGCCCCGAGCGAGGGCATGACGCGAAACGCGGCCTCGCCGAACGAGATGCCCTCGCTCAGCCCGGCGACCGCCTCGCCTTCGATCCCCATGGAGCGAAAGCGCACCTCGCCCTGCGTCAGCGCCTCCCCCGTCGCGGGGCGGGCGAACAGCGCCACCGAGGCGTCCGCGACGGGCAATCGCACCCAAAGCAGGCTGCTCGGGCGGAGCTCGGGCAAGGACGAGCCGACCAACGTGCCCTCGACCACGGCCCGTCCGCCCTCGCGGATGACCGACCGGATACGCACCTGCCCCACGCCCGAAGCCGCCTGCCCGGACACGTCGGGCTGATAGACGCTGCCGCCTGGCGTGAGCGTCGCGAACGCCCGCTCGCCGCTCTCTCCGAGCGGGAGCTCGTACGCGTCCCCCGCGTCGTTGAGCGAGACGCGCGCGGTCCACCAACGCGGCAAGCCCGGAGCCGCCTGCCCGAACGCCACCCCGAACCGCTCGGGGGCGAGCCCGAGCACCGGGCGACCGGTAGCGCGCACAAACCCGTGCACCGCGTCGAGCGCCCCCGCGATCAGGCGGAGCTTGAGGTGGAGGACTTCCACGACGCGCCCGGACCGCCCGTGCCGACCGAGGAAGAGCCCGCCGGAGTCGAAGCCGTCGTCATCGCCGAGGCGTTCCTTGTCATCGACGGCGCGCCCGTCCAGCCCGACGAGGCTCCGCGTCGGCTGGCGATCGCCCCACCGTTCTTCGCCGAGAAACGCCGCGTAACGCTCGAAATCCCCCGCGACGTGCCGGCGCACGATCACGGGCCCGCCTTCCGGGTTCATCGGCGTTCCGGACCCATCGAACGGGGCCCCGAGCGACGCCAGCGAGGGCACCTCGCCGGGAGCACCGGCGGTGAGCGAGAACCACGGGCCGTCTTCGCCCGCCTCGGGCGACCACGCGTAGCGGTGGAGCGAGCCGCTCCAGGCCGCCACCCCCCGGCGTCGCAGGGCGCCGTCGTCCGTACACAGCACGAGCCGCCGCCCGTCCGCCTCCGGACGGACCGCCCGCCCCGACGCGTCGATCCAGATTGGTGAGGCGGCCCCATCGCCGATCGCGGTCGCGATCACCGCGCGATCATCTCCCGCCGACAGGGCGCGCGCAAGCGACCGCCATCGCGCCTCGAGCGTGGCGTTGGTCAGCGCGCCGCCGCGCGCTTCGGGAAGCGATGCCGCCGCGCCCGCGCTCTGCACGAACAGCTCGACCCACTCGACCACGCCCCCCGCGTGATCCATCAGGCACCCCAGCAGGATGCGCCCGTCGCTCAGCGTCCGCAGCGTCACCAGCCGCGCCCCGTCCGCCCCGGGCTCGGGACGCCAGAGCGCGCACACACGCACCGACGACGCCTCGCCGCCGCCGTCGATGGCGACCGCCTCATACCCCCTCGGCAACCGCATGCGCACACTCCGAAGCGAGAACCGGTCCGTCAGAATGCCCGCGAGCCTAAACCCGGCGCACAAACGGTGTCAAACGACGCTCGAAGTAGAGCGTCTCCGGGTGTGGGTCGTCGTTGTACCGGGCGCAGGGGCGGAAGCCGTGCCGCTCGTACAGACGCATTGCGGACGCGAAGCCCGGGTCGGTGTCGAGCTTCATGCTCGCGTACCCCATCGCCGCCGCCTCGCGGAGCAGGCGATCGACGAGCGCGTCGCCCAGCCCGCAACCCCTCGCACGAGGCTCCACGTACAGACGCTTCATCTCGCACACCCGGGGCTCGCCGCCCGCGCCCAGCACCAATGGACGCACCGCGACAACGCCGACCGGCGCCGCGCCCAACGCCTCGCACCGGCCGAGCAGGATCGCCCCGAGCGGGCGCGCGTACTTGCCGGGCAGCGTCGCGAGCTCCTCGTCCACCCCCTGGTACCCGAGGTCCATCGCGAGGCTCGCGACGTACGCCCGCATCAAGCGTTCGCCCTCGCGCAGCTCCGCCGCCGACCGCGCCTCGCCGACCCGCACCACGCTCACGCCCCGAGCATCGCCAGGCACCGCGCCGTCGCCTCGCCCAGCGGCACCAGCTCGCCCTTGCCCTCGTCCGCGCGGGCCTTGAGCTCGACGCCGCCCTGTTCGAGCGCCTTGTCGCCGATCGTGACGCGGACGGGGATCCCGATCAGGTCCGCGTCCTTGAACTTCACGCCGGGGCGCTCGACGCGATCGTCGATCAGCACATCCGCCCCGGCCTCGGAGAGCTCGCGCGACAGACGCTCGCAGACCTCGGCGTGCGTCTGGTCCTCGGGCTTCATCAGGACGATCTGGACGTGGTACGGCGCGATCGCGACGGGCCAGAGGATGCCGTTCTCGTCGTGGCGCTGCTCGATGGTCGCCGCGAGCGTGCGGCTGACGCCGAGCCCGTAGCACCCCATGATCACCGCTTCGCGCTTCTGATCCTGGTTCATGATCTCGAAGCCCATCGCGCCGGAGTACTTGGTCCCGAGCTTGAAGATGTGCCCGACCTCGATCCCCCGCTGCTCGCGGAGCGTGCCGCCGCCCGCGCGCGGGCTCGGATCGCCCGCGACCGCGTTGCGGCAGTCGGCGACCTTGACACACCGGGCGTCGGTCATCTTCGCGCCCATCGCCGGCGCGAGATCGCGGGACCAGGCGAAGCCCGTCACGTGCTGATCCTTCTCGTCGGCGCCGGTCGCCCAGCCCTTCCCGTTCGGGCTCGCGGGCTGGGCGGCGTCGGGGTCGATGACCAGCATGGTGCGCTCGATCGACGCGGCCGCCTTCGGGCTGACGTACCCGATCGCGAACCCCGCCGCCCGGGCCGCCTTGTCGTCGCCCAGCTTCACCTTCACGCCGCTCGCGTCGCGGACCTTGCCCTCGTTCGCGTCGTGATCCCCGCGGACGACCGCGACGATCCATCGCGGCCCATCCCCCTCGCGATCGGCCTCTTCGACCGGCTCGAAGACCACGCACTTGAGCATGTCCGCCGGTGTCAGCTTGAGGTGCTCCGCGACCCCGTCGATACCGGGCAGGTTCGGCGTGGGGTGCTTGACCAGTTCCTCCGGCCCCGCGCCGTCCAGCGACCACTTCCGCTCCCCGATCTCGCATTTCTCCACGTTCGCGGCGTACCCGCTCGCGTCGCACACCAAAATCGTGTCCTCGCCGCTGTCGGCGTTGACCATGAACTCGTGGCTCGCCGACCCGCCGATCGGCCCGCTCTCGGCCTCGACGATCGTGAAATCCAGCCCCGTTCGCCGGAAGATCCGCTCGTACGCCGCGTGCTGCGCGTCGTACACCTCGTCCAGCCCGCCCGGGCCCTCTACGTTCATGTGGAACGAGTACGCGTCCTTCATCAGGAACTCGCGCCCGCGCAGCAGCCCCGCGCGAGGGCGGAACTCGTCCCGGAACTTGGTCTGGATCTGGTACAGCGTCAGCGGAAGCTGTTTGTAGCTCGTGATCGAGCTCTTCATCAGCTCCGTGATGACCTCCTCGTGCGTCGGCCCGAGGGCGGCGACGCGACCGTGCCGGTCTTCGAGCTTGAACAGCAGCTCCCCGTAGTCCACGTCGCGCTTGGAGCCCTTGAATAGCTCGATGGGCTCGAGGGCGGGCAGGAGGAGCTCGCTCGCCCCAGCCGCGTCCATCTCCTCGCGGATCAGCTCGCAGATCCGCTGGATCACGCGCCACCCCAGCGGCAGGTAGTCGTAGATCCCCGCCCCGACCTGGCGGATGAGCCCGGCCCGGATGCAGAGCTGGTGGCTGATCGTCGTCGCGTCGCTCGGCACCTCGCGTGTGGTCGGGATCAGCGTCTGACGCCAGCGGTGCACCGCGCCCTTGCGGGTCGAGCGGATCGTGGAGCCGGAGTGGGTCTGCGTCGGGGTGCTCTGTGTCATAGGGGCAAACTGTAGGAAGCCCGCGGCATGGCACCGACCAAGCCCGTCCGCTTATCGCCCGACCAGCCCCGCCCAGCCGACCTCCCGAAGCGTCGATGCCCACCGCGCCCGCTCCGTCGCCGCCTCGCCGGACGTCCCCGACCACCACCAGCACCGGTCCACCGGCGCTTCCAGGTCGGCCGCGAGATCCGCGAGCTGCCAGTCGCTCAGGTCGGCGACCGGCGCATTGATCACCACGCCCCGCTCCCGCGCCGCTACGGCGAGCAGGCGGGTCACGAGCAGAGCCCGGTCCAGCACCGCGCCGACCGCGTCCGCATCGCCCGGCTCGCGGGGGCCCGAGCCCGTCGGCGAGCCGGGGTGAGCGCACCAGCAGACCCGCCCGAAACCGAGGTTGGTTGCCAAGTGCCCCGCCCGGAGCAGGAGCTCGTCCTCGCGCTGCCAATGTGGGGCGCCGGGCTCGTCCGCCCGCCAGGGCGCGTCGATGACGTCCAGCCCGAGACGCCCGGCGATCGCATCGACCGCCGCCCGCTGGGCGTGATCGACATCCGACCCGATGCCCGGCCACCAGACGCCCGGGGCCTTGCCCGGCGAGGCCGCCGCCTCGATCGACGCCCGCGTGCAGAGCACCGCGAAGCTCATACCCCCATCACCGACCACCAGCGTTCGACGTTGCTCGCCCATGCCCGTATTATCGGCCGTTCGCCGCTTGCCCGAACACCAGAAAGACCGCGACACCCCCTGGTCGGCCCGCTACGCTGGGCTTGAGATGCCCAAGGTCAAGCCCGTCGTTCACGCGCTCCTTCTTGCCGATCAGGTCACGGTCGACCAGGGCAAGTGGAGCATCCTCGGCGTCTTCGAATACCTCTGGACCTTCGATTTCCCCGCCACGCTCCAGCCGTTTTTTATCTTCTGCGCCGTCAGCAGTCTGCGCGGCCCGACGACGATCGAGGTCTCGATCCGAGCCGACGATCCAGACGCCGACGAGCTCTACCACGCGAGCCAACTCGCCATCAGCGACGACCCGACGGCCGTCTACGACCTGAGCTTCTGCGTCTCCCGCCTCACGCTGCCCGAGCCCGGGGCGTACACCGTCACGCTGCACGCCGACGGCGAGTTCCTGCTCACCCGCCCCTTCAAACTGATGCAGGCCGAGCGGGAGTGATCCGGGGCGCGTTCCTATAGTGCTTGCCATGGTCCGCGACCTGCACATCGTGCATTACCCGGCGGAGGTACTCCGCGCCAAGGCTGAGCCGATCCGCGAGGTGACCGATGAGGTCCGGGAGGTGGCGCGCCGGATGATCGAGCTCATGCGCGAGGCCGACGGCATCGGGCTCGCCGGGCCTCAGGTCGGGCTGAGCTGGCGGATCTTCGTCGCGGACGTCCCGGCCGACCCGGAGGCCCCGCCCCACCCGCTGACCGGGACCGAGGGCCCGATCGTGTGCATCAACCCGGAACTGACCTTTCCCCGTCGCTCCGGCGCGTCGCCGATGGAAGAAGGGTGCCTGAGCCTTCCCGGCATGACCGGGGAGGTCCTCCGCCCGGAGACCGTCCACATGCGGGCGCTGAACGCTCGGGGCGAGGCGTACGAGATCGAGGCCGGCGGGCTGCTCGCCCGGTGCCTCCAGCACGAGACCGACCACCTCGACGGCGTCCTGATTCTCGATAAGTTCACGATGCGATCCCGCCTCAAAAACCGCTCGGCGATCCGCGACCTCGAACGCGGGCGATAGGCGCGAGAGCCGGAAGCCGCCCCGAGCGCGACGGCGGTACGATCCCGCCGATGCGTGTGCTTTTCCTTGGTTCCGGCGCGTTCGGGCTCCCCACGCTCGAAGCCATCGCGGCCCGTCACGAGCTCGCCGGCGTCGTGACCCAGCCGGACAAACCCGCCGGGCGGTCTCGCAAGCTGACCCCCACGCCGATCGGCGCTTGGGCCGAGGCGAACCGCCCCGACGTGCCGCTTGAAAAACCCGCTTCGGTGAACGAAGCCGGCGTGCGTGACCGTCTCCGCGCGATCGGGGCCGACGCCTGGGTCGTGATCGCCTTCGGGCAGAAACTCGGGCAGGCCCTGCTGTCGGACCGGTTCGCGGTCAACCTGCACGCGTCGCGTCTCCCGCGCTGGCGCGGGGCGGCCCCGATCCACGCCGCGATCCTCGCCGGCGACACCGAGACCGGCAACAGCGTCATCACCCTCGCCGACCGGATGGACGCGGGCCTGATCCTCGCCCAGAGCCGGCGCCCGATCGAGCCCGGGCAGACGGCGGGCGACCTGCACGACCTGCTCGCGAACGACGGGCCGGAGTTGGTGCTCGACGTCCTGGCCCGCCACGAGGCCGGCACGCTGCAAGCTCAGCCCCAGGACGACGCGGCGGTGACCCTCGCGGGCAAGCTGAGCAAGGACGACGCGTGGGTCGATTTCGCGGATTCGGCCGAGGGTGTGCGACGGCGCGTCCACGGACTAAACCCGTGGCCCGGCGTCACGGTCATGTTCCGGGGCGAGCCGCTGAAGCTGCACCGCGTCGGCGTCACCGCCGCCCCGGCCGGCGCCGGCCCGGGCGTGATTGTGGACGCAGAAGCGGGCCTGGTCGCCTGCGGCTCGGGTGCCGTGCGATTGCTCGAGGTGCAGCCGGCCGGACGCAAGCCGATGTCGTACGCCGACTTTGCCCGCGGCTCCCGCCCGGAGCCCGGCGAAACGCTCGAGCCCGTTCCCGGAACAACACCCCCGCCGAGCAAGGCGGGCGACGCGTGATGCAATTCTTTCAGATGCTGCTGTTCCGCGACCGCGCCGGGCGAAGCCGCGGCGTCGACACGCTCGTGGGCCCGCACCTCACGCCAGCCCCGCAGGTGAGGGCGCCCGCTCCGCTCGTGGTCGTGCCGGCCTCTCGCGTCCGCCCGAAGCGGATCGAGGTGCCCCCCGCGAGCTCGATGCAGGCCCGCTACGACACGATGACCCGGGCGTATCTCTCCCGATACCGCGTCCGCGTGCGCAAGTGGCGCACCAGCATGTCCGGCATCGCGTGGCAGGTCCGGTACACCGACGGCACCGTCAGCCGCCTGATCGAAGCCCCCTACCCCCGAGGCCCGATGTCGGCCGCCGTCTTCCTCCACGAAATCGGGCACCACGCGATCGGCTTCACCACCTACCGCCTGCGATGCCTGGAGGAATACCACGCCTGGGCGTTCGCCCTGGCGGAGATGGAACGCCTCGACCTGAACATCACCGAGAGCGTCCGACGGCGGGTCCATGACAGCCTGCACTACGCCGTGATGAAGGGCGAGCGGCGCGGGCTGAAACGCGTCCCACCGGAGCTCGAGCCGTTCACCGTGCCGTGGTCGGGCCCGCGTCCGACGCGCCGTCGCGCGAGCTGACGGTACGAACGAAGGACGCGATTCAGGCGGCCCGCCTGGATTCCTGCGCCTCGGCGATCGAGTGCAGCATCCCCGCCCCGGGCAGACGCTTCTTGCACGCGGGACAGATCGCGATCGCCACCTGCCCGAGTTCCTGCCCGCAGTGCGGGCAGCACGATGCTTTGTACGCCTTGACCTCGCGCACCGCCCACGAGCAGAGCATCCCCGCGACCGCCCCGTGCCAGAGCAGCATCGCGCCGAACATCGCCCACGACTCGTACGCCCCGAGCAGGTGCTGGAAGAGCGGCGTCCCCGCCGCGACCCCCGAGACCAACGCCGTCAGCAGAAACACCCCGCCCGAACCCGTCCCGGCATAGAGCACCGCTGCCATCATCAGCCCGGACACGCCGAGCGCGACCGGGAGCGCGAAGCGCCCGCTCAGATCCGCCGGGATCACGCCGGTCTCGGACCACGTCACCACGAGCTGCGCGAAGACCTCGTAGATCGCCGGGAACCAGAATCCGAAGGATCCGCCGGCCCCCACCATCAGCAGCGTCGTGACGTCCTTCATGCGTTTGGCGACGGTCCGCGTCGCGACGCAGTAGCCCGCGAAGATCAGGCCGAGCATCACCAGCCCGGGCTCCGTCGAGCCGCGGTTGAAGAACTCGAACCCAACAGCCGCGACGCAGCCGAGGGCGAGCAGCCAGACGAGGAAGCTCTTGATGCGGGCTTCAAGGACGCCGTTCCGCATGCCGCTTCCGCCTCCTTCACGGGCTCCGCAACCGTCTCGATCAACGCCACCCAGGACCACTCTCAAATAGGATTCGGCTCCGGACCGCCCTCGCGTCCGGTCCGACCGATGAGAAGCCAGTGAAGATTGTCCGACTGCACATGCTCGGCAGGATCCGTACGACCGAGAACGATCCCGGGACAGGTGCGTAAAAAAGCCCCGCCTGAGAGGCGGGGCTCCGGAAGAAGCGTCCGAAAACGGGAGAATCAGGCGAGCCCGGCAAGCCCGCTCATGTCGAACGCACGCCAGGTGTCGGTCGTGCTGTTCCAGCTGTACTCAATGTAGGTGTCGTCGGCCGTGATGCCGAAGATGGAAATATTGCCGTTGCCCGCGGCGATGCCGGCGAGACGGTACACCGGAGCCTCGGCGCCGCCCTCGATGAAGTCGGCGATCGTGTTGTGGACCCAACCGGTGGAACCGGTCCACCAGTAAACGACCAGCTCGCCCGTCGCCGCATCGATGCCGGCGATGTTTTGCCCGCCCCATGCGGTCACGTAGCTGGTGATGGAGCTCGTCTCGAGTTGTGGGCCGGCGTACTCACCGGTCAGGTCGTTGGTGATCCAGCCGAAATCCGGGGTCCACCAGGTCACGCCGAGGGAGCCGTCAGCACGGACACCCGCGAGATTGATGGCCCCCCAGGGTGTGACGAACGCGGTGAGGCCGCCGACGATCGGATCCGCCCCGGAGACCGCGGTGATGTTGTTCGCGGTCCAGAGCCCGCCGGGCAGGTTGGGAGCGAACCAGACCACGTGCATGTTCCCGCTCGCGTCGAGCCCGGCGATGTTCAACCCGCCCCACGGGGTGGTGTAGGTCGTCAGTTCGCCGACGAAGGCGGGCGTACCGACCTCGTTGACCGCCAGATCGCCGGCCGAGAGGTTGCGGAACGTCCAGGTAAACGCGCCCGTGCTGGTCACTCCGCCGGTCTGCTGCACGGTGATCAGCGCGCCCGAGCCCGCCAGCCCGACCAGGTAGACGCGCCCGTTGGTCTCGTCGATCATGACCGACAAGTTGCTCGCCAGAGGCGGGAGCCCGGGGATCTCGCTTGTCAGGTTCCGGGCGCTCCAGTCCCCATCGCCCGTCTGGGTGTAGAGCACCAGCCCGTTCGCGGTGCTGACCGCGGCGTATGCCCGGTTGTTCTTCGGATCGACCCAGTTCACGAGGTTGCTCGTCGCATTGACTGGCACGGTCTTCAGTGAAAGCAAGGACGCGGAGTAGTTCTCCGCCGCCGCCCCGCGCTCGAAGACGACCGGCGAACGCTCGGAAGTGAGCGTGCTCACCAGAAGCGAGCCATCGGGCTGCGTCGCCACGCCGAGCAGCGGAGACGGGCTGAGAGCGTTCAAGTATGGACCGACCGTCCCGATCACGCGTGCCTGGTTGATGAACACCAGCGCGTCGTTCGGCACCGGGTTCGGCGGGTTCGCAAAATCGTACTGATCCGTCACCGGCACTTCGCCGAACGGGCTGCCGAAGTTCACGCGCTGGAGCGAGGCCATCTCCAGCACCACTTCCCAGCCGCCGACGACGCGCCCGAAGACCGTGAACCCGCCGGAGTTGGCCGGGTTGTCCAGAGTCTCGGTGTTGTCATCAAGGTTAAAGAAGAACTGGCTCGTCGCCGAGTCCGGGTCGGCGGTCTTGGCCATCGCGATCGTGCGCTCGATGTTGGGCAGCAGGAATTCGTTGACGATCGGCGGATCGCTCGGGATGTCCGTCGCGCCGTCCGGGTCGTCCTGGTCGTAGGTAAACCCGCCGCCCTGGAGCACGAAGCCCGGGACCAGGCGGTGGAAGAACGAGCCGTCGTAGTCCCCCCGGTTCACATAGTTCAGGAAGTTGTTGACCGTGATCGGGGTGATCGTGTCGAACAGCTCGATGAAGACCGAGCCGAAGCTCGTGTCGATCTGAACGATCGTGTTGTCCGGGCTGCTGACCGGGAGACTCAGGAGCTGACGCGGCTCCAGCGCTTCGAACGCTGATTCGCCCGCGAAACGGCTCTGCCGATCCCACGCCTGCTGATCCAACTGCGTCATCTGGTTGCCTCCGCCGCCACGCGCGGCCTGCGCGTGCGGACTCTTTCAACACGGTGTCCTCTCGTGCCCGTTTCCCACGGACAAGCGGGGCCCTGCGTCCCGCATCCGTCCCACCAAGGCCTCGCGGCCCGTTCGACGCGCCCGACTTGCAGCCGCGCCGAGTGACGCAAGAATAGTCGGCTCTCAGGCCCGCCGCACGCCAGAGGCACCCGGCAGACCCCCTGAAAACCCTCCCCCAAGGCTTTTCGCTCACCGCTCCAGACGCGCCCCGCGGGCGGACGCCACCGCCTCGACCATCCGTCGGGCACGCCCCCCGTCCACCGCGTTGGTCCACACGCCGTCCGTCTTCAGCCACGACCCCACGATCACCGCGTCCGCGTGCGCCAGCATCCCCGCGACGTTCTCCGGCGTGACGCCGCTCCCCACCACCACCGGCAGGTGCCCGGCCCGGCGTGCGGCCTCCACGTCGGTCACCAGCGCCGCCGAGCCCGTCCGCGTCCCGGTCACGATCACGCCGTCGGCGCCGAAAAACGCCGCCCCGTGCACCGCCTCGCTCAGCGAAAGGTCGCCGGTCAGCGTGTGCGAGGCGTGCTTTTTCTTGATGTCCGCGAGCACTTTCACGTGCTCGGCCCCGATCATTCGCCGGTAGCGGAGCAGCGCCCCAGCCGTCGCCTCGGGCGTCAGCCCCTCGTCGGCGACCTGTGCGAACACGAAGTTCTCCACCCGGACGAACTCCGCCCCGACCGCGAGCGCCACCGCCAGCGCCTCCCGGTGCCCACCCGCCAGCACCTGCACGCCCAGCGGTTTTTCCGTGACACGCCGGACCTCCACCCCGACCCGCGTCATGCACGCCGCCACCTCGGGCCCGTGCCCGCCCCAGACGTACGGGCGGTCGTGCATGTTCTCGATCATCACCGCGTCGACGCCCGCATCGACGAGGATCTCCGCCTCCGCCGCCGCCTGGCCCGCGATCCGCTCGATCGTTGTTTCACTGAACGGCGTGCCCGGCAGCGCCCCGACGTGCACCATGCCGATCAACGCCTTGTCGCAGCCGAACATCGATGCCGATCCGTGCATCACCACGCTCCTACAACGCGGCGGTCCTGCCGCTTGATGAATCGGCCCATGCTACCGTTCCCGCGCCATGATCGCCGCGGGACGACTGATGCTGCCGGACGGAGCCGACGGGGTGCGCCTCGCCGACGGCTGGCTCCGACTCGATGACGACCGGATTGCGGCCGTCGGCGAGGGCGCCCCCCCCGGCCCACCGGACCTCGGCGGGGCCAACACCTACATCCTCCCCGGCTTTGTCGACGCCCACTGCCACCTCCCCCAGTTCGACGCGATCGGCGCCGACGGTATGGAGCTGCTCGACTGGCTCGACCGCGTCATCTTCCCCGCCGAGGCCCACTGGCAGACGCCCGCCTTCGCCCGCAAGATGACCGCCCGCGTCGCGTCGCGTCTGCTCGGCGCGGGCACGACCGCCTGCGCCTGCTTCGCGACCGTCCACGCCGAAGCCGCCCAGGTCGCGATCGACACGCTCGCGGCCCGGGGCCTGCGCGCCCACGTCGGGCACGTCCTTATGGATCGCAACGCCCCGCACGCCCTCACGCCCCCGATCGCGGAGCAGGTTGAAGGCTCCCGCGGCCTCCAACCCGCCGGACGCGTCGAGCCCTCGGTCGCCCCGCGGTTCGCGATCAGCTGCACGCCCGAGCTGCTCGCCGCCGCGGGCGAGCTCGCCGCGGACACCGGGCGACTCGTCCAGACCCACCTCGCAGAGAACCGGGGCGAGGTCGCCCTCGCCGCCGAGCTCTTCCCCGGGCGCACGTACACGCAGGTCTACGACGACTTCGGGCTCCTGACCCGGCGCAGCGTGCTGGCCCACGGCGTCTGGCTCAACGACGCCGACCGAGCCCTCCTCACCACGCGGGACGCGATGATCGCCCACTGCCCCACCGCCAACGCCTTCCTGATGTCCGGCGACGCCGACGTGCGCGCCATGCACGACGCCGGCGTGCGTGTCACACTCGGGAGCGACATCGCCGGCGGGCCGATCGTCAGCATGCCCCGCGTCGCACGCCACATGCTCGAAACCAGCAAACGCCTGCACGGACGCGCGGGCGTGATCGCGCCGCAACGCCTCTGGCATCAGATCACCGCCGGCAACGCCGACGACCTCGGCTGGGCGACCACCGCGCGACTCGAACCCGGCGCGGAAGCCGACCTGCTCCTCGTCGAGCCGAGCCACGCCGAAACCGACGCCCGCGACCGCTGGCCGAACGAGCTCGGCTACCTCCTCCACGCCTGGCAGGACCGCTGGATCCGGCAGGTGGTCACCGCCGGGCGGGTGCAGACGAGCGGCTAAACGCTCTTGACGGGGCATCGACCTCGAACGTCTACGCCGATCGGCGTATCGACGCGCGGCTGTTCTTCTCCACAATCAGCGTGTCGGCCCGCTGCCGTTCTGCGGGCCTCGCGTTTGCACCTTGGGAGAGGAAGCCGCCATGTCACGCCGAACTGTTTCCGCCACGATCACCGCCGCCCTTGCGGTCGGCGTCGGATTCGCCGCCGCCCCCGCCGTCGCGTCGGACGATTTCGTCACCATCACCGTCACCCTGCCGAATCCCGAAGGCTCCGGGGGCGAGGGCACCTTCTACCGTCTCGCCGGGCAGAGTGCGTTCTACACCACCCGCACCTCCAGCTCGACCACCGGCGGGCAGCTCGACGGGCTCACCTCCGACGACTCGTTCCAGGACATCTCGTTCTTTGAGGTCTTCCCTGAAAACAACCTCACCGATTACCTGCGGTTCGGGTACTTCGGCGTGCTCGAAACCGTCGTCGTCGACGGCTCCGGGCAGGAGCAGGTGGTCGATCAGTCCCTCGTCTTTGCCGGGCAGTCCGGCGTCTTCGACGGACTCACGATCAACGCGGCGTTCCCGTTCTTCGAAGAAAGCGTGCTGATCAACGCGCTCGTCAACGGGTTCGACACCCCCGAGTTCTTTGATGCGCTGTTCACCGCCTTCGGGAGCGATGACCTGCTCGGCGACCTCACGCTCTTCCAGCAGACCGATCCGAACGCCCCGACCGACACCCTCCGCTTCGGCGAAACGCTCGTCCTGTACGCCCTGATCGAAGGGAGCCCGGGCGGCGAGGACCTGGCCGTCGGGATCGGCACCCTGTCGGCGTCGGTGCTCCGCATCGTGCCCGCCCCCTCGACCCTGGCGCTCGGAGCCCTGGTCGGGTTGGTCGGCGCCCGTCGGCGCCGGTCCTGAAATGTCCGGATCGAGGCGGTTGGATCCCGGGCCCGACGGCGAGAGGCGAGCCGTCGGGCCCGCGCGTTACCGGGCCGTCCGTGCACCTGGGGCTTCAGATCTCCCTTGATCGGGGCGGGAATTGAGGTACGCTGCACGCTGAGGGCGCGTCTTCGGCGGGCGTTGGTCGCCGAGCGGGCCGCCCGGGGTCCGGAGCGGCGCGGTGCTGTCGGCACAGTCCCTGCACGAGCTGACCAACGCGGCGTTGTCGCTCCACGAGGCTCGCGACCTCGATGCGCTCTGCACGCGCGCCAACGAGGCGTTGTCGGCGATGGTCCCCTGCGACTGGCCGGTGATCTCGCTCGCGACCACGCTGCTCCCGAACGTGCGCTTCGCGTATTCCCCGCACCGGGGCGACTGGCAGCGGTTCGCCGACGACTCGCTCGTCCATGCCCATGAGGACCCGGTCTACACCGCGCGCCTGCGCCTGACGCTGAACGCCCCGGCGAGCGTGACGGGGATGATCGAGCCGGGCAAGTTGGAGCGGACTCGGTATTACCAGGAGGTGCTGCGCCCCCTCGGCGTGCGCCGCTTGCTGCGCTACCTGACGCCGGGGCTTTTGAGCTTCCGCATCGAGCTGGCGCGTGCCGCGGACCGGGAGTTCACCGAAGCCGAGGTCGCGATCGTGCACGCGCTGGGTCGTCACCTCGACGCGGCGGCCGAGGGGCTGGCGAGGCGACACCGCCGGTCCATCCCCGTGCGCGGGCGTCTCTACCCGGTGCAGACCTTCGCGTGGCTCGTCTGCGACGAGACGGGCAGGGTGCTCCGGGCCGACCCGCACGCGCTGGACCGGATGCGGGCCGCCCTCGGCCCGGGCGTCCCGCTCGATCGCATTCCCAAAGCCTGGGTGGACGAGCTCCGCCACCGCGCCCGCGGCGGTCCGGCGACGCCCTTCTGGCACGCCCTCCGCGGGCAACCCATGAGCGTCCACGTCGCCCCCATCAAGCCCACGCCCAACGAGTTCTCCGTCGGCTTCCTCGCCCAGCCCGGACCGACCGACCCGCAGGAGCCGCTGCGCGCCCTCGGGCTCACGCCCCGCCAGGCCGAGGTGCTCCACTGGGTCGCCCAGGGCAAGACCAACCCCGAGATCGGCATCATCCTCGGCGTCAGCGGGCTCACCGTGAAGAAGCACCTCGAAGCCGTCTTCCACACCCTCGGTGTGGAGAACCGCACAGCGGCCGTCGTGCTCGCGCTCGAAGCTCAGCGCCGAGCCGGCGCGGTCTGACGACAAACCGGCTTCCCGCGCCGGCTCGCTTACTGCCCGTACTCCGGCGAGAAGACCGTGTTCGGATCCCCCGGGCCCAGCGGCACGCCGAGCCACATCCACACCAGCAGGAAGATCGTCCACACGATCGCGAACACCACCGAGTACGGCAGCATCATCGCGATCAGCGTCCCCATCCCCGCCTTCGGCGCAAAACGCTGCATGAAGACCAGGATGATGACCAGGTACGAGTTCAGCGGCGTCACGATGTTCGTCACGCTGTCGCCGATCCGGTAGGCGACCATCGTCAGCTCCGGACGCAACCCGATCAGCATGAACATCGGCACAAAGATCGGCGCGAACAACGCGTACTTGGCGCTCATCGAGCCCACGAACAGGTTGAACACCATCGTCAACAAAATGAACGCGATGATCAGCATCCACGGCGCCATCTGCTGCTCGAACAGCCATTCGCCGCCCGAAAACGCGAGCATGCGCCCCAGGTTGGAGTACGTGAAGTACTCGATGAACTGAGCGGCGAAGAACGCGAGCACGATGATCGGCGCCATGCCCTCGATCGACTGGATCATGAGCTTGGTCGCGTCTTTAGAGTCCTTCACGACGCCGGTGATGATGCCGTAGATCAGCCCGGGGATGATGAAGATGATGAAGATCAGCGGCACGATCACCTCGATCCAGCGTGCCTGCCGGTCGCCCATCCCCGAGAGCACGGTGCGCTCAACCCATCCCGGTGCGATCGAGGGCAAGAGCACCAGCAACGCCACGAGCACCGGCAGCCCGGTCAGCCCGACCATCGACCAGAACACCCCCGTCGTCTCCCGCGGCTCAAGCTCGATCCGCGCCAGCGCCCGCACGAACATGGGGAACAGCACGATCCCGCTCGTCAGCAGAAGCAGCATCCCGAGCATCGGGATCACCCGCACGCTCGCACCCTCCGGGGCGTCGCCCTGCAGCCCGGCAGCGAGCAGCCCCACGCCCGCCGTCGCGGCCACGATCGTGCCCAACAAGAGCCCGAGCACGTCGCCGCGCCACGGGCTCGGGCCTTCGGGCTCCATCTGCGCCAAGTCCGGCCCGCCCTCTTCGGCGCGCTTCGCCATCAGGCGCTTCTCGACAAACAGCGCACTGGTCAGCCATCCTGCGCCGGTGATGACAAACGTACTGACGGCCATGAAGTACCACGAAGCCGTCGGCGCGACCTGGCGGTCCTCGTCCACGATCTGCGCCCCCTGAGCTGTGAACTCCGCCATGATCGGCTCAAGCGTGGTAATCAGCAGGTTCGCGTTGAACCCGGCGCTCACGCCCGCGAAGACGGCCGCGATCCCCGCGAGCGGGCTGCGCCCCGCCGCCAGATAGATCACCGCCGCCAAGGGCGGGAGCACCACGTACCCCGCGTCGCTCCCCACGCTCGACATGATCCCCAGGAACACCATCGTCGGCGTCAGCAGGTTCCGAGGCACCGCGAGCATGAACGTCTTCAACAGCGCCGCGATCAGCCCCGTGCGCTCGGCCACCCCGATCCCAAGGATCCCCACCAGCACCACGCCCAGCGGCGGGAACTGCATGAAGTTGTTCACCATCGAGTTCAGGCACCAGTACAACCCGTCCACCGTCAGCAGGCTCCGCGCCACCTGCGGGTCGCCCTTGGGAACGAGCACCTGTGTTGGCTCACCCGGCGCCGGGTCGACCACCTCCATCGGTTCCTTCGGCTGCACCACCCACCCGCCGACGGCGTTCCCGTCCGCGTCGTAGCTCGGCGCCACCAGGTGCGAGACGATCATGACCAGGATCGCGCCGAACAGGAACAGCACCGCCGGGTCCGGCAGCTTGTTCCCCGCCCACTCGATCGCATCGAGCAAGCCCTTCCGCGACGCCTTCGACCCCGACTCGCTCATCACCGGAACTCCCCTTAGTGGCACGGCTCGCCGAGCCGTGGATTTCTTGCTTGATCAAGCAGCCTACAGAAAACACAGGTCGGCAGCACGTGCCGTCGCTACCGCACCCCGCCCCGCAGGAAGTACTCCATCAGCTCGTGCCCGTGCTCGATGAACAGGTCGCTCTCCGCAGCCGCCCGTTCGGTGAACGGGCGTTGCACCACCGAACGCACCCATCCCCCCGCCATCAGGAAGGGCACCGGCGTCGCGTCGTGCTTTTTCGTCGAAACCAGCGTGTAATGGTCCGGCAGGACCAGCAGTCGCCACCCCTCCTCGCCAGCTTCCGCATCGCCGAACGCGGCCAGCTTCGTCGCGATCGGGCCGACGACGTGCCGATCGATCGCTTCGATCGCCGCGACCTTGGTTTTCCAGTCCCCCTGGTGCGACGCCTCGTCGGGGGCTTCCACGTGGCAGCAGACGACGTCGTAGCGTTCCAGAGCGTCGGCCGCCGCCTTGCCCTGACCGGCGTAGTCGTTGTCGTGATAGCTCGTGGCGCCGGGGACGTGCAGGCGGTCCCACCCGATGTACGCCGAGATCCCGGCCAGCAGGTCCACCGCCGTCGTCATCGCTCCGCGCAAGCCGAACCGGCTCTGAAAGCTCGGCATCGCGGGGCGGGTGCCCTGCCCCCAGATCCACGCGAGGTTCGCCGTCCGCAGCCCACGCTCGGCACGGGCCGCGTTCACCGGGTGCGACGCCAGCACGCCCGCGCTCGACTCGATCAACCCGCGCAGCACCTCGCCCGACGCACCGCCCGTCGGCAGGTGCGACCGGTACGCCTCCCCCGGGATCTCGTGCGGCGGGGTCGTCTCAACCTCCCGGTAATCCCGCCCGCCCGCGTCCACCAGGATGTTCCGGTAGCTCACGCCCGGCGTCAGCGTCATGCCCTCGAACGCCGCCCCGGCGTGCGCGCGCCAGTGGTCGGTTAATGCTGCAACCAGCGCCCGTGCTTCGGCGTCGGTGATCGCCCCGGCGGAGTGGTCGATCATCCGCCCGTCGTCGGAGACGTGGACGAGGTTGACGCGGAAGATCCAGTCCCGCTCGCCGGGGTCGAGCCCCAGAGCCGCGGCTTCCAGCGGCGCACGCCCGGTATGGTACTTCGCCGGGTCGTACCCGAGCAGGGACATCGAGCAGACGTCCGACCCCGCCCCAAACCCCTCCGGCGTCGTCGCGACCGCCCCCACGCGCCCGATCGACGCCAGCCGATCCAGGTTCGGCGTCTGGGCCGCCTCCATGGGCGTCTGGCCGTCGAGCTCGTCCAAGGGCAGGTCGCCCGCCCCGTCCGGGATGATGATCGCGTACTTCACGCCCCGAGCGTACCCTGCCGAACCCATGACCGACCACACCAGCAATGTGCAAGACAGCCCCCAGAGCTACGACCCCGAAGGCGACGGCGACGCCGGCGGCCTCTTCGGGCTCCCGCCCAACCCCGACCACGCCGAAGCCGTCATCGTCCCCGTCCCCTTCGACGCCACCACCAGCTACCACGCCGGCACCGCCGACGCCCCGCGCCGCATCCGCGACGCCTCGATCCAGGTCGACATGCACGACCACCGCTTCGGGCGCGCGGACCAGCGCGGGCTGCACATGCAGGACGAACCCGAGGGCGTCCGCGAGCTCTCCGATGCCGCACGCCGAGACGTCGAGCGCCTGACCGGCGACGAGGCGGGCCAGATGACCAACCCCGAGCGGGCCGAGGCCTACGCCCGCGTCAACGACGCCAGCGAGCGCATGCTCGAGATCGTGCGCACGCACATCGCCGACATCCTCGACGCCAACAAGCTCCCCGTCATCCTCGGCGGCGACCACTCCACGCCCCTCGCCGGCATCCAAGCCTGCGCCGAACGCTTCGGCCCCCTCGGCGTCCTCCAGATCGACGCCCACATGGACCTTCGCGAGGCCTACCAGGGCTTCACCCACTCCCACGCCTCGGTCATGTTCAACGCGCTCCGCCTCCCGAACGCGCTCTCCCACCTCGTCCAGGTCGGCATCCGCGACTACTCCACCACCGAGCGCTCCGTCGGCGAGCAGGACACCCGCGTGCGCACGTTCTACGACGACGACCTCGCCGACCGCCTCGCGAGCGGCGAGCTGTGGCGCGACCTCTGCCGCGAGATGATCGAGTACCTGCCCGAGCGCGTCTACGTCACCTTCGACATCGACGGGCTCGACCCCGCTCTCTGCCCCACCACCGGCACGCCCGTCCCCGGCGGGCTCAGCTTCCAGCAGGCCTCGATCCTGCTGCAAACCCTCGCCCAGAGCGGCAAGCGCGTTGTCGGGTGCGACCTCGTCGAAGTCGGCCCGGGGCGTGCCGACGGCGACGAGCTCGACGCCAACGTCGGCGCCCGCGTCCTCTACCGCCTGCTCGCGTGCGCCCTCGCAACGCGATAGCCCCCCCGGTGGCACAGCGATCCGAGCTTGTGTCCGGTGCCCCGGAAAAGCTCCGCCCGCCGCGGGCTCCGCATTTCCATGGCACCAGATGAGAGAAGCAGCGACACAACTCAGGATGCCGCGTCACCTGTCAAGGTGTACCCGGGAGCACCGACAGCAGCGCGTCCACCGCGAGCCCGGCGATCATCATCGCCACGCCGAAGATGTACTGGAACCCGAAGAAAAACACGAGCATGAACAGCCCGAGCATCAGAAAGACCCCGCCCTGGGTCTCCATCAAGCGCGCATACGCCGGCTGATAGCTCGCCAGGATCCGCCCGCCGTCCAGCGGCATGATCGGCAGTAGGTTGAACACGAACAGCACCAGGTTCAAGAACGCGCCGACAAACAGCGCCGTCGAGATGTTGTCGTGGAACTGATCCGGCAGCCCGTGGGCGTACCCCTCCCACAACGCCCGCCCGAGGATGCACCCCGCCGCGAGGTAGAGGTTCATCAGCGGGCCCGCGAACGCGACGGCCGCGTCGCCGTGCCGACCGCGGATGCGGCTCGGATTGATCGGCATCGCCCCCCACGCGATCCCCACCAGCGCGAACACGATCAGGCTGAACAACCCCATGTGGACGATCGGGTTCCAGCTCATGTGCCCGGTGTCGATCGGCGTGGTGTCCCCCCGCTTGATCGCCGCCCAACCGTGCGCCAGCTCGTGCAGCGTGATCGAGACGATCACCCACGCGACCCAGCTCAACGCCAGCATCGGGTCGGCCGACCACGCGCTCTCGAACCACCACGTCCCGCCCAAAGCAGCCTCCTCGCGTGACCTCAGCCTATCCGACCCTCACGCCCGGGGCGTCCGCGGCACCCCGGCGGTGTGCGCAACCCCGAAACACACAGCCGGCCCGAGCGATCCGCCCGGGCCGGCTGGGATGAAGCTCAGAATCCCCGCGCCGAATCAGGCGGCGGCGACGATCCGCGTGTTCTTCGAGGGCGTCGCGGTCGAGGCGGCGGTCGCCTTTGCCACGATCTCGTCGAACAGCTTCGGATCCTCGATCGCGATGATCGAGAGCATCTTGCGGTTCAGGTTGATCCCTGCCAGCTTCAGCCCGTTCATGAACAGGCTGTACCGCGTGCCGCGCATGCGGCAGGCGGCGGTGATGCGGGTGATCCACAGGGCGCGGTAGTCACGCTTGCGGGCCCGACGGTCGCGGTAGGCGAAGACGCCCGACCGGCGGATCTGCTGCATCGCCAAGACCTTGTGCCCGCCGCGTGAACCGCGGTAGCCCCTGGCGTTCTTCAGGATGCGCTTGCGCGCCTGCGTCCGGGCGGCGCCCTTCCGTGCTCTCGGCATCGATCAATCTCCCGCTTTGCCCGCTCGGAGCGCTGATCATGTCAGCGTCTTTGTGCCCGGCGGGCGGGTGCGCGATGGACCGTCGGCGGATGCACGCCGTCACGCGACGGCGCCGCCGACCATCAAAAACGTTCAACTCAGGACTGCGCCTCGCTCGCGGCTTGCTCCCGCATCGCCTGGCGTTCGGCCGGCGAGGGGCTGCGGTGCAACGCCGTCCGAGGCTGGTTCCGCCCGCGCAGGCGACGGAACAGCAGCTTCTCGAGGCGCTTCGCGTCCGGGCCCGCCATGTAGCGGTCCTGGCGGAGGTGGCGCAGGCGCTTCCCGCTCTTGCCGGAGCGCAAGTGCTTGTGGTAGGCCGAGCGGTGCCGGATCTTGCCGGTCTTGCTGATGCGGATCCGCTTCAGCGTGCCTTTGTGCAGTTTGTTCTTCGACATCGTCGCCTGCCTCATCGTCTTTTCAAAGGCCCCGCGCCAACGCGGGGCCGAACTCGCATCCAGACACCACACCCGGCATCCTGCCGCAGCGGGCGGACGCACGAACACCGACCATCCGGCCGGATTCGCGCGGAGGCAACGCTAGGAGCCTCCCAAGCCCGGAGCAAGTCCCACCTTGACGGAGAAAACGCACCGGCTCACGGGCCCACGAACGTGTCATCGGCCGACTCGGGCACTTCCACCCCCCGGAGCCCCGTCGCCCGGCGCGTCGCCCGGTCGATCGCCCGCTCGATGGAACGGGGGAGCCAGAGGTTGTCCCCGTTCGCCAGCACGGCTTCCCGCTCGAAGCTCGCCGACCCGTCGGAGAAGAGCACGTGCTGCCCCCGCCCGGCGTGGTTCTGGCTGTTGGCCCAGGGGTTGAAGGCTTCGCCGGCCGCCGCACGGGGCACCACCGGGGACCGGTCGGTCATCAGGACCATCCGCGTCGGCTCGCTCAGGCTGGGACGGGCGCGTCCGAAGACGATCCGGTAGCTGTACGAGACCTGCGGCATCGCCCGCCAGTCCCGGTCCGCGGAGGGATCTAGGTCCACCCCCGCGGTCGGGTTGCCCGGGCACGCCAGATCATCCAATTTTGCATAACCCTGGCGGGCGAGGTTGAACAGGTTCGCCGAGTTCGACTCCCGCGGCGTGCCCACATTCCACCAGACCCCGCCCCCGAGCCCGGCCGTCGCGACCGGCAGGCTGTCCGCGTAGTCGTAGGCGTAGGCCCCGAAGGCGCCGGCCACGCTCGACATGTGCGTCGAGCAGACGTTCAGGCGTTGCTGATGACGGGCGGCCCCCATGATCGGCACGACCACCGCCATCGCGATCGCCGCCACCGACGCCAGGCTCACCAGGTCCCGCAGGTTGAAGCTGCGACGGGGTGGCGCGGGGCGGAAGACCATCCGATCGGCCATCTCGTCCTCGGCTCGCTGCACCGCCGCCAGCGTGCGCTCGATCAACGCCGATCGCTCCGAAGACGTCGGCCGAGGCGCATCCAGCACCACCGACGCGATCGCGTCCAGCTTCGACGCCCGCTCCCGAAGGGCGGCGGGCGTCCGGCGCGCGTCGTACCCGCTCATCACCCAGGCGTCCAGCGCCTCCTGATCATCGATCGAGAGCTCCGGCTCCGAAACGGGCATCGGCCCCACGCCCGCGAGCGTCCGGCGCGTCAGGCCCGCCTCGCTCTCGGCCTGGGCCCACTCGCCCGGCTCGGTCTCCAGCAGCCCCAGCACCCGTCCCACGTGCTCGGCCCGCGCCCGGAGCGCCGGCGCCACCAGCGACGGGTCGTACCCCGCGTCGATCAGGGCTTCCAACGCCTCGGCGTCGTCCTGATGGAGATGGTCCGTCCCCTTGGGGCCGCCGAGGATGCCGGGTTCGTGCCGTTGCGACTCATGATCCATCGAGTGCCCTATCGAAACGCGATCTCGCCTTCGTCCGCCTCGTGTCACTATGGAACGCGAGGGGGTCAGGCGTCCTCGCCGGCCCCGCGTCCCGAGCGGTCGTTCTGCCGCTGCCTCGCCTTCCACCGTCGCCCGAACTGGGCGACGGCCGAGTGCAGCCGGCTCTTGACCGTGCCGAGCGGGATGCCGAGGTCCTCCGCGATCTGCATGTAGCTGAGCCGACTGAAGTAGGCCAGCAGCAGGATCTCGCGGAGGCTGTCGGGCATCGCGCCGAGCACCTCCTGCACCTCGCGGCTGAGCTCGTCCCGATCGACGCCCGAGTCCGGGCTCGGGACGTCGATCTCCATGAGATCAACGAACGAAGCCCCGTCCGGGTCGCCGCCGACCGGAGCACTGAGCTCCACCGTCCGGCGTCTCCCCCGCTTACGGAGCAGGTCCCGCCCTTTGTTCGCGGCAATCGTGAAGAGCCAGGGCCGAAAACGTCGCGTCGCGTCGAAACTGTCCGCCGACAGGTGAAGCTGGAGAAACGTCTCCTGGAAGACGTCCTCCGCGGCGGCACGATCACCCACCAGCCGGTACAAAAACCGGATCAGATCGTCGTGATACCGCTCGATGAGCGTGCGGAGAGCCGAGCTGTCACCCCGGCGATAGGCCTCGAACAGCTTTTCATCCGAAATCTGGGTCAATCCGATCCCCGTTGCTGGGCGGCCCCGCGGTGTTCGCGTCCTGCGAGTTTACGGACCACAGACGCTCAGGATCGCGAATCGTTCACCTTCTGGACGATGCAATCGGGGTCGGGATCGGGCGTTGTGCTCGGTGCGGGGCCCCGCGGCAGGGACCTCGGCCCGACGATGGGGAGGTATCCCGAGCTTGATCGGCCCGGATCGCACACCCACGTCGGCCCCCTCGGATGCGGACCTCCACGAGCCGCACCCGCTGCTCGCCCGCGCGAGCAAGGGGGACCAGGACGCCTGGCGGGCGATCGTCGATCGCTACGGGCGTCGTGTGTACGCGTTTGTCCGTGCCAAGTCCCTCGACCCGGGCTCGGCGGAGGAGGTCACCCAGTCCGTGTTCGCAACCGTCGCCCAGAGACTGCCCGGCGGGGGGTACGAGGAGCGAGGCCGCTTCGAGGCCTGGCTCTTCCGGATCGCCGCCAACCGCGCCCGGGACGAGCTGCGCCGTCGGCGTCGTCGCCCGGAGGTGCAGGACCACCGGGCCGCCGAGGCGCGTCCCGCCCCGCCGCCTCTCGCGGGCACGCCCGACCATGCCACCCTGCGCCGCGCGATCGAGGCCCTCGGCGAGGCGGACCGGGAGGTGATCCACCTCCGCCACCACGCGCAGATGAGCTTCAAGCAGATCGCCGAGTGGCTCGGCGAGCCCCTGGGGACGCTGCTCGCCCGCCATCACCGCGCCCTGCGAAAACTCCGAGACCTGCTCCACGACGATCAGGAGCCCGCACCATGAGCCAGAACCCGCACGACTTCAAGACACTGGACGATCTCGCGCCGATCGAGCGTGCGCTCGACGCCGCCGGTCGGGCGCACCAGCAGGAGCCCGACGCGGGGTTCGAGTCTCGCCTGCTGCGCCACGCGCCGCTCGGCGAGCCCCCCGCCGTGCTCGCCCGCCTCCGCCCGGAGTCGCGGCGCGTCGCGTGGGGCGGGCCGAGAAGGCTCCGCCTCGCGGCTTTGGTCGGGCTGAGCGTCTCGGCCGGGCTGCTCGCGTGGAGCGTGCTCCGCGCCGGGCCCGCGCCGACGAATTCGCCCGAACTGGCGGCATTGGAAGCCGAGTTGGACGCGTGGATGGCGATGGGCGAGGCCCTGGCGCTGCCGTACCGCGTGGAGCTTGTCGCGCTCGGCGCGGAGGCGGACGCGCTGTTCACGCTGCACACCGATCCCGCCGCGTGGGCGGAGGACTGGTCCGCGGATTGGCCCTGGACGGAGGTTCCCGATGACTCGGCCGTGTAACAGTTGGATGCGATCCTCGTCGCGTGTGCTCGCGGTGGCGGCGGGCGCGTGGATCCTTTGCACGCTCGCCGTGCCCGCTCTTGCTGAGCAGCCCTCGCGCCGCGGGGCGCCCGAGTCGCCCGTGGCGACGCCGACACCGGAGCAGGTCCGCGAGCGTCTGGAGCAACGCCTCGCACAGGCCCGTCGGCTTGTGGAGCGTTTAGAAAGCGCGATCCGCGAGATCGACGAAGGCGGCGAGCCCGCCCCGTTGGTGCGCGACCGCGCCCTGCTCGATACGCCGCGGGACAATCCGCCTCCCCGACCCGGACGGCGCGTCGACAGCCCCGAGGCTCGCGAGATCACGCCGGAGCAGGTCGCGGCTTTCCTCCGTGAGCACCTGCCCGAGCTTGCCGAGCGGGTCGACACGCTCTTGGCCGAACGCCCGCAGGCGGGGGAGGGGTTGCTGCGCGTCTTCACGCCGCAGGTTGCGACGATCCTGCACACGCCCGACCCAGCCCTGCGAGACCTGCGGACGCGGGAGATGGTCAACCGCTACCGCCTGATGCAGGCCGGACATATGGTGCGAGCGGCCCGCGGTCGCGCCGACCGTGCGTCGCTCGAGCAGGCCGAGGCCCGCTTCATCGAACTCGCCGTGGAGCAGCACGCGCTCCGTGGCGAGGCGGTGGAGCTTGAGATCCGAGCGATCGAGCGGCGCCTGACAGAGCTGCGCGAACGCCTCGAGACCGAAACCGAGTCGCGCGAGGCGTTCATCGAGCGTCTGCGCCGGGAATTCGAACGCGAGCCGCGGGGCTCGCGTCCGCCGAGATAAACACGGGGCACTCGCGCCGGCTCAGCTCACGACCGAGCCGGGCGCGATATCGCTCATCGGCGAGAGCAGGACCACGTTGCGGTCGCCCTCGCCCTTGGCGGCATCGCTCGCCGCGAGGAGCATGCCGCGGCTCTGCTCGCCGCGGATCTCGCGCGGCTCCAGGTTCGCGACGATCACGATCAGCTTCCCGACCAACTGCTCCGGGTCATAGAACGCTTTGACGCCGGCGCAGATCTGACGCGGCTCGCCCGAGCCGTCGTCGAGCTGGAGCTTGAGCAACCGGTCGGCATTGGGGTGGGGCTCGGCCTGGACGATCCGCGCCACGCGCAGGTCGACTTTGGCAAAATCCTCGAACGCGATCGTCGCCTTGCCGCCGGTGTCGTCCGCCATGATCGGTGTGCTCCCTGCTGATTCGTGCGCGCGTGTTGGAATGGGCGATGGGCCCGCCCGCCGACGCCGACTCTAGGAAGCGGGCACGCCGAGCGGCGATGCCGGGCTCAATCCGGGGATGGGGTCGCCGGCTCCGCATCCGGGCCGGACTCGGAGGGCGGCTCCGGTCGCACCCATTGCCCGTCGCGAAAGACGGACCGCGTCGGATCGACCCCGAACATCAGCGCGACCTGATCCGGCGCAGGGTCGTAGAGGGGCGCGCCGCGGTCGCTGGCGACCTGGGCCGCCCACGAGCGCCCGATGCCGTCGAGCAGACGCAGTTCGAGGCGCAGATGCCCGAGAAACGCGTCGTGGTCCAGCCGGGGGCCCGGCGTGCCGAGGCAGGTTGCGCACGCACGCCTCGCGACGGGGCGAGACCCCGGCACTGGGACCACGAGCTCGTTGTTGCACTCCGGGCATGGCCACATCGGGGCCTGTCGCTCCATCTCCGCGAAGCCGCCCTCGGCCCGGACGGGGCTGAGCAGCGGGTCGAACCGCTGGAGCAGCGGGCGGACACCGGGCTCACGGAGCATGCGCATCGCCGATCGCCCGTACCCGGAGCGGATCAGCCCGAGCGCCGAAGCCGCGGTGTACGCCGCCTCGCCGCTCGCGCCGGACTCGTGCGCCGCCGACCAATCCGGACGGGCGTGGCGCGGATCGATGGTCCGCGCCAGCGCCAGCAGCGAGCGGCGGCGTTCGTCCAGGCGACTCATCCCCGCGAGCCCGATCACCGCGCTCGCCGCGGTCTGCGTGTCCCCCTGCGCCCTCGCCAGCTCGAACGCGAGCACGTGCAGGCGGTGCGCCAACGCCTCGCTCCGCGGGCCCGCGGCGACGTCCGCCACTTCCTCTGCGAGCAAAAAGTATCCCTGAGGATGGTCCGGGCGCAGGCGGGCCAGCCGATCAGCGAAGACCGCCTCCGGCTCGCGCTCCACACGCGGCACGTGCGGCTCCGTCGGCGCCGACGCGGGGATCTCCGGCGCCCCGGCCCCGCCTTCCTGCGCCGTCGCCAGCGACCCCACCCCGAGCATCAGCGAACAGACCAGCACGCGAGCCGCGTTCATCCCTCCACCTCCCCGAACCGCAGCCGCCACAGCATCGCCACCGCCTGCTCCACGGCTCCGATCTGGATGAAGACGTGATCCGCCTCCCGGCGTTCCCGCTCCAGACGATCCAGGATGGCGCCCACCCGCCCCGCTTCGGCGGGGCGCTCGAGCGCGACGATGTACGCCAGCAACTCGCACACCGCGAGCTGCTCAACGCAGAACCGCTGCACCGGGCCGTGCGCGAGCCCCGCGCGTGAGGCACGCCGGCGCTCGATCTCTCCGAGCGTGATCGGCACGCGCCCGCCCGGTGTCAGGCGCGACGCCTGACGCTCGAGCGCGACGCGGAGCGCCGCGGCGCTATCCGCCGCGTTTACCGCCCCCGACTCCGATGCCCGCGGATCGCCAGCGCGACGGGCGTACGACAGCGCGAGCGCATCGGCAAGATCGTCCACCTCGGCCAGCTCCCCCGCCGAGGCGGTCAGCTCCAACAGCCGTATCACCAATGAACGGCGCGCGTGCTGATGCCACGCTTCGCCTTCCCGCGGCGTCGCGCTCGCGATCGCGACGCTCGCCACCAGCTCGCGAGCGCCGCGGGAATCGGGTAAGCGGTGCAGCTCATCGAGCATCGCGTTCACCACGGCTGGGCTCATCGAGAGACGGCGCAGCGTCTGCATCGCCGTCTCTCGGACCTGCGCCGGCACTCCGCGCAGTGCTTCCCGCACGAGCACCGTTGCATCCTGGCGGTAGACCCCGGCGGGCCCGCGGTGCGCGAGATCCCGGAGCAGGTCCATGCGTGCCGGGACGTTGGACCCGGCGTTGAGATACCGCGCCCACCACCCGTCGGCCGGTGCGTTCTGAATACCTCGGAACTCCGCCCCGCGCCGCTGAAACGTTCCTCGCCGCTCGAGGAACGCACGCGCCTCGCCGAGGGCGGCGTCGGCGCCGTCAGAATCACCGCCCCACGCCAGGGCGGCCGACTCGTTGAGCATGCTGATCGCCACGGCACTGCGGAGCCATGCCGGCGCGCCTCGTTCCCCTTCCACGGGCGCCCTGCGGAGCAGCGTCCGCCAGGCCTCCGCCCACGCGCCGCCGCCCGCGGGTGTCTCGATCCCCCACGCCGTGGCGTAGCGATCGCGCATCGCGCGGCGTTCGCTCTCGCTGTCGCGTCGACGCACGACCATCGTCAGGTCAACACCGTCGGCAGAGGACTGCGTCGCGAGGGCAGTGGTGATCGCGTGCAGGTGGGCGATCGTGATCCGCGGCGCGTCGAATCGTCCGACAAGCCACGGGCGCGTCGCGTCGCTGTCGCGCCAAGGGAGCGTGCGCACGAGCACGCCGATCGCCGCGAACACGTCTTCTGATTCACTCGGGCTCGGCCCTCGATCGAGCAGCGTGTCGAGCCCGCGGAGAAGGAGCGTCACCCGCCGGTCGCGGCCATCGCCGGCGAGCGCACCCGCAACCGCCGTCCACGCCTCCCACGCCCGAGCCGAGCCGCCGCCCGTCGCCAGGCGCAATGCGACCGATCGGAGCGCATCGTGGGCCGCGTCGTCGAACACGCGATCACCGGTCAGTCCTCGCTCCCCGAGCGCGCCGGCGAGCGTTGCTTCGATCTCCGAGCGGGCGCGGGCGGGAAGATCTCGTTCGCGGCTCAGGCGCGCGAGCATCCCGACTGACCAGACCACCGCGGGCACCTCACCCGCCGCGGGCGCTTCCGACGATGCCGCGTAAACCGCGGCCGGCGACGCGACCGCGCGCGTCGCGCCAGCGACCGCGTGCGGGTGCTCGCCTGCGCGGTAGAGAAACTCGACGACCGCGTCGTGCGCCGCCGCACGCTCCACGGGGGCAAGCGTGGTCCAGCCGCGGGATAAGGCCCGCACCAGCAAAGTAAAGCGATCCGTCGCCTGCCCGGGGTCATCATCAAGCATCGCGACCGTGGCCCGGATGTCGCGCACGAGCCGTGCCATGTCGACGGCCTCCGGCTGCCGCCTCTCGCGAGCGTTCTCGGACGCAGAAACGCCGCCCTCGCGCGTGCGCACCACCGCATCCTGCAAGCTGCGATCCCGACCGGGCTCGGGGCCCGCCGGTGCAGCGGCGTCCGTCGCGATAGCCGCACCACTTCCAGCGGACGCCACGGGCGGATTCGCCGCGCCGCCGCCCCCGGGCGCGGGCGTTCTTGTCACCATCACGCCGGCATACGCGAGCAGCAGCACGCCGATCAACCCGATCAGCAGGAACGCTGCGAGCCGGACCGTGCGGGCGGTCCGCACGTCCATCGCGGCTTCCGAGCGCACGCTCGCGAGCACCGGGCTTTCCTGACGCGGTGCCGTGCTGAGCGCCGAACGGCCCGACGGCGCATCGCCCGTCCCGGCAGGCGGAGAGGCCGTACTCACGCCTCCGTTGTCAAAGATGTTCTGAGCCCCACCGCCGCGGAGCATGGCATGCAGGCGTTCGACGAGTTGCTCCGCGGGCATGCCGCGGGCGTGCGCGAACTGGGCGAGTTGTCGCATGGAGCCCGCGCCCCAGCCGCCGTGCCTCGCGAGGAGACGCAGCGCGTCGTGCTCGAACGCGCGCACGGCACCATGGGACACGGGCTCGTCTTTTGGCGATGCGAGACGAGCGGGGCGGGGCGCGATGGTCTCCGGCGTGCGCTGCCCGCGGGCCCGCGCGATCACGATCGCACGCACCGCGGGGTCCAGGAGCTGCGCCGCGGCCGCGTGCAACGCCAGACGCACCTCGTCGGCCGCGGGCGTGTCGCGCTCGGCGTGCGAGGAGACTCTCGCCAACTGAACGTTCAATGCGCGCAGCACGCTCCGCTCATCGACCGACGAGACGTCCAGCCCGAGCAGCGCGAGCGCGCCGCCGCGCGCTTCCGATTCGCCGAGAAACCGCTGCACCGGTGAGACCGTCGCGCGCGTCATCGCCCGGCCCCCTCTTCCACCACGGGTCCAACCGCTCGCTCGTGCAGCAGGCGGATCCGCTCCCCCCACGGCTCCGGGCCCCACTCGGGGTGCAGCACGCGGTGCTGCTGGAGCACCGCCTGCCCCCGCTCCGGATCCACCGCGAGCAGGAGGCGCAAAGACTCATACCGCGCTTCGAACCAGAGGTCTTCGCCCGGTGTTGCGCCCGACATCAGCATCCGCCACGCATCAAGCGCCCCGCCCGGATCACCGGCGGCCTCGCGCAGCTCGCCCGATCGACGCAGCATCCGCACCGTGGCTTGCCCTGCTTCGATCGCGCGCCGATCCAGAGCAATCGCGATGTCCCTTGCCGCCTCATCACCCTCGATCGCCCACAGCCGGGCCGCCGCATCTGCCACGCGGTCGTGCACGCCCAGCGCCGAAGGATCCCGCAGCCCCTCGGGCCCGCGGCGCAGTTCCTCGGCGATCCGCACGCCGGACTCGACAAGCTCACGCAGCACGCCCGCGTCGTCGGGCGACGCACTGGCGCGTGCCGCCGCACGGTTATAAAGCAAGCGGTCGCCCGCGGCGGCGAACACGCCGCCCAGGTCACGGAGCGCCCGCGTCCGCTCGCGGATCAGGCTCGCTTGGTCACGCAGCACGCTTGCTTGGAGCGCCCGGTACGCGAGTTCCGGCTCCAATTCCCGAACGCCCGCGCCGTGCAGACGCCCGATCTCGCGCATGGCCTCCAAAACTTCCTCGGCCCGCAGCGCATCGCTCGCCTCCGTGCCTAGCAGCACGTCCAACAACTGGCGCCCGACCTGCACCGCGTCCCGTGCCGCACGGGCTGAAACACTCTCGTCGCGCGAGGCCTCCGCCGTGCGCCGGTCGGCGGCGAAGACCTCGGCCCCCACGTCGATGAAGCGGGAAGCCGCGTACGTCCTGGTCGTTCCCGAACTCTCGCGGTACAGGCGATACAGGAGCTGCGACGCGCGACGACGGGCGGCTTCGTACACCTCGGAGGAAGGCGAGATCGAAAGCAACACCTCGACCGCACGCTGCGGATCCACACGGTCCCCCGGAGCGCCGATCAACAGGCGAGCGGCCCGCTCCGTCCCGGGGAACGACGCCAGGTACAGCGTCGCGAGCCGATCCCGCTCGGGCGTCACGCCACGATCCCCCCCACGAATCGCCCGGTCCAACGCCACGATCGCAAACCAGAGCGCCTCCTCCCGCTGGGCGTCGGTCTCGTCGGCGCTCGTATCCGATGCCGCTGCGGCCAGAAGGCGGGCCGCCTCGCGGAGTTCGCCGGCAAAATACAGGCTCAGCCCTCGCAAGCGCCTGCACTCGGCACGCTGCGCCGGGAACAGGTCCGCGTCCTCCGAGCCGAGCGCTTCACCGAACGCGCGGGACGCGAGCAGGAAGGCTCGAGCCACGTCCGCAGAGGTCGTCGGCTCGCTCACGCGTTCGCCCGTCTCGGCGTGCGTCTCTCGCGCGCGCTCGTACGCCTGGAGCCCGGTCACAAACCGCACCACGAACCCCTCTTCGCCGATCAACGCTGCGCCGTACTGCTCCACCATGTCCAGCACGTGCGAAACCTCGCCGCGGCGGACCAACTCACCGAGCCCGACCTGCCCGATCGCCTCGACGAGCACCTCGTCGCCACGGCTCGCATTCGTGAGCGAGCTCAGCCCCTCAAATGCCGACACCGCCAGCAGGCGTGCCTCCGGCACGGTGAGGCGGAAGCCGTCCGAACGCGGCGGGAGTCGATCCACGAGCGTTTTGAGGTCGTACCACCGCCCACCCGCGCTCAGCACCGCGATGCGGCGAGCCGTCAAGGCGTCACGCACGCCCTTCGGCGTCTCCGCGCCTGACCCCAAAGCGTCCAGCCAACGCACCGCCGTCACATCCTGACCCCGGAGCGACTCGCACAACGCCACGCCCACCGCTGCCCGAGCGACGTGCTCGTACCGCGTCATGCCCTGCGGGAGCCTGTCCAGCGTCGCGCCCCGCCCGCCGGGCGCGTTGAGCAGCCACCCGAACGCGTCGACCGCCTCGCCCGCCCCGCTCCGGTCCCCGGTCAGGTACGCCAGGTAATACCGGCTCCATCCCAGGTAATACATCGCGAGCGAGCGGATGCGTCGCGACTCATCGAGCGCCGCCCGCATGTCTTCGGTCAGCTCCGTGCGCGCATCACGACGCTCGTAAACCTCGACACGCCGGTGCGCCGCCATCGCGACCTCGCGAAAGATCGGCACGCTCCGGCGCAGGATCCGCTCGGCTTCAGCAAGTTCCGCCGGGGACGCCATCCGCAGGCGATGCATCTCCGCGAATCGCTCGGCCGCGGCGTACTGCACACGCTGCAAGTTGATCCGGAGCTCGCTCGTCTCCGCGCCGGGGAACCGACGCATCAGTTCGTTCGCGAGCGACTCGACACGAAGACGCTCCTCGCTTGTCGACGCCCGCTCGAGCATCCCCGCATAAATCGAACCGAGTTCCTCAGCCAGGCGGAGTTGCTCCGCCTCGGGCGCGCGGTCCAGGCGATGGCGTAGCATCGCCGCACGCACCGGTTCGAGGTCCAGCGAGACCAGATACGCGTCGACCGTCGCTTCGCCACCCGGTATGGAGCCCGGCGGCTCGCTCTGTGCGCACACCGCCACGCCGCTCGCGCACAGCGCCAAGCCGGCAAGCACCCGCCAATGACGGGATGTCTCAGTCCGCAGGAACATACGTCCGCCTCAAAAAGCCCGCGTCCTGCGCGGCCTGCAGCGCGCCGGCCGCCGCCCCCCACGGCGCGTCCCCGTGCACGCGCACGAACACGCCGCCTTCTTTCGGAAGCTCCGCCAGCACCGCCGCCAGCTCCTCCTGCGTCCGCATGATCCGCGCCCCGATCCGGTACGAAGAACGCCCGTCGCGGAGTTCGACTTCCACGACCTGCGGCGCCAGGTCCGCCGCGCGTCCCGAGCCCTCGCGCACCGAGTCCAGCGTCGACCGCAGCTCTCGCTCGCGCACGAACGTCGCCGTGATCATAAAGTAAATCAGGAGCAGAAAAACAACATCGATCATGCTCGTCATCGGCAGGTCCGACGCGATGCCAACCGACCTGTGCTTCGGGCGGAATCGCATCAGCCCGCCCCCCCGTCGCCCAGGCTTTCCGAGCCGGTCGTCCACCGTCGCACACCCGCGCTCGTGAGCGTGCGCACGACGACGTTCACGTGCCGAGCCTGCGCTCCGCGATCGGCCCGGACCAGCACCTTGACCTGCCCGGCGTCGCCGCCGAAGCGCTCCTCAGCCTCCGCCTGCACGATCTTCCGAAGCCCCTCCAGGTCGCTCGCCAGCCCCGCGACAAGGATCCGCCCCTCGTGCGTCACGTCCACCACGATCGGCGAGCTCTCGCGGCTCAGCTCGCGCTCACCCTGCTGCTTCGGCAAGTCCACCGGCGTGCGCACCATGCTCGCGAACGTCGACGTATACATAAAGAATATAATGAGCTGGAACACGACATCGATCATCGGCGTCATGTTGAACCGACCCGTCCGGCGCTCCCCAGCCCGCACGAAATTCACGCCCTGGCTCCCTCGACCGGCGCGGGCCGCGGCCTCGGGCGACCGCTCGACGAGCCGGGCGCGGGGCTCCCGTTGCCCTGCTCCAGGTGCACCGCGAGCTCCTCACAGATCCGGGCCACGTCCTGCGCCAGGTCGTCGATGCGGTTCCGGAGATACGTGTACGCGAACGTCGTCGGGATCGCGACGATCAGGCCCATCACCGTCGTCACCAGCGCCTGGCTGATCCCCCCCGCGAGCTCGCCCGGACGCGGCACGCCCTCGGTCTGGCTGATCGCGTCGAAGGCGACCAGGATCCCGAACACGGTGCCAAGCAGGCCGAGCATCGGCGCCACCGTCGCGATCAAGCCGAGGTAGTCCGTCCAGCGCTGCAGACGCCCGACTTCCTGCTGCCCGGATTCTTCCAGCGCGCTCTTCAACTCCAGAAACCCAAACGGCGAGCGCGAACACCGCACCAGCGCCGGCCCGAACGTCCGCGTCAGAAACGAATCGTGCTCCGTGCTGTTGCACAGCTCCACCGCCCGCCCGATCTCTCCGCCGCGCAGCATCCGATCGAGCTCATCGATCGTCTCCGGCGGCGCCAGCCGCGCCAGCCGCAAGCGGATCAACGCCGCGATCACCAGCCCCAGCGCAACGAACGAGAGCAGGATGATCACCAGCCCGATCTCGCGCCCCGCGAGGATGTAGTCCAGCAGCGACATGGACCCCGCGTTGCCGGCGCCCGCCGCGATAGTATGGAACGAATCTGCCATTCAGTCGGCTCCTTCGGACGCCCCGCGCCCGCGTACGGCACCACGAGACGCGCCCTGCCCTGATCCGAGCATCGGATGCCCCGGAAACTGCCGCCGAAACTCCCCACGCACACGGTCGGCCTCGGGGCCCAAACCCATCGCATCCAACGCCCCGGCCGACTCCGCGAGCGCTACGCCGGCGAGGTACGGCTGCGCCTCTCGCAAACGCGAGGGCAGGTGCATCAGCATCGCCACGCCCAGCAATCGGCTTTCTTCGTCGTCTTCGAGCAGCAACGAGCGACCGATCGCCGCCATGGCCCACGCCTCGCCCCATCGCGGCAACCCCGCCTCGACGTACACCTCAAGCAGCGCCCGAGCCGCGGCCCGGACGTGCCCCTCCCCGATGCGCGACTCCACGATCGCGCGCACAAAGACGACCTCGTGATCCGTCGAAGCGCGCGCTCGTTCCAGCGAGGCATCGTCGATGGGGAGCCCCGCTTCGAACGCCGCCGCCGCCCGGTACCATGACGCCAGCGCGAGTGTGGTTTCACCCCCGGGCGGGCGGGAGCGAGCCCCGGCATCGTCGTTGCTGTCCTCGCCCCACATCGCCCCGACACGCAGGCGACCGCTCGCCAGCGGGCGCACGCTCGGCGCATCGCTCCAGATCGGAGGCAACGCCGGCACCAGGCGGACCGACGCCCCCTCGCCCTGCAGCCCGACGGCCGAGGGATCCAGACCCGTCGCGCCCGCGAGCTGAGCCGCCACCCACGCCTCCACCGCCGACGCGTAGGCGTTCCGACGCAAGCGGCAGCGGAGCAATCCCTCGGCGATGACGCGCGAGGTCGGGCCTGTGCCCCCGGCGTACGTCTCGAACAGCGCCTCGAACAACGGCTCGGCCGCCGGCGCGTCCCCACGCGACAGGCGCGTCTGCGCACGCCACGCCAATTCCGCCACCTCCTCGAAGGCCTCGGCCTCGGACGCCCGCGCCCCCCGAACCCGGCGCACACGGTCCCAACTGATCCAGGATTCCTGCTGCAGCGTGCGGAGACGGACACCCTCGGCCCCCAGCTCCACGATCTCGCCCTCGAGCCGCTGATCACCACCCCGGAGTTCGACCACGCTCGACTCACCATCGACCAGGTCCCCATTTTCCGTGGCGTCTGCACCGTCCGGCGCATGCACCCCCACCCCCCACGCCATCGGCGTGAGCCACAATGCCAACGACAAAGGCCAGACCCAGACGCGCCTCACGGCACCCGCCCCGGGACATGCGTGTACGACCCGCCCGTCGCCCGCGCGATCATCTCCATCTGCGCCCGACCCTCGTCACTCGCGAACGTGATGCAATGCACCGGGATCCGCAGCTCTTCCACCATCCGGACGATCTCGTACGCCTGCGACTCCGCGAACTCCCCGTCGGTCATGAAGTAGATCGCGTCCGGACGCGGGCGGACACGCATCGCAAGCTCGAACCCCGGCACGGGCACCGTTCCCCCCGATGGCGGCGGCAGGTTCGCCACTTCGCGACGCCCCCAGCTCTTGCCCGAGCCGGTCGCGTCGGTCCAACCCGTCCGCCCGCCCATCGCCATCGCATCGGAACTGAACAACACGACGTAGAACTGCGCATTCGCAGAGAGCCCGTTGATCGCCTCCAGGAGCTGTTCCTGCAGCGTCGGCCAACGCCCCGCGATGTTCATCGAGCCCGAGCGGTCCACAATAAATACAAAGCGTCGTCCGACCGCCTCGACGCCGAAAAAGCTCGCCGTCCCACCATCCCCAGCAAGGCCCCCTGCCCCGAGGCCGCCGGCGATATCTCCAGCGCCCTCGTCCATGCTCAGCTCGCCCAGTTCCGGCGAGAGCCCGCTGAGCGCCTCCGGCGCGACGTCCATCAGCTCGACTTCGACGGTCTCCCGGTCGAGCAGGTCGGGCATGGGCGGGGCCGTGCTGGGCAAAGACGACGAGCGGAGCTGCTGCAGCTCCGCATCCGTCATAACCGCAAAATCAACCTCATCCAGCCCCGGCGTCCCCCCGAGGCTCCCGTCCACCCGCTGGAAGACCCAGAGCCCGGCGACCAGCATCAGCACCAGGTGCGCCAGCAGGGAGATCCCGAGCCCGGCCAACGTCGCCCGCTTGGCGAGCCGTGTCATGCGCACGCCGAAGGACTCCGCCAGAACCGGGCCCACCCGCTCGGCGGGCTCCGACACCCCCCGCCCGGCGTCGGGGGATACAGGCGTGGAATGCTGGCCTGTCGCCATCGGTTCGGATCCTTCCGGCCCGCATCGTGGGGGGTTCAATGGGCGTCCCGTGCCCTTTGGGTCGCTTCGGACGCGTCCCCCTGCCAGAGTCTATCGGACGCAGCCCCGACACACTCTCGTTCCGCTTCGCACCCGGGCATGCCCGGTTCGCACGTTCTCCGGCAGGGCTCGGCGCGCGGGCATCGCCCCGCTTCACCTTCGCGCTCGCTTGACGATCCAAAGGACGGGCCGTTGAATGCGCGACAGGCCACCTCCGGCGGCCCCACCCTGTCCGACGCACGAGCCCCTCGCCGGTTCCATCCCCAAATCGTTCCCACGCGCGGCTCCTGTCGCCGCCGCCGGAGACCGCGCCATGACCCATTCAGAACCCAATCAATCCAGCAAACGCCCGACGTTCCGGCGCGTCCTTCTCAAGCTCAGCGGCGAGGCGTTCTGCAAGCCCGGGGGCTTCGGGATCGACGCCGACGAGCTCGCCCTGATCGCTGAGGAGGTCCGCTCCGCGACCGAGGTCGGCGTGCAGATTGCAATCGTCTGCGGCGGGGGGAACATCATCCGCGGGGCCGAGCTCGCCAAAGCCGGGCACATCGAGCAGGCGACCGCCGACTACATGGGCATGCTCGGCACCGTCATCAACGCCCTCGCCCTCCGCGAAAAACTCACCACCCTCGGCGTCGACAGCCGGGCGATGACCGCGATCGACATCAGCGCCGTCGCCGAACCATTCATCCGACTCCGAGCCATCAGCCACCTGGAAAAAGGGCGCGTTGTCATCCTCGGCGCGGGCACCGGCAACCCCTTCTTCACCACCGACACCTCCGCCGCCCTCCGAGCCCGCGAGCTCGAGTGCGACGTCCTGCTCAAAGCGACCAAGGTCGACGGCGTCTACACCGCCGACCCGAAGAAGGACCCCACCGCCACCCGCTACGACCACCTCGGCTTCACCGAAGCCATCAACAAACGCCTCGGCGTCATGGACACCACCGCCCTCGCGATGTGCCAGGAGCACAAGGTGCCCGTCCTCGTCTTCGACTTCAAGACCCGCGGCAACATCCGGCGCGTCATCGCCGGGGAGGACATCGGCACCCTCGTCGACAACCGATCCTGAACGCGCCGCCCGACCCGCGGCCCGGCACGGGTCAATAATCCCTGCATCTCCGATCCGCCAGACCCCGCCCCGGCACGGCCGGGCAACGAGGAACACCACATGACACCCGACCAGATCCTCTCCGAAGCCGAAGCCCAGATGAACAAGGCGATCGATTACCTGGGCCAGGAGTTCGCCGGCATCCGCACCGGGCGGGCCTCCCCCGCGCTCGTCGAGTACGTCAAGGTCGAGTACTACGGCTCCATGACTGACCTCAAGAGCCTCGCCCAGGTCAGCGTCCCCGAGGCGACGCAGCTCCTGATCAAGCCATTCGACGCCGCCGCGATCGGCGAGATCAAGAAGGCGATCGAGGCGTCGGGGCTGGGGCTCAACCCGCAGATCGACGGCAAGCAGATCCGCCTGAACATCCCCCCGCTCAGCAAGGATCGGCGCCAGCAGCTCGCCGCCCAGGTCAAGAAGATGGGCGAGGAGCAAAAGGTCGTCATCCGCAACGCCCGCCGCGACGCGAACAAGCACGCCGACCAGCTCGCCAAGGACGCCAAGATCTCCGAAGACGAGATCACCGTGCTGAAAGACGAGATCCAGGAACTGGTCAAAAAGTACGAGGGCCAGGTCACCGAATCCGTGGACAAGAAGTCCAAGCAGGTCATGGAGATCTGACGCCGTTCCGGCTCGCTCTGCACATTGCACGATAAGAAAAAACAGGCCCGCGTCCGTCGTCGGACGCGGGCCGTTTTATTTCGGCCACGACGCAGGGGCGTGTTCCGCCCGCCTCGCCGTGCTATCGGGCATCAGCGGAAGATCAGGGCCCGCGGGTTCATCAGGATCACCGGCTCGTCGCGCAGGATCATCGCGCCCTGCAGCGCGTCGCGGATCTGGACCCACCGCGGCTCGCCGAGCGTCTCGCGCAAAGCCGAGCCGATCACTTCGAGCCCGTTCACCTGCACGCCCACCCCCGGCCCACTCGCGCCGAAGCCGCGGGTGACCTGCTTCAGGAACTCATCAAAGCTCTTCGGCCCCGGGTAGTGCATCACGTCGTACCGCGCCAGCCCGAGATCACCCGCCAGGTCCGAGATCGCGTCTTCCAGCCCGCCGATCGCGTCGACCATCCCGAGCTCGATCGCTTGGGTGCCCACGAACAGGCGGCCCTCGGCCGTCTTGGCAAGGTCGATGCTCGGGCGACCCATGCTCACGCGGCTTGCGAACAGGTCGTACGTCTCGGCCATCTTCTCACGGATCAACGCCTGCTGACGCTCGTCCCACGGCTGGTTCGAGGCGAACATCTCCGCCATCGGGCCGCGGCTGCGCGTCACGACGTTGATCTTCAGCTTGTCGTACAAGTCGCCGACCGCGTACTTCCCGCCCACCACCCCGATCGAGCCCACGATGCTCGAAGGGTTCGCGTAGATCTTGTCCCCGCCGACGGCGATGTAGTACCCGCCGCTCGCGGCCATGTCGCCGATGCTCACCCACACGGGCTTCTCGCTCTTCACCCGCTCGAGCCCCTGCCAGATGACCTCGCTCGCGATCGCCGAACCGCCGGGCGAGTCGATCCGGACGATCACGCCCTTGATCTTGTCCTCAGCGAGCACGGTTTCGAGCGCGTTCCGGAGCGTGCGGCTCCCCGCCGTCGCGCCGCCGAACATCGAGCCCGCCGACGAATCCCCGTCCATGATCGCGCCCTCGACGTGGACGATCGCGATCGTCTCACGCTTCGGCGTGTGCGAGGGCGTGCGGCTGAGCATCTGGAAAATCGCGAACGGGTTCGACGTGTCCACCGAAGGCCCGTCGCTCCCGACCTCCAGATCCGACCAGCGGATCTCCGACGCCTCCATCCGCGATTCCAGCCACTCGGTGAGCACGGGCAGGTCGACCTCCGCGTCGAGCACGCCGGCCTGGATGCCGGTCGAGCCGTCCGCGAACCAGATCTGGCCCAGCGCCGCCTCGACCTGGTCCTGGGTCATGCCCATCCCGCGCCCGAGCGTGGTCGTCAGGTTGCCGTAGATCCCGTCGAGCAGGTTGGTGATGTTGTCGTCCCACGCGCGGCTCGGCGCGGTCCGGGTCATCGTCTCATTGGCGCCCTTGTAATCACCCACCTGCACGAGCTGCGCCTTGACGCCCGCCCACTCGAGCATGTCGGCGAGGTACATCTCCTCCATCAGCACGCCCGGGAAGAAGACGCCGCCCCCGCGCTGGATCAGACGCTCGTCCGCGTGCGCCCCGAGCAGGAGCTCCGCACCGCCGTAGTTCTCGGCAAAAAGCACGACGCGTTTGCCTTGCTCCCGGGCATGGTTGAGAGCGCTGCCGATCTCGTGGATCTGCGCCGTGCTCAACGCCGCGTCTTTCAGACGCACCACGATCGCGTCCAGTTCCTGGTTGCTCGCGGCCGATCGGACGGCTGTGACGTAATCCCGCAGGGTCGGCTCGCCGTCGCCGAAGAGCCACGTGAACGGGCTCGGCTGCCCCGTCGGCGTGCCGGAGATCTCCAGCATCGCGACCCGGGCCGGCCCGTTCGCCATCGCGACCGCCTGCCCGCACCCCGCCACCAAAGCCGCCGATACCGCGATCCACTGACGCATCGCTCAGTTCCTTTCCAAAACGTTCCGAAACCGACCCGTTCCGCCCCTCGACGCGCCCTTGCCGGCGCACGCCATGTGTACCAACCCCGCATCCCCGACGCTGCATCCCGCGTGCGCCCACCCGCGCTCAGTCGTACCCCAGGTCCGCCAGATCATCCTCGTCCAGCCCGAACTGGTGCCCGATCTCGTGCAGGACCGTGATCCGGATCTCCTCCCGCACCTTCGCCTCGTTGCTGAACGTCCCGTCACCCCGGGCCCGCCACCCCCCGGCCATCCGGATCACACCTTCCCGGAAGACGCGGATATCCCCGGGCACCTCACCGCTCGCCTCCACCGTCCGCTCCGTGTTCGCCCGCCCCGTGTGCAGCCCGCACAGGTCCAACGCCTCCTCACCCTCCGGGTCCTCGATCCCCAGATCCCGGCAGACCGCCGGCGAGGGGCGGTCCTCCACGATCAGCGGCATCTCCTCCAAGACCGCCGCGACCCGCTCGGGCAGGTTGCTCAGCACGCCCTCCAGCAACTCATCAAACCGATCCCGCTCGGGTTGGGTCATCGTCGCCACACCTTCAGCCGTCGCCTTCTTGCCGTTCACCCGCGACCGATTTCACCCCGAAGGCCGCTCGGTCACGTCCGCCAACGACAGCGGCGGGCGGACCAACGCCGGGAACAGGCGAACCGTATCCAGCGCCACACCCGCCAGCCCGAGCGTCACCAGCATCGACCCGCTGACGATCAGCACCGTGCCCGCCGCCCCCGCAAAGTCTTCCGCCCCCGGCCCCAAGCCCCCCACGCGCCCCACCAGGTGCGCCACGTCCCCAAGCCACGCGACACCGAACGCACCGCCCACCGCCAGCATCGTCTGACGCCCCACCCGTCCGGATCGGAGCAACAGGGATCGGGCGGCCAGCGCCTGCGCGTGCAGACGCAACGCCAGCACCGCCCCGATCGCCGCCACCCCAAAGCCCAGTCGCCCCACCACCCGGTCCAACGGCATCCCGCCCGCGGCAAAAAAAGCCGCGGGCAACCCGCGATCCCCGACCAGCAGGATCTGCGCCATCAACCACACCATCGGCACGTAACACGACACGCCGAGCACCGCCATCAACCGATGCCACCGCGGCAGCCCCGCGTGCGGGTGGATCAGCACCAGCGCGCCGATCCCGCTCAGGAGCAGCGCCAGCACCGCCCCGACCGACGCGCCCCATGGATCGATCGCCACGCCGTGCTGGGTCCGCAGGACTTCCATCCCGCGCACCGCCCACACGCACAACGCCGACACGAGCGCGCCCCCCGACCAGAGCAGCAGCCCCGACGCGATCACCCGCGGGTACCGGAGCGGGCGGAACTCCTTCGCCGCCGGGTCGACCACCGCCAGCAGCGTCGCGCGGATCGGGAGCCCGCACTCCGGGCAGACGTCCCGGATGCTCAGCCCCCCGAGGTCGTACCGGCATCGTGCGCACGTAAACCGCTCGCGCAGCGTCCGCTCGAGGCGTTCCCCGCCCGGGGCGCGCGCGATAGCCGCGTCACCATCCAATGGCGGCGACGGCTCCGGGGCGCTCGGTTCCTGGCCGCGACTCTCCAGGCGTGCACTCCTCCCCCGCGCGGGCTTGAACATCCGCCCGCGAGGGGCCGCACACGGTAGCAGATCTCCCACCCGGCGCGTCCGCGACGCACCCCCGAGAGGCCGACCCTTCCGCGGAGGCCCGGTATACTGGCCCGGGCGATGACGCCCTGCCAATTCCCAAATACGCGCGGGCGCTGATCGAACCCGCAGACCGATTTCTGCGAACACCCGTCCTGATGACCACAGCCCCCACCACCCAGAGCCGCAGCGACCGGAGCCCCGACGCCATGCGCGACGCCGTCCGACGACTGCGAGACAACATCACCCGCGTGTTCGTCGGGCATCCCGAGGCCGTCGACCGCGTCGTCGCCTGCCTCCTCGCCCGCGGGCACCTGCTCATCGAGGACGTCCCCGGCGTCGGCAAGACCGTCCTCGCCCACGCCATCGCCCGATCCGTCGAGTGCGACTTCACACGCATCCAGCTCACGCCCGACCTGCTCCCCTCCGACGTCCTCGGCGTCAGCGTCTACGACCGCGAGACCGGCGAATTCAAGCTCAAACGCGGCCCCATCTTCGCCAACATCGTCCTCGCCGACGAGATCAACCGCACGACCCCGCGCACGCAGTCCGCCCTCCTCGAAGCGATGAGCGAAGCGTCCGTCTCCATCGACGGCACCGTCATCCCCCTCGAACCGCCCTTCATGCTTATCGCGACGCAGAACCCCGCCGAGTTCGAGGGCACCTACCCCCTCCCCGAAAACCAACTCGACCGCTTCCTGATGCGCACCACCATCGGCTACCCGAACCAGGACGACGAACTCCGCGTCCTCCGCGAGCGTCCCGGGCTCCGCGCCCTGCCCGATCTCGAGCCCGTGCTCCACCGCGACGACCTGATCACGCTCCAGTCGGCCGTCGACGACGTCCGCACAGACGACGCGATCCTCGCCTACATCGTGCGTTTCGCGACCGCGACGCGTGGAGCGCCGGAGCTCCGCCTCGGGCTCAGCCCCCGCGGCTCGCTCGCCCTCGCCCAGGCCGCCCGCGCCACGGCGTTCTTAAGCGGACGCGATTACGCCGTGCCGGAGGACGTCACGAGCAACGTCGCCGCCGTGTGCGCACACCGCGTGATCCCCGCCGGCGGCGGGCACGAGTTCGGCACGCCCGGCGCGGCCGCCGCCGCCGAGAAGCTCCTCGCCGAGATCCTCGACACCGTCGACAGCCCCGCCTGACCCGCACCCGCGCGTCACCGCTCAAACATCGAGCCAGCAGAAGGAGCCCGACGATGGCCAGACTCATCCGAGCCGAGGGCACCGGCCCCATCAAGATCGAGCCGCAGGACAAACCCATCTTCATCTGCGGGTGCGGGCTGACCAAAAACTTCCCCTTCTGCGACGGCACCCACAAAGCCTGCAAAGCCGAGCAACCCGGCACGCTTTACGTCTACGACGACCTGGGCAACGTGATCGAAGAGCGGTCCGAGGCGTAAACGCCTCTCCTAATCTTCTCACCCTCGTGGAACGGGCGTCCCGCCCGTTGCTCCAACGCTCCCCGACTCAAAATGTATAGAACCTCCTAACACCTCAGCCGATCCCTTTGCGCCTCCCCGCACTCCGGACACGGCACGCCAGCCGGCAACCCCGCAAGCCGGTAGCCGCACGCAGCGCAGCAGCCCCGCGGCACGAGTCGGGCCCTCATCCATCGCCCACCACGGACGCAGTAGCTCGCTGCGATCGGAGCAAGAATCCCAAGCAACGCACCCGTTGTAAGCACCGGCAACAACAGCTCGCGTCGGAAACGAACGCCCACCTGATCAGCGTACCGCGGCCCGGCCATCGAAACCATCCGCGACGAAATCTCGGACCAATCCCGCTCAGGCCGTTGGAGCGCATATCTCCCGGCATGCCGGTCCACCGCACCCACCCAAAGCCGAAGATGCTCATCGGTTGGCAGTAACGACGGGTTGTACGCCGAAGAAATCAGCGAGATCCACCTTCCCGTATCTTTCGAATACCACCACACGGGCATTGTCGACATATGACGGTAACGAAGCGTGAACCATCCCCGAGCATGGGTGCGGTTGCCGTGACTGACATAGCAGTACAGGGCGTCTTGATCCGGCTCCGGGACATCGGGCGGCCGAATGAGATCCCAGCCTTCCGTCGCATACTCGATCCAACTCGTCCAATTTCCGTCATGGATGAAAATCAAGATCGCGGAGTCATATACAGCACCCGGACCACTCGCCTTCGCTTTAAACACATCCAACCGCTCACCCGCTCGTGAAACGAAAGTCCAGAACAGCACCGCGGCCAGCATCCCGCCGAAGCCCCAAACGAATATCTTGCGTGCTTGACAAACTTTCTCACGCATCACTCACCCCGGTTCGATCTGCCCCACCGCACTCCGGACACGGCGAGCCAGCGGGCAAGCCCCCAAGCCGATAGCCGCACCTCACGCAGCAACCGTTCTTGTGACGCCGAAGGATCCGACGATTCACCCAGAGAATCGTCCGCGGATCCGACAACACCGCGCCCAACGTGCCAACGACGAGCCCGGCCGCGACAACAGCCGGCACCAGCTCCCATCGCACGCGGCGATGCATCCGACCTAAGAAAACTTGCGTAGCTGAACCGCTGAGCAGCGCCTCACGCGTTTCCCTAGCCTCGGGCAGGGGGCGAACGTTGTGGCGCTGCGCGTACTCCCAGATCTCTCCCCGCCACGCGCTCGCTTCACGGTAGGGGGATCGTGTCGGATCGTACTGCAGATCGGCAAGATAGTGCCAGTCACGACGGCGCGAGTCAAACCACATTATCGGTGATATCGAAACAGACTGCTGTTCACGATGAAACCACCCTCTCGACCATGATCGCAACCGGATGAACACGTTGCAGAGCACCGTGTCATGCTCCATGGGCGAGATGGCTGGCCGCCCGTTTACATCCCACAATCGAGAATCGTTTTGACCTTCGAGCCATGATGATTGGCCGCTCTCATCAATCCACAACAGAAGATAAGTGCTTGCGTATGGGTACGAGGGCGTCGCGATCGCCCGAAAAGTATTCCGCCACCAGTTAGCGCCTTCCTCTACCGCAGGCCACAACACAACGGCGGCAACGATGCCGACGAGGTACCAGAGCCACACACGCTTTTTAACCCCGTGCGGCTGCCGCATCACTCACCCCGGTTCGATCCGCCGCGCCAACAGTTCCACCGGATGCACCGCCGCCCGTCCTGTCCCGTCCGCGATCTGATGCCGGCAGCTCGTGCCGGGCGCGACGATCACGTCCCCTCGCGCCGCTTCGCGTACGCTCGGAAACAGCCCGAGCTCCCCGATCCGCATCGAAAGCTCGTAACGGCTTGCGGCATACCCAAAACTCCCCGCCATGCCGCAGCAGGTCGTGTCCAGCGAGCGCACGCGGCTCTCCCCGAACGCCAGACGCAAGAGCTTCGCCGAGCTCTCCGCGCCCCACAGCGCCTTCTGATGACAATGCCCGTGCAGCACCGCCTCGCCCGCCAGCGGCGCGAACGACGGGCGACGCGGCGTGACCTCCCAGCGATCCGCCAGGAACCGCTCGACCAGCGACGAACGCGACGCGAGCGCCCGCCGCCGCTCGATCGGCGTGCGGCACTTCAGCAACAGCCAGTCGTCCGCCACGGACGACAAACAGCTCGGCTCCAGCATCACAAACCCCGCCACCGTCGCGTCGTCGATCAAGGGTTCAAGGCGATCCAGCAGCCGATCCGCGTCGTCGATCGCCTCGCGCAGCAGCCCCGTCGAGATAAGCGCGCGCCCGTAGTCGGTTCCCCAGAACGGCTCGACGCGGTAGCCGAACGCCTCGAGCAGGCGCTTCGCCGCCAGCCCGATCGACGGCTCATTGTGCATCGTGAACGTGTCGACCAGCAGCACCACCCGCGGCGCATCCGCGGGCAACCCGAACGCGGGCTCGCCCGGCCATTTCTTCCGCAGCGAGGTCGCGAACGCCGGGATCGACCGGCGCTGATCCACGCCGAGCAGCTCCCGCGCCGCCCACTTCGCCAGCCGCGTCCCGTTCGCCGCGTTCGCCACCTGCGGCGTCAGGCTCCCGAGCCTGTTCAACGCGTGAATGTGACCGAATACACGCGCCCGCAGCGGCACACGCCCAGTGCTCTTGTGGCGCTGCGCGGTGTACTCGGCTTTCAGCCGAGCCACGTCCACGTTGCTCGGGCACTCGCTCTTGCACGCCTTGCAGCTCAGGCACAAATCCAGCGTCTCGATCGTGCCGGGGTCGTCCCACTTTGCCTTGGGCGAGCCGTCGCCAGCGTGCAACCCCATCTGCCCGCTGATCGCCAGGCGCAGCGCGTTGCCCCGGCCGCGCGTCGAGTGACGCTCGTCGAGCGTCGCCATGTAGCTCGGGCACATGACCCCGCCGGTCTTCTTACGGCAGACGCCCGCGCCGTTGCACATCTCCACGGCGTGCGCAAAATCCGTCTGATCGCTGTAGTCGAAAAACGTCACAACCTCGGGGATCCGCACCTCGCGACCGCCCGGTCGCACCCGCGTGTTGGCGCTGATCGACTCGATCGCCCCCGGCTCCACGATGTTCCCGGGGTTCAGCAGGTTCTGCGGGTCGAACGCCGCCTTGACACGGCGAAACGCCTCGACAAGCTCCGGGCCGAAGTAGTCATCCACCAGCGGCCCGCGGGCCCGCCCGTCCCCGTGCTCCCCGCTCATCACGCCGCCGAGGCTCTTCGCCAAGGCCGCCGCCCGCTCGGCGATCTCGTGCATCTTCGCCTCGTCCGCCGGGTCGCGCAGGTCCAAGAGCGGGCGCACGTGCAGCACGCCGACCGACGCGTGCGCATAAAAGCTCGCGATCGTCCCAGCGCCCGACACGATCTCCCGGAACCCCCGCACAAACTCGCGCAAACGCTCCGGCGGCACCGCGTTGTCCTCGACAAACCCCAGCGGCTTGCGGCTGCCCGGGATCGCGTGCAACAGCGGCTCTCCCGCCTTCCGCAGCGCCCACGCCGCCGCCATCGTGCGCGCGTCCGTATGCACGTCCACCTGCCCCGGCGCGAACATCCCGCGCACGCGCTCCAGCGAAGACGCGACTTGCTCCTCGTCCATGCCGAAATACTCGACATAGAGCACCGCGTGCACCGTCCGCCCCCCTTCGGGCTTGGGCAGCACGTCCACGTTCCGCTTCTGCTGCGGGTTCTTTCGAGCCAGGTCCACGATCAGGTCGTCGAGCAGCTCGACCGCCGCGGGCTCTGTTTCCAGCAGGGGCATGACCGCCGCGATCGCGTCGTCGAGCTCCGCGAAGCTGACCACCGCCAGCCCCTTGTGCCGCGGCACCGGGTGCAGTTTCAACTCCGCCCCCAGCGTGACCGCGAGCGTGCCCTCGGAGCCGCAGAGCAGCGGCGCGAGGTTCATCTCGCCCAGGTCGCCGCCGCCGGCTTCCAACTGATCCAGCATCACGTCGAGCTGATACCCCGCCGAGCGCCGCTTCGTCTTCGGGAACCGTTCACGGATAAGCCCCGCGTGCGCGCGCACGATCTCGGCGACCTGTTGCGTGAGGCGTGCCGCGTTCGGATCGCGCAGCGCCGCCCCGCGATCGAGCCGCACCCGCTCGCCCGTCGCGAGGCACGCATCGATCCCCAGCACGCTCTCGCTCGTGCGCCCATACAGGACCGAATGCACCCCGGCCGCGTTGTTCCCGATGCACCCCGCGACCGTCGCCTGCCGTGACGTCGAAGGATCGGGCGCAAAGAACAGCCCCGTCCCCCCGAGCCGGTCGTTCAGATCGTCGATCGTGATCCCCGCCTCGACGCGGCACGTCCCCTTGCCCTCGTCGAGCTCGAGCAACGCCGTGCATCGGCTGCTCAGGTCCAGCACCACCGCCCGATTGACGCACTGCCCCGCGAGGCTCGTCCCCCCGCCCCGCGGGAGGATCGGCAAACCTCGCTCCGCGCAGAAACGCACCGCCCGCACCGCGTCCTCCAGCGACGACGGCACCACCACGCCCAGCGGCTCCACCTGATAAATCGATGCGTCCGTCGCGTACAGCAACCGATCATGCAGCCCGAATCGAACCTCGCCCTCCACCGACGACGCCAATTCCCGGGCGATCGCGTCACGATCGAACGCGCCCCGCCCCGGCGCCGAATCCTCGCGACCCGTCCCGTTGGTCAGCACCGGCAGATTCATGCCTGCATGCTAGCGATCCGCCCGCGTCGAACAGGCGCCGCCTCCGGCTCTACGCCAGGTCGACGCCCCGAACCGGGACCGTCAGCCCCGCCTCGCTCCCGAGGCGGTACAGCCGTTCGAGCGCCCGCCGCCCGCGATCGCCCATGTCCAGCGTCAGCGGGCTGACGTACATCGACAGATACCGATCCACCAGCGCATCATCGCGCCATTCCGGGCGCTCGTCCCCGGCCCGCATCCGAAGAAACTCGCGCGACGCCCCCCGCTCGCGCACGGCGTGCGCCACACTCCGGTTCAACACCTCCGCCAAACGATCGACCGTGCCCGCGCCAAACCGCTCGTCCAAGTCCCGGCGGACCACGTTCAACCCCAGCGGCAGCGGCTCCGCATACAGCCCGTGCCACGCCTCGCCGAGATCCACCAGCACCCGCAGCCCCAGCGACGCGAACGTGAGCTGCGCCTCATGAATCAACAGCCCCGCGACCGCCAGCCCTCCCGCGACCTCGCCCGGGATCCGGTCAAACCGCATCTCCCGGTGCAGCATCTCCAGCCCGGGGCGCGCCTCCCGAGCGAGCAGGCGCAGCACGAGAAACGCTGTCGTGTTGATGCCCGGTACGGCGATCGTCCCGCCCCGGTCCAGCACGTCCGCCAGCGTGCGCGCGACGTCCCCCTCGCGTACGACCACCTTCGGCCCGTAGTTCTCCCCGAACGACCCGCCGCAGGCGGTGATGCGGAACACCTCCTGCACGAGCGGGTACGCCCCGGCCGAGATCGCCGTCACGTCGTACCGCTCAGCCGCCGAAGCCCGCCCGATCGCCAGCTTGTTCAGTTCCTCCACGTCACGCGCGACCGCCCGGAAGCGGAAGGGGCCGGTGTCGATCGCCGGGCACCCACGCTCGCCGCGCACGGGGTGACCGTCGGCGTCGGTCATGCCGACGATCGGCCACCACATCACCAGGTCGTCCGAGTCCGGCGAGTGGGCGAGGGTGAGGTCAATCGTCACGACCGCTCCTTGTTTTCATCCCCGACCGGCAGAGCCCGCCAACGCTCGCCACACTCGGGGCAGCACAGAAAACCGTACGCGTCCGGCTGCACGCCCGCGCAATCGTAATCGCACACGCAGAGCGTGCGCCACGCACGCGCCGCCGGCAGCCGCCACGCCGCCTTGCAACTCTTGCACACGCGGCACCCGTCCGACTCCGGCGGGCGCTCGAGCAGACTCTCGGCACACACCGGGCAGATCCCACGCCGCAGCGCCGGCTCCCGCAACGTCGACGCCCCGCGATCGCCCCAGATCATGAACGCCACGTGCCACGGCGCCAGCATCAACAGCCCAAACCCCAGCAGAATCAGCACTCCGAAAGGCAACGGAAACGCAAAGCCCGGGCGCGTCTGCTCCAAAGCGTACACCCAGACCAACACCACGCTGCCCAACAAAAAGCTGGTGACGTAGCCGACCAAAGAGATCCGCTTCCAATACGGCGACTTGCTGCGGAGCAACTGTGCTCGCTGGTTCGTGCGAGCGAGAAACGAAAACAAAGAACGGCAAGCCCGCCCGCGATCATCGCGCTGCGTTCGGCGCAACGGGGCGAAAAGCTTCACAAAGTACTGACCCATATTTGCCTAAGTTGCTTCCCGCGAAGCAACCCGCCACCGCTCGCCGCACTCGGGGCAGGTAAGCATGCCTTCCAGATCCGGATAATGCGACGAGCAATCATATTTGCATCTATAGCACACATCACGAAGAATAATCTGCTCAGGAACTCGCCATGCAGCATGACATCGCTGACACACCGAACAGCCATCCGGATCAACAACGACATCAAGAAGAGTTCTTGCACAAGATGGGCATTTTCCACGCTCGATCGCCCAACTACACATAATCCGCCACGCACGCGGGTACGCCCACCAACCGGAGAGAACAAGCGGGATCAGCCCCCCGACCACGCCGCCTCCAATCAGCAACGCTTCAGCTTGCCCTTCTGGTGCGCGATCAGGCAAAAATAGCCCCGCCACCGTTCCGCCGACCAGACCAATAAAGCCTATAGGTATTATCAACCAAAATAGAATTCTACTGATAACTAGCCATCGATAAGGCGCACCAAGCCGACGAAGTCGGCGAGCATCGGATAAAAAAGTAATGCGAGGTGTTCCACGGTCATCGATCAGCCACAAGGCATAGCCGTGCTGGCCCCACCTTGCCTTGATCACGCCTCCCCCTCCGCCACCACATCCGGGAAGATCGCCCCCTGACCGCACCCCACGACTTCTTCCGTCGTCGGGTGCCGGATGTCCAGGCGATACTCGCCGCTGTAGCACGCCGTGCAGTAGTCCGAGCCGGGTCGCTGCACACAGCTCAGCAGCCCGTCGAGCGAGAGATAGTGCAGGCTGTCCACGCCGAGGTATTTGCGGATCTCTTCGACCTCGCCGAGCTGGTCGGCGATCAGTTCCTCGCGCCGCGCGAAGTCCACGCCGAAGTAGCACGGGTGCCGGATCGGCGGGCAGCTGATGCGGAGGTGGATCTCCTTCGCCCCGGCCTCGCGGATCTGGATCATCTTCTCGCGCGTCGTCGTCCCGCGCACGATCGAGTCATCGACCACGATCAGGCGTCGCCCCTGCACCAGCTCGCGGATCACGTTCAGCTTCAGCCGCACCGCCGCGCGCCGCTCCTCTTGCGTCGGCTTGATGAACGTCCGCCCCACGTACCGGTTCGGGACGATGCCCTCGCGGTACGGGATCCCGCTCGCCCGGGCGTACCCGTTCGCGGCGCTGCGCCCGGAGTCCGGCATCGGCATCACGTAGTCCGCCTCCACCGGCGCTTCCCCCGCCAGTTTCGCCCCCATCGCCTCACGCGCCGCCTGCACGCTCTCGCCGAACACGTTGCTCGCCGGGCTCGCGAAGTACACGTGCTCGAACACGCACATCGCCAGGCGATCGGCCCGATCCGCGAACCGGCGGCTCGAAACCCCGTGGTCCGACAGCGTCACGATCTCCCCCGGCTCCACCTCGCGCACAAACGACGCCCCCACCACGTCCAACGCCACCGTCTCGCTCGCCACCACCGGCGCACCGTCCGGCATCTCCCCCAGCACCAGCGGACGCCACCCCCAAGGATCCCGCGCCGCCTCGATCCGATCCGGGAACAGCATCACCACCGAGTACGCCCCCTGCAAACGACGGAACGTCGCGGCGAGCGGATCCGGCGTCCGCGACTGCCTCGGCGTCGCGAGCAGATGCACGATCACTTCCGTATCGCTGGTGGTATGAAAAATGTGCCCGTCCTGCTCGAAGCGGTGGCGCAGGGCGGGGCCGTTGATCAGGTTCCCGTTGTGCGCGACCCCCACCTGCCCGCCGTGGTAGCTCTCGACGATCGGCTGGGCGTTGCACGCGAGCGACCCTCCGGCCGTCGAGTACCGCGTGTGCCCGATCGCCCCGCGAACGCTCCGCCCCCGGTCGCTACCCACGCGATCGAGCGTGCCGAGCGCGTGCGCCGTGAAGACGTCCGCGACCAGCCCCATCCCGATGTGCGCCTCGATGCGGACGCCGTCGGTCACCGCGATCCCCGCCGACTCCTGCCCCCGGTGCTGCTGGGCGTAGTTCCCGAGATAGCTCAGGTGGACCGCGTCGCGACGCCCCCAGACCGCGAAGACGCCGCACTTTTCCTTTTTCTCCAAACCGCCACCCACCCGCCCGGCGTCGAGAACCGGCAGGGGCACGCGAACGCCCGGGGAAGCTTGGGGTCGGTTGGCAGGCGTCGGCGGCGTCATGCGGCGGGGCTCTCCGGGTTGAAGTACGCCAGGGGCGGTTCGGGCGTCGGAGTCTATGAAGGTTCTGTGCACCGCACGACGCCGGAAAACACCCCCTCTCGCGGTCGAAGACCGACGCCTGCAACCCTCCCCCGGCTTGACTTCACCCCGCCCAGAGGCTTCAGTCTGCCCGGCGCGACTCCCGCGCCCGTCCCTCGTCCGAACGGCGGGCGAGCAGGGCGACATCCAGACCGGATCACCCGCCGGACCGCAGCCGCGGCCACCCGGCACAGATCGCTCGCCAACCCCGCGCCGGGGTCGCACCGCGAGCACCCCCGAGCCCCAACACAGGCCCGGGCGGACGGAGACATCCCATGGCACGGTATACCGGCCCCAAGGTCCGCCTCTCCCGTCGCGTCGGCGTCCCCATCGAGGACAACCCGAAGCACACCTCCAAGCGCCAGCTCACCCCCCCCGGCATCCACGGCTTCCGTGGCCGCCGCCTGCGTGACTACGGCGTCCGCCTCCAGGAAAAGCAGAAGCTCCGCTTCCACTACCACGTCCTCGAGCGCCAGATGCGCCGCTACGTCGACCGCGCCAAGAGCGGCGCCGGCAACACCGGCGACCTCCTGCTGCAGCTCCTCGAGCGCCGCCTCGACAACGTCATGCGCCGCGCCGGCTTCGCACGCACCATCTGGCAGGCCCGTCAGCTCGTCGCCCACGGGCACGTACTCGTCAACGGGCGCAAGACCGACCGCCCCTCCTTCGAGGTCAAGGTCGGTGACGTCATCACCCTCAAGCCCAAGATCCAGAAGAACATCCGCGAGGTCATGGAGACCATGTCCGGGCACGAAGTCCCGGGCTGGGTCAACGTGAACCCCGGCGAGCTGACCGTCCGCATCAGCGCCCTGCCGACACCCGACCAGGTGCCCTTCGGCGTCAACATGAACCTGATCGTCGAGTTCTACCGCTAACCCACTGTTCTGGACGGGCCGACGCCGGCCCGCCGATACCGCCGCCAGACGCGGGCCGATCGGCGAGCCGGTCGGCCCGTTTTTTGTTCACCCGACACCCCGACACGACCGTTCACCCCGAGCGCGAGGCCCCCCGATGCTCAAGTTCCTCCGCAAGCACACCAAGTGGATGCTCGTGATCTTCGGGATCCTCCTGATGATCGCCTTCGTCGCGCCCGAGGCGATCAACAACCTCGGCATGAACCCCGCCACCCAGGCGGTCGCGACGGTCCAGGGACGCAAGGTCACTCAGCTCGACCTCCAGCGGGCCGCGATCGAAGTCCAGGTGCTCGATCGCTTCAGCCCCCTCCTGGTCCGCGGCGTTGTCGGGATCGACCCCGACCCCGAGCACTGGTACCTCCTGACCGTCGCCGCCGAGCAGGCCGGGCTCGTCGGCGGGCCCGACGACGGCGAGCAATGGATCGCCACCCTCGCCCCGCAGCTCGTTCAGACGCAGTACGCCTTCCAGTTCGGGCCCGAGTTCGCCCAGCAGATCCTCGCCTCGGAGATGGGGCGGCAGGAGATCGAGCGGACCCGGGCCGTCCTCACCGAGAGCCGCCCGCTGCTCGCACGCAGCGTCGGCATGACGCTCGAGGAGTTCGACCAGACCATCGCCAAGGCCCGCGGGATCGTGCGCATGCGCAACGTCTACGCTTCGGCCAACCGGCTCAGCATGCCCCGCGCCCAGCTCGCGGCGGCCGATCGCCGGCGCACCGTCTTCGCCGACGTCCTCGTCATCGACGAGGACCGCGTCGCCGACCGCATCCCCGAGCCCACCGAAGAGCAGCTCCAGGCCCACTTCGAGCGGTTCAAGAACATCCCCGCCGCCGGCTCGGCCAACGCCGGGGCCCGCCCCGCCGACGCCGAGCTCCCCTTCGGCTACCTCCGCCCCCAGGGTGTCAAGGTCGCCACGCTCGAGCTCGACGGCAACCGGATCCTCGCCGCCATCCGCCCCGACCCGGTCGAGGTCAACAAGCGCTGGCGGCAGAATCGCGACGTCTTCCCCGGCGAGTTCGCCGAGGAACGCCTCCGCATCGAGGGCACGCTCCGGAGCGAGCTCGCCGCCCGCGTCGCCGAGGAAGCCGACAAGGTCATCCGGGCCGAGATCCTCCGCGCCCTCCGCCGCTTCGATCAGGAGGGCCCCTACTACCGCCTCCCCGACGACTGGCGCGAGCAGCAGCCCGATCTCTCCACCATCGCGCAGGCCGTCGTGGAAGGCGTGGAGCAGGCGACCGGCGTCCGCATCCCGCTCCCGACCATCGACGTCCTCGATCGCGAGTTCCTCACCGCCCCCGAGCTCGACCAGCGAGCCCCCTTCACCGGCGCGGAGATGCGGATCGGCAGCCAGCGGCTCTCGCTCACCAACTTCATCTTCCAAGTCCGCGAGCTCGCCGGGCCGAGCGAGTTCGGGCTCCAGGTCGGCGTCCCCTACCTCGCCAACCCGGCGATCGGTGCCCGCGGCGAGTCCCGCCTCTACGTCATGGTGCTCGACACCCGCGACGAGGCCCCCCCCGCCTCGCTGGATGAGATCCGCGACGAGGTCCGCGCCGATGTGATCGAGCTCGCCGCGTTCAACATGCTGCAGGCCGACATGGAAGAGTTCGCCTCGCAGGCCCGCGCCGAAGGGCTGCGAGCCGTGGCCGACCGCTTCAACCGTCGCGCCCCCGCGGGCGCACCTGATCTGATGCCCGAGGAGATGGTCACGATCACCCGCAACAACATCCTCGCCCGCACGAGCGACATGATCAACGTGCGCCGCTTCCGCGACGCGGTGATCGACGCCAGCGAGCCGATCGACCCGCGACTCGCCGACGACCAGATCCCCGCCGAGCAGCGGACGCTCGCCGTCGCCCTCCCGCACCGGACGGCGATCGCGATCGTCAAGATCCGGGCGGTCTACCCCGCGACGGCCGAAAGCTTCCGCCTCGCCGGCGGCAACGACGTCAACGCCGCCCGCCAGGCGGAGATCTTCGACGCCCAGGCCGAGGCCCGCGACACACCGTTCAGCTTCGACCGCCTCGCCGAACGCCTCGAGTTCCGACGCCCCGGCGGGGACATCATCCGTCGCAGCGACGAGTTCCTGAACTGACCCCGCGTCGCTGCTACACCTGCTTCTTCGTCCACGCCCCTTGCAGGTAGCGGAGGGTGAACACGATCCCGCGGATGATCAGCTCCAAGCACATCCCGAGCCAGAGCCCCCACAGGCTCGGCTCAAACGGGAACGGGTTCTCGAGGAGCACCGTCGTGACCGGCTCGCCGTCGACCACGCGCGTGACCTTCAGGTTCACCCCGCTCAGCGCGTACGCCAGCGGGAGGCGGACCAGGTACGTGGTGACCCAGGTCAGCGCCAGCACCGCCCGCACGTCCCCCACGCCGCGGAGCGCCTGGCGGAACACGATCGCGATCGCGAACGGCACCTGCACCGCACCACACAGCACCAGCAGCCGCGGCACCTCCTCCAGGTGCGCCGGCTGCGAGCTCAGCAGCGAGACGATCGCCCTCGGGAAGAGCATGAACGCCAGCCCGAAGAGGAACATCACCGTCGCCCCGATCGCCGCACACCGGAGGACCGCGAGGCGCGCCAGTTTCTCGCTCCCCGCCCCGAGGTACTGCCCCGCGAGCGTCGCCGCCGCGATCCCCATCGCGAACCCAGGCAGGAAGCTGAACGCCTCGATCCGGATCGCGACGATGTGCGCCCCCAGCATCCCCGCGCCAAGCGAGCCCACCATCAGCACGATCAGGTAGTTCCCGACCCACATCCCCAGCGTCTCGAGAAAGTTCGGCCACCCCACCCGCACGATCCGACGCGCCGTCAGCCAGTGCGGGCGGAGCCACCGCGCCTTCAGCCGGATCCCCCACCGCCCGCCGACGGCCATCTTCATCAGCACCGCCGCCCCGACGATGTCCCCCGCGACCGTCCCGATCGCGATCCCCAGCACCCCGAGGTTGAACCCGAACGGGTTCGCGAGCAGCACCTGCTGCACCGGCTCGCCGTCGATGAGCTGCGTCCGCGTGATGTCCACCCCCGAGAGCGCAAAGCTCACGACGATGTTCACGATGTTGCGGACCACCATCGCCCACAGCGGCCCGATCGTGTCCCCCGCGCCACGCGAGCAGGCGATCCCGCAGAACAGCACGCTCGCGAACGGCACGCCCAGCGAGATCACGTACAAGTAGTTCCGGAACGCCGCCCCCGCGTCGCCCGACAGGTTCATCAGCAGCGCCAGCGGCCCGGCCGAAGCCGCCACCAGCACCGCGACCACCACACCGCTCCCGACCCCGAGCAGGAGCGTCTGCCCGAGGGCCGCGTTGGCGACCCCGATCCGCCCCCCGCCCACCGAGCGGCTGATCAACGCCGTCGCCCCGATCCCCAGCGCCATGATCGTGAGCCCGATAAACCACATGATGTAGCTGGCGCCGCCGACGGCGTCGGTCTCGGCTTCGCCCAGACCCGCCGCCAGCACCGTGTCCGTCAGCCCCACCAGCGAGTTCAAGAAGCTCTCGGTCAGGATCGGCCAGCTCAGGACCGCGATCGCGCCCCACATGCTGAGCCCGGCCAGCTTGCCGTGCATCAGCCGCCCGTCCGCCGTCAGCCCCTGGCGACGGGCCCGAGGCCCCCGAGCCGTCGAAGCCGCAGGAGACTCCGACAGATCGACCGCCTCCGGGTCCAGCGTCGGCTCCGGCGCGTCGTACCCCCGGTCCTCGCCGTTGTTGGCATCGGGGCCCGTCTCGTGCTCATCCGGGCGCGCGTCACCGTCGGGGCGGCCCGCCCGGGGCTGATCCGCCCCGCCCCCTTCCGAAGACGCGTCCTGATCCCGCCCGCCGCTCACACGCACGCTCCGATCTCGTCCCGCACCCCCGAGGGAAGGCAACAGTAGCCGCCCGGACCTGCGAACCAATTCCGGAAAGAAACCTTGTAGGGGGAACGCCCGTTCGGTATGTTGCTCCGCAGTGGATCCTTGAAAGCGAGGCGGGCCGTGGGTGAATCGAGTGAGAAACGCTGCGTGATCTGCGGCTTGGACTGCGCCGACGCGCCACGCATCCGCGACCGGTCCGGCCGCTATGCCCACCGGGCCTGCGCCGAACGGGCCAGTGCGACCAAGGCCGCCGCCGCGATCGCCGCGCCGGAGCCCGACGCGATGTCGGCCCTGCTCGCCGACCTCCCCGTTGAAGCGACGATCCAGCCACAAGGCCTGACGGCCCTCTGCCCACACTGCCACGCCCGGGTCGCGAGCGACGACGTCCTTTGCACGGCCTGCGGCACCAACATCCTCACCGGGCAACGTCCCAAGATGCCCAAACCGCCCAAGACGCAAAAGGAAACCAAGCCCGAAAAGACCACCCGGTCACGTGCATCGAGCGGCTCCGGCGCAGGGTTCGGCAAGCTCATCGCCGCCACTTCCGGCGCAGGCGCCGTCGTGACCATCGCATGGATCGCGATCGCCTTCAACGCGGGCATACCGCTCGCGTTCGGCGCGGCGCTGGTCGGGGCGGCGTGCGGGGCGACGGCGATGTTCATCTCCGGCGGTGCCACCGGCTTCGCACCAGCCGGGGCCGCGATGCTCGCCACCGTCATCGCCATCTCCATCGGCAACGGCGCGACCGGGCACCTCAGCGACCGAGATGAAGCCGGGATCATCACCGTCGCCGACGACGGCACGTACACCAACGGCCTGACCAGCGCAGACATCAGCGAGCACGACGCGCTCCAGTTTCTTGTGGACGATATCGCCGAGGAACGCCTCGCCGCCGGGCAACGCATCCACTGGCCCCAGCCCGGCATGACCCTCGACCGCGCCATCTGGCCCGACGATTACCCCCGCCAACTCCGCACCGCAACCCTCGAGCGATGGAACGGGATGAGCGAGAGCGACCGCGAGGCGTACAAAGCCGAGTGCGCCGACCGCATCAACGCTTGGGCCGTCGAGCAGCAGGCAATGGAAGAGGACGACCGCTACCGCCAACGAGCGGGGGGCGCGATCGTCGGACGGAGCATGCGTGCCGCCCGCTTGAGCAGCGTCGGCGTGCGGTCCGGACGGGGCGGACGCGTGCGCAGCGGCGCGGCCGTCGGAGGCCTGATCTCAATCGCCGTCGTGGCGAGCGCGAACGGTGGCGGCTCGAAGATCGGCATGGCCCGGGCGCACGAGTATTTCTTCGGCCTCGTCGCCCTGCTCGCCGCGTTCACACTCGCCAACGTCAGCCGAGACTGAGCCCGCCCCGCGCCCGCCTCACTTCAGCAGCTCATCCAGCAGCTCCGACACGCCCTTGCCGTGCGTCGCGACCGTTTCCAGGATCGCCCGCCGCCCGGCCACGTCGCGCAGGTCGCGCACCAGCTCGTGCTCGCCCGGGTGGTCCGCCTTGTTGCACACGAACAGGTCCGCGATCTCCAGGATCCCGGCCTTATCCATCTGCACCGCGTCGCCCATCCCCGGCGTCAGCACCACCGCCGTCCGGTCCACGTGATCGCGGATCCGCGTCTCGTTCTGCCCAGCGCCCACCGTCTCCACAAACAGCGTCTCGTACGGGCCGTCGCCCCCGGAGCCGCCCTCCACCGCGCCGCCGATCAGCTCGATGATCTCCGGCACCGCGTGGTAGTCCTCCCCGCTGATCGCCAGCGAGCGGTAGAACACCCCTTCGCCCAGCGCGTTGAAGTCCACCCGCAGGCGATCGCCCAAGAGCGCCCCGCTCGTGATCGGGCTCTTCGGGTCGAACGCGACCACCGCGCACCGCCCGAGTTCCGGGCGATCTTTCGCCCGACGGGTGTACTCCCCCGCGAGCTGCGCGACCAGCGTGCTCTTGCCCGCCCCGGGCGAGCCGGTGATGCCGATGACGCGGGCCGGGCGACGCCGACGCGCCCCGCCGCGGGTCGTCTTCCCGTCGTGAAGCAGTGAGATATCCCGCGCAAGCTGCGCCGTCGGGTGCCCGCCTTCAACCTCCGGCGTGCGCACGCGCGTCACCTCACGGACCGCGTCCACGATCTCCTGCAGCCCCGTGCCCGTCGTGAAGCACTTCGCGATGCCCATCTCCCGAAGCTTCGGCAGGTCCTCCTGCGGCAGGATCCCCCCCATGTGCACCGGGATGTCGCCCCGCCCGACCTCGCGCAGCGACTCCAGCAGCTTCGGCCCCAGCGAGAGGTGCGAGTTGCTCATCATGCTCGCCGCGATCACGTCGCAGTCCTCGTCCCGCGCACTGATCGCCAGCGACCGAGGCGTCTGCCACAGCCCCGAATAAATCACGTGCACGCCCGAATCCCGCAGCGCGCGGGCGATCACCTTCACCCCGCGATCGTGCCCGTCCAGCCCCATTTTCCCGAGCAGCACCCGGGGGCGGTGGTCCAGGTCCGCGCAGCGGTCCTTCTTCTCGAACTCGGTCGTCGGCGTGTGCAGGGTCGAAGTCATACGCCAGTCTATGACCGGTGCCCCCCGGATGACCCGTCGCAGCGTCTCTCTAGCCCCCAACCATCGGACCCAGGCCCCGGGACGGGATAGGCTGCCTCCGCACCCCCCATCTTGCCGAAAGACCCAGCATGCCCCACCCGCTGATCATCGCCGCGACCGTCTACCTGCTGGTGAGCCTGATAACCATGATTGTCTACTGGCGCGATAAGCGGGCCGCCGAACGAGGGCGATCGCGGGTGCGGGAACGCACCCTCCACCTGCTCGCCCTCTTCGGCGGGTGGCCGGGCGCCCTGCTCGCCCAGCAGGCCTTCAAGCACAAGCGCGCCAAGACCGGCTTCATGCTGCTCACCTACGCGATCGCGGCGATCCACTTCGCCATCTGGGGCGCGGTGATGTACGCGGCACTCACGAACTGATCCCCCCGCTCGGGCTCACTCGCCCCCGACCAGTTCAGCGATCAGCTCGTTCGCCTCATACACGCTTCGGAGCGCTTCGAGGATCCCTCGCGCGTCGACCGCGACGCCCCGGGCCTCGCCGCCGGGGTAGATGAAATCGGTCGGGAGAAAATCGAGATTCCCGTCAAAGATCAGCCCGACGAGCTCCCCCTCGCGGTTGACCACCGGGCTGCCCGAGTTCCCGCCGATCAGGTCCACGGTGGAGACAAAGTTCAACGCCGCCGACTCATCGAGCGCCTCGCGCTTGTCGAGCCAGATCTGCGGCAAGGTGAAGTCCGGCTCGCCCCGGCGAGCATCGGCGCGCGCGTACATCCCGGCAAAATCCGTGAACGCCGGGAACGGCTCGCCATCCACCGTCACGCCCTCGACCGTGCCGAAGGTCATCCGCAGCGTGAACGTCGCGTCCGGGTACTGGTTCTCGCCCAGCATCGCGAACTGCGCCTCGGCGATCTTCGCGTACGCCTCGCGCTCCGGGCCCTCGACCTCGTTCTCATACCATTCCCGAAGCCACCGGTCCTCGGCGTCCAACGCCCGCGCCAGCTCGATCATCGGGTCGTCGCTCGACGCCACGCCGTCCGCCCCCCCCTCGACCATGTCTCGCCGGAACTCGACGTCGAACAGGCGCGTGTTCTCCACCAGCTCCCGGGCCCGAGCCCGCGGCGCCTGCCCGCCGAGCGCCCGTCGCACCAGCGGATCGTCCCCGCCCATCGACTCGGCCATGTAGCTGAGCGCCGCTGTGAGCCGCTCGATCTCCAGATTCGCATGCACCGGCGTCTCGGCGTACAGACGCCGGTACACGCTCTCCAGGTTTGTGTCGCGGTATTCCGTGAGCCGCGCGCCGGAGTCCTTCGGCAGTTCCTCGCTCAGACGCACGACGTGCAGCGCGTGCCCGTACAGGTCCGACCAGATGCTGAGCGCACGCTGGCGGTGATAGAACTCGCGGTACACCTGTCGCGCGTCGGCGACCTGCTGCCACGCGTCCCCCCACGCCGCCCGACGATCAGCGTCCTCACGCACAAACGCCCGCAGCGCCGCCTCCTGCTCGCGCTTCCGCGACATCAGCCCCGGATCCAGCAGCCCCTCGAGCATCCCCGTGCGAAACTTCCGCCCGTTCTGCACGCCCATCAGCGAGCTCGACCCCACCCGCGCGTTCGCCTCGTTGCGGCTCACAAACTCCCGCAGCTTGCTCTCCATCCGCCAGTTCTCGTTCAGCCGCTGCGGGAGCTCCACGTCGCGAATGAACCGCAGATGCTCGAACGTGTTAAGCCGGCGCGTGCTCCCGGGGTGCCCGAAGACAAAGACCAGGTCCCCCTCGTCCAACCCGTCCTCGCTCCAGGTCAGGTAGTGCTCGACCTGCGCCGGCCTGTCGTTCTCGTACACCCGCAGGAACGCGGCGTCGAGGCTGTACCGCGGGTACTCGAAGTTGTCCACGTCGCCCCCGAAGTGCCCCATCACCCCCTCCGGCGCCCAGACCAGGCGGACGTCGGTGTACCGCTTGTACCCGTAGAGGTGGTACCGTGCGCCCTGGTAGAGCGTGACGACCTGCGACTCCATCCCCGTGCGCGCCTTGTACGCCTCTTCGATCTCCGCGATCATCCGCCGACGGGCCGCGTTCGCCTCGCCCGGGCTCGCCCCTTCCGGCACCGCCGCGTTGACCAGCTCCGTCACGTCCTCGATCTCCATCAGCACGTCGATCGACGCGCCCTGGCACTTGAGCTCCTGATCGTGGCTCCGGGCGAGGAAGCCGTCGCGCAGCAGGTTGCGATCTTCGGTCGTGAGCTGCGCGATCAGCCCGCGCGCGACGTGGTGATTGGTCAGCACGAGCCCGTTCGCCGAGACGAGCGAGCCCGAGCCGCCGGAACTCAGGCGGCACGCGCTCCGCTGCTGGTGCGTCATCCACGCGTCGCTCGCCTCAAAGGCGTAGCGGTCTCGCAGCATCTCCCGCGGCGGCTGGTTGACCAGCCACATGCCCTCATCGCCCGACGCGACCGGGGCGGCGACGCCGACGCCCATCGCGAAGCCGACCGAAGCCAGCCACGGGGCGATCGACCAGGAAAAAACCGACGGACGGGTGCGGGCGGCGGGCATGGTGGGCGTCTCCGTGTGCCGTCGCCATCCCCGGGCGGCGGGCTGTGTTGCCGCACAACGTAGCGGCGACCTCGCGGCATCGGCAAGACGCCCGCCCGTGCCGCAGATTCGCCTGGTGGAGAGACGGGTCAGAATGCAAAGCGGGCCCGCTTAAAGGAGCGGGCCCGCAGAGGGTTCCAAGATGTTGAGGTGTCGGGCGTGAGCCCGGGTGGTTTACCAGCCGCCGCGACGGCCGCCGCCGCCACCACCGCCGCCGTACCCACCGCCGCCGCCGCCGTAGCCGCCGCGACCACCACCACCGCCGCCGCCACCGCTCCGGGGAGCGCGCTCACGGGCCTGATTCACGACCAGAGCGCGGCCGCCCATGTCGCGGCCGTTCATCTGCTCGATCGCCTCATTGGCGACGTTGTCGTCCATCTCGACGAAGCCGAAGCCACGCGAACGGCCCGTCTCCCGATCCATCACCACGGACGCGTCCGTGACGTTCCCGAACTCCCCGAACATTTCGCGGAGTTCCATGTCATTCGTGCTGTACGGGAGGTTTCCGACGTAAATCCGCATTCGATGCTACCGATCATGCCGAGAGTCGAACTCGATCCTTCCGGCGGGGGTCACTCTCGGCCTGACCCACCCCCGGCAGACGCCCGCCCCGCTGGACAGCCCAGCCTGCGACGAGCAACCACATCATACACACCCCGGGCCCCACGCAACAGCCTTCCCGAACATTTGCGCACAAACCCGCCCACCCTGGGCCCCGATCCACCCGCAAAGGCGGATCAGACGTTGGCGGCAAACGGGGCCGAGCCCGCCTCCGAGCCCCCGGACGCCCCTTCCAGCACCCCCCGCTCCGGAGCAGGAACCTCCACCGCCGGACGCGGCGAAGACCCCGAAGCCGCCCCGGAAACCGGACGCCCCCGACGCTCCGGGCGACGACCCGCGATCCACGCCCGGATCGCCTGGCGCTCCTCCGCCCACTTCGGGCCCGTCCGCAACGACAAAAACGACCGGTAGACCCCGATCAGCAGCTCATCCAAGCGGCGCACCTGCGACACGCGGAACTCATTCGCCTCGCGCACCGTCTCGAACTTTTCTTCCGTGCTCGGGAGCGCGCAACCCGAGATCAGCCACCGGTCGCCCTGGAAGCTGAACATCCACTGCTCCGCCCCCTCAGCCAGCAGCATCCCCACGCGCCGCGGCCACTTGCCCGTGCCCAGCGCGTCCCACGCCTCCGGCAGGCGGAACGGGCTCAAGCCGTCCGCGTCGCCCTTCAGCGTCTGCTTGCCCGTGATCGCCCAGGCGCACTCCATCTCGACCGTCCGGTCCAGCGCCACCGCGACCTCGGCCTTCGCGCCCTTGCCCAAATCAGCGGTGAACATCCCCTCGCCCTGGTCCGTTCGGAACCAGAGCCAGATCAGGAACTCGTTGCCGAGAAAGTCCGCCGGCTCATTGGAGCCGCGGGCCCAGCTCACCTCGGGCGGCGTGCCGTCGGCCCCGCTCGGGGCCTCGGTGAACGCCGTCGGGAGCGCGTCCTCCAGCTCGCGCCGCCGCCCCATGTCGCCGAGCAGCTCGCTCGCGATCGCCCCCGCGGAATGCGGCGTCAGGGAGTCGCCGAACGTCTCGCGGTAGAGGGCGCAGAGCTTCTCGATGACGCCGTTCCCCGCGGCCGCCGAGAGCAGGACGCCCCGGTCGGTGTCCGCGAGCACATCGACCAGCGCGCTCTTGCGGTGCTTGCCGGAGGCGAGCTCGTCGTGGAGTGCGCGCTCGACCAGGTCCTTCACTTCGCGCTTCTGCCCGCGGGAGAGGAACCCGCCGGGCGCGGTGACGGCGGCGTCCTCGTGCTGGGCCTTGATCGCGCGCTTCACCTCACCCGGCACGCGGTTGGTGTCGAGGCGCAGCCCGGCGTGCCAGATCGCGCCGTCCATCAGGACGTTTTTGTCGTAGGTGAACCGCTCGTCGTAAAGATGGCGCCCGGCGCACCAGCCGGCCTCGACCTCCGCCGGGGCCCCCACCCGCGGCCCGGGGCTGATCGTGTGCTCGCCCAGGACGTCGAGCGTCCCCTGATCGGTGGTGATCCCGGGCCCGGCGGCGATGCCGAGCCGGCAGAAACTGACCTGTCCTCGAAGAAACGGCAATCCGGGCTCCTTCCCGCCGAGCATGGGCCGCGTGCGGGCCCGAACCGGCGCAGGGGGCAGTATCCGACCTCAAACGGGCCAGGTCGAGCCGGAATCCGCAGACGACAGGTTGTTGGCGCACAGGCGGGGCGATACGGCGAAAAATGCGGAGAAGCTGTCGGTTACGGTGGAGATCCACAGGATCCGATCGGTGCCCCGGAAACGCGGAGCCGCCGCGGCGCAGCTTTTCCGGGACCGAGCACGGACGGTGCCGATGACGCCCGCCCCGGAAAAGCCCGCGGCGGGCATTTCCGTGGCACCGGACAGGGCTCTTGAAGGCCCGTAGAATCAAAAAGAGATGGGGCTTTGCCTTTTTCTACCGCCCTCCGATTGGCGGTATGTGTCTCTGGAGTTTTCTCATATGACCACCACGTTCACAGGCCCCGGCATCGACTCGGCCGGCAACATCGACCCCCACGCGGTCACCATCAGCGGGCTCGTGCTCGACGCGAGCTATGGGCCCGCGAGCCCGCCCGAGGCGCTGCGGCACATCGATCGGGACATCCCCCAGCCCGGGCAGTACCCCTACACGCGCGGGCTCTTCCCGCAGGGGTACCGCTCTCGCCTGTGGACGATGCGCCAGTTCGCCGGCTTCGGGTCGGCCGACGACACGAACAACCGCTTCAAGTACCTCCTCCGGGCCGCGAGCACCAAGACCAAGGCCAACACCGGGCTCTCCACGGCCTTCGACCTCCCCACCCTGATGGGGCGGGATTCGGACGACGTGCTGAGCATGGGCGAGGTCGGCAAGTGCGGCGTCGCGATCGACACCATCGAGGACATGCACCGCCTCTACGCCGACATCCCGATCGACTCGGTGACGGTGAGCCAGACGATCAACGGGCCGGCGTGCGTGATCTGGGCGATGTACCTCGCGATGGCGATGCAGCGCGGGATCGACTGGTCGACGCTGGGCGGGACGCTGCAGAACGACATTCTGAAAGAGTTCCACGCGCAGAACGAGTTCATCTACCCGCCGGAGCCAAGCGTGAAGCTGGTGGTGGACACGATCGAGTTCCAGTCGGCGTTGGTGCCGAAGTGGAACAGCGTGTCGATCTCGGGCTACCACATCCGCGAAGCCGGCAGCACGGCCCCGCAGGAGCTGGCGTTCACCCTGCGCGACGGGATGGAGTACGTCGAGGCGTGCATCGAGCGCGGGCTGGACGTCGAGAACTTCGCCCCGCGACTGAGCTTCTTCTTCAACAGCCACAACGAGTTCTTTGAAGAGGTCTGCAAACTGCGTGCGGCACGCCGGATCTGGGCGCGGATGATGCGCGAGCGGTACGGGGCCGAGAGCGAGCGGTCGTGGTACATGAAGACGCACGTGCAGACGGCCGGGTGCAGCCTGACCGAGCAGCAGCCATTGAACAACATCGTGCGCGTCGCCTACCAGGCGATGGCCGCGGTGCTCGGCGGGTGCCAGAGCCTGCACACCGACAGCATGGACGAGACGCTGGGTCTGCCGACCGAGCAGGCCGTCACCGTCGCGCTGCGGACGCAGCAGATCCTCGCGCACGAAACGGGCGTGACCCGCGTGACCGACCCGCTCGGCGGGAGCTGGTTCATCGAGGAACTGACCGATCGCCTGGAGGCCGAGGCGCTGGCGTACATCGCGGAGATCGACGCGATGGGCGGCGGCCCGTTCAAGCTGGCGAGCAAGAACAAGCCGGCCGAGAACAGCGGGCACGGCGGCGTCGTCGCGGGGATCCACAAGGGCTACTTCCGTCGCCAGATCGCCGAGGCGAGCTACCGCTTCGCCGAGGAGTGCGAGAGCGGGGACCGGATCATCGTCGGCGTGAACGAGTACGTGGACAACGAGGAAGGGCGACCGATCGACATCCTCGCGATCGGGCCGGAAGTCGAGGAGGACCAGACGGCCCGCCTCGCGGCGTTCAAGCAGGCCCGCGACGAGAAGCTCGTCGCCGAGGCGCTGGAGCGGATACGGCGCACCTGCCGCGACGGCGACCCGGGCGGCGGCTCCACCGAGCACGGCAAGGGCTACGCCGAAGCCGCCGGCACCCTCGGGCTCGACCCCCACAACGTCATGCCGAGCCTGATCAACGGCTCGATGGCGGGCGCGACCCTGGGCGAGATGGTCCAGGCGATGGCCGACATCTACGGGCGGTACTCGGGCGGGCCGGAGTGGTGATCCGTTTCGCCCGCGTTGTGCGCCGGTAAGCTGATTTGGATGCCGCTGCGCACGCTCGAACTCCCCGCCCCGCGTTCTCGCCCGCCCGAGCGGGTGGCGTCGTTGCTGTTGGAGGCGGATCGTCGGATCAACGCGTATTTTGACGCTCGGCATGGGGCAGTGCCGCCGGGGTTTGTGCCGAGTGATTTTGCGCGGGTGGAGTCGGCGCTGCGGAGCCTGCGGGACTCGGGCTTTGCGCCCGGGAACGCGTTCTGCGAGTGGGGCTCGGGGTTCGGGGTGGCGACGCTGCTGGCGGCCCTCTTGGGGTTCGACGCCGTCGGGATCGAGTACCACCAGGAACTCGTGGACGAGTCCGACGCCCTAGCGGCGGACCTGGAAATCCCCGCCCGCTTCGCCTGCGGGACGTTCATCCCCGACGACTGCCAGGCGATCACCGACGGGGCGTCGGACGAGGCGGCGTGGCTCCACGAGGGGGGGGTGGACGGGTACGCCGAGCTGGACGCCGACCCGGGGGACTTCGACGTCGTCTTCGCCTACCCCTGGCCCGGGCAGGAGGGGACGCTGGAGCGCCTGTTTCACCGGGTGGCGGAGGTCGGGGCGGTGCTGGTGACCTATCGGGGCGTGGAGGACGTGGTCGTGCAGCAGAAGGTGCCCAAGCGTCCCGGCGGCGGCGAGGGGCGGGGGCGTCGGCACAGGTAACGCCGGGGGATCCAGGACCGGAGCCCCGCGGGGCGCTATCCTGAGCCTCCCCGAACCGAGCGAACGCACCCCGACCGGAGATCGCAGCCCGCATGCCGAAGCAGGATGACAAGTTCACGATGGAGGCCGTCGTCGTCGAGGCCCTCCCCAACGCGATGTTCAAGGTGCGTCTGCCGAACGACCAGCAGACGGAGATCCTGGCGTACGTGAGCGGAAAGATGCGCAAGCACTACATCCGCATCCTGCCGGGCGACACGGTGACGGTGGAGATGAGCCCGTACGACCTGACCAAGGGGCGGATCACGTTCCGCGGCAGGTAGCCGCGGGGAACTCGGAACTCAGAACTCGGAGCAGCGGATCGGATTGCGAGGCGTGAGCCCGATGCGGTCCGGTTCGCTGCTGTTCTGTTCCGAGTTCTGAGCGCCGTTGTCCAGCTCCGCGAGAGAAGACCCGATCCGTTTGTGCCACTGACCTTGTCCGAGAGGTCAGTGCTCCGGGCCGCCTTCCTTGCTCTTCACGTCTTATGTGTCCGAAGGCGAACGCCAACAGAGCGTGGATACGGAGGGAGATGCGGGAGCACTGACCTTGCGGACAAGGTCAGTGGCACAGGGGGTATTGAAGAATGGGAAGCCCGGAAAAGCTCCGCCGCGGACGGCTGCGCATTTCCGGGGCACCGGACACGACGGGCACGCGATCCGATCCACTGCTCTTTCTCTGCTGTTCCGAGCTTTGAGTTCCCTTACGGGTGCCCCCAGGAGCAGGCGGTCGGGTACCCGCACCCTTCGCACCCTGCGAACGCCGGGGGCACGCTGGAGGGGGCGTAGTTCGGGTCCATCCAGTAGAACCGCGGCGCGTCGCCCAGCTGGCCGCCCGGCTGGCGCTCAGCCATCGTCTTCGGGTCGTACACGCGCCCGTTGGCGATGGTCCACTGGATGAACTCGGTGTCGCGGATCTCGCGGGTCGGGTCGCGCCCGGGCTGGATGACGACCAGGTCGGCCAGCTTGCCTGGGGTGATGGAGCCGAGGTCGCGGTCGAGCCCGAGATGTCGTGCGCCGTCGTAGGTGCCGGAGCGGAGGGCTTCGAGGTTGGACATGCCGCCCTGAGCCATCATCCAGATCTCCCAGTGGGTGTTGAGCCCGGGCATCTGCCCGTGCCCGCCGGGCTGGACGGGGATGCCGATGTCGATCGCCTGCTTGGTGATGCGCGCGCACAGGAAGTGGTTGAAGTCTTCCTGCGGGGCCATCAGTCGGCGTCGGGCGCGCGGGATGATGATCTCCGGCGGCACAAAGCTCCGCAGCTTCCCGTGCTTCCAGAGCTCGTCCTGCTGGTACCAGTAGATCTCGCCGGTGAGCCCGCCGTAGGCGACGCTGAGCGTCGGCGTGTACCCGACGCCGACGGACGCGAGCCCGCGGTTCGGCTCGGGCTTCCAGAGCTGGAGCACGTCGTCGTAGACGATCTCGACGGGGAAGGTGTGCTCGATGCCGGTGTGCCCGTCCACGATCATCGTCAGGTTGTGCATGAAGGTGCTCCCGCCCTCGGGGACGACCATCATGCCCAGCTCGCGCGCGCCCTCGACGACCTGCTGTCGCTGATCGCGCCGCGGCTGGTTGTAGCTCTTAACGCTCCACGCCCCCACCGCCTGCATGCGCCGGAGGTGGAAGAGCGCGTCGTCGTAGCTCTCGACCGGGGCGGCGAACCCGCCGGCGGCGCCGTACAGGATCGTCCCCGTGCTGAACGTCCGCGGCCCGACGTTCGCCCCCGACATCGTCATCTCGCTGGAGCTGAAGATGGACGCGGTGTCGTTGGACGGGTCGTGCACCGTCGTGACGCCGAAGGCGAGGCGGACGGCGTTGACCCAGTTGTGCTGCGGCGTGATGCCGTGGATCGCCATCGGCCCGTGCGCGTGCGCTTCGAGGAAGCCCGGGAGCACGACCTGACCGGCAACGTCGATCACCTCCGCCCCGCGCGGCACGCGCACCTCGCCCCGCGGGCCGACCGCGGCGATGCGGTTGCCCTCGATCAGCACGGTCGCGTTCTCGATCCGCCCGAAGTCTGCCGCGTCCGGGTCCATCGTGTAGACGGTGCCGCCGACGAGAGCGATGGTCGTTTCGGGCTTGTCGTGCGGGAAGGTGAAGCCGATGTCGACACCCTCAGCGGTCAGATCCGGAGCTTTTTCCGGCGCGCCGTCGAGGAAGGCGAAGCTGTCGGCGAGTTCGCGTGTGAAGAGCGTCGGGCCGAGCGACCAGTGCAGGCGCTGGCTGTCGCCCGAGAAGTGCACGTGCCAGCCCGCGTCCTTCCCGGCTCGCTGCACCGGGATCGCGGTCGTGCTCGGCCCCACCGCGACCGTCCGCCCCGTGCGCACCAGCGGCGCGACGTGGACGTTGAACCGCTCGACGAACGCGACCCACTTGCCGTCGGGCGAGACGCGGTAGTCCTGCGCCCAGGTGCTCGTGTAGAGCTCGCGCTCGTGCCCGCGGTGCTCGCCGCCGAGTTCGATCTCGATCAGCTTGCGGTTGTCGGCGTCGCGCGCGAACGCAGCACGGGTGACGTAGAGACGGGTGTTGCTGCTGCCGAACTGGGGGTTGACGCCGTCGCGGGTGAGCAGCTCGGGCTCACTGGGCGCGAGGCGTTGGACGGCGGTGACGCGGTAGATCCCGGGCTCGCGCCCCCAGAGCGGGCTGATGATCCCGCCGCCGGTGGTCTTGCGGTAGAGCACCGAGCCGCCGAGCGGGAAGAACGCGGGCTCGACGTAGTGCCCGGGGTCGCGCGTGACGGCCCAGCTCTCGCCCGTCTCGACGTCCGCGACGCGGACCGAGCCGAGCTGCTCGTCGTGCCAGGTCGTGTAGACGATCTGCTCGCCGTAACGCGACCAGGAGGGGTAGAACTCGAAATGCTCGTTCTGCTCGGTCAGTCGGCGGGGCGTGCCGGCGGGCAGGTCCTTGATCCAGATCTTCCCGAGCGCCTGGTACGCCACCTGTTTGCCGTTCGGCGAGACCTGCACCCAGCGGAGCATCCGCGCCTGGACCTCCTCCGGCGCGGGATCGATCGGGAAGCGCAGCGGGTCGGCGAGCGTGCGCGTGTCGCGCACGCGGAACGGGATCGTGCGCACGTCGCCGGCGCTGCGATCCTCGTTCAGGTCAATCCTGCGGATCTGACCGCGGGCCCAGAAGACGATCGCTTGGCTGTCGGGCGTCCAGGCGATGGTCGGGTAGACGCCGTGGATCGCCCAGGCTTCCTGCATGTCGCGTTCGAGGTCGTCGTGGACCATATCGACGCGCCCGGAGCGGATATCGAAGATGTGGAGCGCGCTGCGCCCGTCGAAGCGTCGGACGAAAGCGATTTTTTCGCCGTCGGGCGAGGGCATGGGGCGGGCCGAGCCGCCGGGGCCGGTGATGTAGCGCTCCTGACGCCCCGTCTCGGTGTCGAGTCGGTTGATGACGTAGATCTGCTGGTTGGAGTCCTTGTTGTACTCGAAGTTCTGCCCGGGGCTGGCGTCCTCGGAGAAGTAGAGGTAGCGCCCGCAGGGGCTGAAGACGGGTTCGTTGACGTCTTTCTGGTCGGTGGGGCGCTCGGTGAGCTGGACGCCGCCGGTCGCGCCGGCGCGGACGCCCGCGTTGTGGTACATCCACATCTCGCCGGAGCCGAGCGATCGGCGGCTCGTGAAGTGCTTGCGCGCGACGATGTAGTCGCCCGAGGGGTGCCACGCTGGGGCGTTGAGCAGGCGGAAGGTTTCGGTCGAGATCTGGGTGAGCTCGCCGGAGTCGAGGTCGATGGTCCAGATGTTGTCGCCGGCTTTGGGGCTGACCTTGCCGTCTTTGTCGATCGAGTTGCGGTCGCTGGTGAAGGCGAGGCGGGTGCCGCAGGGGCTGAAGCGGGGCTGCATGTCCCAGCTCATGCCGCCGGTGAGCTTGCGGACGCGTTCGCCGGTCGGGTCGCCCTCGATGGGCATCATGTAGAGATCGCCGAGCAGGTCGAAGGCGATCCACTCGCCGTCGGGCGAGACGTCAAGGCTCAGCCACGTGCCCTCGGCGACGTCGATCGTGCGCTCGAACGTGGGCCCCCGGGGCTCGTCGACGTTCCAGACGCGTGCGGGCTCGTCGATCGGAGCCGGTACGTCCTCGTTCGGAGCATCCTCGCCCGGCTCGTCGGCGAGAGCGGGCGCGCCCGCGAACAAGAACCCTATCAAAGCCACAGCCCACCAACGGCTCGTCTGCATCACGCGTCGCCTCCGATTCGCCGCCGGGAGCTATCCCATCCGGCAGGGTGGGATGGTACCAAGCGGGCGTGATTCGCGCGATCCCGCCCCACCGGAGGAGGACCCGAGCCCTACGATCGGCTCTGATGCAGCGAGTCCCGATGATTCAAGGCGTGGACGCGGAGTTGGCGTACGAGGCCGCTCAGCGTGTGGTCGAGACGCACCAGCGTCTGAGCGGTTTCCTGCGCGCAGGGCAGACCCTTGCGGAGGTCGACCGGTTTGTCGCCGACACGCTCCGGGACCTGCGGTGCAAGAGCTGCTTCCTGGGGTATCGCACGGGCGGGCTCCCGCCGTTTCCCTCCCACGCGTGCCTGAGCGTGAACGACTGCGTGGTGCACGGGACGGCCGGGTACCGCCTAGAGCCGCTGGCCGAGGGTGACCTGCTCAAGGTCGACATCGGCGTGAGCTACAAGGGCTGGATCGGGGACGCGGCCTGGACGTACTCGTTCGGCGAGCCGAGCGAAGAGGTCCGCCGCCTGATGACGTGCGGGAAGCGCTCCATCGAGCTCGGTGTGGAGACCCTCCGCCCCGGCGCGCCCCTCATGGACTGGGCGAAGACTGTCCAGGGGCACGTCGAGGACGAGTGCGGCTTCCACCTCGTCCGCGGGCTCGGGGGGCACGGGTACGGGCGGAACCTCCACGCCCCGCCCTTCCTCAGCAACACCGTCCCCGCCTTCCCCGGGGAATGGGGCGACGCTGGGCGCCGGTGGGAGCCGGGCACGCTCATCGCCGTCGAACCGATGATCGCGGTCGGCACCGGCGAGGTCCGCCAGCAGCGCAAGCAGTGGCCGATCTGGTCCGCCGACGGCTCCATGACCGTCCACTACGAGCACGACGTACTGGTGACCGAGTCCGGCCCGCGGGTGCTGACGTCCGGGCTCGAAACCGTCGAAGACGTGATCCGTCGGTAAAACGCGTGCGTGACCGGGCGGGACACGGTGCCGCCGGGACGGGGGAGATGATCGCTTGAACCGGATCGATTCGATCTTTGCGAAGCTGCGGGAGTCGGGGCAGACCGCGCTCATGCCGTTCGTCGTCGGGGGGCACCCGCGCCCGGGCGTGCTCGGCGACGTGCTCGTCGGCTTGGAACGCGGCGGCGCGAGCATCGTGGAGATCGGCATCCCGTTCAGCGATCCGATCGCCGACGGGCCGGTGATCTCGGCCGCGATGGACCAGGCGCTCCGCGCCGGGTGCGGGCCACGGGCGGTCCTGGATGAAGTCCGAGCGGCGAGGGGGCGGGTCGGGCTCGGGCTGGTCGCGATGGTGAGCGTGTCGGTCGTCCATCGCCTGGGCGGCGTGCAAGGGTTCTGCCGTCTGGCGAGCGAAGCCGGGTTCGACGGGCTGATCGTGCCCGACGCGCCGCTGGAGGCTTCGGGCCAGCTCCGCGACGCCGCCGCACAGGCGGGGCTCACGCTGAGCCTGCTCGTGAGCCCCTCGACCCCGCCCGAGCGGGCGGCGGCGATCGCGGCGGCCTCAACCGGCTTTGTCTACCTGCTCGCCCGCGCGGGCATCACGGGGGAGCGGACCGAAGCGCCCGACATCACCGGCGCGGCCCGCTCGCTCCGCGCGGCGACAACGCTCCCGATCGCCTGCGGGTTCGGGATTTCTCGGGCCGAGCACGTCGCGAGCGTCACCCGCGAGGCCGACGCCGCGATCGTCGGGAGCGCGATGGTCCGTCGCCTGACGGACGCCTCGGAGCGAGGCGAGGACGTCGCGAGGGAGGCCGAGGCGATGACCCGTGAGCTGGCCGCCGGGCTCCGCTCGCGCCGTCTGCCCGGCGAGGCGCCCGAGCCCGAACCCACCCCGGAGACGTCGGCGGCGCTCGGGGAATCCGTGGCCGAGGACACGTCCGACAACTCGGACCAGGGCGACTAAGTTCTGTTTGCCGGCTCGAATCCGTCTTCTGAAGCTTGGTGGCATGGGCCTCTGGCCCGTCCATTCGGACGCTCCAAGACGGGCGAGACGCCCGTCCCACCGATCCGTCAAACAGAAGCTGAGCCCCAGCACACCGGACAGTGCTGCATGACGCGTTCGGGATCTCCGCGAGGGCGATCCGGCAAAACACGCAAAAACCTGCATCGAAGTTCGGAATCGGGCTTGAAGGTTCGGTTCGGGACGCGATGATTCGCCTGTTCGGAGGAGCCGGCGCGGTCCCTCGTCAAACGTGGGCGCGGCGTCCGTGCCGGCCCGCGAGAGGACGACCACGAAATGGACGGCACCCACATGAACGGCATGCGAGGCCACGCGCCGAGCGACGCCGCCGGGCGAATCCCCGGCGGCGCCCCCGCCCGATACAACGTCGAAGCCGCCTACGGCGCCGACGTCTTCACCGAGCGGGTCATGCAGCAACGCCTCCCCAAGGACGTCTTCAAGCGTCTCCAGCGGACCATCAACGACGGCGCCCGCCTGGATCCGGACGTCGCCGACGTCGTCGCCGCCTCCATGAAGGACTGGGCCGTCGAGCACGGCGCCAGCCACTACTGCCACTGGTTCCAGCCCCTCACCGGGCAGACCGCCGAGAAGCACGACGCGTTCATGGTTCCCGATGGCAGCGGCGGCGCGATGAGCGAGTTCACCGGGCTCAGCCTCGTCCAGGGCGAGCCCGACGCCTCCAGCTTCCCCTCCGGCGGGCTCCGCGCCACGTTCGAGGCGCGCGGCTACACCGCGTGGGACCCGACAAGCCCGGTCTTCCTCCGGCGCGGGCACAACCATACGACCCTCTGCATCCCCACCGCGTTCGTGAGCTGGACTGGCGAAGCGCTCGATAAGAAGACGCCCCTGCTCCGCTCGATGGACGCGGTCAGCGCGCAGGCGATCCGCATCCTGAAGATCTTCGGCACCGACGCCGGCGTGCGGCGTGTCACCTCGACCGTCGGCGCTGAGCAGGAGTATTTCCTGGTCGACCGGGAGGACTACTTCCAGCGCGAAGACCTCGCGACGTGCAACCGGACGCTGATCGGCGCTGCCCCGCCCAAGGGCCAGCAACTCGAGGACCACTACTTCGGCTCGATCCCGCCGCGGGTACTGGCGTTCATGGCCGAGGCCGAGAACGAGCTCTACCGCCTCGGCGTGCCGGTCAAGACCCGCCACAACGAGGTCGCGCCCTCGCAGTACGAGCTCGCGTGCCACTACGAATCCGCCAACGTCGCGTGCGATCACCAGATGATCGTGATGGAGACGCTGCGGACCGTCGCCGTGCGCCACGGGCTGCACTGCCTGCTGCACGAGAAGCCCTTCGCGGGCGTCAATGGCTCGGGCAAGCACGTCAACTGGTCGATGGCGACCAACACCGGCGTCAACCTGCTCGACCCGCGCGACGAAACGCACAGCAACATGCAGTTCCTCGTCTTCCTCTGCGCGGTCATCCGCGCCGTCGACCTGCACGCGGACCTGCTCCGGGCCTCGATCGCCAGCGCCGCCAACGACCACCGCCTCGGCGCCAACGAAGCGCCGCCCGCGATCATCAGCATCTTCCTCGGCGACATGCTCATGGACATCATCGACCAGCTCGAGAGCGGCAAGCCCAGCCGCACCAAGCGCGGCGGCAGCCTCGACCTCGGCGCCACCACGCTCCCCCAGATCCCCCGCCACTCCGGCGACCGCAACCGCACCAGCCCCTTCGCCTTTACGGGCAACAAGTTCGAGTTCCGCGCCGTCGGCGCGTCGGCCACGATCGCCTGGCCCGTCACCGTCATCAACACCATCGTCGCTGACAGCCTCAGCGACGTCGCCGACCAGCTCGAAGCCGAGCTCGGCGCCAAGCCGCCGACGCCCGACAAGCTCGAAGCCACCGTCCGCAAGGTCCTCCAGGGCATCATCAAACAGCACAAGCGCGTGCTCTTCGACGGCGACGGCTACGACGAAGCGTGGCACACCGAAGCCGAGAAGCGAGGCCTGCTCAACCTCCGGACCACCGTTGACGCCCTGCCGATCTACAAGGACAAGAAGAACGCGGCCCTGTTCCGCAAGCACAAGGTGCTGACCAAGCCGGAACTCGACAGCCGCCTGGCGATCTTCACCGAGACCTACTGCAAGCAGGTCCTGATCGAGGCCGAGACGCTGGTCTCGATGATCAAGACACGGATCCTGCCCGCGGCGACGCGTCACCAGGCGGAGCTGGCCGAAGCGGTCGCGGCGACCGAAGCCGCCGACGTCGAGCCGGGCGAGCTGCGCGCCGCGCTCGAGGACCACACCGATCTCGTCTCCCGTCTCCGCGGGAAGACGGCCGAGCTGGCCAAAGCCGCCAGCGGCGCCCACGCCGAGGACCTGAAGCACGCCAAGCAGATCCGCGACGAGGTCATCCCGCTGATGGGCGACGTCCGCGAGCTGACCGACGAGCTCGAGACCAACGTCGCCTTCGACCTCTGGCCCGTGCCGACCTATCGCGAGCTCATGAAGCTCCACTGACCGCACGCCGGCGTGCACCCCACGCCCGCTCCCAATCAGCCAACCCTAAACACCGCCGCGGGGCACCCGCGGCGGTGTTGTTTGAGATACGATCGCACCGCTCCCGAGCCACGCTCGACGAGCCCAACCCGGCCCCGTAGCTCAGCGGTTAGAGCGAGCGACTCATAATCGCCTGGTCCCCGGTTCGAATCCGGGCGGGGCCATTCCGTAAACTACCGCCAAATACCGACTTACGTTCGACACGCCTTCCGGCTGCTTCCAGTGGTTTTCCCTGAATGCCGCCTAATTCCTCAGAAACGCACGACGGAATTCGCGACACTTTCCCCGCCGCCCGGGCGTAGTGCTCATCGTGGACCATCGCGTAGTACCGTGTCGCGACCGCCTCGGAGTGACCGCACCAAGCCGCGACCACGTGTTCCGGGAAATGGTCCCGAAGCTCGGTCACGCAAGACTGGCGGAGGGTCTGGAACGTCCGGGGCCACGGCTCGACCCCCGCCCGACGAGCCGCGTTGGCAACCGTGCGGGCAAGGTTGTTCGAGGACACACCCAGAACAGGGCCCAAGGTTGGGAACGGCTCTCCGAACGCCTCCACCAGCACACGACGAACCTCGGGGAACAACGGGCACTCACGTTCAACACCCGTCTTCTGAGCGAAGACGCGGAACCGGCCCGCCGAGGCGTTGATCTTCTCCCAGAGCAGGGCATCGGTTTCGCTCGGAACCCGAAGCCCGGCGAAGCGTGCGAACGCGAACAGGACTTCGTGCTCCCGCGTCGGCAACTCCGCCATCACGGTACGGGCTTCGGCCGCGGAGATGAACCGATCACGCTTGGATGCAATCGACGCGGACGGGAGCCGGTCGAAAGGATTCACCGACAGGAGATCCCGCCTGCACGCGGTGCTGAAACACACCTTCGCCTGGCGGATGTGCTGGCGAACCGTCGCCTCGGACAACCCATCATCCACCAACGAGGAGCGGAACGACGCGGCGTCATCGCGGGTGAAGCCCGAGAGCGATCGCCCGGCACCGAAGAACGCACACAGCCGATCCGCAGTGCGACGGTAGAGATCGTGCGTCCGCTCGGAGCATGACGCCGACACGTCCGAGAGCCACACCTCGACCCACTGCCCAAGCGTTGTCAGACGGGCGAGCACGCCGCTCCCGTCCAGAATGCCGGTTCGACGCAGGCGATCGAGGAGCTTGGACGACAGCCCCGCGAGCCACTCGCGATCGGGAGCGGAAAAGGCGTCACCGAGAGCCGCCGAGGCTTCGAGGCTGCGAATGTGACGCAGAGCCTCCATCGCCACAGGACGGGGCACCTGCCCGAGGCGCCAACGCTTGCGACCACCCGCCGGATGGTTGAACTCGATGGCGTAGGTCACACGCTTCCCGGTCTTGCCTTCACGCACCAAACTAGGCATCACAGCCCCCTCTTTGAGCATCGGGCGTCTCAGAATGAACCACCGACGAGGGGTCGATGTGATACTGCCCATCGACGTACGCCCAACGGAGCGAGCCATTCAGCCAAGCGATGAACTCCGATTCGGTCATCCCGAACCCGCGCCCGGTGTCGAAGCCGCCGAGGCGACGAATCGGAAACTTGCCCGCATCCCGCCAGTTTCGGAGCGTCCGCTCACAGACCCCGGAACGCTCGGCGAGCTCGGGCAACGGCACCCACCGCTCGACGCCCCATCGCATGCCCTGTGAGCGTGGTTGCTCCGCCGGAACGCTTGCCTGAGTGTCATCGCCCGGGGTGTCGGGTGGTTTTCTGTCCCCGGTGATACAACCCGGGGACGCTCTCACGGAGGGCCCGGGGCTCGGACGCTGGACGCGGACCGCCTGGCGGGCCTCGCGACGCTTTCTTCGACTAGCCACGGATCGCCTCGCTTCCCTCGACAATCGGGCGGCCGGGTGAGAAGTCCAGGACGAACAGCACCTGCCCGTTGCCCACAGGCTCGCCCTTGTGCGTGAAGCCGTCGAATCCGAACCACACGGCAGGGGCTTCGGTCGAGTCGTAGTACCCGGGGCCGTTCGCGTGAACGGCGGGCCTGCCGGGGTACGCCTTCGACATCGCCCACACGAGCACGCCCTCGATGAGCTGGTTCATGCTCACACCGGCTTCATCGGCCAGGTGCCGAAGGCGTGCGTGGGTTTCAGGATCAACACGGGTTTCGAATCTGGATTTCTGTCGCATGCCACTACTCTACCACTATTTTTCCACTACGTCAACCGGTTCCTGTTTGTTCCAGTAGCAAAATTCAGCGTGTGCGGATTTCCAGTATGTATCAAGTGAACGCCGGCGGCCCCGCCGCCTTCGGCGTCGCGGGGCCGCCGGGCGAGTCGAACAAACCAGCTGCCGACAAAACGCGGGCGGAGGCATGACAACAAAAGCCCGCTTCAAAGCGGGCTTCGTGCCGGTCGGTTTGATCTTCGAGTCGAAGCAGACGCACGCTTGCAATCGCACTCCGCGTGTTTCGCCGGGAGCCGAAGCAATCGAGACGGCTTCAGCCTGCCGCCCGGCGACTGGGGGGACACCCTTTCCCCCCAGAGCCCCCCTATCCCATCCCTCTGGCTTGTTGGTCTTCATCGCGATCGTCCAGCATGGCACGGATCATGGATGCTGCGCGTTCATCCATCGGCACCGGACACGACAACAACCAAGCGTCTAGACGCGATGCGATAGAATCCACGACAACACCGCTGCCGCTTTGATCATTTTTCCCTTGTTTTACAGTGTCAAACGCTCGCGTTCGACTCATACTCATAATCGCCTGGTCCCCGGTTCGAATCCGGGCGGGGCCATTCCCCGGCTTGGTGTCACAACGCCCGTGCCCGCGCGGGCGCCGCGATCGCTAGCCGAGTTGGATCGAGCCGATCGTCAGGTCGTCCCCTTGGGCGACGCCGGCGGAGAAGGTCCGTACGGCGGTCTGGAGGGCCTGCACGTCTTCCGCGGCGTTCTTCGCGCCCGCGAGGGCGCGCACGGCCCGGTCCCAGGTGAACTGCTCGCCCAGGGTGTTGATCTGCTCCACGACGCCGTCGCTGAAAAGCACCACGCGATCGCCCACGCCGACGGCCCGGAGCTCGGCGTGGTACTCGGCGTCGGGATCGATCCCGAGCGGGATCCCCCGCCCGAGGCGGAGCGGCTCGGGCTGCGGGGGAGCGTGGGCCGTCTCGTCGCCGCGTTTGAGCAGCGCGTACCCGTGCCCGGCGTCGACGCCTCGGAGCTCGCCGGACGCCGTGTCCAACACACCGATCCAGCACGTCACGAACGCGCCGGTGTCCGAACGCTCCGCGAGGAAGCGGTTGACGCCCGTCGCCGCCCGGGCCGGGTCGCGGTGCTCCCGGAGCGCCAGGTGCAGCGAGGCTTGCGCAGCCGCCATCGTCAGGCTCGGGCCGACCCCTTTGCCGGTGACGTCGCCGAGGAAGAAACCGACCTGCCCGTCGCCGAGGTCCAGGATGTCGAAGAGGTCGCCCGCGACCACCACGCCGGGCACCATGACCGAGGCGTATCTCGCCCGCCCGCACCGCCCGCTGTCTTTGGGCACCAGGCGGCGTTGCACCTCGCGGGCCGCGTCGAGCTGGGCGTTGAGCCTGGCGCTGCGCCGCTCCGCCTCGGCCCGCCGCAGGCTCGACTCGGCCAGCCCGCAGAGACTCGCGAGCGACGCGCAGAACGCGGCCGTCTCGCCGTCGACTGGTTTACGGGCCGACTGCGCATCCAGATAGAGAAACACACCCTCACCCGCCGGCGCACAGACCGCGGTGCGCACTCCCGCTTCCAGCAGGCTCTCGCCGAGCGGGATGCTGTCCGCCGCCGTGCTCAGGGTCGCGACGCGCCCGCTCCGCGCGGCGCTCAGCAGCGTGCGCGAGAACGGGAGGCGGTCGGCCTCCGCCTCCGGGCGGCACGCGAGCACCGCCGCCGAATCCGCCTCCGGGGGCACGCGGATCAGCGCCGCCCGCTCCAACCCGGAACCTTCCAGCACCGTGCCCACGATCAGCTCGCGCACCGCCGCCTCGCTGGTCGCCGAGCCAATCCGCTCGGTCGCCTGCGTCAGCAGGTGCAGCAGACGCCCGGCCGGGGCTTGCGCCACCGAGCGATCGAACACCGCGACCGTGACATCGGCCCGAGCGGCGTCGTCGCGCGTCGCGACCCGGCGCTCCAGGCTCGTCTGGCTCCCGAGCGTGCACCGCAGCGTCCACGGGCGCACCGTCAGGAGGTCGCCGTCGAACAACGGGCGGCTCGCGCCGGGTTCCAGACGCCGCCCGTTCAGCATCGTCCCGTGACGGCTGTTCAGATCACTCACGAACCATTGCTCGGCGTGACGCGTCAGCAAGGCGTGGTTCCGGCTGACGGCCGAGTGATCCAGGCGTAAAGCGCAGTCGGCCTGTCGCCCGACGCCCACGGCCGTCCGCCCTGAAGCGCGGTACATCACCCGCTCGGGGCCCTCGACCGACTCGATGACGAGTTCTGGTGCGCTCATATGCGTCGCGGGCGAGAACGCCGCTTACTCCTCGAACATCGCCTCGATGAAGCTCTCCGGGTCGAACGGCTGCACGTCGTCGGGCGTCTCCCCGACGCCGACAAACTTGACAGGGATCTCCGTCGCCTCGCGCACGGCGATCACGATCCCGCCCCGGGCCGTCCCGTCGAGCTTGGAAAGAAAAATCCCCGTCACGCCGGCGGCCTTCCCGAACTCTTCCGCCTGGCGGATCGCGTTCTGCCCGCTCGTCGCGTCGAGCACCAGCAGCACCTCGTGCGGCGCGGTCGGGATTTTCTTCGCCGTCACGCTCCGGATCTTCTCGAGCTGGCGCATCAGCGGGTCCTGCGTGTGCAGGCGTCCGGCGGTGTCGAGGATGAGCACGTCGACGCCGCGGCTGAGCGCGGCGGCCGTCGCGTCGAACGCCACCGCCGCCGGGTCGCCCCCCTGCTGCCCCTTCACGACCTCGACCCCGAGCCGATCGCCCCAGATCTCCAGTTGCCGCACTGCGCCGGCGCGGAACGTGTCGCACGCGCCCAGGAGCACCGTCTTGCCCTCGTCGCGCAGGGCCTTGCAGAGCTTGGCGATGGAGGTCGTCTTGCCGACGCCGTTGATGCCCGTGACGAGGATCACCGTCGGCTCGCCGGGCGTGTCGTTGAACCTGAGGCGGCGGTCGGCCTCGGGCCACATCGCTTTCAGCTCGCGCTTGAGATACGCCAGCGCGTGCTCGCCGCGGGTCTGCTTGCCGGCCCGGTAGTCGGCCCGGATGCCCTCGATCAGGCGTCGCGTCGCGTGAACGCCGACGTCAGACTGAATCAGGCGAGCCTCGAGTTCCTTGATCAACGCCTCGTCCAGGTTCTTCCCGACGAGCATCGATCGGATCTGCGCGACAAACGACTCGCGCGTCCGCTCCAGCCCCTGCTTGAGCTTCCCCATGACGGACTTGAACAGCCCCACGCGTTCAGCCCTCCTCGCCGGGGCCCGCGAGCGTCGCGGGCTCGTCGCCCGCCGCGTGCTCGGTCACGCCCGGCAAGCGCTTGTAGAGCTTGTCCAGCACGCCGTTGATGAACGCCGGGCTCTTGTCGGTGCTGAAGGTCTTGGCGAGCTCGACCGCCTCGTTGATCACCACCTTCGGTGGCGTCTTCCCCCCGGTCATCTCGTGCCACGCCAGACGCAGGATCGAGCGGTCCACCGCCGCCTGACGGGAGGGCGGCCAGTCCGGCGCGATCGTCTCCAGCTCGCGGTCCGCGTCCTTCCGGCGGGCGTAGGCGGCCTCGGCAAGCTCGAACGCTTTCGAACGCTCCCCGCTCGTGAACCCCTCAGCCCCTTCCAGCGAATCACGCACCACGCCCGATTCGTCGCCGCGTCGCGCGTCGAGCTGATACAGCGTCTGGAACGCCAGACGACGGATGTCCTTCGCCCCGGCCATCAGCGCCCCGCCTCGCCGGCGGGCCGGGCCGCCTTATCGTGGGTCCGACGCCCGAGATCCACCAGCGACGACGCGTCCCCCGACTCGGCCGCCGCGTCCAGCGCGTCCAGCGTGCGGAGCGTGTCCAGCACCGCCTGCACGGCTTCCGCGCCCTTGTTGCCATGCTCCCCGCCCGCTCGGGCTTGAGCCTGGGACGCGTCGTTGACCGTCAGCACGCCGAACGCGATCGGCACGCCGGTTTCCAGCGAGGCCCGCATCAGCCCGTCGCTCACGCTCTGGCTGATGTACCGGTCGTGGTCCGTCTCGCCTCGGATGACGCACCCGAGCGCGACGACGCCTTGGAACAGCCCGCTCTCGGCCGCCGCGAGGGCGACGATCGGGAGTTCGTACGTCCCCGGCGCGGGCAGCACCGCGAGGGCGGCAGGATCCCCGCCGACCGAGGCGTAGGCGGCCCGCGCCCCCTCCAGCAGGGCGTCGGTGATCGACGCGTTGTACCGGCTCAGGACCACCGCGAGTTGTGGGATCGGATCGTCGCTTGGCATTCGGCCCGATCGTAGGCGTCGGGCCCGAACCCGCCCGTACGATTCCCGCGTGGACCGCCTGCTCCAACAAGCCGTGCCCCTCGTGAGGCTCACGCGCGTCACCACCGCGTTCGGCGTGGTGGGCAACGTCTGGTTCGTGATCCTCTGGAGCCGGGCGATCGAGGGCGAGGCGATCCGGGCCGCCAGCCCGAACGCGCCGATCCTGACTCTCCCCCTCCCGCTCCTGCTCCTCGCCTCCGCGGTCAGCTCCGTCGCCCTGTTCGCCTACGGCGCCGCGCTCAACGACGTCCTCGACCTCAAGCGCGACCGCACGCTCTCCCCCGATCGCCCCCTCCCCTCCGGCGGGGTCTCGGTCGACGCGAGCGTCGGCGTCGTGACCGTCGCCCTGCTCACAGCGATCCTCGGCTCCAGCGTCTTCGGGACCGGCGGGGTCATTCTCACGTGCCTGGTCGCCGCGGCGCTGCTGCTGTTCAACGGCGCGGGGCGCTTCGTCCCGGGCTTCGGGCTCCTGCTGCTCGGGCTCATCTACGCCGGGCACATGCTCGTGCCCAACGTCGGGCTCCGGTTCCTCTGGCCGACCTGGCTCGTGATGACCCACGCCCTCGCCGTCGCCTGCGCCGCACACACCCTCGGGCGCAAGGTTCCCCGCCTCACCCGGCGCGGCTGGCTCGTCGGCATCGTCGGATGGATCCTCTGGTCGGGCGTGCTCCTCTGGATCGGGACTTCCCGCATCGAACAGGGCGCGATGGGCTGGCCACCGAACGTGCCGCTCTCGGCCGCACTCTGGATCGGCGCCCTCGCCGTTCTGTTCGTCCTCGTTGCATGGCGCAAGACGCGACTGCTCGGCCCGGGGCCGCGGGCGGCGGACAAGGTCTGGCGCTACGGCTCGCTCTGGCTCACCCTCTACGCCGCCGCATGGCTCTTCGCCGTCGGGCACGTCAGCGCGGGCCTGGTCTTGCTCGCACTCGCGGGCGTCGGCTTTATCGGGATGACCGTCCTGCGCGAGGCGTACAGCCTCGTCGATCAGCCGCTCGGCTTCCGGCGCTAGCCGCCCGATCAGAACAGACGCAGGGCGTAAAAAATCGCCGTGAACGCCAGGTCGGCCATGATGATCGCCACGATGCACTGCACCACCGTCAGCGTCGTCGCGCGCCCCACGCCCGCCGCACCGCCCGTGACTTTCAGCCCGTTCCCGCACGCGATCACGCCGATCAGCAAGCCGAAGACCCCGCCCTTGGCGACGCCCGTGAGGAAGTCGACCATCTTCGCTTGCGTCAGCGTGTTCTGGATGTAGACCGACATCGGGATATCCAGCGCGATCACCGAGATCGTCAACGCCGCCAGGATCGCGACCACGCTGCTGAACACCGCCAGCGCCGTCATGCTCAGGATCGTCGCGATCACCCGCGGCACCACCAGGAACCGCACCGGGTTCAGCGCGTGCGCCTCCAGCGCCTCGATCTCCTCGCTGACGACCATCGTCCCGATCTCCGCCGCGATCGCCGCACCGGCAAAGCCCGTCAGCACGATCGCCCCGATCAGCGGCCCAAGCTCCCGCAGCACCGCCACCGCGATCACGTTCGCCACCAGCTCTTTCGAGCCGAACTCGTCCAGCGGCGGCGACAACTGCAGCGCCAGGATCAGACCGACGGCCGACGAGACCAGGCACACAATAAAAATCGATCGGACCCCGACGCGGACCATCTGGCTCGCGATCGCCGCACGACCGATCCGCACTCGACGCGTCGCGAACGCACGAAGCACCCAGCGCAGCGTCTCCATGAGCAGCCCGGCGAGGCTCCCCACGTGCTCGGCGACGCCCAGCGCCCGCGAGCCCACGAACGCGAACGGCGCCAGCAACAACGGCACACGCTCGGGACGCCGCTCACCCACACCCCGCCCCTTCCGTGCCCGCAAACACGCTCATCGAGTCGCCTCGTCCACCGAGCCGACAATCGTGAAATACGCGTCCAGGCGAGCGATCTCGAAGATCGCACGCACCTTCTCGCCCATCGAAGCGAGCACCAGCTCCGACCCGCTGTTCTTGGCGTTCTTCATCGCCTCCACGAGCGTCGCCAACCCCGAGCTGTCCATGTACCCGACCTCGGACAGGTCCACCACGAGCCGGCGCGGGCCGTCACCCTGCGCGGTGCGGATCTTCGCACGCAGCTCCGGCGAGCCGGACATGTCGACATCGCCCATCGGACGGATCACCGCGGTCTCACCCGCACGTTCGGTTCGTACTTCCACCGGCTCGCCTCGCTCTCCGCTCGCGTTCCTTGCATGCTCTCCGGGCCCGATCGCCCCCCCCGCCGGATTCAGCCGCACCCGCACCCGGGCGACGCGCCCGGCCCGGACGCGGTCTTCTGCATCATCAGACGCATCCCCACCCCTTCCCGGCGCTCAAACAGGACGTCGTCCATCACCTCCCGCATGATGTGCACCCCCAGCCCCCCCGGACGGATCTCTTCGAGCTCGCGCCCCTTGATCGTCGCCGGGTCCACCTGGCGGGCCTCGTCCTCGATGACGATCGTCAGCGACGCCGGCGGGCGGTCGTCGCTCCGACGCCCGTCCCCGCCGGCCTGCGGCCACAGGCTCACCCAGATCCGCCCGTCCGGGCGACGGTCGTACCCGTGCCGGATGATGTTGCTCAGCGCCTCATCCACCGCCAGCGCGATCTGACAACACGAGACGTCATCGAAACCGAGCCGCTTGGCGAGCGAGCTGATCAGCTCCCGCGCCCCGCTCAAATAAAGCGGGTTGCTCCGCAGCTCGAGCCGGAGTTCCGGCTCGCCCCTTGGCCGATTCATCGGGCGTCCTCCGCATCGTCGGCCACGGGCTCCCCGCGACCGCGCCGCTCACGCCGATCCACGGCCTCGCCCACGCGGGCGTCCCGAGTCTCGGCGTACCACGCGACCCACCGATCCACCGCGGCCTGACGCTCACGCGCCGGCGCATACGCCTCGTACCCGTGCGTCCGCCCCGTCAGACGATCCAGAGACGCGATCGCGACCATCCGCACCGCCGGATCGTCGCTGTCCAAAGCCTCGATCAGCCTCGGCACCGCCCGCTCATCCCCGCGCTCGGCCGCACGCACCATCGCCGCCAGACGCGAGGACGGGTCCGGCGATTCAAACGCCGGACGTACCCGCGCGCCGCACCCGCTCGGCATCGCGCCGCCAAGCCAAAGCAACAGCCCCACGCACAGCACAGCCTGTTTCACCACTCGAATCCTAGACCCACCACTCCACCCCCCGGGGTTGTCCCCATCGCACAGAACCGACGCCCGCCTCTGGACCCGGCCACGCCCCCGCCCTTCCATCCCGCCCCGACGCTCCGGCTCCGAACCGAGCCGACACGAGGCATCCCACCCCCAGCGCGAGGTACACTCCGCCATGGAACTCCCCCACGACGAGGTCGTGCCGATCCTGGACTTCGGCTCCCAGACCGCCCAGCTCATCGCCCGGCGCGTCCGCGACGCCGGCGTCTTCAGCTTGCTCATCGACCCGGCCACCCCCGCCGCTGAACTCGCCGCGATGAAGCCCAAGGGCATCATCCTCTCCGGCGGGCCCGCGAGCGTCTACGCCGAGGACGCCCCCCGGTGCGACCCGAAGATCTTCGAGCTAGGCATCCCGATCCTCGGGATCTGCTACGGGATGCAGCTCGCGTGCAAGATCCTCGGGGCCGACGTGCGCCAGGCCGCCCGGCGCGAGTTCGGGCGCGCCAACCTCGAACTCATCCCCGAACTGGCGCCGACCTCGGTCTTCCGCACCGTCCCGACGCGGACGACCGTCTGGATGAGCCACGGCGACCAGATCGCCGACCTCGCGGCCGCCAGCCTCCAGATCCTCGCGACGACGCCGAGTTGCGGGTACGCCGCCGTCCGCTCCACCGCCGCCCCGGGCGAGCCCGGGCACCACTTCGTCGGCGTGCAATTCCACCCCGAGGTCACCCACACGCCCCACGGCGTGGACATGCTCCACAGCTTCCTCTACGAGCTCTGCAAGTGCGACGGCGGGTGGAAGATGTCCAGCTTCGCCGAGACCGCCACCGAGCGCGTCCGCGAGCAGGTCGGCGATGGGCACGTCATCTGCGGGCTCAGCGGCGGGGTCGATTCCTCCGTCGCCGCCGCGCTTTTACATAACGCGATCGGCGACCGCCTCCACTGCGTCTTCGTCGACAACGGGCTCCTCCGCAAGAACGAACGAGCCCTCGTCGAAACCACCTTCCGCGACCACTTCAAGCTCGATCTTCGCACCGTCGACGCCTCGACCGAGTTCCTCAGCGACCTCGCCGGCGTCACCGACCCGCAGGAAAAGCGCAAACGCATCGGCAACCGCTTCATTGATGTCTTCAACAACGCCGCCGCCGAGATCGCCAAGACGCACGGCCCCAGCAACGGGCAGGTCAAGTTTCTGGCGCAGGGCACGCTCTACCCCGACGTCATCGAGTCCGGGCACGGGCACGCGGGGCAGAGCGCCAACATCAAGCTGCACCACAACGTCGGCGGGCTCCCGGCCGATCTCAACTTCGAGCTCGTCGAGCCGCTGCGCGATCTGTTTAAGGACGAAGTCCGGCGCCTCGGCGAAGTGCTCGGCGTGCCGGAGCAGATCGTCTGGCGACACCCCTTCCCCGGCCCCGGGCTCGCCGTCCGCGTCCTCGGTGAGGTCACCGAACCCAAGCTCCGCGTCCTCCGCGATTGCGACGAGATCCTCCTCGAAGAAATCGTCGCGCACGAGCTCTATCGAAAGACCAGCCAGGTCTTCGCCGTCCTGCTCCCGGTCCAGTCCGTCGGCGTCATGGGCGACGGGCGAACCTATGAGAACGTCGTCGCCGTCCGAGCCGTCGAGACGCAGGACTTCATGACCGCCGACTGGGCCCGCATCCCCTACGACGTGCTTGCGACGATCTCCGGGCGCATCATCAACGAAGTCCGCGGCGTCAACCGCGTCGTCTACGACATCAGCTCCAAACCTCCCGCCACAATCGAGTGGGAGTAAGCCCGTCGCACGGGCGTCCCGCCGCCCGTACAAACCACCGCGCACGACGCACCAGAACGCCACCCCCTCACTCGAAGGGGACGAAACCCACTGTTTGTGCGCCACAACCGAGCGATGCAAGATTTTTTCGCGAACAGATGACCGCATCCCGCTCCTGGAGCGTCATCAGTTATGCTGCGTTTCGAAAAGCGCAGCCGCCGCGGCTCGGGATGGTCGGCCGGGCGCTGCGCCAGACATCGCATCGGAGTTCAACCATGCCCAGCCGCCTCGCCCGCACCCTCGGCGCCGCGATCCTCGCCGCCGCCTTGCTCGCGTGCCTCACACCCCCGGCCCGCGCCAGCGACGACGCCCCGGCCGCCGAGGTCGGACGCCTCGCCCCCGAACTCCGCGTGCAGGATCTCATCAACGCCCCCGACGGTATGACCGCCGAAAACCTGAACTGGAAAAGCCTCCGCGGCAAGGTCGTGGTGCTGGAGTTCTGGGCCACCTGGTGCGGCCCCTGCGTCGCAGCGATCCCGCACCTGAACAGGCTTACGGAGCAATACAAAGACAAAGACGTCGTCGTGATCGCAATCAGCGACGAGCCGAGAGAAACAGTTGCAAACTTTCTGGAGCAACGCCCGATGCGCGGCATCGTCGCGATGAATCCTGAGAGAAACATGTTCCGCGATTACGGCATCCGCGGCATCCCGCACACCGTCGTCGTCGATGCATATGGGCGGATCGCGGACATCACACACCCCAGCGCACTGACCGATCGTCAGATGGCGCGATACCTTTCGGGCTGGCGAGACACCCCTTCACCGTCCGTCGGCAGCGAACCCCCGGCCCCATCGCGTGTGACAAGCGGGATCGACCCCTACTCCTTGGTTGCAAAACCTCCCGTGTTCCAGCTCATCCTGCGCGAAGCGGGCAACCCGAAAGCAAGCGTGGGCTCGAGCATGGGAGACTCGCAGTTCACGCTGCTGAACACGAGCCGCGACGGCATCATCCGAACGCTTTATCGCCCCGGCCCGGGGCAGAGCGACCTGACCGCCCTGCCGGAAGACAACAAGAGGTACGATTTCATTCTGCACCTCAACCCGCAAGCCGCCGCATCGCAGATGGATGCTGTCCGATCGACCGTCCTCGAACAATTCGGTGTCGAGCTTGTCCGTGAGCAGCGCGAACTCTCCAGGTTTATCATCCGCCAGGATCGAGACGGGCACAAGCTCGGCGAGCCGCTCACCCCCGACGACCTCACCGGTCACGGCACGACCGGCACGGCCGAGTGGATCGAGTATTCGGGTATTACGCTCCGTGGGTTCGCGTCCGTGGTCGCCTATGTCCTCGGCGGCGAGTGCGAGGATCAGACCATGATCCAGGGCGAGTTCAACATCCGCATCAACTTCGAACACGGCCGCGAACCGGAGCAGGTCATTCGCGCGATCCGCGAGCAACTTGGGCTGGTGATCGACACGGACACCGTCAAGAAGGAAGTGATGGTCTTCCGACCGATCGCGAACCGGGCGGCATCGCGCTAGTTTTTCGATATGCCCACAACCCAGCTCACCATCCCCACCCCCGGGCAGGGGCTGCACGAGATCACCGATCGCGTGCGCGCGGCCGTGCGCGAGGCGGGCGTGCGGGAGGGGCTCTGCGTTGTGTTCGTCCGCCACACCTCGTGCAGTTTGACGATCCAGGAAAACGCCGACCCCTCGGCCCGGCGCGACCTCGAAGCCTGGCTCAACCGGCTCGTCCCCGAGCACGACCCCCTCTACACCCACACCGCCGAAGGCCCCGACGACATGCCGAGCCACATCAAAGCGATCCTGACCCAGACCTCCCTCACCATCCCCATCCTCGACGCCCAACTCGCCCTCGGCACGTGGCAGGGGGTGTATCTGTGGGAGCACCGACGACGTGCGCATGAGCGGAAAGTTGTGATCGCTGTCAACGGCTCATGAGTCCGGCAGAGTGCCCGAGCTCTGTTTGCCTGATCCATGTTGTTGTGTCGGCGGATCAGGCTCACCCGGCTTACGCTCACCTTTTCCATCCCCGAGCCCATCGCCAATCGCAAATACATCTTCCAGCGGCTCACCCCAGATCGTCCGGTAGGCGGCCACCATATGCGCGGGCGCATGGTTGACAAATTTTATAATTATTTTGATTGCATGATCCGGATCCCACGATTCAGATTCATACAATTTGTAAAGCTTGACCAAATCACCATACCAGTCTGTCAGATGAAACGCTCCCTCCCTTGCCTCATCTTCAGATAGATCATATTTTTCATAAAGCAATTTGGCGATTTTACCCCGAAGAACATGCTCAATTTTTAAATTTTCTCCAATCTCATCCCGCTCCTCCTGTGTTAATGACCATTCATTTTTCCACTTTTTCCGCCTCCAGAACATCACCGCTTCCTCCGCCAAATTTCGACCTATCCTACATCCCATCCAACGCGACAGGGGTTCACACCGGATTCAAGAAATACCCCGGCTCATTCCCCTTCTTCCACTTGATATTGCACCCGATGCTCGGCCTCTGGTCTTCGCTCGGCGTCTTTCCCGCCAGCACGGCGTCCAGGGCGGCGCGCAGGTCCTTGCCCGTCACCGGCTCCGGCGTGCCCGGGCGGGCGTCGTCGAGCTGCCCGCGGTAGACCAGTTTGTGCGCGCTGTCGAAGACGTAGAAGTCCGGCGTGCAGGCCGCCTTGTACGCCTTTGCCACGCCCTGCGACTCGTCGTGACAGTACGGGAACGTGTACCCGCGGCTCTCGGCTTCCTCCCGCATCTTCTCCGGCGCATCGTCCGGATAGCTGGCGGCGTCGTTGCTGCTGATCGCGACCACGCCAACGCCGCGACCCTGGTAGTCCCGCCCGAGCGAGGCAAGCTCGTCGGCGACGTGCTTCACAAACGGGCAGTGGTTGCACAGGAACATAACCAGCAGCGGCTTGCCGGCAAAGTCGCCCCGGCGGACGACCTTCGCGGTCGCCGCACAGGTGAGCTCGAAATCTGGCGCCTCGGTGCCGAGCGCCAGCATCGTCGACGGTGTCCGCGCCATGGTTCGGCCTCCTTCGGGCTCCCCCGCCACGCCCCCGAGCATGCTACGACGCGGGCGCGATCCGGGCCCGAGAACCCGATCAACGCCCGATCCGTGCAACCTGATCGGCATCAAGGCAAAATAATTGTTGAAACAAGAGAATACCCGGAATGCCCTGGACTTTAATCGGTGACGGCATCATCTGGGCGGGCTCCAGGTCCGAACAGGTTCCGCCGCCTCGCGTCTCCGGGGTTTGACAAGGGTTGATGAAGGGTTGGGAGAGTTGGACGCGATCTCCCGCGTCACCGGCAATCGGCCCCGTGTGCGGGCCGCAGGAATGAATGAGGAGACCACCGATGCACCGCATGACCAAACTCGCACTCGCCGCCGTTGGACTGACCGCCGTGCCCGCCGCCGTGCTCGTCGCGACCAACGGCTCGAACGCCCCCGCCGCAGCCACGCCTGAAGCCCCGGCGATCACGACCGTGGCGCAGAGCAACAACGCCCGCACCTTCAACATCGACGCCGTCCACTCCAGCGCTCACTTCAGCATCGTCCACCTCGGCGTGACCAACTTCATCGGGCGCTTCAACACCATCAGCGGCTCCTACCGCCTCGACTTCGACAACCCCGACAACTCCATGATCGACATCACCATCGACGTCAACAGCGTCGACACCAACAACGGCGCACGCGACCGCCACCTCAAGGGCCCCGACTTCTTCAACGCCCCCCAGTACCCCAACGCCACCTTCAAGGGCACCGCCTTCGAAGCCACCGGCGACGACACCATGCGCGTCACAGGCGACCTGACCATCCGCGGCACCACCCGCAGCATCTCCTTCGACCTCCAGCACACCGGAGAGGGCGATCGCGGCGGCAACTTCGGCTACCGCGCCGGGTTCTACGCCGAGCCGGTCATCCAGCGTCAAGCCTTCGGCGTCAGCTACATGCCCGACGGGCTCAGCAACGACGTCAAGCTCATGATCTCGATCCAGGGCATCGCCCGCTGATCGCACCGCACCCCTGATCCCCTCGACATCTTCGCACGCACCCTCTCTTGACCGGGGCGGCCGCACCCCGCGGCCGCCCCGGTTCTGTTCCCGCACCGCCGCGTTCGTTCGCGCACGCTCGAAAGGCGCCGCCCATGCTTGCTGTTCAGTTCGCCGGCCTCTTCGCCGGGCTGCGTGAAAACCCGATGGCGCTCGAGACCCTGCGCTCGGTCATCGCGCCGCAGGTCGGCGCGATCGTCCTGCTCCTGCTGCTCTGGCGACCGTGGCGCAAGAACGCACCCGCCCCGCTCCCGATCGTGACGGCTCTCAGCCTCGGCGCGGCCTTCATCGCCGCACAACTCATCGCCCACGGGTGGCACGGGTGGTACCCCGGCGACACCACGCGGCGCATCGTCTACGCCGCCCTGCTCGCGATCGCGATCGCGGGTGTCGAAACCTGGCCCAAGCTCCCCAATCCCGCGCGCCACGCCCTCCGCCTGCTCGGCTCGGTCGCGATCGTCTGGATGCTCACCGCCCACCGCCGGCGCAACGGCGACTGGTCCGGCGGCGAGATCTGGCTCTGGACCGCGCTCTGGAGCGCCATCGTCATGCTCTGGACAACCTGCGCGAACAACCTCGCGTCGCGCCGTCCGGGCCCGGCGTGGCCGATGCTGCTCTCGATCCTCGCTCTCGGGCTCAGCCTGACCGCGTTCAAGGCCGGGGCCGCCAGCTTCAGCCAGCTTGCCGGGCTCCTCGTCGCCTGGATGCACGGCGTGTTCGTCCTCGCCCTGATCTGGAAAAAGCTCGACCTCACCCGCGGCACCGCGACCGTCTTCGGGCTCGGCGCGGGGGGGCTCCTGGTGCTGACCTACACCGGCGTCTGGCCGCACGGCCCGCGATGGGGCGTCGGCCTCCTCGCGGTCGCCCCGCTCCTGCTGCTGACGCCACGACTGCCCCGAGTCCGAACCATGAAACCCCTCGCACAGTTCGGGATCACCGCAGCCATGCTCGCGATCGCCGCCGCCGGGGCCGTCGCGCTCGCGACCTACGTCGATGCCGAGGACGCCGGCGACACCAATGACGGGAGCGACCTCTACGGGCACACGCCCACGATCCCCGCGCCCGCGACACCTACACTCGCCTGATGCCGCCCACGGACGACGCGACACCCCAGCCCATCGTCCGCCTCCGCGGCGTCCGCAAGGCGTTCAACGCCACCCCCGTGCTCCGAGGCGTCAATCTCGACCTGCCCACCGGTGAGACCACCGTCATCCTCGGCCCCAGCGGGTGCGGCAAGAGCGTCACACTCAAGCACATCGTCGGCCTGCTCAACCCCGACCAGGGCGAAGTCTGGTTCGAGAACACCCGCATCGACCAGACACCCGAGCACAAGCTCGGCCCCGTCCGGCGCGAGATCGGCCTGCTCTTCCAGCTCTCGGCCCTCTTCGACAGCATGACCGTCGCCGAGAACGTCGAGTTCCCACTCCTCGAAGCCGGCGAAGGCACCCACGACGAGCGAGCCCGGCGCGTCCGCGAAGCCCTCGAAACCGTCGGCATGCACGGGTACGAGCGACGCCTCCCCGCTGAGCTCTCCGGCGGGCAACGCAAACGCGTCGCACTCGCCCGCGCGATCGTCGTCCGACCGCGCGTCATGCTCTACGACGAGCCCACCACCGGCCTCGACCCCATCCGAGCCGACGGCATCGACAAGCTCGTCGTCAAGCTCAAGCAATCCCTCGGCGTCACCAGCCTCGTCGTCACCCACGACCTGACCAGCGCCAAAAAAATCGCCGACCGCATCGTCGTCATGTTCCACGGCAAGATCATCGCCCGCGGCAACTACGACGACATGCTGCAATCCGAAGACCCGCGGATCCAACGCTTCATGCGCGGCGAGTACCACGCCGAGGACGACGCCCCCGCCTCCCACGACGACACCCAGACCGAACCGACCCAGCGCGAAAGGACCGGCGCCGCATGACACGCACCGGACGCGACGTTCTCATCGGCCTGACCGTCCTCGCCGGCTTCGTCGGCCTGGTCGTCATGCTCGCCCTCTTCGGCGAGCTCAGCAAGCTCACCGAACGCGACTACACCTTCCAGATCCAGCTCGACACCGCGCGCGGGCTCAGCGGCAGCAGCATCGTCACCGTCAACGGCGTCCGCGTCGGCTCGATGCAGTCGCTCGCACCGGCCGACGACCCGCGCGACGGCGTCGTCGCCACCCTCGCCGTCCGCGAGGGCACCGTCATCCCGAACGACTTCGAGGTCTTCATCGACGCCTCCCTGCTCGGGCAGGCGGCCCTCGAGATCTCCATCCCACGCCAGGCCGCGGGCGAGCCCGTCCGACCCGGCGACCGCTACACGCGCCAGTCGCGCAGCCTGATCCGCACAGTGCAGGACCAGCTCGCCGGCCCGGTCGCCAACGTCGCCGACGCCGCCGAGCGGATCGCGACCCTCGCCGAGACCTACGACCGCGTCGGTCGGCGGATCGACGACCTGCTCGCCCCGCGTTCGTCCGAAGCGATCGCCGGCGGCGCGGAGCCGACCGTCGCGACGGTGCTCGCACGCCTCGATCGCACACTCGCGGGCGTCGAAGCGTGGACCGGGGACGACGAGCTCCGCACCGACGCCCGCGGCGTTGTCGCCCGAGCCAACGACGCCGCCGACCGGGCCGCCCGCCTGATCGAGCGGGCCGAGAACGCCCTGGCGGGCATCGATCGGACGCGCGACCGGGTCGACGGCTTCGTCGACGGGGCGCGCCAGGAGATCCGCAACCTTTCCGGGCGGGCCGAGGGCGCGCTCGCCCGTATCGGGGGCGCGGCCGACGAGGTCCGCGCGATCGCCGCCGCTGTCACCGACGGCGACGGCACGGTAAGCCGCATGCTCCGCCACCCCGATCTCTACAACAACCTCAGCTCCGCCGCCGCCCGCCTCGACGCCGCGATCGTGGAGTTCCAACTCCTGGTCGAGAAGTTCAAGGCCGAGGGCGTCCCGATCCAGTTCTGAATCCATGGCGCGCCCGACGCACCCGCCGGATCAGCGCCGAGCCAGCACCGCAGCGGATCAGTCTTTCTTCGCCGAAGCCCGCTCGAGCGTCTTGCGCTCCTTGCTCGTCAGGCTGCCCATCCCCTGCTCCGAGATCTTGGCGAGGATGCGGTCCACCTCTTCACGCTCGGCGGCCTGTCGCTCCTGCTCCCGCAACGCCCGCTTGCTCGGGGCGGGCGGTGCCGCCTCATCCACGATCGGGCCGCCGCTGTACGGCTCCCCGAAGTCGTCCCCGCTCTCAAACCGCAAGCGTCGGCGTTCCATCCAGCAGGTGATCCCGCCGAAGACCGCCAACGCGATCAGCAGGGTCTGCGAGAAGACGATCGCGATCACCGCGAGCACCCCCGCGGTCACCAGCCCGATCGTGACCGTGATCTCCGTCGCCCGGCGCAACCCCATCGAACGCCAGAGCAGCGTCTGCACCGTGCGCCCCGCGTCCATCGGGTACATCGGCACGAGCATGTTGAACGCGAGCAGCACCAGGTTGACGTACATCAACCACCAGAGCCCGGTGACAAGCCAGACCGGCCCGGTCGCCGACGCCTGAGCCACAAAAATCGCCGCCCCGGGGTCGAACGGGTTGAACACCACCGCCGACCAGGCGAACCCGGTCATCGCGAGCACCCCGATCGCGAACACCGGCCACAGCACCGCGTTCACCGCCGGCCCGCCCAGCACCGTCCACAGGTGGCTCTTCCAGTCCTCCGGCGGGAGCACCGACGCCAGCCCGCCCAGGGGCCACATCAGGATCTCGTCCGCCTCGCCCCCGACCTTGCGGCACGCGAAGCAGTGCCCGTATTCGTGCAGCAGCACCGTCCCGAACAGCGCCAGCATCGCCAGCGCCATATACCCCGGCCCGATCCCGTCCCGCGGGAGCGACGAAAACAGCATCGCGATCACGTAGATGATGAAAAACAGGTGCGCTTTGACCCGGATCCCCCACGCCGAGTACAGCGGCACCGCCCAGGTCAGCGGGTTTTCCCCGTCGCCGAAGATCCGGCGCACGGCCGCGCGAAACCGACCGCCCTCGCCGGTCCCCCCGCTCAGCCCGCCTCCGGATGGACGATCCTGCCAGCTCATCGACGCTTCATCACCCCGCGCGTTCCACAGCCACAAAGCATTCTTGCACCCCGCCCCGATCCCGGTTGCGGCCTCGTGCTCACAGCACCCCCCGCCGGGCTGCCAGCAGGAGCGTCAACGCCGTTTTCCCGTCCTCGATCGCGCCGCCCGCGGCCATTTCCAACGCTTCAGCAACTCCCACAAGCTCCACCGTCATCCGCTCGTCCTCTTCCAGACGCTGCCCGACGTGCGACAGCCCCGACGCCACGAAAGCGTGCATCCGCTCATCGGTCATCCCCGGGGTGGTGTAAAACGAAGCCAGAGCTTCCAGACGCTCCGCCCGGTACCCCGTCTCTTCGATCAGCTCGCGCCCCGCGCACGCCGTGGGCGCTTCCCCCGCTTCCATCGTCCCGGCCGGGAGCTCCAACAGGCGACGCCCCACCGTAAACCGCTCGTTCCGGACAAACACGACCCGCACACTCGCGCCATCGGCGAGCAACGGCAGCACGCACACCGCCCCCGGGTGACGCACGACCTCTCGCGCGATCTCCCGCTCCCCATCCCGCAGCGTCACACGCTCAAAATCAAACTTCCGCCCCCGGTGCAACGTCTCACGCGAGACCTCCCGGAACGACAACGCTTTTTCACCAGACGCACCCATGCCCCCAGCCTACACCCCTCCCCGTCCCCGTGGCACGCGCGTCCCGATCGTGATCTTCCGGCCCTTTCTCAGATCCACCGCCCGTACCATCGACCCATGCACGACCCCCAAGCCCGCCCGGAGCCGAGCTTCACCGCCCGCCGCGAACGCATCGCCCGCGCGATCCAGGACGCCGTCAACGACGCGATCGTCCTCATCGGCGCGGGCGAGCCGATCCCCGTCCCCGGCGGGCTGGACTGCGTCCACCCCTTCAACACCCACCCCGACTACTGGTTCCTCACCGGGGAGCACCGCCCCGGCGGCGTCATCGCCTACGACCCCACCGACGGCCCGCGCGACGGGTGGACCGCGTTCAGCGTCCCCCAGACCGCCGCCGAGCGCACGTGGGAAGGCGAAGCCGACGTCCCGGGCGTGCCGATCGCCGAACTCAGCGCCTGGCTCGCGGCACGGCGCGGGCGACCGATCGCGATGCTCGGCTGCCCCCTGCCCGGCGTGCGCGCCGACGACGCCCAAACCCGCACCTTCGCCGACCTCGTCTGGCACGCGCGCCGCGTGAAAGACGACGCCGAAGTCGCCCGCATCCGCCACGCCGCCGCGATCACCGCGCGCACGTTCGCGGACCTGCCGAATCACATCCGCCCCGGCGTGACCGAGCGCGAGCTGCGCAACCGCATCCTCAGCGGGTTCATCGGCGCAGGGGCCGACGGGGAGGGATACGACACCATCGTCGGCATCGGCGCCAACGCCGCCGTCCTCCACTTCACGCCCGGGCCCAAAGCCGCGGGCGCGCACGATTTTGTCCTCATCGACGCCGGCGCACAGCACGCCCGCTACACCGCCGACGTCACGCGCACGTTCCCGGTCACGCCGGGCGACGTCTCCGAGACGCAGCGTGAGTTCTACAACGCGGTGCTGAGCGCACAGATCCAGACCGTCGCGGCGTGCAAGCCCGGCGTCGAGTTCCATGACCTGCACCGACAGGCCGCCGAGACGATGGGCGCGGGGCTCGTCGCGATGGGGTTGCTCAAGGGCGACCCCGCCGAACTCGTCGATCGCGGCGTCATGCGCCTCTTCTTCCCCCACGGGCTCGGGCACCTCGTCGGGCTCGGCGTGCGCGACGCGAGCGGGCGACTCCCCGGACGCGCCCAACGCCCCGGCCCCGGCGGCGCCAGCATCCGCCTCGATCTCCCCCTCCAGCCCGGCTACTGCGTCACCATCGAACCCGGGCTCTACCTCGTCCCCGCCCTGATCGACGACCCCGCGACACGCGAACGGTTCGCGGACGCCGTGCGTTGGAACGAAATCGACAAGGTGCGAAACGAAATCCAGGGCGTGCGCATCGAAGACGACGTGCTCGTGACCGACACCGAGCCCGACGTGCTGACGGCCGAGATCAAGAAACAACTCTCGGCGTAACACACCTCCCAAATCTCGGTGGGACGGGCGTCCCACCGAGAGACAGAAGCTCTACTTTTGGCTGTAGTCGAACACGCCGCGCCCGGTCTTGTCACCCAGACGCCCCGCGGTCACGAGCTGCTTGAGCAACGGGCACGGGCGGTAGCGGTCGTTGTTCAACCCGTCGGCCATCACTTCCATGATGTGTGCGCACGTATCCAGCCCGATGAAGTCCGCCAGGCGCAACGGGCCCATCGGGTGCGCCATGCCGAGCTTCATGATCTCGTCGATGTCCGCCGGCTCCGCGACGCCCTCCATCCACGTGTAGAACGCCTCGTTGATCATCGGCATCAGGATCCGGTTGCTCACAAACCCCGCCCGGTCGTTGGCCGGCACCGCGACCTTCCCCATCGCCGTGCTCAACGCGAGCACGCGATCGGTCGTCGCCTCGCTGGTCGCGAGCCCGCGGATGACCTCCACCAGCTTCATCACCGGCACGGGGTTGAAAAAGTGCATCCCGATGAAGCGGTCCGCCGCGTCGCCGACGGCCGTCGCGAGCTCGGTGATGCTGATCGAGCTCGTGTTGCTGGCAAGGATCGCGTCCTTGCCCAGCAGCCCCGCGAGCTCCGCCCAGACCTTTTTCTTGATCTCGACGTTCTCCACGATCGCCTCGATCACGATGTCGGCCTTCGCAAGCTCGCTCAGCTTCTCGACGTACCGGATCCGCCCCTTGGCGGCGTCCGCGTCGGCCTGGCTCCACTTGCCCTTCTCGACGCCGCGGGCGAGGAGCTTGTCGTGCAGGGCCGCCCCCTTCTTGAGCTGCTCGGCGTGCGCATCGAAGAGCACCACCTCGAACCCGCTCTGAGCCGCGACCTGCGCGATCCCGCCGCCCATCTGACCCGCCCCGACGACGCCGACGATCTTGACGTTGTGGCTCATGCGTACCTCGCTCCTGCTCAAGAAATACCGCTCAAGAAACCGGGAAAAACCCCGCTTGGCACCCCGGGCCGACGCCCCGTGAGGGGTTGGTACGATAGTCCCCGAACCCCGCCCCGATCCCAGGCCACGCCGGAGCCCCCATGCCCTCGATCCAGCAGCTCCAGAAGCTTCTCGAAGCCAACCCGAACGACACCTTCGTGCTCTACGGGCTCGCGCAGGAGCACGCGAAAGCGGGCGAGACCGACGCCGCGGTCGGGTATTACGACCGGGTGCTCGCGATCGACCCCCACTACTGCTACGCCTATTTCCACAAAGCGAAAACCCTAGAAGAGGACGCGCGCACGGAGGAGGCGGTCGCCGTGCTCAGGCAGGGGCTCGCCGCCGCCCGGCAGGCGAGCGACACGAAAGCCGCGGGCGAGATCGCGCAGTTCCTGGACGAGTTGACGTGAACCGCCCTCGCTCACGCCAACCCGCGCCCGAGCGTGTCGCGCTCGACCCCGACGAGCCCGCGACGCTGACGCGACTCAGCCCGAGCCGGCGCCACCCGGGGCAGGTCGTCTGCACGTTCGATTCCGGCGCGACGCTCCGCCTCCCCGCCGACACGGTCCGTGCGCACGCGCTCGCCTCGGGGCAGACGCTCGAACCGGCGCAACTCCGCGAGCTCCTCGCGATCGCCGACCGGGCCGCAGCCCAGAGCTACGCGATGAACCTGCTCACCGCGCGGGCCGTCAGCCGGCACCAGCTCCTCCAGAAGCTCCGGCGCCGGAACCACACGCCCGAGACCGCAGCCGTCGTCGCGGATCGGATGGGGGAACTCGGATTGATCGACGACGAGACGTTCGCCCACGCCGCAGCCCGCACGATCTGCCTCGGCCCGCCCGCGGGGGTGCGTCTGGTCGAGGCCAAGCTCCGTGCCAAGGGCATCGCGGGGGATCTGGCGTCCCGGGCCGCCAAAGCCGCCCTCGCCGAGCACGACCCGATGGACGACGCGCTCGCGCTGGCGAAGCGCAAGCTGCGCACGGTGCAGATCAACGCGAAGGACACGGCCGCCGTCCGTCGCCGCCTCGCCGCCGCCCTCGCCCGACGCGGCTTCGACCCGGACATCACCCGACGAGCCGTGGAAACCGTCCTCCGCTAATCGGTCACACAGCTTCTGGCGCTCTGCCTGCCGCCTTCGCCGTGCCACCGGGCTCCGGGCTCGCTACCCTTGCCCGATGACCACGCACGCGACTCCGTTCATCCGCCGCGGACTGCCCACGCTTGCCCTTGTTGCTCTCGCCCCGCTCGCCGGGTGCATCAACGACGGCACCGGACGCCTGACCCTCGGCCCGGACGACGGGCCCCACCTCGCGCTCACCGCTTTTGACCCCTACGTGATCCCGACGGAGGTCGTCGCCCTGATCGACGCCGAGCCCGCCTTGCCCGTCCACCACACCGAGCCGCCGAGCACCTTCAGCCTCGACCGGAGCAACTGGGCCCCGCAGCAATTCCTCGTCCCGGTCGACACGACCACGCACGCCCCGGCCTACCGCTTCAGCCTGGGCATGGGGCGCGACACCCACCGCGAAACGGGTGCTTTCCCGACCAACGCCGATGTGCTCGCCAGCAGCACGCTCCACCCGGAGCGCGACTGGCGGGAGGCCCCGGCCGCCCCGGGCTGGGCGATCATCGAGGCCGTCTCGATGCCCGTGCTGCTCTTCCTCGCCCCGCCTTGGGAGCGTCGCGCGAGCCCCATGTGGAGCTATGAGCGCACGCCCAGGGTGCTGCACGTCGCCGAATACGCGCCGATCCCTGCGGAAGAGTTGGAAGAACCCCTGACCCCGGCCGCCGAGATCCCGGACGAGCAGGCGAGCGACGTGCCGAGCCGCGAACGCTTCGTACCGGTCGATCCGATCCCGGGCGAGCGTGTGCAGCCCCGTGACATGCAGCGTGTGGAGCCGATCCCGACCGAGCCCGTCACGCCGCCGCTTCCCGAGCCGGAGCCCGAGCCCATCCCGGATCCGGCTACACCGAACCGCGGAGCGGACTCGTGAGCGCCGACGCCCCCACACCGCCCCCGCCCATCGACGAGCTCGGCCTGCCCGAAGGCTACCTCTTCAAGCCCGAGTACGAGATCACCCCGCGCGAGGCGGCCCGTCGCCTGCAAGACGGCGGCGAAGGCGGGCGCACCTTCTACCTCCTCGACTGCCGCACGCCCGAAGAGCTCGAAACCGCCCGCATCGAAGGCGTCACGCTCATCCCGCTGCAAGAGCTCCAGCAGCGGTGGGAAGAGATCGTGGATGAAGCCGACGCGGACGACGCGAGCGAGATCGACCTCGCCGTTATCTGCCACCACGGCAACCGCTCGCTCCGCGCCAGCCTCATGCTCCGGCAGATGGGCTTCGAAAACGCGATGAGTGTCGCCGGCGGCATCGAGGCCTGGTCGCTAAGCGTCGATCCGAGCGTTCCGCGCTATTGAACGATCCCGCCCCGTGGCACGGGCGACTCGCCCGTGCCACGGTTTTACGCGCGCACCGGCTCCGCCCGCCCGTCCGCCATCATGCGCACGAACGCGTCGAACAGGTACCCCGCGTCGTGCGGGCCCGGGCTCGCCTCGGGGTGGTGCTGCACCGCGAACACCGGCTTGTCCTTCAGGCGGAAGCCCGCGACGGTGCCGTCGTTCAGGTTGATGTGCGTCACCTCACCCCCGGCCCGCTCGACGCTCTCGGGCGTCACCGCGAAGCCGTGGTTCTGGCTCGTGATCTCCACCGCGCCCGTCAGCGTGTTCTTCACCGGCTGGTTCGCCCCGCGATGCCCGAACTTGAGCTTGAACGTCTCGGCCCCCGCCGCCAGCGAGAGCAGTTGGTGCCCGAGGCAGATGCCGAAGGTCGGGATCGTGCGCGCGTTCGTGGTCAGCAGCTCGCGCAGCGTCGCGATCGTCGCTTCGACGGCCGCCGGGTCGCCCGGCCCGTTGCTGACGAACAGCCCGTCGGCCTCGCCCGCCTCGAACCGGCGCAGGATCTCCGACGCCGGCGTGTCGTGCGGGATCACCTCCACCGCGCACCCGCGATCGGCCAGATTCCGCAGGATGTTCCGCTTCGCGCCGCAGTCAATCGCCAGCACGCGGAACGCCCGCTCGCCCCGCTCGCCCGCGGGCGACCAGTCGCCGAGCGTTTCGGACCACGTCTGCCCGCTCGTGCACCCGACGCCGGGCACCAGGTTCGCCCCGGCCATGCTCGGCGCGTCCTTCGCCCGCCGGACGAGTTCGGTGTCAGTGATCTTTGCGTCGTCGGTCAGCGCGCCCGGCATGGAGCCGGTCGTACGCAAACGGCGCGTGATCGCGCGGGTGTCCACGCCCGTCAGCCCGAGCACGCCGTGCTCGGCGAGGTAGTCGCTCAAGGACTGGTTCGCGCGGTAGTTGCTGTGCAGGCGTGCGAGCTCGCGGACGATCATCCCGGAAACCTGAACCTTCCCGGATTCGACGTCCTCCGGGTTGACGCCGGTGTTGCCCATCATCGGCGCGGTCTGGACGAGGATCTGCCCGGTGTAGCTCGGATCGGTGAGCGACTCCTGGTACCCGCCCATCGCGGTGTTGAACACCACCTCGGCCACGCTCACGATCCCGCGGCCGGTCGCGCCGAAGGGCGTGCCCCGGAAGATCGATCCGTCGGCCAGCGCGAGGCGGGCGGACGGGCGTGCGGGCGGGTTGTGCGTCTTGTTCGCATCCGTCGGGGTGTGGTCGGTCATCAAGATAAAGTCTAGACGTGCCCGACCGACCTGAAGAGCCCGGAAGCGCCCCCGGCGCGCGCCCAAAACGCGCCAAACGCTCGAAAACCGCGCAGGGCCTGTTCGGGCAGTCGATCCGCCTGGATCCCGCGTCCCCCGCCGCCCCGCGCGACCCGGCCCCGCCGACGCTCGCCGACAACGAACGCCTCGCCCGCGTCGCGATCGAGCGGTCGCTCGATGAGCCGCTGACCTACCGCGTCCCCGCCGAGACCACGCCCGGGGAGCGCGTCGAAGTCCCGATCGGCCGCAAGCACGCGTATGGGCTGGTGGTGGACGTCGGAGCCCACGCCGACACAGTCCTCGCCGCCGAGATCGACCTCGCCCGCGTCCGCCCCATCACCGCCCGCACCGGCGCCGGGCTGAGCCCGACGCTCCTGGAACTCGCCAGGTGGATCAGCGCGTACTACCTCGCCCCGCTCGGCATGACGGCGGCCTCGATGCTCCCCGCGGCGGTCAAACGCGACGTCGGCAAACGCACGCGCGAAGAACTCGCCCTCACCCCCGCCGAGGAGCGCCCGGACACGGCGTCGCTCGAGATGACCCCCGGCGCACGCTCGGTGTGGGAAAAACTCCTCGCCCTCGACGCCGACTCGCTCCCCGCGCCGGCGAAGCATCTCCGGCTCGCGCTCGAGCTGCCCTCCGTTCGCCCGCTGAACGCGCTTCTGGAGCTCGGGCTGCTCCGCAAGGTGGAGCGGACGGTGGTCGTCGCGCGGGATGAGCAGGCGTGGGAATCGCTCAAGGCCGCGACCGTGCGCGCGGGGCAGGCGAAGGCGATCCCGGAGCCGAACGAGGAGCAGGCAACGGCGATCGACGCGATCGGGGCGGACCTCGGGCGGTTCGCGGTCCACCTCGTCCACGGCATCACCGGGAGCGGCAAGACCGAGGTCTACCTCCGCGCGATCGAGCGCGCACTCGCAAATGAACCGGACACGGGCGCGATCGTGCTCGTGCCGGAGATCGCGCTGACGCCGCAGACTTCGGAGCGGTTCCTCGCGCGATTCGAGCACCTCGGCGTCGCGGTGCTGCACTCCGGGCTGACTTCCGCCCGTCGGCACAGCGAGTGGGCCCGTGTCGCTCGCGGCGAAGCCCGGGTGGTCGTCGGCGCTCGCTCAGCGGTCTTCGCCCCGATGCCGCGGACGGCGATCATCGTCATCGACGAGGAGCACGACGGTTCATACAAGCAGGACCAGCTCCCGCGGTACCACGCTCGCGCGGCCGCGATCAAGCGGGCGCAACTCGAGGGCTGCCCGGTGGTGTTGGGCTCGGCGACGCCGGCGCTGGAGACATGGGCGCTCGCGAGCTCCGGGCGGATCCGCCTGCACGCGCTGACACGGCGTGCGACCGGGGCGGAGCTCCCGATCGTGCGCGTCGTGGACCTCGCGGCCGACCGGCGACGCCTGCCCCGGGAGCAGCGATCCCCCGAGCGTTCCATCGGCCCGACGCTCGAGCACGCGATCCGCGAGACGCTGGATCGGCGGGCGCAGGTGATCCTGCTCGTGGACCGGCGCGGGCTCGCGTCGGCTGTGCGGTGCAGCAAGTGCGACTGGACGCTGCGCTGTGATTCCTGCGACGCGGCGATGATCGCGCATCGCGCCGTGCGCCCCGGCGCGCGCACGCCCCTGCGTTGTCATCACTGCCTCGCCGAGCGCCTGACGCCGAGCGCGTGCCCGACGTGCGGCGGGGGGCTGGCTCGGATCGGCGTCGGCACCCAGCGGGCCGAGGACGAGCTCGAACGCCTGTTCCCGGGCGAACTCGTCTCCGGGGAGAGCTTCGCACGCGTGGACGCCGACACCATGCGATCCGCACGCGACTACTTCGACACGCTCGGGCGGTTCGCACGCGGCGAGCTCCGCCTGCTCGTTGGCACGCAGATGATCGCCAAGGGCCTCGACGTCCCGGGCGTGGAACTCGTCGGCGTGGTCAGCGCGGACACGGCTCTGGCGATCCCCGACTTCCGTGCGCACGAACGCGCGTTCCAACTCGTCAGCCAAGTCGCCGGGCGGGCCGGGCGGGGCGCACCGAAACCCGGCCAGCCGGCCCGTCGGGGGCTTGTGATTGTGCAAACGCTGGATCCCGAGGCGTTGCCGATCCAGCTCGCGGCACGCCACGACTACCACGCCTTCGCCCGTCAGGAACTCAGCGATCGGCATCGGTTCAGCCTCCCGCCCAGCACGCGCCTGACGCGGGTGGTCTGCCGCGACGTGGACGAGGGCAAGGCCGAGCGTGCGGCCCGCACGCTCGCCGACGCCCTGCGCCGCGAGCGCACCGTCCCCGGGCTGCGGATCCTCGGGCCCATGTCC
>JBJHBZ010000001.1:0-169783 GCA_050485765.1 Phycisphaerales bacterium | reverse complement strand
TTCTCGCCACCGGCGCGGGCCGGCCGCCTCTTCTGCCGGCCCTGAGCCCGCGTTTTACAAACCCGTGAGCGCCCGCCCGCCTGACAGGCGAGCGGACGCTCCCGGTTTTGAAATCCACACGCCGTCGCATGCCCGCGTACGGGCGTGAAGCGACCGCCGACAGGCACCGGCCTCGCTTCGTGAGAGCGAGCGACACCTGTCCTGCCCAAGGTGTGTTTGCCGGCTCGAATCCGCCTTCTGAAGCTTGGTGGGATGGGCCTCTGGCCCGTCTCGACCGACGCTCCAAGAGGGGCGAGACGCCCGTCCCACCGATCCGTCAAACAGAACCTGGGCCGCAGACAGGCCAACGCACAGCGGGGGCCTCTGCAGGCCCGGGGCGGGTACTGCGGTTCGGGAATCGGGAACGGTCGCGGTTGTGACGATCGAGCGTTACGGCGTGTTCACGCGGGCCGCGGCGGCCTGGCGGGCGATCCGCTTGCGCTTGAGCGCCGGCCACACCACGGCGTCGATCGACAACCGCCCCGGGCCGGTCAGGATCAACGCAAGAAACGCGAACAGGAACAGCAACGCCGGCTCCTTGCTCCCGTCCGGCCCGCCCATGACCCATGGGTCGTTCGCATGGACGATGAACGCCGCGACCGCCATCGTGAAGACCACCGGCGCCGCCGCCGCCCGGGTGGCAAACCCGATCACGACGAGCAGCGCGCAGAACACCTCCGCCCCGACGGCCCCGATCAGGCTCGCCGTGCTCCCGATGCCCAAGGGGTCCGGGAAGCCCTCGAACTCGCCGCGGACAAGCATCTGGAGCTTGCCCCACCCGTGCGCGATCATGTACGCGCCGAAGCCGACGCGAAGGATGAGCAGACCGGTCGAGGCGAGCAGGTCGTTCGGGCGTGCGGGCATGGTGGCTCCTTGTGCACCGGGAACGCGCTCGGCACGCCGCCGTTCCGGGCAGGCCGCGCGAGCGGACACCTGAGCATATCGCGGCCGGGCCTCAGAACCGCGGCGTCCTGCCCATCGCCCGCCGGGCGTCCGAGACCTGCCCCATGTGAAAGTGCTGGTGTCCGATCATCAGCATGCACGTCTGCCCGACGGTCGGGAGCCACTCTTTCATGTCGGGCGGGGCGTTGGTTTCGCGGTCGAGGTCGGCGTCGCTCAGGCGGTCCAGGGCCGCGAGCGTGAGCGACCGCTGGGCGCGGAAGACGCCGAGCACCTCGTCGTAGGATGGGTACGCGCCGGCGTCGTCGAGCGGGGTGGTCCCGCCGGCGAACAGGGGCTCAAACTCGGCGAGCGTGCTCGCCTCCCCGAGCGCCATGCTGCGCATCCCGTCCTCCGCGAACGCCAGGTGCCCCGCGATCCACAGGGCGTGGTTCCCGCCGGCACTGTTCGAGCGTATCAACGGCGTTTCGCGCATGTCCTCCAGCAAGGGGAACTCGTGCTCCGCCAGACGGAACGCGATCCGGATCGTTTCAACAGCTTGCATCGGGCATCCTTACGTATGCGCGCGATCGCTGCGCCACGCCGCGTCATCGATCGCGCTGTCTGAGTCTTCCAAAGTAGTGGGGGACATCGGCTGGGCAAGGCGTGCCGGGCGGCGGCTATTTCCGTCGATAGACCATTTGCATCAACTGGTGCGCCTTGCCGTTCTCGTCGATCAGGAACGACGTAAACGAGCGGGTGCCGTCCTCGTGCAGCTCGACGACTTCCCTGTAGCTCGCGGTCCGCTTCATGTCGCGCATGTCGGGGCCTTCGGTTTCGAGGGTGAGCTTGCGTTCGTCCTTGTCGAGCGAGCCCTTGTAGGTCCAGAAGTGCCCGCCGAACGAGCCGAAGAAACTCCCGACAAATCGCCCCTGCGCCGGGTCGAACCCGAGCGTGAAGACCATGGTCGCGGGCCGCCCGTCCGGGTCTTTGCCGTGTCCTTCGCTCATGATCCACAGCTTCCCGATCGTGCGCACGGTCTCGGTGCCGTGGAAGCGCATCTCCGGGCTGTGCTCGGTCGCGTCGCACCCGCCCTCGTACGTCCATTCGCCCGCGAGCTGCTGCAGCCACGCGTGCTCGCGTGTCGGTTCGGTCATCATCGGCATCACCCCTTCGTTCTTGGTGTCTGATCCTCGTTGAAAGCGTTCACTCAGCGCGACGCCCGTTGCTCGGCGATCGCTTTGACCCGTGCCAGCCCGTGCTCCCAGCCCGTGTGGACGCCTTCGCGGTGGTCGGCGGGGATCTGCCCGAACGCCCGGTGCGTGAGCCGGAGGGTGGTGCCGCTTCCGCTCGCTGCCAGGCGGTACTGCACGTGCGAGACGGCCGGGTAGGACATGAACATCGGCCCGCACAGCTCCAGCAGCGTCGGCGGCTTGATCACCTGCACGCACCCCCAGAAATGTCCGGCCCCGTCCCCGAGATCCCGGTACCAACGCCCGCCCACGTGCGGCTCGATCACCATCGGGAACGGCGTCCCGTCCGGCATCTCGCCCTCCGGCCCGAGCTCGTCGAGCACCGACTGAAAAACGATCTCCGCCGAAGCCGCGATCTCCAGCACACGCTCCACACGGATCGTGTGGATGCCCTCTTCGATCTCAACCGCGCTCATGGCGCCCCCTTCCTTTTTGTCTCGTGCTGGTTCGTGGCGGCGACGCGCCAGCCGCACGCTCGGCCCGAGCCCGGATGCGATCCAGCTTGTGGTCCCAGAAACGCTCGAACGAGCGCGTCCACTCGTGCACCGCCCGGAGCTGCGCCGCTTCGATCTCGTACACCCGCTGGCGACCCAGCTTCGAGACTGTCACCAGCCCCGCACGGCGCAGCACCCCCAGATGCTTGGAGACCGTCGGCTGCGGGCGACGCAACGCCTCGACCAACGCCGACACCGCCATCCGCCCCTGGCGTCCGAGAAGCTCCAGAATCTCCCTCCGAAAGGGCTCGGCGATCGCCCCGAAGACGTCTGGTTCTGAGGCGAGTGAGGCCATGTTTTCAACATATTCTTGAAATAGAATATGTCAAGCGATCCGCGAAAACACCGGTATCTTCAGGGGTTTTTGCTCGCGGTACCCGGTTCTGGCTAGGGAAAAAGGCGCATGCGGCGGGCTCACTCCCCTGCCGATATCGTGTCGCCCTGGTTGGCGGCGTGCGGAGTGGACGCGCGACGCTAGCCGGGAGATACGCCATGAGGACTCACACGCTCGGCTTGATCAATCTCATCGTGTTCAGCTTGTTCATGGGCATCGCCGGGCTCGGCTCCATCGTGCCCAAACTCGTTAAGGACCGCGTCCCCGACCAATTCACCCCCCTCTGGCGCACGATTCTCGGCTCCAACCACGAGGACCAATGGCAGCGACTCCCCGACATCCTCGCCGTGATCTCGCAGTGGATCATCGGGCTCGCCGAGCTGGCGATCGGGATCGTCGCGGGAATCGCGGTGGTCCGTCCCAAGCACCGTCTGCGTCTCGCGTCGCTCAGCCTGAGCGGGGCGGCCGCCCTCTTCGGCACGTTCATGGTCGTGCTCTTTTTCCTGCACGCCAAGGACCTGCCGCAGTGGAATCAGTACCCGGCGATCCTTGTCTGGCTCGCCTCGATCTGGCTCTTGCTCGCACACGCCGGCGAACGGTCGGCGCCAACCCGGGGGTAACACCACCATGCCGAACGCTCTGACCACTGCCATTGTCGGCGTCGGGCTCGCCTGCGCCAGCACGCACGCGCAGCTCGACGCGCAGCAGGCCCGCCAGCTCGACCTGACCAACGCCGCCGCCCAGCCCGCGCAGCAGGTCAGCACCGCCGAGCCCGCGCGTCACCGCGGCTTCATGGCGACGAGTCAGGACGGACGCTACACCATGCGCATCGACGGGCTCATCCAGCTCCGCTACGTCGCGACCTTCGACCTCCAGCAGGAAGGGCAGAGCGACGAAGAAGCCATCGGCTTCCAGCTCGCACGAACCCGCTTCGGCGTCGGCGGCAAGCTCGGCGACAACGGCTTCACCTACCGCGCGTTCATCCAGATCAACAGCGACGGCTCGTTCCACCTCGTCGACGCCTTCTTCGAGAAGGAAATCGCCGAGGGCTGGAAGGTCCGCGCCGGCCAGCTCATGCTCCCGTTTGACCGGGAACGCACCGGCACCAGCCCGGTCAATATGCTCGCCGTCGATCGCTCGATCGTCGACAACGTCTTCAACCTCGACCGCGGGCAGGGCGTCATGCTCACCTACACCGCCGACCGCGTCCGCGCCTCGGCCGCCGTCAGCGACGGGCGGCGCAGCACCAACACCCCCTACAACAGCGCCGCCAGCGCCGACTACGCCCTCACCGCGCGCGTCGAGGGACGCCTCGGTGACGCCCCGTGGTCCCAGTTCAACACCATGACCAGCTACCGCGGCGACCAGTTCGGCGTTCTCTTCGGGCTCGGCGGGCACTTCCAGGAAGACGGCAACATCCCCGTCCCCACCGGCTCCACCAGCGCCGGACGCTACTACGCCTACACCGCCGATGTCGGCGTCGAAGGCGATGGCTGGAGCCTCCTCGGCGCCTTCCAAGGACGGACCATCGACGCCAACAACGCCGACTTCACCGACCTCGGCTTCGTCGTCCAGGGCGGCCTCGCCCTCAGCGATCAGACCGACGTCTACGCGCGGTACGCGATGATCTTCCCCGACGACGACCGCTTGGGCGGCAACAGCGAGTTCTCCGCCATCACCGTCGGCGCCAACTACTACTTCATCCCCCGCAGCCAGGCGATCCGGCTCACCGGCGAAGTCGTCTACTACCCCGACCCCCAGGCCGAATCCGCGTCGATCGTCGGCACGAGCACCGGTGCACCGCTCCTCCGCGACGAGCGGAACGGGCAGTTCTCGATCGTGCTCCAGATGTCGCTTCAGTTCTGAACCCGAAGCCGCCGGGGGTCGGGGTTCACCCCGCCGCTTCGACAAACTGTGCGTGGACCGTCCACCCCGGGTCGTCCTCGGCGAAGATCTCGACCGTCCGGTCGCTGAAGATCACGCCGAGGGCGTCGCGGTGCGCCTCCACCCAAGACTCGTCCCGGCAGTACAGCACCATGTGCCGGCGCCCGCCGCCGGAGACCAGGAGCACCAGTCGCGCGCTCCCGCTCTCCTCGGCCAGTTGCCCGAGCTGATCCTCGAGGGCGTCGAGCGTGTTCTGCTCGCCCATGCTCGGCAGTCCCCGGATCTGGTCGTGCAACTCGACCTCGAAGGTCACCCGGGTCAGCAAACCGGCCTCGATGCCCGAGGCCGCCGCCTCCATCCGCACCCGGGCGATCATCGGCTCGCCGTCGAGCTTCCCGTCGACCAGCTCCCAGTCGTCCCCGGGTCGAAGCCGCCGCCGAAGTTCGTCATTCGTCATGCCCAGCCACCTCCGATGCCAACTCTAGGGCCCAACATGGGGTTCCAATCTCGATCGATCAAAACTCGACTGGTGGCTTCGATGATGCGGCCGATCAGGACCGCATAGTCGTTGGAAAGATTGGAAACTATAACGTAAATCATTGCAACAAATGAACTTGCGTACACAGATCGCGACATCTCTCCCCAGGTATTCACCAGAACGCAGGAAGCAAAACCCCTGGTGAGGCGTTCATGTCGTATCCCGCGTTGAAACATCGAGTCTGCGGGACGGTAGAACTCTGTGTCGGGACACCCGCCCGGCCATCGACAACCTGTCCTCAGCGCAACCGCCGGCCCGTTCACCTCCTCTCGGGCCGGCGGCTGCTTTTTTGCACCGACCACGCCGGGCGCTGCGAGAAACCATCCGCGAGTTCTCGGGCCGGGCTCAACCCGCGCGGTTTCCGGACCGATGCACCCGGCGGCCCGATCCGGCGGGCCTCCGAACGCACGCTTGCAGGAGACCCGACCATGACCGACGCCCGCGTCGCCGCGATCCAGGCCAGCTTCGCCCGCATGTCCGCCGATCCCCGACGGGTCGCGCAGAACCTCCTGGACCGTCTCGCGGCTCAGCACCTGCTCGACGATCGCTGGGACAGCGCCCTCGTGCAGCGCAAGGCGAAAAATCTCGCCGGTGCGCTCGCCTTGGTCGTGCGGAACGCGGACTTGGTCGACACGATCACCGGCGTCATGAGCCGCTCGGCGGTCAGCCCGTTCCTCTCCGGCGACAGCCCGGCCTATCACGAAGCCGTCCGCGCCGAGCTCCACGCCGGGCTCCGCGACGCCGACCCCGAAGCCTGGAGCGACGAGCTCGACGCGGACTGGCTCGGGATCGTCAACGTCGTCGCCGACTCCACCTTCGGCCCCAGCCCCGCGAACGCCGAAGCCGTCCGGAACGCGGCCGCCGCCAGCTAACAAGGCTCAAGCTGATTTGTGTTCGCGAACTCGGTAAAACGGGACTCTCGCCCGTCCCGTCCATCAGGATTTCACACACGCCCCGCGACGCAGACGATGAAGCTGTCTTCCAGCTCCGTCTCGCCGCTCTGGATCGCCCGCACGTGGGCGCGCCCGTCCTGGTCGATCGCGTCCGGGAGCTGCGCGTAGCACTCGACCGCGCCGAACCCCGCCTCCAGCATCGCGTCCCGCAGCTCCGGCACCGACCACAAACGCCAGCGATACACGAACGCGTCGGGCAGCTCGTGCTCGACCACGCCGCCGCGCTCGATCCGGAAGTGCAGCGCGTTCTCGACCATCCCCGTCAGCGGGTCGGCGTGGCGCTGGTGCCACGTGTATCGCACCCGCGAGCCGCGGGGGAGCCCGAGCCGGTCGGCCAGCTCCGGCGGCACCGGGTGGTGCCGGTGCACATCGCCCACGAGAAACGCCGACTCCCCGCCGTAGGTGTCGCAGACGAACACCCCGCCCGCGTTGAGTCGCAGGCGTGCGTGGCGCAGGTAGACCAGGAGTGCCTCCCGCGTGTGCAGCTCGCCGATCGAGAAGTTCCCGACCCAGACCAGGTCCACGTCATCCGTCCCCGGCTCGCTCGCCGTGCGCACGTCGCCGACGATCGCGCGCACGCCCTCGATCCCGCGCGCCCGCTCCAGCGGCTCCGCGTCGTGATCGACCGCGACGGCCGAGCCACCCTCGACCTCGCGCACCCACGCCCGGCTCAAGGCCGCCGTCCCGCTGAAGTCCTCCCCCAGCACCCGCGCCTCGCCGCCGTGGATCGCACGCAGCAGCGCCACCAGCGCCCCGGGGTTCTGCACGCAGAGCTCGTAGAGGTCGTACCGGTTCAGCCCCGTGCTTCCCGCCGGCGTCTCGCCCGCGTCCATCGTCGTCATCGCGCGCTCCGTTCTTCCCAACCTCGGTGGGACGGGCGTCCCGCCCGTCTCTCCAACCCGCTCTCCGCATTCACCGCACCGCGAGCCGAAGCCCGTGGATCGCCAGGAGCGCCAGCCCCAGCGTCACCGCCGCCACGGCTTCGAACAGGTCGTCGTCCGACGCAAACCGCCGCCCCGGCCCCACGCACGCCCACACCCCCAGCCCGATCGCCGTGCCCGCCAGCAACGCCGACGCCCACATCACCGGCGTCGCGATCAGCCCCGCGATCCCCGCGACCGCCGCCCACGCCCCCAGGTGCTGCGGCCCCGGGTTGCCCACGAACGCCGGGTTCCAACGACCGCACTCCGGGCAACGCCCCGGCACGTGCGTCCCGCGCACGTCGTACCCGCAACGCGAGCAGTGCGCCCGACGCGAGGCCGGCCAAAAACCGCGGAAACGGCTCTCCCGACCCACCTCAGGCCATCCGGACCCACTTGAGCAGCGTCATGAAGTTCGGCGGCTTCCCGTACATCAGCAGCCCCACACGGAACACCTTCGCCGCGAACCATACGCACACGTACGATCCCAGCGCGCCGATCCCGATCGCCGCCCAGATCTGCCACACAGGCGGCGGCTCCGTGCTCGTCACACGCATCATCATCACGAACGGACTGATCGGCGGCACCAGGCTCAGCACCACCGCCAGCACGCTGTTCGGATCCCGGCTGATCGGCAGCCACAGCATGTACGGGATGAAAATCGCGATCATCACCGGCGTCGAGAGCGACTGCGCCTCGCGCAGGTCGTTCACCGCCGAGCCCACCGCCGCCAGCAGCGACGCGATCATGAAATACGCCAGCAGGAAAAACACAAACAGGTAGACGATCGCGATCGGGCTGATCACGTCCGTCAGCCCGAAGGCGATCAACGCCGTGATCCCCAGCGCGTTGTAGATCCCCAGCAGGCACAGCCCGACCGCCATCTGCCCGAGGATCTTGCCCGTCATGAGCTGCATCGGGCTCACCGCGCTCAGCAGCACCTCCACCACGCGGCTCGATTTTTCCTCGATCGTCGTCGTCAGCAGGTACTGCCCGCCGACCATCACGCCCATGATCAGCAGGAACATGAAGATGAACGGCAGGAACGAGTTCAGCTCCGTCGTCGAGTCCCGCACGCCCGCCTCGGTCACCTCCCGCGTCCGCGGCGCGTCCACGCTGGTTAGCGTCTCGATCATCGCCCGGTCGAACCCGGCCGCCTCGTACCGCGCCTCGCGCACGCTCGTCGAAATCGCGCGCCGGATGTCCGCCACGATCCGGTCGTCCAGGCGCGTCCGTGTGTAGAGCTCGAACGCGCCGTACCGCTCCTGGTCCTCGGGCTTCACCACCGCATCGGGCGCGATGATCGCCAGCGCCAGACGCCGGGGCTGCCCCTCGGGCGTCTCCCCGCGCAGGCGGTCCCGTTCCGGGTCTTCCGCGGCGTCTCGGTCAAGGTGCTCGACGGTCAGGCTCGGCAGCCCCGCCTGGGCCGCCATCTGCCCGCGGTCGATCCCCGCGCCCTCGGGCAGGTTCAGGCGGCTCAGCACCGCCGCGAGATCCTCCCCGCGCGCCTCGGCGATCCCCTCCGGCGTCAGACGCGCCGACACCCGCTCGCCCACCGCGCCCGAACGATCGATCACCGCGACCGTGCCCTCGACCACCGGCGCCCGCGCCTGCATCGTCAGCAGCACGATCAGCGGGATGCACGCCGCGAACACCGCCGGGACGACCAACGCCCCGATGATGAACCCCTTGGTGATCGCCGTCGCGGCGAACTCTCTTGCCGCGATCCTGAAGATCCGGTTCACGACGTCACCTCCGCGTCCTCACTCGCCCCGGGCTCGCCTCGCAGCGACGCCCGCAGGCGCTGGCGTTCGTCCTCGCTGGTCACCGAGCCCTGCACGATGTCGATGAACACGTCCTCCAGCGTCGGACGGTGCACCGACACCCGCTCGCAGTCCACCGCGTCCAGGATCGAACGCATCACCGCGCGCCGGTCCGCCCCGTTCGCCACGATCGCCCGCGGCACGCCATCCACCACCCGCACCGACGCCACGCCCGCCAGCGACTCGACCGTGCGCGCGCCCGCTTCGTCCCCGCCCGCGATCGGCTCGAACACCACCTCGCCCCGGTCGTGCGCTGCTCGGATCTCCGACATCGTCCCGTCCAGCACCTTCTGACCGTTGTGGATCATGATCACCCGGTCGCACAGCTGCTCGGCGTGGAACATCACGTGCGTCGAGAAGATCACCGTCCGCCCCGCCTGGTGCTGCTCAAGCACCAGATCGCGCAGCAGGCGCTGGTTCACCGGGTCCAGCCCGCTGAAGGGCTCGTCGAGGATCAGCAGGTCCGGCTCGTGCAGCACCGCCGAGATGAACTGCACCTTCTGTTGCATCCCCTTGCTGAGCTCTTCGCTCTTTTTCTTCCAGCAGTCCGCCAGCCCGACCCGCTCGAGCCAGTCCGCGACGCGCTGCTTGAGCGCCGGCCCGGCGTCGAGGCCCTTGAGCCGCCCCATGTGCATGAGGAACGGGCCGACCTTCATTTTCTTGTACACGCCGCGTTCTTCGGGGAGGTACCCGATCCGATCCTTGCTCTCGACCGCGGATTTTCGCCCGAGGATCGACAGCTCCCCCCGATCCGGGAAATGGATCGCCATGACCATGCGGATGGTGGTGGTCTTGCCCGCACCGTTGGGCCCGATGAGCCCGGTGAGCGAGCCTTCGGGCACGGTCAGGTCGAGGCCCTCGACCGCGACCTTGGGCCCGAATGTTTTCCGCACACCCCGCATCTCGATCGCGTTCGCCAAAGCCACACCCCGCCAATCGACCGCCGTTTGCTCGTTCCAAAAATCCGCGCCCGCGACGCGGGCGATCATACCCCGCGGGGATGGTGTTCTTGGGGACACCCGGACGCGGGTTGCATGTTGTTTCTTGCGTGTCCGGGCACAAGCCGGGAGAATGGACCCCGCAACGACAGCCCGCGTGCGCTCGCACGGGTCGTTCCCGTCGTGGAGCGCCGGGAGCCGGTGCCGAGGGGGCCACGCCATGCCACGCATCACCACGCCGACCGCGACGCTCTGCGCCCTGAGCGCGATCGGAGCCGCCCTGCTCACCGCGGGTTTGGGCTCGAACGTCTTCCGCGCCCTCGCGGGCTCCGAAGCCCTCGCCCAGCCCGCCGACCAGCGCCAGATGCAGCGCCAAAATCAGCAGGGCGGCCAGCCCGACCTCGGCGCGATGCTCGTGAACAGCCTCCGCTCGATCGAAGGCTGCCTCGGCGCGGAGGCGGCCCAGTTCCAGAACGGCAAGATCGCGATCGTCGGGTGGTTCGAGAACAAGGCCGCCGCCGAGCGGTGGTACAACCACCCGATGCACCGTCGGTTCATGGGCATGCTCCCTCAGGACGCCAACGCCGAGCCGCGCGAGCCCATGCAGCACATCGAGGACCCCGACCAGCCGATCATGGTGATCGCCGCGATCACCTTCGACCCGCAGAACCCCAGAATCCCCGGGCCCATGCCCCTCAGCCAGATCTCCATCGAGCTCTACGCCCCCCTCCCCGGCGGCGCCATGATCAACGGTCGCCTCGCCCCCGAAGGCTTCAAGGTCGAGCACATGAACACCATCCACCTCGGCGACTGACCATCGGTGACTGACCAATGGTGGCACAGCTCTCCGAGCTGTGCCCCTCTCCATCTTTCGTTTCTCCTATCCTTCCCCCTATGCCCCCGCCCGCCGAGGAACGCTTGCTGTCCAAACTGCGCGATTTGTGCGCGCAGGACGACGCCCTCGCGGCTCAACTCGCCGACCCGACCATTGCGGGTGATCACCGGCAGGCCGTCGCGATCTCCATCAAGCGGGCCGCCCTCGCGCCGGTGGTGGAGGGCTTCCGCACGTACGAATCGCTCCAGCACGAAGCGGCCGACCTCCGCGCCGTGCTCGCGGGGGAGGACGCCGAGCTTGCCGCGATCGCCGAGGACGAACTGCCCGGCGTCGAAGCCCGCGCCGAAGCCGCGCTCGAAGCGGTCAAGGCGGCCCTGGTCCAGTCCGAGGACCGCAAGGTCGGGAGCGTGATCCTGGAAGTCCGCGCCGGCACCGGCGGCGACGAGGCCGGGCTCTGGGCCCGGGACCTGCTCGACGTCTACCGCAAATACGCGGCCCGCAAGGGCTGGCAGTTCGAAGAAATGACGCTCACCGCCGACGATGAAGTGGGGGGCGTGCGTCACGCCGTCGTCAACGTCCGCGGCGAGGGGGTCTGGAGCGAACTCGCGTTCGAAGCCGGCGTCCACTCGGTCAAGCGCGTCCCCGCGACCGAGACGCAGGGGCGGATCCACACGAGCACGTGCACGGTCGCGGTGCTGCCGGAGCCGGAAGCCGTCGATGTGCGCATCGATTGGGCGAAGGACGTGGAGGAGCACGTGACCACCGCCCAAGGCCCGGGCGGGCAGAACGTGAACAAGGTCGCGACGGCCGTCCACATGCTCCACGTCCCGACCGGTATCGAGGTCCGGATGCAAGAGACCAAGAGCCAGCAGCAGAATCGCGAAAAGGCGAAGCGCTTGCTTCTGGCTCGGGTGTACGAGCACGAGCGTGCGAAGGCGGAAGCCGAGCGTTCGGCCGAACGCCGCGGGCAGATCGGCACCGGCGCGCGCTCGGAAAAGGTCCGCGTCTATCGGTACCAGGACGGCATCATCGCCGACCAGCGCCTGGACGAAAAGCACCAGCTCCGAACCGTGCTCGAAGGCGACCTCGCCCCGCTGATGGCCCAGTTGCTCGAGCAAGAAACCGCCCGGAGGCTGGCCGAGCTGTGATTTACGCCGACCAGTCGGACCCGGAACGCGGGCTTTTCAGTCGTTGGCTGAGGGCGCGCAGCGTCTCGCGTTCCGCGTCGGTGAGTTCCTCGGGCTTGGGCGCGTCGAGGCGCACGATCGCGTAGAGGTCGCCGGCTTCGGCCTGCCCCGCGCCCACGCCGCGACCGCGGAGGCGCAGCTTTCGCCCGCTCCCTGTGCCCGGCGGCACGTTGAGCTGCACCGGCCCGGTCGGGGTGGGGACGGTGACGGTCCCGCCGAAGACGCCCTCGGCGATCGTCAGCGGGAGCGTGAGCTCGAGGTCGCGCGGGCGCTCGTCAACACGTCGGAACAGGGGGTGCTTGCCGATGCGCACGGTGAGCAGGAGTTCGCCGTCGGACGGCTCGCCCAGGCGCACGCGGAGGGTCTTGCCCTCCTCCACGCCCGCGGGCACGCGGACTTCGACGGTGCGCTCGCCGGTTTCGGTTTCGATGCGGACGGTCTCGCGCCCGCCGAGGATCGCGCTCATGAAGCTGATGTGCAGCTCGCGCCGGAGCTTGGGTCGCGCGGCGTTGCGTGCGCGGGCCCGCTGCCCGCGGGGTCCGTGAGCCGCCGACGCCCCGCCCGAGCTTCCGAAGGGCGAGCCGGCACGCCGCCCCCCGCCGAAGAACGCGTCGAACATCGAGCCCAGGTCGCCCATATCGCCGAGGTCGCCGACGTCGAAGTGAACCGAGCTTGCGCCGCCCTCGCCCGGGGCGCGTCCCGCCCCGGCCGCGACGCCCGCATGCCCAGCGCGGTCGTACAGGCGGCGCTTCTCCGGATCGCTCAGGACGTCGTACGCCTCCTGCACTTCGGTGAACTTCGCCTGGGCGTCGGGGGACTTGTTGACGTCGGGGTGGAGCTGTCGCGCGAGCTTTCGGTAGGCGGATCGCAGCTCCGCCTCCGAAGCCGTGCGGCTTACACCCAGAATCTCGTAGAAGTCACGCCGGGGCATACGCCGTCATCGTATGCGCGGCTTCTCGCCCGCCCTCGCGTTGCTTTGCGATGCCTGGGCGGCTCCGGGCGATGGCTTCAGTTCCAGCTCAGCCCCTTCGGCCACGCTTCCGGGTGCTGCGCCCGCGCCTGGCGGACCAGGCGGCGCAGGTGCTCCAACTCGCTCTCGATCATCGCGGCCCGGCGTTCCGTGTCGCCCTCGGCCAGCAGCCCGTATCGCAGCTCCGGCTGCTGTATCAACGCGAACGACACCAGCTCCATCAACGCCTCGGTCGGGACTTCTTCGTTCTGCACAAACTCGAGCACCGTCTCGGCGGCCGCGAACTCGCGCAGCTCGCCCTCGGTCAGCCCGTGCTCCAGGCGACGCCGAAACCCGTCGAGTAACGACGAGTCGGGCTCCTCCAGCCCCACAGGCTCCAGCACCGCGACGCGGTACAGGCGCTCCCCGTCCGGCGGGATCTCGTCCACGATCCGCGCCCGGCATACGCCCTGCAGGAGCAGGTTGTACCGCCCGTCCGCGAGCTTCTCGTGCTGGACGATCTGACCGATGCAGACCGCTGGCTTCAGCGGCGGGCGACCGTGGTACTCCGCCTCCCACGAGTCGCCGTCGAACACCGCCATCGCGATCTGCCCGCTCGAATCCAGCGCGTGGTCGATCATCTGCCGGTACCGCGGCTCAAAGATGTGCAGCGGGAGCACCTGCTGCGGGAGCAGCGTCGCCGAGTCCAGCGGGAACAGGGGCATCGGCTTGCCGAAATTGACGTGGATGGACGTCTGCTCGGACATGATGGGAGTGTATGGGAGGCGGGGGAGGGGGGAGAGATTTTCAGAATCACAAAGGGCCAGAGGGCCAGATCGGATCCGAGGACGTGCATGGCGCCTCTCCGATTTGGCTTTTTGCCGATCTGCTGATCTGGCCCTTTTCACTCCCCCAGCGGATCCGGGCGGTACAGCTTTGTGTCCAGGGCCCATTGCTTCTGCGTGAAGTTCCCGCCCAGTTCGGCCGCGGCGGCGCGATCCGGGCGGGCGGCGTCGAGCGCGATCGTTGTTTTCGCGTCCAGGTTGTCCAGCAGGCTGACGAGGATCGCCTCCGGCGTCGCCGGGATCTTCGCGGCGCCGTACTCGGGGATGCCGTGGTGGCTCAGGATGATGTGCTGCAGGACCATGAGGGTCGAGCCGGGGAGTCGCTGCCCGGTGGTGGTCATCATCTGCTGGGCTTTGTCGTGAAGCATGATCGCGCCCTCGACGATGTGCCCCACGAGCTCGCCGCGATCGCTGTAGCCGAACGCGCGGTCGTAGACGAGCTCGCGTGTCTTGCCCAGGTCGTGGAGGAACAGGCCCATCAGGACGATGTCGCGGTTGATCTTCGGGTAGAGCGGGCAGACGCGGTCGCCGAGGCGGAGCAGGTTGAGCGTGTGCTCGAGCAGGCCGCCGAGGTAGGCGTGGTGCATGCTCTTGGCGGCCGGGGCGAGTCGGAACTGGCTCATCAGGAACTCGTCGGCGAGATAGGTCGCCGCGAGGGCGCGCATCGCCGGGTGCTCCAGCGTGCCGAGGAACTGCTCCAACTCCGTGAACATCTGCCCGATGTCGTTGCTGGTGTGCGGGAGGAGCTCGGCCATCTGCTCCGGCGTCGGCTCGCACGGGTCGATCGTGTGGATGATGAGCTGCAGCTCGCCTTGGTAGGGCTGCGTCTCGCCCTCGAGCCAGACGAACCCTTCGGTCGGCAGCTTCCGGAACGTGTTCTCGTCGATCGACCACATCCGCCCGGGCAGCTCGCCCGTGCGGTCGCCGACGAGGCAGCGCAGGTACGCCTTGTCGTTGCGCGTGCGCCCGAGCTGGGCGTTGCTGATGCTGAACAGGCCCTCGATCCGCTCGGAGCCCTGCAAGTCTGCGATGAACCGACGCCCGGTGCTGGTGATGCTCATGGGCAGAGAATAGGACCGCACGCAAAGCCGCGAGACGCCTTCAGCAACTCGTGGGACGGGCGTCCCGCCCGTCGCTCCCATGCTCCTCGTCGCATGACACGTTCGGACGGGCGAGACGCCTGTCCCCCCCCGTCTACCGCGGGACGTCCCCGTGATCCGCCGTGATCACGCTCCGGATCCCGCCGCGGCCGCGCCAGTGCGTCTCCACCCGCAGCCAGACCGGCGACATCAGCTTCACCAGGTCGTCGCGGATCGCGTTCGTCACGGCTTCGTAAAAAATGCCCTCGTTCCGGAAGCTCTGAAAATAGAGCTTGAGGCTCTTGAGCTCGACGCAGACCCCGCCCTCGCGTGCCGCACGCGGGCAGAAGCGGACGACGACCTCGCCGAAGTCCGGGTGCCCCGTCTTCGGGCAGAGGCTGGTGAACTCCTCCGCGACGTGCTCGATCACGAACGGCGTGTCGCTGGGGGTCGGGAACGCTTCGAGCAGGCTGAAGTCGGGCATCAACGTCTCTCTCTGTGTGGTGGTCCGGTGGGGGGCCCAGCTCTCCGGGCGGGGCTTTTGGCGGCGTGCGTCTCGGTCAGCGGTACCGCGTCATGAGCTGCACGATCTGCGGCTGTTGGCTCTCGATGCGGAGGCTCTGGCGCATGAGCTCGCGGGCTTCCTGGAGGGCGGCCCGATCGGTGCGGTCGGACCAGAGATAGTCATTCAGGCGGCAGACCGCCAGCCCGTTGAGCGCTGGATAGTGGCGCGGGTCGAGGTCGATCGCGTTCCGGAAGGCGCGCTCGGCCTCGGCGTACTGGCGCAGGCGGAAGCGGCTGGAGCCCAGGCGCTCGAACGCCGCCGCGCTCGGGTCGGTCCGGATCAGTTCGGTCAGCGTGGCGGCCGCTTCTTCGTGACGCTCGGTCCGCCCCAGGCTGTCGGCGAGGCTCAGGAGCAGGTCCGGGGTCAGGGGCATCCGCTCGGCGGCCTGCTGGTACTCGACCACCGCCTCCCCGTGACGACCCAGCGAGGCGAAGACCGAGCCCAGCGTCACCCGCGCCGGCCCGCTCGCGGGCTGGAGGCGGGCCGCCGTCCGGGCGTAGGGCAACGCCTGCCGCGGCTCGCCGAGGCGGAGGTACGCCGTCGCGAGGTTGAGGTTGGCGTCGAAGTCGTTCGGGCGGACGCTCAGAGCCGCCAGGTACGCGCGGACCGCCTCGCCCAAGCGGTCGAGCATCTGCAGGGCCAGCCCGTGCCCGAACTGGGCGTCGAAATTCCGCGGCTCCAGCTCCGTCGCCCGGCGGAACCGCTGCTCGGCCTGCGCGTGATCCCCGCGATCGGCGTAGATCGTGCCCGCCCCGATGTACGCCGGCGTCAGAGTCGGATTGATCGCGATCGCACGCTCAAACTCCGCCAGCGCCGAGCGGCTCAGGCCCTCCGCCGACAAACGCTGCGCACGCTCGACGGCCGCCGCCCCGCGGTCGGTCACCTCGCCCAGCTCGATCTCCGGTGGCAAGGGCTGCGGCTCCGGGGGCGCGTCCGCCGGCGTCGAGGCGCACCCCGACAACAGCAGCACCATCCCCGGCAGAGCAAAGCGGGCGGCACGGGTCACGATCGGCGGCATCGGGCCTCCTCCACGGGCATGCGGAACGGGTCGGGTGCGGCAACAAAGCCCTATCGGCTCGCCACGAGGACGCCCTCGCGGCTTTTCCAAGGACGATCGCCCGCCAAGCGTAGTTCGCCACCCCTCCGCGCGTACGAAAAGCGACGGGGCGGGACTCAGCCGCAGAGCTTCCGCAGGCGTCGGAGGTTGAGCGTGTCGAACGCCGTCCCCGCGTCGGTCTGGCCCTTGGGCGTCTCCATGATCTTCGGGATCGCCCGGAACGCCGGGTGCTGGCAGAAGCTGGCAAAGCCCGTCCCGGTGAGCGTCGCGTGCGAGGTGCCGAGGCCGATCGTGCCCTCCCCGATGTGGGCGTGCCGATCCTTGCGGCTGCCGGGCCCGGCGACCGAGTCGTTCAGGTGCAGCACCCGCACGTGCGACAACCCGCAGAGCCGGTCAAACTCCGCCAGAGCCGCGTCTGCCCGGGTTTTGGTGCTCAAGTCGTACCCGCCGGCGTGCATGTGGCAGGTGTCCAGGCAGAAGCCGACGCGCCCCGCCTCCCCGGTCGCCTCGATGATCCGCCCGCGCAGGTCGGCGAGCTCCTCGAACGTCCGTCCCAGGTTGCTCCCGCTCCCGACGGTGTCCTCCAGGCACGACACGACGCGGAAGCCCTTGGTCCGCTTGAAGAGTTCTTTGTACGCCTTCGCGATCCGCCCCAGCCCGGCGTCCGCGTCGCTGGTCGTAAACGCCCCGGGGTGGTGGACCAGGAACGGGATCGAGAGCGCCTCGCACCGTTCCAGCTCCACGACCATCAGGTCGATCGACTTCGCCCAGAGTTCGTCGTTCGGGCTGGCGAGGTTGATCAGGTAGCTCGCGTGGCTGACGGTGCGATCCTGCCAGCCGAGCTCGCGGAGCTTGGTGAGCCAGGCCTCCCGATCCGGGGCCTTCAGGGGCGGGGCGTTCCATTGCTGCTGGTTCTTGGTGAAGACCTGCACGGTGTCGAGCCCGAGGGCCTCGGCTTCGAGCAGGGCGTGGATCATGCCGCCGGCGATGGACAGGTGGGAGCCGAACATGCCCGGAGGGTAGCGGCGTCCGGCAGGCGTGCGGTATGCTCGGGCATCGGGCCCGGAGGGCGTCGGCATGGGGCGGCTGAAACGCCGAGAGTCGGGGCTGATCGTCGTGGTCGCGCTGGTCTGCGTCGGCGCGTTGCTGCTGACGCGCCCGGGGCTGGTCTCTCGCTCCCGCCCGGCCCCGCCGCCGCCCGCATCGTCAGAGCCCGCGCGAGAGCCGCCCCGCGGCACGCCCTCCGGGTCGATGCCGTCGCCCGAACCGACGAGAGACGCGCCGCCGCCGGTTTCGCCCGAACGCCCCGGCTCGCCTCGCGCCACGGACTCGCTCGGATCCAACCCCGAAGCTGATCCAAATCGAGGCCCCGAGGCCCAAGCTGCGCCCCGCTCCGCGCTTGGCGCCACTCCGGGCGCGTCCGACGCGGCGGGCTCCGGGCCTGGGCGTGTCGTGACCGCGACGACGGTCGAAGAGCTTGTCGCCAAGATCGCCGAGGGCGGCGTGACAGAGGCTCGTCTGATGCTGATCCGCGAGGAAGCGGAGGCGTTCTTCGCCGAGGGCGAGCGGGGCGAGCCGGTCACGATCTCGCGGCTCGACGAGGCCCTCCGCACGCTGGCGTGGACCGACATCGCCTTCGACCCCGAGACGGGGCGGATCGCGATCACGCTCGATCCGGCGGCTCCCCTGACGGGGCTCTCCATCGTGGCGGACGGGTTCCAGATCGGGCCCGATGGCCGCCCGACCCGTATCTACATGCGTGTGGACTGAAACCACGCGCCGGCGCGCCTCGGGGCCTGCGGGCGGGCTCGGTTCCGGATATGTTTGCTCCATGGCACGACGCCGCTTGACACTCTCCCTGGCACTGATCGCCACGATGGCGCCGGTGCTGGCCGTTTCCGCCGGGTGCCAGCGTGCCCGCCCGGTCCAGGTCGAACTGGTCTTCCGCGACCTGCGGTCGTTCCCGACCGGGAGCGGCGAGCCGTTCGACGAGTGGACCGCGCTGACGCGCCAGGTCGATTTCAACGAGTTCCATCACCGTCTGCGGAGAGACGACGAGACCGACGCCGCGAGCGCGACGGTCGTCGAGGAAGACGCCCGGGCGCGGGACGAGCTCTCGGTCAAGACGTACGTTGTCAACCTCCGCCTCCGGCGGGCGAGGGACCTGGAGAAGATCGAGCGGGCGCTCGACAAGGCCCGCGGGCGCGTCTTCGGCCCGCGCGGCGAGCGGATCGAGGTCGAACGCATCAGCGCCCGCGTCCTCCACGAGTCCGGCTACCTCCGCGCCAGCCTTCGCTACACGGTGACCGGGCGACTGGCCCGCCCGAGCGACGTGTTCATCGTCGAAGGGCGCAACCGCCTCCGCTGGGCGAGCGCCCCGCGGCTGGAGCAGTGGTCGATCGCCGTCGAGCCCGAGCCGGGCACGACCGAGCTCCTCGCCGGCGCGATCCGTCGCGATACGGGGCGGATCAGCTATTTCCTGGTCGAGCCGGCGACGAACACGCAGCGCGTGATCAGCGAGGACGACTTCCGGCGTCGTTACCGCGAGCGGTTCGGCGAGAGCTTTGCTCCGCCGCGCCCGCCGAGGTAGGCCCGCCGCCACTACGATCTCGGCATGAGCGACACACTTGCCGGGCGCGTGGCGATCGTGACGGGGGCGAGCGCGGGGATCGGGGCCGCGGTGGCGAAGGAGCTCGCCGGGTGCGGGGCCTCGGTCGTGGTCAACGCGCGACGCGGGGACCGGATCGAGACGATGGCGGCGGCCTTGAACCGGATGCTGGATGCGGAGCGCGTCGCGACCGCGCCCGGCGACGCCGCCGACAACCACACGATCGGGCGGATGCTGAGCATCGCGCGTGAGCGGTTCGGCGAGCCGGACCTGGTCGTGGTCAACGCCGGGCGCGGGCTGGGCGGGAGCGTGCTGACCAGCGACGAGTCGCAATGGGAAGAGGTGACACGGATCAACTTCCTGGGCGCGGCGCGCCTGATCCGCGCGGTGGGCCCGAAGATGGCCGAGGCCGCCGACGCGGAGAAAGCCGCGTGGGACCAGGCCGCCGCCGACCGCGTCGCGGGCAAGGCGATCGACCCGAAAGCCGTGCGAGCGCGGGACATCGTCGTCCTCGGCTCGACCGTTGGTCGTCACATCTCCCCGTTCAGTTCGCTCTACGGGAGCACGAAATTCGCGGTGAACGCGCTCGCCGAGGCCGCCCGGCGCGAGCTCGGCCCCCGCGGCGTCCGCGTCACCCTCGTCGAGCCCGCAATCGTCGTCAGCGAGTTCCAAGGCGTCGCCGGTTACGACCCCGAAAACTTCGGCGAGCTCATGAAAAAGTTCGGCCCCGTCCTGCTCCCGGAAGACATCGCCCAGGCGATTACCTACGCCGTCAGCCTCCCGGCCTGGGTCCACATCAACGACATCGTCCTCCGCGGCACCCGCCAGGAGTACCCCTGACCCCGCAGGCCCCGCGTTCCAAGTCGGCGTGGGGCTGGGCTGAGGATGGCGTGCCGAGGACGGTTCCGGCGCGGTGGGCGAAATCCGGTTCTGAAAAATCGGAAAAGGTGAAGCCGCGGGACGGGAGGGCGTGCCGGCCGACGCGCCGGCTTGGTATGCAATATAAAGGGATCTGTGCAGGGCGTTCGCCCGCACCGGGCGCGTCGCATCGGGGAGGTTGGCTGCAATGGTCAAAAAGAGCGGGACCGGGAACACGGTCGTGTACAGCTTTGAGCCGGGGAAGGTGGATCCGAAGAAGGCGATCCTCGGGCTGTCGGCGTTGTTCGTGCTGGTCGTCGTCATCTCCGGCGTCTGGACCAGCGTCTACACCGTGCAGCCGGAGGGCGAGTCGGTCGTCAAGCGGTTCGGACGCGTGATCGGCGTCCAGCAGCCGGGGCTGCACTTCAAGCTGCCCTACGGGATCGACCGGGCGTACTTTGTCCCCACACGCCGCGTGCTGAAAGAAGAATTCGGCTTTCGGACCGTCGCCCAGCGCAACCGGGGCCAGTATCAGAAGGACGCCCAGCACCTCGGCGAGTCGCTGATGCTGACCGGTGATCTCAAGGTCATCGACGTGGAATGGGTCGTGCAGTACCGGATCGAGGATCCGGAGAAGTATCTGCACCGCGTGCGCGATCCGTCGAAGACGCTGCGCGACATCTCCGAGTCGGTGATGCGTCGGATCGTGGGCAACAACCTCGGCAGCGACGTGCTGACGGAGAAGCGTGTCGCGGTCGCGACGCAGGCGCGGGAGGAGCTGCAGGGGATCCTGAACAGCTTCGATTCGGGGATCGCGATCAGCACGGTGGAGCTGCAGGACGTGACGCCGCCGGACCCGGTCAAGCCCGCGTTTAACGAGGTGAACCAGGCGGAGCAGGAGCGTGAGCGTCTAATCAACGAGGCGGAGAAGCGTCGGAACCAGGTGATCCCGCGTGCCGAGGGCGAGGCGCGGCAGGCGATCGAGTCGGCCCAGGGGTACGCGGCCGAGCGCGTGAACCGGGCGCGGGGCGAGGCGGCGCGGTTTGCGGCCATCCTCGCCGAGTACAGCAACTCGCCGCAGGTTACGCGTCAGCGTTTGTACCTGGAGATGATCGATCAGGTGCTGCCGAAGCTGGGGCGCGTGATCGTGACCGAGGAGGGGGCGATGTCGCCGATCCCGCTGTTGAATCTGGACGAGCAGCGCCCGGCGGCGACGCCGGCACGCGGGACAGGAGGTGCGCGATGACGTCGTTTCTGGTGCGTGTCGCGGTGGGGGTCTTCGTGCTGCTGGTCATCGCGTCGGTGATCGTGTCGGCTTCGTTCTACACGCTGGACGAGACCGAGCAGGCGATCGTGGTCCAGTTTGGAGCACCCGTGGGCGAGCCGATCACCCAGCCCGGGCTCCACTTCAAACGCCCCTTCATTCAGGAGGTCCGACGGTTCGACAAGCGCCTGCTCGCGTGGGACGGCGACCCGAACCAGATCCCCACCCGCGGCGAGCAGTTCATCTCCGTCGACACCACCGCCCGATGGCGGATCATCGACCCGCTCAAGTTTCTCCAGAGCGTCGGCGACGAGCGGGGCGCGCAGCTCCGCCTCAACGACATCCTGGACTCGGTCGTCCGCGATCAGATCTCGGCGAGCGACCTGGTCGAGATCGTGCGATCCAAGGACTGGGCGATCTCCGAGGAGGACCTCCAGCGCGCGCAGATCGCGGGCGAGGGTGACGAGGAGATCCTGCTGCAGCAGGTGACGCGCGGGCGTGCGGAGATCTTCGCCTCGGTGCTGGAGCAGGCGCAACGCCAGATGCCGCAGTACGGGATCGAGCTCGTGGACATCCGGATCAAGCGGGTGGACTACGTGCGCGAGGTGCAGCAGCGGGTGTTCGAGCGGATGATCGCCGAGCGTCAGCGGATCGCCGAGCAGTTCCGGGCCGAGGGCGAGGGGCGGGCGAGCGAGATCGACGGGCAGACCGAGCGGATGCGGGCGGAGATCCGGTCCGAGGCTCGGCGCCAGGCGGAGGTCATCCGCGGCGACGCGGACGCCGAGGCGACGCGGATCTACAACGAAGCGTTCGGGGCCGACCCGGAATTTTACGTCTTCTTCCGCACGCTCGAGAGCTACGCGCAGACCCTGGGGCACGACGTGACGCTGATCCTGAACACCGATTCGGAGTATTTCCGCTTCCTGAAGGCGATCGGGACGCCAGCGGACGACTGAGCCCGCGGTTTGGGCATAAGGCGGAGCAGCTTCTGAAGCCCGGTGAGACGGACGCGCGGTCTGTCTCGCCGGGCGTTCATTCAGGCGTGACGCGATCGGCCCGCCGAGCCGCGTGTTCGGGTATCCTGTGCCGTGACGAAAGCCGGGGGACGCGGGCGGGGTATGTGCTCCGCCACGTGGTGGCCCGGCATCGCGGACGCGGGATCGGGGATCGTCGATGACGGCGAAGCATCGGGCGGGGTCGGGTCGCGCCGGGACATGGACGCGATGGATCGGCGTGGGCGTTGGGGCGTTGCTCATGCTGGTGGGCGGACTCTCGGTCTTTCTGATCGATTGGCGGCGCGTGCCACCGGAGCCCGAGCCCCTGGTGCGTCCGCTGAAGACGCTGGTCGTGGGCGGCGTCTTCCCGGAGGTGCGCACGCACCCGGCCCGCATCCGCGCCCGCCAGGAGGTCACGCTCGCGTTCGAGGTTCCCGGCGTTGTGCGCGAGCTGCCGGTCCTCCGGGGCGAGCGTGTTGAAGCGGGGCAGCTTCTGGCGCAGCTGGACCTGCGTGATTTTCGGAGCCGCCTGTCGTCGGCCGAGGCGCGGCTTCGCCAGGCGTCGGTCGAGCTGGACGCGACGTCGCAAGCTCGCGAACGCGGCGCGGTGAGCGAGATGGAGTTCACGCGGACGTCGGCCGCGGTCGAACTCGCACAAGCCGAGTTCGACCTCGCCGAGAAAGCGCTGGAGGACGGGACGCTGCTCGCGCCCTTCGACGGGATCGTCGCCGATATTTTTGTCGACCGCTTCACCAACGTCGCGGCCCGGACGCGCGTCCTTCGCCTCCAAGACAGTGGCGCGGTCCGGATGGAAGTGAACGTGCCCGAATCGCGCGTCGCGTTCGCACGCCGGTACGAGGCGCAGGCGAGCTTCGAGGCCCGGTTCGACTTTCTGCCCGGGCGTTCGTTTGAGGCGGCGCTGGTGGAGTTCACTACCGAGGCCGACCCGGTCACGCAGACGTTCCGCGCGGTCTTCGAAATCGAGCCTCCGGAGGAAGCGGTGATCCTGCCCGGCATGACGGCGACGATCGTGGAACACCTCGGCGTCGCCGATTCGGGCCCGGTGCGGGTGCCGCTGGAAGCGGTGGTCTTCACCGACGAAGGCTCGGCCTCGGTCTGGGTAGTCGAGTCGTCGCCGGACGGCACGGGCGTGGTCCGTGCGGTGTCCGTCTCGGTCGGCGAGGTGACCGGTGCGGACGTGGTGATCCTCGCTGGGATTGAGCCGGGGGGTGTCATCGCCGGCGCGGGCGTCGGGCAGCTGCGCGACGGGCAACGCGTGCGCCCGCTGGCGGGTGAGACTCCGGCGGGTCGTCCGTGAACATCGCGCTGCTCACGATCCGCTTCCGATTCTTCGCGGCTGTCGCGGCCCTGGTGCTCGCGCTCGCGGGCGTCTGGTCGTACACACAGATGGGGCGTCTGGAAGATCCCGAGTACTCGATCAAGCAGGCGCAGATCATCACGCGCTACCCCGGCGCCTCGGCCCAGGAGGTGGCCGAAGAAGTGACCGACGAGGTTGAGCGCGCCCTGCAGCGGATGGGGCAGCTCGAACGGGTGACCAGCGTCTCCGAGCCCGGGCGATCGACGGTGACGGTGCTGATCCGGGATCAGTACGCGAGCCGTGACCTGCCGCAGATCTGGGACGAGCTCCGGCGTCGCGTGCAGGACGCGGCCCGCGCCCTCCCACCCGGCGCGAGCGAGCCGGTCGTCTACGACGACTACGGGGACGTCTACGGCGTCTTCTACGCGGTCTACGGCGACGGGTACAGCTTCGCCGAGCTGCGCGACCACGCGGAGGTGCTCCGGCGCGAGCTGCTCCTGGTCGAGGACGTCGGCAAGATCACGCTCTTCGGCGATCAGCAGGAAGTCGTGTACGTCGAGTTTCCCCGCGAGCGCACGGCCCAGCTCGGCATCCCGCCCGAAGCGCTCTACGCCACGCTGGAAGGGCAGAACCTCGCGACGCCCGCCGGGCGTGTCCGTGCCGGCGGGCTGCACGTCCGCCTCGACCCCACCGGGCAGTTCCAGAGCGTCGAAGACATCGGGGATCTGCTCGTTCTCCATCCCGCGGCGGCCGGCAAGCGGCTCTATCTGCGCGACGTCGCGACGATCACCCGCGGCTACGCCGACCCGCCGAGCGCGATGATGCGATTCAACGGGCACGCCGCGGTCGGCGTCGCGATCTCGACGGTGCCCGGGGGCAACGTCGTGCGCATGGGCGAGGCGGTGCGCGACCGGATGCACGAGCTGGAAGCGAGCACGCCGATCGGCATCGAGCTCGGGCTCATCGCGCACCAGGCGGACGCGGTCAACGAGGCCGTGAGCTCCTTCGTGGTCGGGCTCGTGCAGGCGATCGCGATCATCATCGGCGTGCTGATGATCAGCATGGGGCTTCGGAGCGGCGTGCTCATCGGGGCGGTGCTGATCCTGACGGTGCTGGGCACGTTCGTGCTGATGCGCGCGACCGGGGTGATGATCGAGCGGGTGAGCCTCGGCGCGCTCATCATCGCGATGGGGATGCTGATCGACAACGCGATCGTGGTGATCGATCTCATGCTGGTCGCGATGCGGCGCGGGGTCAATCGGGTGCAGGCGGCGGCGCACGCGGTGCGGCAGTCCTGGGCGCCGCTGCTCGGGGCGACGATCGTCGCGGTGCTCTCGTTCGCGGCGATCGGGCTGAGCCGCGACTCGACGGGCGAGTACACGCGATCACTGTTCCTCGTGATGATGTACTCGCTCGGGCTGAGCTGGGTGATCGGGATCACGATCACGCCGCTGCTGGGCTACTGGTTTCTGAAGGCGCCCCCGCCCGCGCCGGCGGGGGAGGGCGAGCCCGATCCGTACGCGGGGCGGATCTATCGCGGCTACCGCGAGGTGCTCGCCTGGAGCGTCCGGTGGCGGTGGGCGACGGTGCTGGCGCTCACGCTCCTGCTCGGCGCGTCGGTCTGGGCGTTCGGGCGGGTCGATCGTACGTTCTTCCCGCCCTCGACCCGGGCGCAGTTCATGGTCCACGTCTGGCTTCCCGAGGGCTCGCACATCGAGCGAACCGCGGACGTCTCCGACGAACTCGGGCGCGTAGTGCTGGAACTGGACGGCGTGCGCGACGTCTCGGCGTTCATCGGCGCGGGAGCGCCCCGCTTCCTGCTGACCTACAGCCCCGAGTCGGCGAACACCTCGTACGCCTTGCTGCTCGTCACCGTGGACGACGCGGACCAGATCGATCCGCTCATGCGTGAAATCGAGGCGTACGCGTCGGGCTCGCGCCCGGAGGCGGAGGTTTTTGCCCGCCGGTTCAGCCTGGGCCCGGGGGACTTGCAGAAGATCCGCGTCCGCCTGCGCGGGCCGGACGGCATCGTCCTCGCCGCCCTTCACGATCAGGTGGTCGAGGCGTTCGATCGCGACGCCGACGTCGTGGACGTCCGCGACGATTGGCGTGGTCGCGTCGCGATGATCCGCCCGGTGGTGAGCGAGATGCACGCGCGCGACGCGGGGCTGACGCGCCGCGACATCGCGCGGGCGCTGCTGTACCACGCCGAGGGCGTGCGCGTGGGGATCTACCGCGAGGGTGACGACCTGCTCCCGATCATTGCGCGCCCGCCGGCGGGTGAGCGGCTCGGGGCCGAGCAGCTGCGCGACGCCTACGTCTGGAGCCCGGTCGCCGATCGTCGCGTGCCGATGCGTCAGGTGGTGGGGGCGTTCCGGACCGAGTCCGAGGCCAGCCGCATCCAGCGCCGCGACCGCGTGCCGACGATGACGGTGAGCGCGGACTCGGCCTCGGGCAACCCGGCGGGCGCGGTCGCCCGCCTACGCCCCGTGCTCGACGCGATCGCGCTCCCGGTGGGCTACACGCTGGAGTGGGGCGGGGAGGACGAGAGCTCCCGCGAGGCGCGGGCCGGGATCTTCGCGAGCTTCCCGCTCATCGGGTTGCTGATGGCGCTCACGGTGGTGGCGTTGTTCAACGCGTGGCGCCCGCCGCTGATCGTCGGGCTGGTGGTGCCGCTGGCGGTGACGGGCGTGGCGTTCGGGCTGCTGGCGACGGGTCAGCCGTTCGGGTTCATGGCGTTGCTTGGGTTCATGAGCTTGTCGGGGATGCTGATCAAGAACGCGGTGGTGCTGCTGGACGAGATCGGCTCGCGTCTGCGCGGGCCGACGGATCGCCCGGTGGAGGTGCTGCTGGACGCGGGCGTGAGCCGCCTGCGCCCGGTGGTGATCGCGTCGCTGACGACGATTCTGGGGATGGTGCCGCTGCTGAAGGACGCGTTTTTCGTGTCGATGGCCGTCACGATCATGTCCGGGCTGATCTTCGCGACGGTGCTGACGCTGGTGGTGGTGCCGGTGCTGTACGCGATCCTGCACCGCCTGCGCCCGGGCGTGCCGCACGCCGGTCTCGCCCCGAGCGAGGGGACGCCCGTCTGACCTGCCATCCAGAGCTGCAATGCCGGAGGGGGGAGTCGAACCCCCACGCCCTTTCGGGCAGCGGATTTTGAATCCGCCGCGTCTGCCATTCCGCCACTCCGGCCGGGATCTCGGCGGCTTAACCACCGCCCGCGTGCAGGGTAGCCGCGATCGGGGCGGGCGATCCAATCCGGCACGCCGTCTAGACTAGCCTCCTCGCGATCCAAGGTCGCGACAGGCTCGGGGTGGACCTCGCCGGCGTGTGCCCGGCGGGTGGGCCCCGAAAGACGATGGAGCAGAACCGATGGCCGACACCGAAACCCAGACAATCACCAGCGACATCAAGGTCGAGGACGCCGGGGCGTGCCTCAAGAAGATCACGATCGAGATCGCCGCCGAGGCCGTCGATGCCCACATCGACGAGTCGATCGACACCGTCGCCGCCGAGGCGAGCATGCCCGGCTTCCGCAAGGGGCGGGCCCCGCGCCGCCTGGTCGAGAAAAAATTCGGCTCGGCCGTCCGCGAGGAAACCAAGAACCGCCTCGTCGCCCAGGCCTACCAGGAAGCGATCGAGAAGCACGAGCTCAAGGTCGTCGGCGACCCGCAGGCGAACGAGCTCAACGACCTGGAGGTCGTCGCCGGCAAGCCCATCTCCTTCACCGTCGAGGTCGAGGTGATGCCGGAGTTCGACCTGCCCGGCCTGGACAACATCAAGGTCCAGAAGCCGCTGTTCGAGGTCAACGACGAGCTCGTCGAGCGTGAGCTCGACAAGCTCTGCGTCAACGAGGGCGAGCTCGAAGAACGCGACACCCCGGAAGCCGGCGACTACCTCACCGGGCACGGCGTCATGGTCGACGCCGACGGCGCCGAGCACCACAACATCCAGGGCGCCGTCGTTCAGATCCCGACCGCCGACAAGGACGGCAAGGGCATGGTCCTCGGCGTGCTCGTCGAGGACTTCGCCAAGCAGCTCGGGCTCCCTAAGCCGGGCGAGACGGCGACGATCAAGACCAAGGGCCCGGAGAACCACGAGATCGACGCCGTCCGCGGCGCCGACCTCACGATCACGTTCAAGGTCGAGACGGTGCAGCGGATCATCAAGGCCGACGCCGCCGATCTCGCCAAGCGTTACGGCTTCGAGAACCTGGACGGGTTCAAGCAGGCGATCCGAGGGCGTCTGGAGCAGCGAGCCGCGGTCGATCAGCAGTCGGCGATGCGCCAGCAGATCGCCCAGCACCTGCTCAAGGGCGCGGACTTCCAGCTCCCCGAGCGCCTCAGCGCCCAGCAGGCGCAGCGCACCTTCGAACGCCGACGCCTCGAACTGATGTACCGCGGCGCGGACCCGGCCCAGATCGAAGAGCACATCGCCGAGCTCCGCACCGCGAGCACCGACGCCAGCCAGCGCGAGCTGAAGCTGTTCTTCATGCTCAACAAGGCCGCCGAGCAGCTCGAGGTCCAGGTCAGCGAGAGCGAGCTGAACGGGCAGATCGCGCGTCTCGCGATCGAGCGCGGGCAGCGTCCGGAGCAGTTCCGCCAGGAGCTGATCCAGAACAACCGCATCGCGAGCCTCTACCAGCAGCTCCGCGAGCACAAGACGATGGACGCCATCCTCAGCAAGGCCGACATCACCGACGTCAAGCCCGAGGACTACAAGCCCGGCGAGGACGCCCCGGCCTGATCTCGCCGCGATGATCACGAAAACAAAAACACCCTCCGTTCTGGAGGGTGTTTTTTACATCAACGGAGTGGGGTGTGGGGGCCGCGCCCAAGCAGGGCGGCCCGCGGGGTCGAGCTCAGGCCTGACGATCGCCCTGGTCGGCGTCTTCGGGGTCCTCGTCGACGAAGAGGGCGAGCTGCTCGCCGGCGTGGTCGCCGTAGCGCTGGTTGATGGTGCCGCAATCCGGGCAGGCGACGCCGTAGGTCCCCGCGGGGAGCCCCGCGAGGTCGCCCCCGCACCCGAGGCAGGTGGAATGGGCCAAGCGGGAACCGATGGTGTTGACGGCGACCGCAACGGCGGCGACCGCAACCCCGATCACCGGCCACGCCGGGAGGCTCGCCCAGCCAACCAGTGCGAACGCCGCCAGCGCGACACCCGTCGCCACCGCGAGCACGCGAAGGCGCACGCGCCGGAACCAGATCTTGCCGTCCTCGATCGTCTGCTGTGTGCGGGTCATCGTGTCGCGATTGTCGGTCTGCATAAGCCGCCTTGCCGCAATATCAACGGGCGTCCGTTCCGTGGCATACGCCCTGTCGGGAGCCGCGGATTCAAGCCCCGTCGCCCTTGCCGGTCCAGCCCCGACGAGGGATCCGATCAAAAACCTCGCAGGAGCTCTTGGGGGGTGTTTACCCGAGGGACCGGTAGACGTCGATGATGCGTCGGACGCGGTCGGGATCGGGGACGCCTTCCATCTCGATCTCAAGCCCGCCGTGCCCGGCGCTGGCGATGCCCAGCTTGCCGACGCGGAAGATCCGCTCGTAGAAGCTCTGGTCCACCCGGATGTTGCGGATGTTGTCGTGCAGCACCTCGCTGGAGTTCCGGCTGATGATGCCGACGCGATGGACGGTCCGCTTGTTGGTGATGTCCAGCGCATGGGCGAAGCAGCGGAGCCACCAGACGAACATCGAGCCGAGCACGCCCACCGCGCCCAGAGCCATCAGCCACGCGAGCCCGTCATACCCCGTCCGGATCGGTCCATAATAGATCGCCCCTGCGAGCAGCCCGACGATCGCCAGCACGTGGGCCGCGTAGAGCATCGGACGCGTCCGGAACATCGAACGACGAACCAGGATCACGCGGATCTCCGGCCCCGTGTCCGGCGGAAGCCCCGCCGCCTTCGCCCGCTTCGCGACCGCCTCCCCGTCGCTCATCGGCTTGTCATGCTCGCGTTCATCCGGCATCGGAAACCCTCCCTGCGGCCGCGTCGCGCGGACGACGCCCACCAGGATTCAGAGTCTACAGCCCTCTGTTCGGATCGGGCGTCGCGGGATTCCGGTACCAATCGCCACCGGACCGCCGGGCTCTCCCCGCTGCCGACGTTCGCACTCGCCCTCCCTACCCTCTGGCGGCATGCGCCTCGCGTTTCTCAACTGGGCCCGTCCGTGGGACGGCGCCGCTCGCGGCGGGGGAGTCAACGGCTACGCGGCCGCGCTGTCGCTCGAACTCCGCCAACGCGGGCACGATCTCACCTGGCTCTGCTCCGGGAGCGAGTACACCCCACATCCCGAGGATCCGACCCGCCCGGGGGAGCCCTATCTCGCGCGGCACCCGGACTGGCTGGGCGTCCGCGTGCTGGAAGTCGTCAACAGCCCCGTGCTCGCGCCGAGCATGGCCCAGTTTGAAGACCCGGTGGGCGAGATGGACGCCCCGGCTCTCGAGGCGATCTGCCGCCGGGTCTTCGAGACCCTCCGCCCGGATGTGCTGCACGTGCAGACGTTGGAGGGCTGGAGCCTCGGGTGCCTGGAGGCGGCACGGGCGGCCGGAGCGCGAGTGGTCTTCAGCTTGCACAACTACCACACCATCTGCCCGCAGGTCTATCTGAGCCGCGGGCACCGCGTCGCGTGCCACGACAACCGGCGCGGGCATGCGTGCGCGGGGTGCATCCAGACGCGGGCCGCCTCGGCAGAGATTGCGCGGCGTCTGCCGCCGATCAAGCGTGCGACGCCCGGCCCGGGTGTCTTCAAACGATGGGCCGGGCATCCAACTCCGCCCGGCGACGCAGTGGGCCGCGAGCCATCGTCCAAAGACCGGGCTCCGGCGCCGCTCGCGGAAGCCGTACATGATATTTCCTCGTTGCGTCAAGCAACGCCCCCGGTGCCGGACGACCCGCGCGGTGAGACGCCCCTGTTGCTCGCCGAGCGTGCCCCGTCGCCCGAGGCCGACCCCGAAGACCCCGCGCTCCGCCCGATTACCAACGAGATCATCCCCGAAGAGCCGCACCCGGGCCTGGAGCCCAACGCCTACGGGCGTCGGCGGGAAGCCATGCTGCGTGCGCTCAACGCGTGCGACGCGGTGCTGGCGGTCAGCGAGTACGTGCGCGCGCGGTACGCCTCTCTCGGCGTCGCTTGCCCGCCGCTGCGCACGATGCTCATCGGCACCCGCATGACCCGCATCGCCGCGTGGCAGCGGGAAATGCTGTTTGACCCGCCCGCGTTCGTCGAGGGGCTCGAATGGCGCGCGCAACGCCCCGTGCGCGCGATCTTCATGGGGTACAACAACTGGCAGAAGGGGCTGCCGATGCTCTGCGACGCGCTCGAGAGGCTCTCGCCGGAGGAACTCGGGCGGCTCGATCTCAGCGTGTACGCGTTCGAGGGGCGCGTGATCGAGTGGCGGTTCCGCCGCCTGGAGCCACGCCTCGCGAAGCTGCACTTCCACGACGCGTACAAGCCCCACGACGTCCCGTGGATGTGCGGCGGGAAGGACTTCGGGCTCGTGCCGAGCGTCTGGTGGGACAACGGCCCGCAGACGGTGATGGAATTCCTCGCCTGCGGGCTGCCGGTCGTCGGGGCCGAACTGGGCGGGATCCCGGATCTGGTCCGCCACAACGACAACGGCCTGCTCTTCCGCGGCAACGACCGCGAAGACCTCGCACGCACACTGCGCGAGCTCGTGCGCACGCCGACGGTGCTGAATCAACTGCGCAAGAACGTGCGCCCGCCCAAGTCGATCGAAGACCACGCCGCAGAGATCGAAGACCTGTACAAATCGCTGCCGGAGCACGAGCCGGCGTCGGTTCCCGACCCCCGTGGCACGGGCGTCCCGCCCGTGCGAACCCAAGACTGAATCACGCACGGGCGGGACGCCCGTGCCACGCTGAGATGCCATGCCCGACTCGGCCCAAGCCCAACACGCCAGCAACCGTGCCAAGTCGCACGCTTCATCCGAAGCCGTGCGCACGCCGCGTGTGGCCGTGGTCATCGTGACGTGGAACCGGCGCGAGATGGTCGCTGGCGTTCTCGAAGCGATCGCAAAGCAAGACGTGCCGCGCGACGCGCTCGACGTGTTCGTCATCGACAACGCCTCAACCGACGGCACGCTCGATGACCTCGAAGCACGCTTCTCCCCCGATGCGATCTACGACAACCCGACCGAGCATGCCGAATCTCCCGCGTTCCGATCCCGTGAAAATCCGAAAAAACATGGCAAAAACACGCTTGGTGTGCGCACGCTCTCGATCGTTCGCAACGCGCACAACCTCGGCGGGTGCGGCGGGTTCAACACGGGCTTCAACATCATCGCCCACGCCCTGGGCGAGCCCGGCACGCCGGGGGCGCCGGACTACGTCTGGCTCGTGGACGACGACGTGGACCTCGAGCCGGACTTGTGCGCGCAACTCCTGCGCGTCGCCGAGTCCGACGCCAACATCGGGCTCGTCGGCTCGCGGACCGTTGATATCCGCGATCGAGCAACGACGATCGAGACGACGATCTACCACCATCCCACGCTCGGCATCATGGGCGACGAGCCGGAGGCGGGCGATCCGCGGCTCGCTGCGCATCGGCGCTGGGCCGAGGCGTTCGGTGGGGCCAAGTACGGGCAAGGCTACCACGGCACGCGCGACGTCGACGTCGTCAGCGCCTGCTCCATGCTCGCCCGGTGGTCGGACACCAAGGACGTGGGGCTCTGGGACGCGCGGTACTTTATCTATTGCGACGACGCGGACTGGTGCCTGCGGTTCAAGCGTGCCGGGCGACGGGTGGTGCTGAACCTGGACGCGGTGGTGTACCACACCCCGTGGCACCACAAGCTGACGCCGGCGCGGATCTACTACGCCGAGCGGAACCTGATCTGGATGAACCAGAAGGCGCTCCAGGGCGCGCCGCTCCGTCGAACGGTGCGCGCACGCCTGCGGCACTTGCTCCGAGAAAGCCTGCACGCCGGGGTGTGCCGACGCGGGTTTCATGCCAACGTCTACCTCCGTGCGGCTCGCGACGCGATGCGCGGGCGCGGCGGGAAGCTGGACCTTCTTCAGCCCGCGCCCGCGGAGGCGACGGCGGAGTGCGTGCGTCGACTCGGCGCTGACGGGCGGTCGCTCGTTCTTGTGATCCCGACGCCCGAAGCGCTCGCAGCCGCCAACGCCTTCCGTGCGCACGTCGAGCGTGCGATCCCGGAATCGGCGCGTCCGCGCCTGATTGAATTTGTCCGCAACGACGTGCCGGGAGCGCATCGTGGTAGAACACAGGATCGGATCGTGTACGCCGCGCACGCGGGCAGCCGCCTGTTCCGCCAAGTCGGCTTGTTCCGTCGTCGCCCCCTGGGCGTGGTTGTGTTCGATCACGCCTGCGACGTCCCGATGCTCTTCGGGTGTTGGACGCTGCACGTCGCGGGCGATGGGCCCGATCGCGCCACGCCCGAGCGTGTCGCCCTTGCCGACCGGCTCGTCTTGCTCGACCGGTGGCTCCGCACGTTTGGGCGGGGCTTGGTCTTCGGGTTCACGGTTCGCCCGCACCGCTCGCGGACCCGCTACGGTTGAGCCCTGATGTTTGCTGAGCACGCCGAACCGCAGGACGTTGAGCACTGGCCGAAAACGGACCAGCCGCTGCGCATTGCGATGCTCGGGTGGGCGCGTCTGAGCCTGCAGCATCGCGAGGGGAGCGGGTACAACCTGAATGCGTCCGAGCTCGCGGCCGGGCTGGCGCGGTCGGGGCACTCGGTCCTTTATGTGCGATCGGGGATGGACTATTCGTTGCGCGCTGGGATGCGCATCCGCTTCATCGAGCGGTGGCGCGGCATCGATTGCCACCACGTCTTCAACAGCCCGAACGTCGCGCCCGCCTCGGCGAATTTCCGCAATATGCCCAGCGAGATCGAGTCGCCGGCGCACACGCGGCTTGTGGTCGATTTTCTGCGCGCACAGCGCGTGCAGCTCGCGCATATCCACTCGTTAGAAGGTTACGGGCTCGACCTGATTGCGGCTCTGCGTGACGCCGGGATCCGGGTTGTCGTGACGCCGCACAATTACTGGTTCGCGTGCCCGCAGGTGGATTTGCTGCACGCCGAGCGGGAGATCTGCTTCGATTACGACGCCGGGCGTCGGTGCAAGGGCTGCCTGAACGCGCGCCCGCCCGCGTTCCATCGGCGTCTTCGGAAGCTGGAGCAATCGGCGCAGCGTCGCCTCGGCACGTTCGCCGTCGGGCTCGGGTGGCACGCGGCCCGAGCCGTGCAGCGCCGCTTGCACGGGATGGACCCGAAGGACGTCCCGTTCGCGGGCGATCTTGCGCAGACGGACCCGGAATCGGGCGCGGGGTTCGACGCCGGCGAGCGCACCGACACCGCGATTGATCCCGGGCTGGGATTGCGTGAGATCGAAGCGCCGAAGCCGCCGGGCGTCGCGCCGGTCGATGCCAACGAGCGCATGCTCGCGAACCGGGATGTGCATCTGCGGGTGCTGGAAAGCAACATCTACGCGCGTCGTCGCGCAGCGGGGATCGCGGCCCTCAACGCGGGCGACGCCGTGATCCCGCCGAGCGCGTTTGTGCTGCAAACCTACGAAGCCATGGGGCTCGGCCCGGCTCGGGGCGCCGTCGTCCGCCTCGGGCAGCCGCACTTTGACGTGATCCATCGGCGCACGAAGCGTGGTCCGCACTACGCGGCTCGCCCGTGGGATGCGCGAACCGCGTCGCGCCCGCTCCGCCTCGCGTTCTTGGGCACCGTGCGTCCGAATAAGGGGCTCGAGGTGCTCGCGGGCGCGATCGAGCGGATGCCCGCGGGCGTGCGCGCGCGGTGTCACGTTATTGTGCGTGCGTTCGGAAACGATTGGGCGTTCCGCAAGCGGCTGTCGCGGTTCCCGGAGGTGTCGTTCGCGGGCGGGTTTGAGCCGTGGGCGATCGCGTCGATCGCGGGGGAGTACGACGTTGGAATCCTGCCGCACGTGTGGTTTGAGAACTCCCCGCTGGTGCTCCTGGAGCACCTGCACGCGGGAAAGATGGTGATTTCGAGTCGATTGGGCGGGCCGATCGAGTGGGCGGCGGAAGCGGGGGAAGATCGCGCCGGGAACATGCTGATGTTCCAGGGCGGCGACCCGGACGCGCTCGCGGCGGCGATCGGGCGCGTGGTCTCGGGGGAGGTTCCGGTGCCGAGTGCGGCGGAGGTGCACGGCATGACGCCGCACTTGTGCGACTATCCGTCGCATGTTGCCAACGTCGAGCGCGTGTACCGATCGGTGCTCGCGGGTCACGGCGTGCCCGCCACCGATTAATCGTCTGAGGCCGCACGGAGGAACGCGCGGAACTCCGTCAGTGTCGTTGCGGCCTGCGCCGCCTGCTGCGCCGTCTCCACGTTCCGGAACGCGTGCGCGATGCTCTTCAGGATCGCCAGGTGCGTGCCCGCGTCCTCGGCCGGGGTCAGAACCAGCAGCACCACGCGCACCGGGCGCCCGTCCGGCGCACCAAAATCCAGCCCCGGGCGGCAGATCCCCACCCCGACCACCGGCCTCGCCAGCCCCGGCGTCCGCGCGTGCGGGATCGCGACCCCGTTGCCCAGCCCGCTCCCGACCGCGCGCTCCTGCTTCACCACCGAAGCCGCCAGGCGCTCCGGATCGATCCCCGCCTCGCCCGCCGTCGCGAGCGCCAGCTCACGCACCGCAGCCACGCGATCCGTCGGCTCCAGGCTGCTCACAAACGCCCGCGGCGACACGAAATCCGTGAACGACGCCGTCTTTTTCCGGCCTAGGCAAAACTGGATCAGCACGCCGCTGGTCATCGACGTCAGAATCGCCATGACCACCAGCGCGACAAACAACCGCTCGGTGATGACCCCCGCCTCCAGCGCCAGCAGCCCGAGCACGATCTCCATCGCCCCGCGCGCGTTCATCCCGAACCCGACGGCCCAGGCCTCGCGCCGATCAAACCCCGCCAGCTTCGCCGCGAACCAGCACCCCAGGATCTTGCCCAAGCTCGCGATCACGAGCACCGCGATCACGAGCCCGAGGTCGAAGTGGGCCGCGAAGTCGGCCTTCAGCCCGATGCTCGCGAAGAACAGCGGCGCGAAGATCGACCCGACGAACTGCTCGATCGTCGACCGCGTCCGGCGCCGGAGGTGGGCCGAGTCGCCGAGCGCGATCCCGAGCAGGAACGCCCCGAAGATCGCGTGAACCCCGATCCACTCCGTGAACGCCGCCGCCAGCATCCCGAGCGTTAGCGCAAACGCCAGCACGCCGGACGGCCACTGCGTGTGCGCCTGGATCCACGGCAGCGACCGGTTGATCGCCCAGCGCCCGACCGTCAGCATGAAGATCGTGAACAGGAACGTCAGCCCGGCCGTCGCCAGCGGCGCAAAGTGCGCATCGCCCACGCCGATCAGGCTCAGGATGAACGCGAACGCGATCCAGCCGATCAGGTCGTTGACGATCGCCGCCGAGATGATCGTGACGGCGAACCCCGCCTGAAACAGCTTCAGGTCCATCAGGATCTTCGCGATGACCGGGAGCGCGGTGATCGCCATCGCCGTGCCGAAGAACGCCGCGAAAAGCGTGGTCGAGACGTCCGCCGCCCCGAACCACTCCGGTGCCATCGCCGCGGGCACGACGCCGATCGCCGCCGGCGCCGCGATCCCCATCGCCCCGACCAGTACGACCGAGCGCCCCTGACGCCAGACCGACGACAGGTCGATCTCCATCCCCGCGACCAACAGGAACAGCGCGATCGCAACCGTCGTCAGCCCGCTCAGCGCCACCGCGACCGGGCCCTCGCTCGGGAACAGCCAGCCCTGAGCCTCCGGCATCAGCACCCCGAACACCGTCGGCCCGAGCAGCACGCCCGCCAGCAACTCCCCGACCACCGCCGGCTGGCGGAACCGCTGCGCGATCTCACCCGCGATCCGAGCCGCACCCAGCAGCACCGCGATCGCCAGAAAGAACACCGTCACGTCGCTATGACTCAGCCCCGTCACGACACGCCACCGCCTTCACCCGATACGCTCACCGGCGGTCGGTACAGCAGCACCGCGCACGGCAGGTGCTCCAGCACCAGCAACACCGGGTGGCTCAGCAGGCGGCTCAGCACCCCCAGCGGGCGCGCCGGTGCGACCAGACCCAGCACGTCCGACCGCGTGTCTTCCGCGTACCGCGCGATCTCCTGACCCGGACGCCCCGGCAGCGTCACCGCCTCGATCCGCACGCCATGCGTCTCCAGCGTCTCGGCGAAGTCCGCGAGCTGATGCCGCTCGGCCGCCATTCCGTACAACTGCCCGGAGTCGAGCCCCGCGTCCAGGCGCACCACGCCCGGCGGGTTGAGCGCCTCCTCCCCGCCGCGGGCCAGCTCCTTCCGCTCGTGCGCCAGGCAGAGCGTGGACCGCTCGCCGCAGGCGCGGGCGAGGCTCAGCATCCATCCCCCGAGCGCCCGCGCGTGCGGGCCGTCCTCCACGCCCATCAGCAGACGTGACCACACACGCGGCTCGCGCCCACGTGTCGACACCAGCAGCACCGAGCAAGGCGACCGCTGCGCCACACGCCGCGCCGTCGAGCCGAACACGTCCCGCAGCGTCCGCTCCCGCTGCACCGCGCCGATCACCACCAGCGTCGGCTTCAACTCCGCGATGCACGCCCGGATCGCCCGGTCCGTCCGAGGCTCCACCGCCCGCACGTCCAGCACCGGCGCCGGTGCCCCCTCGTCCTGGACCGACCTGGCGGCGTCGATCACCGCCCGCACGCGCTCCGTGCTGGCCGATCCAGCCGAGCCGTAGTGGACAAACCGCGCCCCCAGCCCGAGCGCTCGCCCCATGAGCAGCGTCGCCGACGCCACCCGGGCCGCGCTCGGCGAATCCGTGATGAACGCGAGCACCATCGACATCGGCAAAGCCCCTCAGCACGCGCCGGCGCGGGCCCTTCTCTCGGGCCACGCGCCCGAACTCGCGAAGGCTACGCCGCCCCCGTGCCGCACGTCCGGGCCCACCATACGCTGCAAGCCGATGACCGCAGAGCGTCCCCCAGCACCCGAGCGACCCGCGCCCACAGCCCCGCCGACGCTCCGGGAAGCCGCCCGCGTCTGGGCCCGCATCGGGCTCCAATCCTTCGGCGGCCCCGCGGGGCAGATCGCCCTCATGCACCGCGTTCTCGTCGAAGAGCAACGCTGGATCAGCCAGTCGCGCTTCCTCCACGCCCTCAACTACTGCATGCTCCTGCCCGGACCCGAGGCGACCCAGCTCGCCACCTACGTCGGCTGGCTCATGCACCGAACCCTGGGCGGGCTCATCGCCGGCGTCCTTTTCATCCTCCCCGGTTTTCTCGCGATCCTCGCCCTGAGCCTCCTCTACGCCACGTACCAGGAAACGCCGCTTGTCGAGGGTCTGTTCTTCGGCATCAAGCCCGCCGTCCTCGCGATCGTCGCACAAGCCGCCGTCCGCATCGGCGGACGCGTGCTCACCAGCCGAGCGATGGTCGGCGTCGCCGTGATCGCCTTCCTCGCGATCTTTGTGTTCAACGTGCCCTTCCCGCTGATCATCCTCGCCGCCGCCGCAACCGGGCTCCTCGCGCACCGCCTCGCACCCGCGATCTTCAAGCCCGCGACCGACCCGCACGCCGCCCTCGACAGCCCGCCCGATCTCCTCGGCGACGCGCTCCCCGATCACGCCCGTCGTTCGACCGCGCGAGCCGTGCGCACGATCGCGCTCTGGGGCGCCCTCTGGGCCGCCCCGATCATCGCGCTGCTCGCCTTGCTCGGCCCGAGCGACATCTTTACCCAGCAGAGCCTGTTCTTCAGCAAAGCCGCCGTCGTGACCTTCGGCGGCGCATACGCCGTCCTCGCCTACATCGCTCAGCAGGCCGTCGAGGTCTACCACTGGCTCGAACCCGGCGAGATGCTCGACGGTCTCGGCATGGCCGAGACCACCCCCGGCCCGCTCATTCAGGTCGTCCAGTTCGTCGCCTTCATGGGCGCGCACCGCGACCCGGGCGAGCTCCACCCGCTCCTCGCCGCCACGCTCGCCTCGGTGCTCGTGACCTGGGTGACCTTCGTGCCGTGTTTTTTGTGGATCTTCCTCGGCGCCCCCTACATGGAGGCGCTCCGCAGCAGCCGAAAAGCCGCGGCCGCGCTCGCGACCATCACCGCCGCCGTCGTCGGCGTTATCGCCAACCTCGCCGCATGGTTCGCGATCCACACGCTCTTCCGCGACGTCCGCGAGTTCACGCTCGCCCCGGTGCGCATCCCGGCCCCGGATCTCGCGAGCCTCGACCCCGCCGCACTCGCCATCGCCGCGATCGCCGGCGTTTTGCTCTTCCGCGTCAAGCTCTCGCTGCTCAAGACCCTCGCGACGTGCGCTGCCCTTGGCATCGCCTGGCGCCTTCTTGCGGGGTGAGCGGCCACGCCGTTAACCCTTGCCGGGCCAATCCGCTTCCGGCAAACGGGAGACCTCGCCCGAACTCAGCGCGGCAAACTCGGCGGCTCCGACGTCCAGCAGCAGACGCCCGTCGTCGTCAACCCCCGCGATCCGCCCGAACACACGCCCCGAAGGCGTCTCCCACGTGACCGGCTCGCCCAGGTGCGCCAACGCGGCCCGGAGCTCCGGAGCGAATACCGAGAAGCCGTCTCGCTCCAACGCGACGAGGGACTGCGGCAGTGTCTCGGCCAGAGCCCGCGCCACCGTTTCCGGCTCGACGTTCCGCTGAAACGCCGATCGCAGGGTCGTCACGGGCGTCCGGGGCGCATCACCGAGAGAATCAGGGATCTCCTCGGCATCAAAATCCACGTTGACCCCGATGCCGATGATCAGCACGCCCGGTTGGGGGCGCTCGCACAGCACCCCCGCGAATTTCCGAAGATCCCGCCCGGGCTGGCGGGGGTCACAGTCCAGCAACAAATCGTTCGGCCATTTGATCGCGACACGCGTCCGGCTCAAGCCGAGAGACTCGCACGCCCGGACCACGGCGTCGCGGGCCGCGAGCCCCGCAACGAGCGATGCCGCGCTGTGCCGGTCATCTTCCGAGACGCCCCACGCCAAGCTGCACCACGCCCCGCCGCGCGGGCTGACCCAGAGACGCCCGTGACGCCCGCGACCGGCGGTTTGCTCACGTGCGAACACAAATACAGGCTCGCGTGAGGCGGATGAAAAAAAAAGATCAGCCGCCACACGGTTAGTGGAGTCCACGACCTCTTGAGTTACAAATCGGACGCTCATGTAAAATTTCCCGACCAAATCGGCACCCATACAACAATATGGCCCGAACGGGTACCGGTTTCGTGTGAGACAATAGGCAATTTAAGGGGATTCGTGCCCACGAAATCCCTGATTTCAGTTCGGGTATAGTGAGGCGATGGCGATCGAACGCGTGGCATTCGATTGGGCTGGGGGCTGGGCGGCCCGAGCGCGGCTCGGACCGGCCGAGCGAGTCGCACGTTGGCTCGCCGATCGCCCGCACCCGCCCGGCGAATTGGATCTCTCACGTGTGCTCTTGGTCGCGCCGGGTGGGCGAGCCGGGCGGCTGATCGTCGCGGCTCTCGCGGTCGTGGGGGACGAACTCGACGTGGCCGTCTCACCACCCATGGTGCTCACGCCCGGCGGGCTCTGCCGAGCGCTGGTCGAACGATGCGGGGCGCTGGATCCGAGCCCGGCCCAGCGATCGCAATCCCCGGCTTCACCGACCGCGGCTCGCCTCGCATGGATCACGGCCCTCCGCGGCCTTCCCGAACATCAACGGGCCGCCCTCCTCCCCCGGGCACCCGCCAGCGAGGACCACCGCGCGTGGTCGGCGATCGCGCAGATGCTGAACGCAACGGCCGCTGAACTGGCTCGCGCCGGTTTTGGGGTGCAAGAGGCGATGTCGGAAGTAGCCGCCGATCCGAGTTCCCCGGACCACGAGCGCTGGTGCGCCATTGTCGCCGCGACCGACGCGTACGTGCGCACACTGAACCAATGGGGCCTCCGCGACCCGGCATTGAGCGACCTGGACGCGCTTCGCAGCATCGGGTCGCGGCGGTCGGATGGGAGTCAGCCGCCGGCGATCGAAGTCGTGCTCGCGGGTGTCGCGGAGTTGGACGGGCTCGCTCGCCGGGCCCTGCACCTCCCCGGCGTATGCACGCACGCTCTGGTCTTCGCCGAGTCGATGACGCTCGAGGAGCCCGATCTCTTTGACGAGTTCGGGTGCCCGACGCTCGCATGGCGTGACCGCGGCGGCGTGCTCCACGACCAGCAGGTCGTGTTCGAAAACGCCCCCGGTGATCAGGCCGGCGCGGTCTTCGGAGCGATCGCCAGCGTTCTGGACGGCCATACCGGTCGCGAAAGCGACGAGCGAACGCTCGCACCGGATGATGTCGCCGTGATATGCGTGGACGACACGCTCATCCCATCGGTCGAGCGCGAAGGGGTGCGGGTGGGCGTGCCCGTGCGCCCCGCGAGCGGGCGGGATGTGCGCCTCGGGCGGTTCGGCGCCCTGCTCGAAGCGAGCGCCGCGTTCTTGCGCGAGGGCACATTCTCGGCGTTCGCCGCTTTCTGCCGCCACCCCGACGCGGGACGCGCCATCGTCGCATCCGAGCTGGCAGGAGCGGGCGCTGAGCCGGGGAGCTGGCGCGCGACACTGGGCGCGTGGCTCGGAGCGATGGACCGCTATGCCGTCGACCGATTGCCCGGCAAGGTCGACGGGTCGTGGCGAGCGTCGGACACACGGACGCGCGATGTGCTGGAACGCATGCACGCCGGGGTGGGGCGCGTGCTGGGCGGGCTTGGGTGTCCGGGCGTCGATACGGACACGCTCACGCGCCCCGCGTGCGCCTGGATGCCCGAACTTATCGCGATGCTCGGGCGGGTGTGCCCCGCCGCAGAAGACCTGTCCGCGTTCGACATCGCGTCGGGCGAGTGCGTGCGTGCCGCGATTAACGAAGTCGGTGAGCTGCACCCGGATGCGACCGGCAACGTCCCCGCGTGGGAGGCGATCGCGCTGGTGACCCAGGCGATCGGGCGGGCGGCCGACCCCGAAGCGGCGCGAGAACGCGTCGAGCTGATCGGCTGGCTGGAGGCGTTGTTCGAGCCCGCCGGCGTCCTGATTTTTGTGGGCATGGACGACGCGCACGTCCCGGGTCGCGGTCCCGCGAGCGGGGCGGGCGGGGCCCTGCTCCCCGATGCCGTACGCGCTCGCCTCGGGCTCCCGACCGGTGCGGCACGGGCGGCCCGCGACGCGTTCCTCTTCGAGACCGTCTGCAACGGACGGGACGGGTCGTCCCAGGACTGGCCGTCGGGGGTGCGGGCGATCTGCGGGCGTCGGGACGAGTCGGGCAACCCGCTGTGGCCGAGCCGCTTGCTGCTCCAGAGCGACGACGACGGGCTGGTCGCCCGCGTGCGCCGGTTCACGGGGGCGACGCCGGAGCACGCCCCGCTGGTCCGCGCCGTGTCCGCAGAGCGGGCGCACGTGTCCGAGCGCCGTTTCGAGGCGCTCCCGCGCGAGGCGTGGCCCGAGGTGCGCTCGATGTCGGTGACGTCGTTCAAGACATTCCTCGCGTCGCCGTACGCGTTTTATGCCCAGCAGATGCAAGGGTTGCGCGAGGCCGAGGAGCCCGGGCGGGAACTGGACGGGCGTGGGCTCGGGATTCTAATCCACGAGGTGCTCGACCGGTGGGCGCGATCGAGCGCGGTCGACGCGGAGGACGAGGACGAGATCGCCGCCTGCGTGCTGGACGAGCTGGAGCGTGTGTCGGTGTCGTGGTACGGCTCGCGCCCGAGTGTGCCGGTGCGGGTGCAGGTCCGCGACGCGTCGCGTCGCCTGCTGGGGTTCGCCTCGTGGCAGGCGGAGCGTGCGCGCGCCGGCTGGCGCGTGGTCGCGAGCGAGTGGGACGCCGCCCGCACGCCCGACGCGGGCGAGCCCGCGCTCCCGATGCCCGAGGGCGAGGCGGCGATGGCGCTGCGAGGGCGGATCGACCGCATCGATCGGCACCAGACGCGCGGCGACTGGGCCGTCCTCGATTACAAAACCGGCTCCGATAACAACGGACGCACAGAATCGCCCACCAAAACGCACCGCAAAGGTCGCGGCGATTCGGCGAGGTGGGTCGACCTCCAGCTCCCGCTCTACCGGCACCTGATCCGCCCGTGGCTGGAGCGCGAGACCGGCGCCGTGTTCGACGTGGACCGTCTCACGCTCGCCTACATCGGGCTCCCCTCCAGCGCGCAGGTGGAAGACCGTGTGGGGGGATGGGGCCCCGAGGAGCTGGCGTCGGCCGACGCGACGGCACAGGCGGTCGTGCGTGCCGTCCGCGCGGGCCGGGTGATCGAGGAAGGGGACGAGCCCCCGCGCGAGGGCGTGCTGGGCGCGTTGTGCGGATACGGCGGCCCCTCGGTGCGCGTGCGCACAGGGGAGAACGCGTGATGCCCGAGCACGCCCCGCGACCGACGCCCGACGACGCCCCGCGCCCGGCTCACCGCTTCGTGCTCGCCTCGGCCGGCACGGGCAAGACGTTTTATCTCACCAACCGGTACATGCGCCTGATCGCTCAGGGCGAGGACGCGTCGGAGATCGTCGCGACCACGTTCACCCGCAAAGCCGCGGGGGAGATCCTGGAACGCGTGACCGGACGCCTCGCGGAAGGTGCGGCCGGTGATCGCGGGCTGCGGGAGCTGCGCCGGCACGTCGCGGAAGGCCTGGACGCCCCGCGGTGCGCGGCATTGCTCCGCACGCTCGCCCTGGACGCGCAGCGCCTCCGCATCCTCACGCTCGACGCGTGGCTCCAGCACCTGGCGTCGGGCCTGGCGCTGGACCTCGGCGTCGCGCCCGGCTGGCGCGTGGCCGAGGAGGACGAAGACCTCCGACTCCGCGAACAGGCGGTCGAGCAGGCGCTGGAGGCGATCGACGCGGGACGCGTGGGCGAGCTGGTGCGCCTCTGCTCCCGCGGGCAGGCGCCGATGGGCGCACACCGTGCGGTGATGCGCACGATCAAGGACGCGTACGAGGCGTTCGTCGCCTCGGAAGGGCGAGCCGAGGCGTGGCGCTCCCCGAGTGAGATTCATGGGCGGTTGAGCGAGGACGAGCTTGGCGCGTTGCTGGAGACGATCCGAACCTGGCCGGTCGACGTGCAGGTGCGGACCAAAAAGGGCGAGATCAACAAGAATTTCGCAAAAGCCGCGGGCAACCTGCTCACAAAGACACGTCACGCCGACTGGGCGTGGCTCCTCGAAAACGGCCTGACCGCCAAGGCGAACGACCCGGCCCCGACGTACTACGGCTCCGCGCTCCACGAGAGCGTCGTGCGGGACTTGAGCAGGCTGCGCGCGCACGCCGCCGCGATGGTCGCGATGGCGCACGCCGACGCGACCAGGTCGGCGTACGAGCTGCTCTCCGCGTTCGATTCGTCGTACCAGTACCTCAAGCGGTCGCGCGGGATGCTCCGTTTCGACGACGTCCCGCGGCTGCTCCTCGAAGCCCGACCCGAAGATCTCGGCGACCTCTATTACCGCCTGGACGCGCGCATCCGCCACGTCCTGCTCGATGAGTTCCAGGACACGAGCCACACGCAGTTTGAGCTGCTGCGCCCGGTTATCGAGGAACTCCTGAGCCAGGACGAGGGCGGGCGGAGCGTCCTGGTCGTGGGGGACGTGAAGCAGAGCCTCTACGGCTGGCGCGGGGCCGAGCCGGGGCTGCTCGAACGCCTTCCCGCCCGGTACGACCCGGACGGGCGGTGCACCGAGCACCTCTCGATGAGCTGGCGGTCGAGCCCCGTGGTGCTCGAGGCCGTGAACCGCGTCTTCGCCCCGATCGCGCGCAACGCGGCGTTGGTCGACCCGGAACGCGAGGACGGCGGGCCCGCGGCATCGGGCGCGGGCGCGTTCGGCGCGACGTTCCGAGAGCACTCGTCGGCGACGGGCGATCTGCCCGGCGTCGTACGCCTGCTGGTCGAGGCGGAGCCGCCCGAGGGCGACGCCGAGAGCCGCGTGTGGGCCAACGCGCGATTCATCGCCCGGCGTGTGCGTCGGTGGCGCACGCTGGCGCCGCAGGCGAGCATCGGCGTGCTCACTCGGAAGAACAAGCCGATCCCCGAGATCGTGCGCGCGCTCGCGCAGCTCGGGATCCCGTGCCGGGGTGAACGCGGCAACCCGCTGACCGACGCCGCCCCGTGCAACGTCGCGCTCAGCGCCCTGCTCCTGGCCGACCACCCGGACGACTCGGCGGCGGCGTACCACGTCTCGACCAGCCCGATGGGGACCGCGATCGGCCTGGTCGGGCTCATGAGCGACGCCGATCGTCGCCGCGTCTCGGCCGACTTGCGCGAGCGACTGATGCGCGACGGGCTCGCCGGCACGATCGCGGCGCTCGGGCGGGCGTGCGCCGGCGCGATGACGCCCCGCGAGCGCGCCCGGTTCGCTCAGCTCATCGAGCTCGCGGATCAGTGGGCCGCCCGGACGCCGGCGCCGGACGACGGCGCGTCGGGGCGCCTGCGATTCGGGGGCTTTGTGCGATGGGTGCGCGATCGGCAGGTGCCCGAGCCGCGTGAAGGCGCAGCGCCCGGCGGCGTCTCGGTCATGACGGTCCACCACGCGAAGGGACTGGAGTTCGACGCGGTGGTGCTTACCCAGCTCGACGATCGCTGGGAGGTGAAGCCCGGCTCGGTGCTCGCCGAGCGCGAGCCCGCGGACGGCCCGGTGACCCGGGTCGCGCTCTATCCGAACAAGAGCGAGCGACTGGCGGATCCCGCGCTCCACGCGGTGCACGAGATGGCGACGGCCCGCCAGGTGCGAGAGGAACTCAGCGTGCTCTACGTCGCGATGACGCGCGCACGCCACGCGCTGGAGATGGTCGTCCCCTGGCTCGGCGCCTCGGGCGCCACACGCGAAGACGACGAGGAGGACGGATACACCGAGGTCGACGGCTCCAAAGCCCCGACCTCCGCCCGCGTCCTCCGCGCAGCCCTGAGCGACGATCCCGGCGACAACGGCGACTGGATCAGCGAAGATCCGAGCGACGGGCTGGAGCTCTTCCACGAAGGCGGCGACGACTCGGCGTGGGCCGCCCACCTAGAGCACGCCGAACGCGAGCAGGCAGCGCCCGACGCCCGCCCCAGCCGGCGCGTGCGTCTGCGTGTGAACTCGGGGGCAGGGGCATCTCGCCGCCCGGCGCTGGTCAGCCCGTCCAAGCTCGGCTCTGGGGATCGCACAGCCGGGGGCGATGCGGCGCACGCGGGCCGCTCGGCGCTGCTCTGGGGCGCGCCGGATGACGCGGGGTTTGGGCGCACGATCGGCACGCTCGTCCACGCGTGGTTCGGGCGAGTCGGTTGGATCGAGGACGGACTCCCCAGCGAGGACGCGCTGCGCCGTGCCGGCGCAGCGGCCGGCGTCCCCGAGTCTCACCCCGCATGGACCCCCGCGCGGGCGGCCTACGAGCACGCGATCGCCTCCGAGCCCGTTCGCCAAGCCCTCTCCAAGGCCCGGTACGACGCATGGACGCGCGAAGGCTTGAGCCCCGAGGTGCGCCCCGAATGGGCGATCGTGGCGGTGGTGCCGACCGATGCGGGCGAAGCGACCGTCGTCCGCGGCCAGATCGACCGCCTCGTGCTGGGGCGTGACCCGAGCGGACGCGTCCGGCGCGCGAGCGTGCTGGACTTCAAGACCGATCGAATGGAGGGGAGTCCGGAAGCGGTCACTCTGGAAGCCGCCGCCGCCCGGCACGCGCCGCAACTCCGGACCTACGCGGAGGCCGTGGCCCGGGCGTTCGGCGTGCCGCTCACGAGCATCGATCGGGCGATCGTGCTGACCGCCGCGGCGCGGGTGATCGAGATGGACCAGACCACGCCCGATCGCTCGGCGAGGCGAGCCGCCGAACCCGGCGAGTAAGCCCGCCGGGACGGCTCAGCCACCGTTTGGAGCTTCCGAAGCCGCTTCCCCTCGCTCGCGAGAACTCAGCCGAGCCTGGAGAGCTCCGCCACGCGACGCTCCGTCGGGGGGTGCGTCGCGAACATGCGCAGGAGGGGGTTCCCGCCCTTGGCGGCCGAGGCCAGCGGCTCCACGATGAACAGGTTGTTCTGCGCCGGGTTCGGCTGCTGCAGCGGGATCCGACCGCTGTAGCTTTCCAGCTTCTTCAACGCGCTGATCAGACCGAACGGCGAGCCCGCGATCGCCGCCCCGTCCGCGTCGGCGACAAACTCGCGGCTTCGGCTGATCATCGCCTTGATCATCGCCGCGCCCACCGCCGCGATGATGATCACCACGAACATCACCAGCGGGTTCGCCTGGCGGTTACTCATGCCCAGCCAGAATCCCCACTGAGCGAGGAACGCGAGCACGCCCGCGATCGTCGCCGCGATGCACGAGATCAGCGTGTCCCGGTTCTTGATGTGCGCGAGCTCGTGCGCGATCACGCCCTCCATCTCGAACGGATCGAGCAGGTCCACCGCGCCCTGAGTCACCGCGACCGCCGCGTTCCGCGGGTTCCGCCCTGTCGCGAAGGCGTTGGGCGCCTGGTGCGGGCACAGATACAGCTTGGGCATGGGCAGCTGCGCGTTCTGCGCCAGACGCTCGGTCATGGTGTACAGGTCGCCGCCGCTCTCGCGGTCGAGCTCGCGCCCGCGCATCGCGGCGATCGCGATCTTGTCGCTGAAGAACCACGCGATGACGTTGACCAGCCCGCCGAAGAGGAACGCCATGATCAGGCCGGTCTGGCCCCACATGCTCCCCGCGGCCAAGAACAGGCCCATCAGCCCGCCCAGCAGGAGCACCGTCTTGAAGTTGTTCATCAGGCGTGTTGACATCGTCGAAGTCCTTCCGATCACGGACCGCCGTCTTTCCTGCGCACGGATCACCGTATTCCAGAAATCCGTGTCTGCATACGACGTGCCAAACGCCCGGTTCGTCCCGGCTTCTTCCTGAGCGGCTCTGTCACGAGCCGGCTACCCGATCCCTGCCATCCTGGCAGCCGCGACGAGCAGAATGACACTCAGCACAACCCGGAAGACGCGGACGGGCAGAGCATGGGTGAGGGCCGAGCCGATCATCGAGCCCGCGATCGCCCCCGGCGCCATGACGCCGGCGAGCAAGAGCCCGTCGCGCCAGTCGAGCCCGTGGGTGCCCAGCGTGCCGAGCTTGAGCGAAGCGCCGAGGACAGCCGTCACCGCCATGACCGCCGAGCTCGCCGCGATCGCCGCCTTGACGGGCACGCGCCCGGCGATCTGGAGGAGCGGGACGAGCACGATCCCGCCGCCGATCCCGAGCAGCCCGGCCGCCAGCCCCGTGACCCCGCCGGTCCCGGCGAGCACCGCGCCCTTCGGGCGATGGGTGAGGGTTCGCCCTTGGGGCCCCCCGGGGCTCGGGCGGGCCGCCCGGATGAGGTTGAAGACACAGTACCCGGCGATGAATGCGGCGAGCATGAGCTTCAGGCGTTCGCCCTGGACCCGGTTGCTGAGCAGCACGCCGAGGACGATCCCCGCCAGGGCCGCCGGGAGCAGCCAGCGGACCATCGAAAGGATCGGGCCTTGCACCTTTTTCAGATGGGTCCGGGCGGCGGGCAGGGCGACAACAAAATTAACCGCCATCGCCGCGGCCGCGTAGAGGTGCTGCTCGGTTTTCTCCGGCGTAGCGAACCCCACGAACAGGGCGAGGGCCGGGAGCATGATGATGGACCCCCCGATCCCGGCGAGTCCACCGACGAGCCCGGCCCCGATGCCGATGATCGCCGCAATCGCGAGGTCCGACGCCTCAAACATGCGTCCCCCGGCTCGGAATGCTCGCCGAGTTCTCGGACGTTGTTGTGGAGGGGCGGGCGGGATGGCGGAGCCGGGAAATCTGCACAATCGCTTCAGGCGGCACAAATTCCGACCGAATGCGCCCAAGTCCTTGCCTGAAAGTGTCCTGCATGGCTTTCCGGGCTACTGTCTTCCACCTCGGCACGGACGCCGTTTCGCCAGAAGTTGACCGAGCGGTCACTTCTGGCACCCGTCCTGAGCCCTCCGCCCGCTGCACACGGGCGCGGGGCGACCGCGACCGAGGAGCATAGACATGCGATCAGATCAGCACGCCACCCGAGGGCTCGGGCGCCGACAGTCGGCGATGGATGCGCGCGAGGCGGCCGTCTTTGGCTGCCTCGCGGTGCTTGTGGCGGCGAGCGCGATTCTCGTGAAGCAGGCCGGCCCCGCGGCCCCGCTGGCGCGCGTCGACCACGTCGCCCACACCGCCGTGAGCACGCCCTCGATCGCGATCACGAAGCGGTTCGCCCGCACCGGGCACGAGGTCGGCGCGACACACACCGTCGAGCACCCCCTCCCCGAGGCGGACGAGATCCCCGAGAACGCCCGGTGGTTCAACGGGCGCATGGTCGTCCCTGTGCGCACGGTCTGGATGACCGTGACCGCCTACAGCCCCGACGCACGCTCCTGCGCCCCCTTCGCCGACGGGCAGACCGCGACCCTGCACTCGGTCTGGACCAACGGCATGCGCCTCGTCGCCGCCGACACCACCGTCCTCCCCTTCGGGTCGATGATCTCCATCCCCGGCTACCACGACGGCGAGATCGTGCCCGTGCTCGACCGGGGCGGCAAGATCAGGGGCCAACGCCTCGACGTGCTGTATCCGACCCACCAGCGCGCCCGCCAGTGGGGCGTCCAACGACTTCCGATCACGGTCTGGGCCTACGCCGACGGCAGCCCGATCGACAACCCGCGTCGCCTGCGTTGAGCGTCGATCGGCCCGCGACGCGGCGCGTCGGTACGCTTCCCGCATGAGTCGATCCAGACGCTGGACGGGATTCGTGCTTTCCACGTTGTGGCTCCTTGGTGCTTGGGCGCTCCCGGCGTGTCGTGCGCCGGAGCCGATCCCCCCGCGCCCCGCCGCCCAGGCCGCTGCAGACGAGCCCGCGGCCCCGCGGATCACCCCCTTCGGCCTGCAGACCCAGCACCGGCGCCCGACGCTCGCGGGCGAGCCGCGCGCGACGCGGGCCGAGTCGCGGTTCCAGCGATTGGAAAACGACGGGTTCGTCGTCGGGTATTCGAACGACCTCCGCGCCCCGCTCTGGGCCGCATGGACCCTCGGCGGCACCACTCAGACCTTCGAGGCCCCGCGCCCGCAGCTCCGGCGGTGGACCATCGACACCCGCGCCGACGCGCGGGCGACGCAGGACGATTTCCGCATCGCGCACGCGCCGGCCCTCGCGCGCCCGCCGCACTACGGGGCGGGGCACATCGCCTCCCCGGAAGCGATCGGGCGTTGGTACGGGCGCACGGCTCAGCTCGAGACGTACCTGATCACCAACGCCGCGGTGATGGACATGGAGTTCCGCGTCGGGCTCTGGCAGGCGCTCGAACTGGCCGAGGATCGGCTCTTCGTCCCGCGGTTCCGACGCCTCTGGGTGATCGCGGGCCCGGTGTTCGAGGTGAACGCGCAAGGGGAGCTCCCGCGCTGGGGCGACGGGCAGATGCCCGTGCCGAGCGGGTTCTTCCGCGTCGTGCTCGACGTCGACGGCGACCCGGCGGACCTGTTCCGCGAGAACCCCGAGGACCCCGTCGGCGTGCGCGCGCTTGCGCTGCTCATCCCGCACGATGCCGCCGAGGACAGCCGCCTTGGTGCGTTCATGACGACGATCGCGGAGATCGAGTCTCGCACGGGTCTGGACCTGCTGCCGAACATGCCGGAGCCGCTGAAATCGCGCCTGCGCGAGCAGCGACCGGACGGCGGGTGGTTGCCCAACCTGCGCCTGCGCAGCCGCGAACTGCTCCGCAACGAGGGCTACGACGGCCCATGACCATGCTCTGCGTTCCGATCACGATGCGCACGCCCGAGCAGGCGTTCGCCGAGGCCGCCGAGGCGAAGTCGCTCGGCGCGGACATCGTCGAGTTCCGCGTCGACGAGTTCTTCAGCGGCGACAGCGCGTCGGGCGAGAGCGAAGCAGCTGCGATCGTGCGCACGATCGCGGAGTCCCCGCTCCCGGTGATCCTGACCTGTCGTATCGCGGACGAGGGGGGGGCGTACGACGGCCCGGAGGACGCGCGGGTCAGCCTGTTCGAGCGCGTCGCGACGGGCGGCTCGCCGCCGGCGTACCTGGACGTGGAGCTCGCCGCATACACGCGGAGCGCCAACTTCCGGCAGAAAGTCAACCTCTGCGTGACGCACGCGAAGCAGGTGCGCGACGTGCCGACGCGGTTGATTCTTTCTTCGCACGATTTTCAGACGCGTCCGCCGGACCTCTCGCGCCGGATGATGGCGATGTACGCCGAGCCGGCGTGCGCGGTCGCGAAGATCGCGTTCCGTGCGCGCAGCTTGCGCGACAACGTCGAGCTGTTCGAGCTGCTGCGCGGCGCGCCGAAGCCGACGATCGCGCTCGGGATGGCTGAGTTCGGGCTGATGAGCCGCGTGCTCGCGCCCAAGTTCGGCGGGCTGCTGACGTTCGCGAGCCTGAAGCGCGAGAGCGCGACCGCGCCGGGGCAGCCGACGATCCGCGAGATGCTCGATCTGTACCGGTTCCGATCGATCCAGGCGAGCACCAAGGTCTACGGCGTCCTCGGCTGGCCCGTCGGGCACTCGATGAGCCCGCTCATCCACAACGCGGGCTTCGAGGCGGTCGGGCACGACGGCGTCTACCTCCCGATGCCCGTCGCGCCCGGCGAGAATGAGGACGATGCGCGGGCGAGCTTCAAGGCGACCGTCGAGGGCGTGCTGCGATGGCCCGCCCTCGATTTCGCGGGCGCCAGCGTGACGATCCCGTTCAAGAGCTGCCCGCGCGCGGGCGCGGAGCCGTTCGCGATGGATGCGGACGGGCTCGTGACCGCGGCGGGCGCTGCCAACACGATCGCGGTCGCTCCGGACGGGTGGCGTCTCGCGAACACGGACGTTGCGGGGATCGTCGAGCCGCTGCGCGAAGCGTTCGGGGAGCTGGCGGGACAGATGGTCGTGATCTGGGGCGGGGGCGGGGCGGCTCGGGCGGCGGCGCTCGGGCTGACACGCGAGGGCGCGGGTGTGCGCCTCACCAACCGCACCGCGTCCAAGGCCGAGGCGATCGCGGCGTCGATCCCCGGTGTCCGCACGATCTCGGCCCAAGAAGCGCGGACCAGCCGGGCGCGTGCGCACATCAACACGACCCCCATCGGCATGACCGGCGGGCCTGCCCCCGACGCGATGGCGATCCCCGTGCCCGAACTCGCGGACGCCGACGCGGGCACCGTGATCTTCGACACGGTCTACAACCCGATCGAGACACCGACGCTGAAAGCGGCGCGCGAGCGCGGGCTCCGCACGATCGACGGCGTGCGCATGTTCGTGACTCAGGCGGCGGCCCAGTTCGAGCTCTGGACCGGCAAGCCCGCGCCCAAACAGCTCTTCGATCGGCTCATGCGAGAAACACTCGCCAACTGAACTCTGGGTGGCACAGCTCTCCGAGCTGTGCCACCCCGCGCGGAACTTACGCACCCGGCCAATCGATCCCGCTGCTTCGCAGCAGGGTCTGGAAGCTTTCGCCGAAGACGAAGTTGTGCTCGGGGAATTCGAGCCCGGACATGTTGTGATCGACTTGGCTGAACATCAGGTCGACCGCGCCGGTGCGCACGAATCCCGCGTTCGGGTTCGCGTGGTCGAGCATCTCGACGATCCCTTGCGTGGATGCCCCCTGGGTGGTCAGGCTCTGCATGGTCGCGGTGTAGCGGAGGGTGACGCCGGGCGTGGGGTCACGGTCGAGCTCGGCCTTGGCGACCTTCGCGAGGACGACCTTCTCCTGAAAGCCGGAGGCGTGCCCGACGAGGATGCCGGCCGACTGGGCCATGCCCTCGACGACCAGGCTCATCGGCATGATCGGCGTCGCGGGCAGATCGTGCGCAGGGTCGGCCGCAAAATGATCGTGCAGGTGCTCCTCGGCCAGCGAGACGTTCTTGATCGCGACCAGGCGCTCGCGCGGGACGAGTTCGACCACGCGGTCGATCCACATCCAACGCATCTCAGGCGGCCCGCTGCAGCTTGGTTTCGCAAAAGTTCACGATCGCGTCGACCGTGAAGATCTCCGCGACGCGGGTCACCTGCGGATCGCTCTCCAGACGCGAGAAATCCCCGTGCGGGAGGCGCCGCTTGAGTTCGGCCATCCCGGCCTCGGTCACGCGTCCGCCCTGCACGTACTCGGGGTTCTGCGTCACGTTGTCCGGGAAGAGTTCGCCCTGCTCGATCTTGAACCCGAACGTCTGCTCCAGCTTGAAGACGATGTCGAGAAAGTCGATCGACTCCGCCCCCAGGTCGCCCGTGAGGGAGGCCTCGGGCGTTACCTCGTCCTCATCGACCGCGAGCGCGTCGACCAGGACCTCCTGCACCTTCTGGAAGATCTCGTTGCGTTCCATGCGGCTCCGTTCCCCGATTCTGTCCTGAGACTCGCGGGAAGGCCCCGGGGCCTTCCAAGCACCCATCCTATCGCGCCCCCGCCGACCCGCCCACCCGCTCGGCGCACGCTGGTTTTACTGGGCGAGAGTCTCGCCCAAGCGGGGCTGGCGGAGCAGAAACCGCCCGCTCGCCGCGACGGGCACCTCGCCCGAGTGCTCGACGCCCGCCACACGGGCCAGGCTGAGGACCAGGGCCCGCCCTTTGCAGTCCGCCTCGCCCGGGGCGGGGGTGCCGACGAGTTCAATTTCCACCCGCAGGGTGTCCCCCGGCTTGACAAAATGCCCGTACTTGAGCGCACGGACCTGGCCCAGCACCGGGCGCGGGTGCGCCGGGGTGCCCACCAGTGCGCGGGCCGCCTGGACCATCGACTCCAGCATGAAGACCCCAGGGAGCACCGGGAAGGTCGGGAAGTGGTCCTGCAGGTACTCCTCGGCGAGCGAGACCTGCTTCACCGTCACGATCCGCGAGTCCGACCGCTCCAGCACCGCATCAACAAAAGTGAACCGCATACCACGGAGGATACGCTCGCGCGCAGCGTCCCGCCCCCGGCGACTACCCTCCCGCACGGTGCCCACCATCCGCGATGAAGCCGTCTGCGTCCGACTCTGGGACTGGTCCGAGACCAGCCAGACCGTTTCGCTGTTCACGCGCGAGCACGGGATGCTCCGCGGGCTCGCCAAGGGCGCCAAGCGCGAGCATTCGCCCTACAGCGGCGGGTTCGAACTGCTCACACGCGGCGAGGTCGTCGCGATCATCAAAAAAGAAGGGCAGCTCGCGACGCTGACGGCGTGGGACCTGAGCGAGCCGTATCGGGCGCTCCGGGCCTCGCTCCCCGCCTTCTACGCCGGGTGCGCCGCGGCCGACGTGGTGCACCACGCCGTGACCGATCACGACCCGCACCCGGAGCTCTACGACGCCCTGCTGCACGCGCTCGCGAGCGCCCACCAGGATCCGGCGCTCGCGGTGTTGAGGCTGGCGTGGGCGACGCTGGTCGAGACCGGCTACCGACCGACGCTGCAGAAGTCCGCCAACAACGGCGGGGGGTTGCCCGAGGGCGAGACCTTCGGCTTCAGCCCGCGCCTCGGGGGATTGGTGCCCGATCCGGCCGAGCACGGCGCGGGGCCCGGCGGCTCGGAGATCGCCGGCCCGGTCTGGCGCGTCCGGGCGGAGACCGTCCGCGTCCTCCGAGACCTGGACCGCGAGCCGACGGACCCCGCATGGGCCCCGCCCCCGCTCGCCGTGGTGCGGGGTGTGCGGTTGCTCCTGGCGTACCTCTCGGAGATTCTCGGACGCGAACCCCCCGCGGTGCGAGCGTTTCTGGGTGTTTTGTCGGGATAGGCCGGGCGTATGGGCGGGGACCGCCCTGAAACGCGGCAAAGGTGGCCTCCTTCCGGGGCGCGACCCGACGGGAAGCTCCAAAGTTGGGGGGGAAAAACACCGATAGATCTTGTGCGTTTGTCCGGTGAACCGCCCGTGCCGCGTGCGTGGCTGGTGGGTCACGGGCGACGCCTGGGCCGCACATGAATCAGGACGCCCTCGACAAGATCTTGAGCTGCTCGAGCCTCCCCTCGCTGCCGGCGGTCGCGGTGCAGGTGATCGAGCTGACCAGCGATCCGGGCGTCGGGCTCGACGACCTCGCCCGCACGATCGAGCACGACCAGGGGCTCGCCGCCAAGATCCTGCGCACGGTCAACTCCAGCTTCTTCGGGCTCCGTCGCCGGTGCGCGACGATCGATCGCGCCCTGGTCATGCTCGGGCTCAACCCCGTCAAGAACCTGGCCCTCGGCTTCAGCCTCGTCTCGGCGCTGAAGCCCCCGAACGATGCGGCCTTCGACCAGGTCGCCTACTGGCGACGCGGGCTCTACACCGCCGTCGGCGCACGATGCTTCGCCGAACAGATCAAACTGGAAGAGCCCGACGAGGCGTTCCTCGCCGGCCTGCTCCAGGACATCGGCGTCATGGCGATGCTCATCGCCCTCGGGCCGGACTATCTCGCGGTGCTCGCCAACACCGAGGACGACCACCGTCGCCTGGTGCGTGAAGAGCTCGACACGCTCGAAGTGCAGCACCCGGACATCGGCGCCATGCTCGCCAAGCGGTGGCGTTTGCCGGATCAGCTTGTGATCCCGGTGAAGTACCACGAGCGCCCGACGGCCGCGCCCCCGGAGCACGCCAAGCTCGTCCGTTGCGTCGCGCTGGGGAACCTGGTGCACGACGTGCTGACCGACGCGCAGCCGGCGGCCGCGCTGCGCCGCCTCTACCAGAAATCCGACTCGTGGCTCGGGCTCAACACCGACGCGGTGGACCGAATCATGAGCGAGGTGGGCAAGCACGTCGCCGAGGTCGCCAAGCTGTTTAACCTGGACACGGGCGCGTACAGCGATGCGGACGCCGTGCTCGAACAGGCTCAGCGCCAGATGGTCGCGATCAACCGTCAGAGCGTGGGCGACAGCATCCCGCTCGGGCTCAACGAGCTGCTCGCGGGGCACACCGAGACGGACCCGATGACCGGGCTCCTGAGCCGCACGTCGTTCGACGAACTGATGCAGAAAGCGCTCGCGACGGTGCGCGAGGAAGGCGAGTCGCTGGTGCTGATTGAGCTGGCGCTGGACGGGCTCGGGCCGCTCCAGGCGACGCTCGGGCAAGAGCCGGTCGACGAAGCGATCGTCGGGACGGCGATCATGCTCCGCAAGCACTTCGAGCCGCCCGGCGGTATCTGCTGCCGTCTCAGCAAGAGCCTGTTCGGTGTCGTGCTCATGGGCATGAGCGAACCCGAGGCGACGCGCATCGCGGCCGATCTCTGCGCCGACGCGGAACGCCAGGTCTGGGCCGGGGGGTTGTCGGTGGCGGTCGGCTCGGCCTGCCAATCGCCCGAGAGCGCCGCAACGGTCAGGGCCGAGGACGTAGTGGCGCAAGCCGCCCGCGCCCTCCAAGCCGCCCGGGTCATGGCCCGATCCGCAGCCTGACCCTCAGCACGCATCCATCAGAACGCGATTCCTGCGTGCGAGATCCAGATGCCCAACCGGGCGGCTTGGCCTCGGGCGATGCCGTGGCACGCGCTCGCCCCGGAAAACGACACGGGGCCGACCTTTTCGGTCAGCCCCGGTCACACCCGGCTACAAGTCACTCATCCTGCAGCCGAGTCAAAGGAGGAGAGAGAGACAAGACAACCCAAAGATGCCACAGCTTCTCGGGCGTGCAAGCCGCTGCAGCAATTTTTTGACGGTTTTCTGGCATCTCTCTCGTAAATCATTTCAAAACAAGAATTTACGCTTCAGGCGTGTTGTCAAAATAGGCGGTTTCGCCTGGATCCACCTCAGCGGCGACGGGGCTGGGTTGAGGCCGTGGCTTCGGCGTACAGACGGTCGACAAACGCCCAGTTGATCACGTTGGCGAACGCCTCCACGTAGTCGGCCCGCCGGTTCTGGTACTTCAAGTAGTACGCGTGCTCCCAGACGTCAACCCCCAGAAGTGGGCGGGCGCCGGTGAGCATCAGGTTTTGCTGGCTCTCGCCTTGGAGGACCAGGAGCCGCCCGGAGACCGGCTCATGGACGAGCCAGCCCCACCCGTTGCCCTCGACGGCGTTGGCGGCGGCCTTGAAGTGCTTGAGAAACCCCGACATGCCGTCGAAATCGCGCCGGATGGCGGCGGCGAGCTGCTCGCCCGGCTCCTGCTGGCGCTCGCGCGCCGGGGCCATCATGTGCCAGAACAGGGCGTGGTTCACGTGCCCGGAGCCGTGGAAGCTGAGTTCGCGGCTCCAGAACTTGATCTCGCCCGCGTCGACGTGGCCCTCGCGGATGCCGGCGAGCTTGTCGAGGGCCCGGTTGAGGCCGTTGACGTAGGCGTTGTGATGCCGCCCGTGGTGGAGGCGCATCGTCTCGGCGTCGATGTGCGGCTCCAGGGCGTCGGCGGCGTACGGGAGGTCGGGCAGGACGTACTTGCCCGCCTCGGCGTCGTAGCCGGGGAGCGTGAGCGGGCCGCGGGCGGTGTCGTTCGGGTCGCGGGCGATGCCGGGGAGCGAGCGGTCGGGCTGGAGGGCGGCGAGCGCGGGAGCGGCGGCCGCACCGACCGCGAGGCTCGCGATCGCGGCCCGGCGCGTCAGGCGTTCCGTGTCGGACCCGGCTTGATGATCGACGCCCCGGCGGTGGGTGGGCTCGTGAGCGGGCGGAGCGGTGTGGTGCGTCTCGGACACGCGGGCCTCCTTTGCGGCATGATCCACGGGATCCAACCAAGTGAATCCGATCTGGGGCATGAGAACGCCGTCCCGGCGACGGCGGCCCCTGACGGGTACCGGGTGATCGCGCCACGGGTGCGGGGTATTCCCCGGTCCAGACGCTGAAAAGGGGTGCGGGGGGGCGCGAGAGCCGGTGCGTTTACTCGGCGAGTTCTGCGAGCAGGCAGGCGAGCGTCAGCACGAGAAGATCGTCGACGGGGGGCTCGGGTTCTCGCGCAAGCCGGACCTCGAGGCGATCGGGGCGTTTGTGAAACGCGGCGAGCGGGCCTTGCGGGTCGTCCAGCAGGAAGACGCGCGGCGTGTGCGGGCTGGTGATCGCGCCGAGGTAGCTGAACGTCGCGCGGATGAACGCTCCGACCGGGGCCTGCTCGTCCAGCGTCGCAACAGGTTCGTCCTCGGCGTCACGCACGATCCAGTGCTCCGAGGCGGTCATCGGGCGCGGCGTCCGGTCGATGCTCGCGAGCACGTCGCTCTGCCCGGGAAGCGAGAGCTCGTGCACCCGAGCGACGGAGGTGAAGATCGGCGTACGGAGGTGGATCAGGGCGTCGGCGAGCGTCCGCTCGTCGCAGGCGTGCAGCGCGCGCCCGATGTGTTCGCTCTCGTCCCGCAGCTCGACCCACGCGGCGACGGGCTGGCCGTCTTGCCCGCGCGCGATCAGGGCCTGGCGGGTCGGCGTGATGACGTACGCGGGGGGTGGGAGGGAGGGCACGCCGGAATGGTATGGGGTCGGCGTGCGGCGTGCGCACAACATGAAAGAACGGGGCCGACCTGCGTTTGCACGCGGTCGGCCCCGTTGGGTGGTGGGGCGCGTTGGGGTCGGAGCGGTGAAAGAGAGGGGCAAGGGTCTGGTCGACACGGGCGGGACGCCCGTGCCACGAGTTGCGGAAGGGAATCAGGCGTCGGTTTCGCCGACCTGCCAGCGGAAGAAGCTGTGGATCTTGCCCGAGCCGAGAAGGTCCTTGACCTTCTTGGAGGGGTCCATGACGAAGTTCTGCTCGAGGAGGGCGACCTCCGCGAAGAACTTGCTCATCCCGCCTTCGACCATCTTTTCGGCGATCTCCTTGGGCTTGCCGCTCTCCATCGCGGTTTCGATGCGGAAGCGGCGCTCCTTCTCGACCATGTCGGCGGGCAGGTCGTCGGCCGAGACGCCGAGCGGACGCGGGACGGCCGCGGTGACGTGCATGCAGATCTGGCGGAGGGTCTCGTCGGAGATGTCGCCCTCGGCGTGGATCAGCACCCCGGTCTTGCCGTCGTGGTGGACGTACTTGCCGAACTTGGCCCCCGCGCCGCCCTCGATCTTGTGCGCACGGGCGATGGAGGCGTTCTCGCCGGTGGAGATGCGGACGTCGTCGACCGGGGCCTTCATCTCGTCGGTGGGGGCGACGTCGCCAGCCGGGGCCTTGAGGGCGAACTGGGCCACCTGATCGGTCGCGTTGATGAAGCGGTCGTTCTTGGCGGTGAAGTCGGTCTCGGCGCGGACCTCGACGATGGCGGCGTTCGAGCCGTCCACGGCGATCGCGACGCGACCCTCGCCCGCGGCGCGGTCGAGCTTGGTCTCCATCTTGCCCTTGAGCTGCTTGCGGAGGATGTCCTCGGCCTTTTCGGCGTCGCCGTCGGCCTCGGCGAGGGCCGCCTTGCAGGCCATCATCGGCAAGCCGGTCTTGTTGCGCAGTTTCATCACGTCTTTGGCGTTGATCTCGGGCATCGTTGGCTCTCCCGCCGGGTGGGTCCGGTGGTTCGGGACGATCCTCGCGTCCGCGGGGCGGAGGCCCCACGCGGGTCGTCGCGGGTTCTTCTGTGGTCGGCCCGGGCGTGCCGGGCGGCTCTCGATCCGGGCCCCGCGTCCGTCATCCGGACGCGGGCATCAAAAGGCTGCGTGAACGGGTCGGGCTTACTCGGTCCGCCCGGCGACGGCGCTGCTCGGGGCCGACTCGCCGGCGCTCTCGCTCGCGCCCTCGGCGTCGCCGGGGCGCTCGGGGGTGCCGTCGGCGCGGAACTGGGCCCGGTTGCTGCGACGCGGGCGATCGCCCTTGCCGGCGCCCTCGCCGTCGTCGGTCTTGGCGGTGCTCCGCTGCTGCTTGCCCTCGGCGATCGCCTTGCAGAGCTCGCGGACCACGACGTCGATCGAGCGCATCGAGTCGTCGTTGCCCGGGATCGCGATGTCGGCGAGGTCCGGGTCGCCGTCGGTGTCGATCAGGGCGATCGTGGGGATGCCGAGCTTGCGGGCTTCCTTGATCGCGGTGGTCTCGCGCCGGACGTCGATGATGACCAGCGCGCCGGGGAGCTTGTCCATGCGACGGATGCCGTCGAGGTTGCGCTTGATCTTCCGCATCTCGCGCCGGAGCTGGCTTTCCATCTTCTTGGAGTAGCTCTGGAAGTTGTCCTCGGCCTCGATTGCCTCGAGCTCTTCCAGGCGCTTCAGGCGGGCGCGGATGGTGCGGAAGTTGGTGAGCGTGCCGCCGAGCCAGCGCTCGGTGACGTAGTGCATCTTGGCGTCGCCGACGCGGTTGACGAGGACGTCGACCGCCTGGCGCTTGGTGCCGATGAAGCAGACGTCCTTGCCGCCGGCGACGACGCGGGTGAGAAACTTCTTGGCGAGCAGGAGGCCGCGGACGGTCTCCTTGATGTCGATGATGTGGATGCCGTTGCGCTTGCCGTAGATGAAGCGCCCCATCTTCGGGTTCCAGACGCTGGAGCGCTGCCCGAAGTGGATGCCGGCCTCGATGAGGTCCTGAACGAGACTCTTGGGGTCGTCGCCGGAGGATTTGGTGAGGCCGGGGTTGGTCGTGGCGGTGGTGTCGGACATGGGACAGGGTCCTTGGTTCAGGCAGCGTCACCGGCGTCGGGCCGATCGGTCCTGCGGGCGATCGAGCCGGCAGGGGCCGTCCGCGCTCAGGGCGCTTCGGGTTGGACAGGCCTCAGCCGCTGAAAAGAGCGGATCGGGCCTGTCCGGAACATGATGCACAGCTTGGCGGGGGGCGAGGATCGCCGCCGCCGAGGCCCGCGGCCCGATCTGCCGCTGGCTCGCAATAGTAGGTCGCCCCCTGTCCGGGGCAAGCCGCCCGGTGCAACCCGGGGTCCGAGCCCGGGCCCAACCCACGCCTGGGCGAGAAGGGCGGCGATCCGGGTGCTGGGGGCAGGTGACAGCCCGGCCAGAGGCGGCTACAGTGGTCGCCGGTTTCGAGGGAAGCCGAGCCGGGCGTATAGCTCAGTTGGCTAGAGCGCTGCTGTCACATAGCAGAGGTCACTGGTTCGAGTCCAGTTACGCCCATTATCCGGTCTTGTAAAGGTTTACGGCGAATCGCGACGCGTGGTGTCGGCGGCCTTTTTCTCTATCATGATTCGGCAGGTGAGATCGACGCGACGGCGGGCGGGCTGTGGCGTGCCGGGGCGATGCTGAAACGGGCTTTGCCCGAGCGTTTGGCGTGATAGAGGGCTTCGTCCGCGGCTTGGAGGAGCCCGTCCGGAGTGGCGGCCCCGGTGGCTTGGCGGGACGCAAGCCCGAGGCTGAGCGAGGGCGGAGTGGGCGTAGCGCGTCCGCCCAGCCAGTGGTCGCACCGCTGGCGAAACGCCGCCAGGAGGCGTCCGGCGAGTTGCTCCGAGGGCTCGGGGTTGGGCATCGGCAGGAGGAGGATGAACTCGTCACCTCCCAGGCGGGCCGCGGTGTCGGTGGAGCGACATGTTTCCAGGAAGAGCGTCGCGGCGAGTTGCAGGAGCTCGTCCCCCGCGGCGTGGCCGAGGGTGTCGTTCACGCCTTTGAAGCCGTCGAGGTCAATCGCGATGCAGACCAGGTCCTGATCTGAGTCGATGGAAGCGCGGAGCTTGGCTCTGAGCTCGGTCATCAGGGCGTGTCGGTTTGCGAGCCCGGTGAGCGTATCGCGTGTCGCGAGGCGCTCGAGCTGCTGGTTGGCGGTGTGGAGGTCGGCGGTGCGTGCGGCGATGCGGCGCTCGAGGGCCGCGTTGTTGGCGAGGAGTTCGCGCCGGCTGGCCAGCACCTGGCTCGCCATGTGATTGAACGCGATCGCGATGTACACCGCCTCGCGGTCGCCGCCGACGGGGACGGGGGCGGGGTCCGCGTCGGCGCCCAGGCGCCGGATCGCGCTGTGCAGCGCGTGCAGCAGCTGCGTCCAGCGGCCAGCGCGAACGCGGACGAGCGGGAGCGTGATCAGCAGGCCCGCCAGGGCTCCCGTGGCGATCGCTGCGAGTGGTTCAACCCCGGGCGGCAGCGTCCAGGAGAGGTGGGGGATGACGAGGACGGCGAGCGTCGTGGCGAGGGCCTGGACAAGAGCCGCGAGCACAAACCAGTGCCGGAGCACCCGGTGCAGACGCGGGCGCGGCGCGGTCTGCAAGGACGGGTGATCCGGGCGTGAGCTCCAATCGATGGCGTCGCTGCGCATGCGTGTTCCACTTCGGGGTTGTGTTGAATCAGTGCTCGTGCCAGCGGATCACTCGGAACTCGGGCTCGCCGCCGTCGTTCGGGCAGGTCCATGTGGCGTAGGCGGTCGCGCGGTGGCTGGCGCGGTCGTGCTGCGCCGTCGCGATGATCTCGATGAAGGGTGGAGGCTCGGCCGTGAAGACGAGATTGTCGAAGCCCACCCCGCTCGCGATGCCCAGCAGCGACGAGGCGAAGAGCTCGAGGCGGAGTTGCCCGTCGGGCGGGTTATTGCACGTCTGGAACGAGACCGTGTGCCGGAGCCGGCCGTTGCCGAGGTAGAGCACGGTCAGGAGCGCGGCGTTGCTGGCGTCCACTAGGACCGTGCCGCCCGCGGAGATCCGCAGCCCGTAGCTCGGGAGCACGTCCGCGAGCCCGGCGGAGCCCGCGTCGAACGTCACCGTGTAGGTGGTGCGTGGCCGGAGTGTGTCGGGCAGAGTCTGCGCAAAGGACCCGGTGGCGCCGACGCCGGCGACGAACGTGATAAACGCGAAGTTGCTGGCGTGCGTGGCGTGCGGCGATGCACGAACGCCGACGCTCGGGAGCGTGAGACCAAGGATGGGCAGGACGATCCCGGTTCGGCTCGCTTGCCACCCGCCGATGTTGGCCGACAACTGCGGCGCGCCGATGATCGGGTTCTGAAGCTGACCCGTCGCGAGCTCGAAGCTTGGGTTGTGGATGGCGACTTCAATGCGGGCGGGTGCGGTCAGGTTGGCGGCGCGGAGGTGGACCGTGATGGGGCCATCCGTAATCGGGTCGTCCCAGGTGTGCATCGGCTGGTTTTCGAGCCAGGTCGGGTCGGATCGGATGCGTTGGATCACGGCTTCGATCGCCGCTTCGGCGGACTGGCGTGTGTGCGCGTGCTGGTGCAGTGTGACGGCTGCGGACGTCAGCGTCGCGGAGCGCGCCAACGCTGTCAGCCCGACCACGAACGCGACGCCTGTTGCGATCAGCACCAGCGGCATCGCGTGCCCTCGTCTGCGCGCTTCAGGCATCAGGGAGTCTCCGCCCGCAATGCCGTGACCACATGCAGCGGGTCGGGGTGCCCGTCGAGGTGGACGGTGATCCGAAGCCGTCGAGCGTCGGAGGGGCTGGAGGCATCGATCGCGACGTGCCACGTGTTCACGCGCCGCAGCAGCACACGTCCGGGCAAGAGAGCGGTGCCGGCGTAGTTAGCCGTAATCGTGCTGAAGTGATCGTCGACGGAGTAGCTCGGGTCGGGCGCGCCGGACGGTGTGGTGAGCTCGTAGACGCGGAGTTCGCCGTTCGCTTCATCCCACTGGATGCGGCGCAGCTCGCTGAGCTCGGGCTCGGCGTTGTTGTTGGCGTCGCCGGTCCAGAGCACGAGGTGGTCGGGATCGTGCGCGAGCAGGGCCGAGGCGTTGCGCGTCGCCGCAGCAATCCGCATCGCCGCGGCGTGCTCCGCGGTGGACTCGCGGCGCACAGCTTGTTCATAATCGGCGCCGGCGTGGAGACCGATCAGCATCGTGAGTGTGGCGGCGCCCAGCATCGCGGTGATCGTCGTCGCGATGAGGATCTCCGCGAGCGTGAACGCGGCACGCCGGGCCGAACGCGATCGCAATGACAGGCGGTGCTGCATAGCGCGGCTTACTCCGGAATGGGGATGCGGCGGGTCACCTGCCACGTGTCCCCGCCGGGGTGCTCGATTGTGACGATCACGCTCGCATATGCAAGAGCCGGACTGAGAGCGTCGTCGGCGGTGACGGCGCCGATCACGACGCTCCGACGAAAGACCTGGTCCCTCGGCGGGCAGAGATCGCCCGTGAAATCCCGGAGGTGCCCGGGTTGCTCGACCAAAGCGTTGTAATCGTGCAGCCGCCACGCCGCGCGGCCGGCAGAGCCCGGGACAGGGCGTGCCGCGCCGATGATTTCTTCGATGAGGTTCTCGGCCAGGCGCGTGGCGCGGAGCGCACGGTCGCCGAACCGGGCGTGTTGCTGCGCGGCCGCGACTGCGGCGTTCGAGGCGAGCAATACTGTGACCAGGATCATTGAGGCGATCAACGCTTCAAGAAGCGTGGTGCCGCGCGAACGAATGCGCCGGGCCCGACGGGGCAAGCTGATGCGAGGGGCTTGCATGCGGGTGTCATCGGTGCGGACAATCCGCGTCTTGGCGGCGTCCATAGATCGTGGTCGGAATGCTTGATTTTCCACGAGAGCGTGGAGGCCGGGTCTGCACCAGCTCCGCGATCCGCCCGAAGAACGTGGCATGCTGGCGATCGAACCCGTGCGTGCGCCGCGCCTTGGGACGCGTCGCGCGTATACCTTGCTGGAACTGCTGATTGTCGTCGCAGTGATTGCGCTGCTGGCGATGGTGGTGCTCCCCGGGCCGAGTTCCGCGGATCGCGCCAAAATCCTGCACGCATCGCGCCTTCTGGCGGCCGATATCCACGCGGCCCGCCTGGAGTCGATCGGGCGCGGGGTCGATCCGTGCGTGCTCGTGTTCCTCGAAGGCGGTATGGGGTATCGCGTGGCCCGCGCATCGAATGAGGCCGCGCCGATCAAGCGTGCCACGGGTGAAATCTGGAATGTTCGCTTTGGTGAAGGGGCAGCGAGCGCGTTGCCGGGTGTGCGGATTGAGCTTGACGCGCCGAATCACACGCTCCGCTTCGATGCGGTCGGCACGCCGGCGCACGGGACGGACACGGTGATCCGCGTGCGCCTTGGCGCGGACGAGCTGCAACTCATCGTCGACGGCGAAACCGGGGAAATTCTCGTACCGTAACGCATACCAGATGCGTCGGGGATCCGGGCATCTCGCTGCTCAGGACGCCATCGCTTGCCCGGCCTGAAACAGGGGCAGCATCAGCGACGCGGCGACAAAGCCCACAAGCCCGCCCATGCACAGAATCATGAGCGGCTCGATGAACTGTGTCGCGCTCTTGACGGCTTGCTCGTGCTCGCTCTCGAGGAAATCAGCCAAGCGGTTGAACACGAAACCGAGCTTGCCGGAGCGGTCTCCGCTGTCGATCATCTGCGCGATGTGCGGCGGAATCAGGGGTGATTCCAGCATCGGGGCGGCGAAGCGTCCGCCGTGGCTGATCTGCTCGTGAACGTCGCGCCAGAGTCGTCTGTGATGACCCGCCGAGACGGCGTCCTGCGTGATCCGGACGGCATCCAGCACGGGAACCCCGGCGTTGAGCAGCACGGCCATCGTCCGGAACGCGCGAGCCATGCCGTACGCGCTGAGCACCCTGGAAAGCAGCGGCGTACGCATCGCGATCCCGTCGATCCGATCTCGACCCGTCGGCGTCCGGGCCCACAGGGTGATTGCGAAGCAAGCCGCCGCGCATATGCCGATCCATAGCGGCCAGTGCTGCATGCTGTGGTTGCTGGTCGCGATGAGGGCACGGGTGGGGAGTGGGAGTATGGCGCCCTGGCTGGCGAAGATCTCTGCGAATCTCGGGAGAATCGCGATAAGCAGGAACAGCGTGACGCCGACGCAGAGCGCGAGCATGAAGAGCGGGTAGAGCATGGCCGCACGAACGCGCCGGATTGTTTGGCGATCCAGCATCATGTGGGCCGAGCTGCGCTGAAGGACGGCGGTCATGGAGCCGCTGCACTCGGCAGCCCGGATCATCGCGATGAGCGATCCGGGGAACGACCGCGGATGATCGCCCATGGCCTCAGACAGCGGGCGCCCCTGCGAAACGGAGTCGCTGGTGCTGCTCAAGAGACGACGCAGGCGCGGCGTGCGCGCCTGCTGCGCCAGGCACGACAGCGATTCGCTGAGGCGGAGTCCGGTTTCCACCATCACCGCGAGCTGCGCCATGCACCAGGCGACTTCATCGCGAGTGGCGTGCGCACGCCCCGCCTCAGTCTTACCCTGGGTGTCCGGCGCGAGGCGCAGCACAAACAGGTTTTGGTCGCTGAGCGTCCGCCCGGCGGCTTCGAGGGAACGCGCGGTCAGCATGCCGCTGGTCATCCGCCCGTCGCTGGTACGCGCTTCATACGCATAGTTTGACATGGTGCATCTCGCGGTATGGGATGGCAGAGGTCTTCATCCGTGCCCTCGGCTTACGCGGCATGGGGAGGGGTGCTCTTGGGCGAGGTGGTGATGTGCTCGCTGCTCGCGGCCGAGATCACGCGGAGCAGGCTCTCGATGCGGATCTGTCCGGAACGTACTTTTTCAAAACCGTCATCAAAGAGCGTCGGGAGCTCCCGCTCTCGCATGCGTCGCCGGATCTCGGCGAGATCGGGGTGCTGCGAGGCGCTGGCGAGCAACGCTTCGTCGAGCGTCAGCAATTCAAAGATGCCGATGCGTCCCGCGGCCCCTGTGCCGGAGCAACGGCCGCACCCACGCCCGGTCGCGCTGACGTCGATGGTGCAGGGCCCGCCGCTCACCCGGGCGAGCAGCGCCCGGGCTGTGGGCGAAAGGCGGACGATTTTTCGACAGTACGGGCAGTTTCTGCGGACAAGACGCTGTGCGAGCACGCCGCGGAGCGAGGCCGCCGCGAGGTACGGCTCGACGCCCATGTTGACGAGGCGTGGGAGCGCGGTCGGCGCATCGTTGGTGTGCAGAGTCGAAAGTACGAGGTGTCCGGTGAGCGCGGCCTCGGTGGCGAGCCGGGCCGTCTCGGTATCCCGAATCTCCCCGAGCATCACCACATCGGGATCTTGGCGCAGCATCGCACGCATCGCTCGGGCGAAGGTGAAGCCCGCCGGCGGATCGATCTGGAATTGGTTGGCGCCCAGGAGCCGGCGTTCGACCGGGTCTTCGATCGTGCTGACGTTGCGGCTGTCGGTCATGATCTCGCGGAGTGCCGCGTAGAGCGTCGTTGTTTTGCCGCTGCCCGTCGGGCCGGTAACAAGGACGATGCCGTGCGGCTCGCGGATGATGGCGTGAAAGCTCTCGAGCATCCGCGGGCACATCCCGAGTTCGTCCATGCCTTGGATCGCGGCGTCCCGGTCGGCGATCCGCAGCACGACCTTCTCGCCGTGGCGTGTGGTCATCGTCGATACGCGCAGGTCGATGGGGCGGCTGCCGAGGAGCACGGTCATCGCGCCGTCTTGCGGGAGGCGGCGCTCGGAGATGTCCATCCCAGCCATGATCTTGATCCGGCTGACCACCGCGGGCAACAGGCGGGCATTTGGGCGCACGGCTTCCACGAGATCGCCATCCACGCGGTAGCGTGCGCGAAACGTTTCCTCGCTCGGCTCGATGTGGATATCGCTGGCGTGACGCTCCACGGCGTGCTGGATGATGTGGTTGACCAGCTTGATCACTGGCGAGTCCGAAGCGGCGGCCTCGAGGTCGACATCGGTGTCGCGCTGCTCCTGCTGCACGACGGTGAGCGCGTCGGCGTCGATCTCCCCGACGAGGCTGTGCAGGTCCTGTGCGTCCTTGTCGACGGTGCGTCTGACGCTGGCGGCGTCTCCAAGCTCTGCGAGCACGCCCTCGCGAATCTCCCGGATGTTCGTGCCCGTCCCCGCCAGGGCCTGCACCCGCATGCCGGACAGGCGCTCCACCGTCTCAATCAGGTACACGTCTGTGAAGCGGCTCATCGCGAGCGTCAGCCAGCCCTCGGCCGCGGTGAGCGGCAGCACCTCGTGCGTGTCCATGAACACAGGGTCCAGAAGACGAACCGCGTCGGCCTGCACCATGTTCTTGTGAAGGACCGCAAACGGAACGCCGACCGAGGCGGCTCGTGCCTCGGTCACCTCGCGCTCGCTCACTATGCCGTGCTGGATAAGAAGCTGCGCGGCTTGGTCCGCTGCACCGGTGGTCGCCTGTTCCATCACCTCGGCGAGTGCTTGCTCGGTGATAACGCCCCGGGCGAGCAGATAGCGCATGAACCGGGGCGGTGCTATGGCGTCGTGCCCGTCGCCAAACGCGGGTGAGACTTCGGGACCAGGACTGGCTTCGGGGCTGGCCTGTTCCATCACTGGCGCGTCCGCATCCCTTGCCGGCTCGGCATCTCGATTTCGACGGCGACCCCGTCTCGCACGAGCGCCGCGCGGCGTCTCTCAACACGCACAAGCCGGAAACCATGCACCTCGTCGCCGATGCGAACATGCTGCCCATTGATCACCGCGACCGGCGCGGGGCCGAGTATGACGCCTTGGAGATGGAGAATCCGTGCGGCATCTGGCGGCGCGTCGGGCATCGTGATGATGACTTCCGGCGCGGGGGTTTCGCTCTCCGGGCGCAGCGACTCCCAATGGAACAGGTCGCGTCGGATCGTCGGAGCCGCTATGAGATCTGAACTTTGTACCGAAGGTGCGTCGAGCGTGCCTAGAAAGTCTGCGGCAAGATCTCCTGCGGCCGGCTCTTCGCCTTGAACTGAAGACGGCGTCGGTGCAGAGGGCCACCGAGCGATCCCGAGCAGCGCGATGCACGCGATGAGCACGCCCAGGGCAGTTCCCTGTGCCAGGGTATTGTTCACTTGGCGTGTGCCGGCGATGAGTCTCGTCATGACGTCGCTCCGGAGGGTGCGGTGAAGAGCAGGACACGGAGGGTGGTCGAGAGTTTGCCACTCGTCTTTGTCGGAGGGCGGTCGATGGTCAGCCGCGTGACACGAATCGGGTGCTCCTGCTTCGCGAGGTGATCCAGCAACAACGCCGTTGCTTCCAGCGAGGATGTGAACGTCAGGACGATGGGCGTGATGACCAGCTCTCCGGCGTGGCTCGAGGGCTCGCTGGTCATTGAGCGGTCTGTCGCGCCGAGTTGGTCTAGGTGCGAGGCGAGGTGCTCGAGCAATTGCCCGACCCATGCTTGCTCCGGGAGTGAGCTCTCGCTGATGCGCGATCCCTGCTCGATCGCGGCTCGGATCGACGTTGCACGCGCCTCAAGCCTTTGTTCTTCCTCCAGGGCGGCGATTCGATCGGCCTTCGCAGGCACGAGCATGGCGGTGCTGAGCCTCCAGCCCGTGAGCAGGCTGATGCCGATCATCACGACCCATGCCGCGTGTGTGTGTTGCACCGGAAGGGCTCCTTAATAATCCCGCCCGAGGGCGTGCGTGATGATCTCGCACGCGATCTGAAAGGCGTGCCACCGCTCGTTTTGTTCAGCGACCTCACGGCTGTTGGTCAGGCGCGTGCCGCGCACGTGCCCGGTGGCTTCCAAGGCGTTGACGACTCGTGCGGCACTGGTCGGGCTCGTCGCGAAGCCGTCGAAACGGAGACGGGTCGGGGTGGGGATGGGACGCGGGGCCGCGAGAGTAGCCGCCGCTGTGCCCGGCTTGCGGGAGCGCTGCCACGCCTCGGTGTTGGGCGGTGCGATCTCAAGGTCCAGACGCTTTAAGGCCGTATCGTCGGGTAGGTGCTCGTCGAGCACCGCAAGCACGCCTCCTGGCGGCACCGGATTCCGCAGCGAAGCGATCGCAAGCGTCCGCTCGTGCTGGGTGATCATCTTCAGCAGTTGAGCCTCCGCCAGCCCGGTTTCCTCCTGGAGCAGCGCGATCCGCTCGCGGGCGACCGCGGTTTCGAGCAGGATGCTCTGGCGTGCGTGCCACGCGAACGCGGCCCAGCCGATGAGCATCAGGCTGCCGACGAGCACTGGCAGAAGCACGCCTTGCGGCAGTCGCCGTCTTGTGCGTCGCGAGCCCGGAGCAGGAGGGCGGAGGTTCATCCCGTTCACGCGGTGGCCCTCCGCGTCTCGACGCCTTCGCGGCGCGGAAAGTCCGTCAGGCCAAGAGCAAGGTGCCAGTCGAGCGGATCCGGTTCGTCGGCTGAAGCGGTTTGCGACCAGAGATCCGATGCGATGCGGAAGTCAATGCCTCGGATCGCGGAGAGGTGCATGCAGGCGCGTTGCGCCGCCGCGGTGCTGGCGAGAACGCATCCTGCCCGGACCGCCGGAACCCTCGGATACGCCTCCCGCAGATACTGGAGGTGCAGCTCAATCTGGTGCTTGAGATCCTCGAACTGGCTTGGAGTGGCGTGGTTCCACGGCTCGTGCGGTTCGCGCTCGCCTTGCAAGCCGCGTATCTCGCGCAAGAGCCATGGGCGCGAGCCGGCCGCAATGGAGAGGGTTGGCGTGGCGCGACACAAGTTGAGCACAAGGCTCGGATTCTCCGAACCGAATGCCCCGTGAAACACCCGGCCCGTCACCAGCGGGGCGGCGTCGATGGTCTCGATCGTAAGGCCCGCATCCTCCAGCGGCATGAGGTGCGTGTGCAACGCGGCGACCGGCGCCGCAAAAACGAGGACGGCGTGCCTGCCGCCCTTCTCGTGCGGAGGCCCGATGGGCATGCAATCAACGGACCACGCGTCCGGTGGTCCATCGAGTTCATCGAGCACGCCGCGTCGTGCGGCGTCGAGCGCGTCTTCGCTCGACGCCTGCTCCAAGATGATGGTTCGGCACGTCACGTCCCGGCTTTCCAGCACGGTGCCCGCCCGCCGCCCGACAAACGTTGTACTGAGTCTGGCCCGCCGGACCGCCGCGGTAATCGCGGTGCTGCGCGGCGTGGAACCGGTGACATCAATGCTCGCGCACGCGGTCAGCAGCTTCTCTGAGCCGCGTCGGCCGCGCACCCGTTGCGCGAGCCGCACATGGTCGCCGGCGACCACGCACCCGATCAGGCTCGCTTGCCTGGACGTCATGCCTCGCAGCATCCCGATCCCCTTTCGCGTGGCCCCGGCCGCGCTGACGCGATATCGGCGCCGCCCACACCATGCTTCACGGAATCCGACAAATCATCATATTTGTGCAAAACATCACTGCAATTCAGAATATAAAAAGACAGCACGCGTACGGGACGATCAGTGCCGTGCAATGCATGACAGACAAAGTTTAATGAACTCCACTCGGCGAGGCCATGGAAAGGAAAGGCAGGGGGCCGTGATCGAGCACGAAACAACGACCGCGCCGGCGCCCGACGGGATCATCGCAGAGCCCATTGCGCTCACGAGGCGCCCGATCTTCACCATTGCCGGCGAACTGAGCGGGTACGCCATCCGTCTGGCGAGCGACGACCTGCAGACATTTGGGGGCGACCCCACGCCGTGCGCCCGGAGCGCCATGCACGCGGCTTTGCACGGCATCGGTCTCGATGCTCTGTTCCGTGGACAAACCGGATTCATCCCGGTGACCGCGGCCATGGTGTCCGCAGGGGAGCACACCCTCTTGCCGCCCGATCGCGTGCGGCTCGAACTAATGGATGACGTCCCGCTTCAGCAATGTCGGGACGCGAAGCGAGCCGGGTACGTGCTGACGTGTGCTCTGGAGAGCGCGCCAAGCCGTGCCCGGGAAATTCTGGGGCTGGTTCAAACGCTGACGTGCGACATTGAAAACGTGCCCACCTTTCAGGAGAGCATTCGCACGGCACGCGGCCGCGGACAAAGCGTCGTGGCGACCGGCGTGGAGACGCGCGAGGTCCTGCGGGTGGCGTTGGAAGCCGGCGTGACACACGTTCAAGGAGAGGCATTCAGTCGCCCGGAGCGTGTTGAGCGGAGAAGCCCTAAACCAGTGGAGTCGTCCCGTCTTCGATTACTCTCTGCTTCTGCGGAAAAAACGCTGGATTATGACGAGTTCGAACGCGTCCTTCGTTCCGATTTTGCGCTTGTCTACCAGTTGCTGCGGTACGTCAACTCCGCGGCGATGGGCGTCCGCACCAAGGTGGAGTCCATCCGCCAAGCGATGGCGTTGATCGGCGAGCGGTCGCTCCGTCGCTGGGCCGCCCTCGCCGGGCTCGTAGGGCTCGGCGTCGACCGGTGCGACGACCTGCTGGTGACGTCGATCGTGCGCGCTCGCTACTGCGAGCGGCTGGGGGAGGCGCAGGGGCTCTCGCCTCGCGCAATGGAGTTCTTTCTTGTTGGACTTCTCGCCTCTATCGATGCGGTGACGGAGATGCCGATCGAGCACGCGATCGAGGGACTTCCTCTGAGCGAGGACGCAAAAGCCGCCTTGTTGGGTGATCAGGAGAATGTGCTGGCGCGCACGTATGCGCTCGCGCACGCCACCGAGCGAGGGGGGTGGCGTTCTGTCGCTGAGCTGTGCGACGCACTGTCGGTTTCGCATCGTGCCGCGGCCATCATGTACTACGAAACCCTAAACTGGGCACACGAAGCCATGCTCGTGACGCGCTGACGCTTCGGGGTGGGCGAGTTCCTCATGTGTCGGGGTGATTCTGGTTGGACGGCGTGTCTCTCGGTGTCATCGGGACGCCCAACTTGGGGATGAAAAGTGTCATTTTGAACGGAAAGACGATCTCAAAGTGTAATAAATGACAGTTTAAAGTTTAAATTCAATTCTTACTCCTGGAAAATCCGTGGATTCGTCGGATCAAGGCGGAGAGGTAAAAGTCTCGGCATTCCGGAATCCCGACACGGATCAGCGACGAAGTATTCATTTTTTAATCGGCATGTGTCCGAAAGAAAAATGCTGATCACGGCGTGGCGCAAGCCGCGCCAGAAAGGGATGGCGTGATGAACAAGGCGGAGTCTTTGGATCGTGGTGAACTGGCCCGCGAAGAGGCGGCCCTTGTCGAGCGGACCAGGGAAGCCATGGGCGATACGGCAATCACCGATTTTGCCCGGCGCCTCGGGTTGAATCACGAATCCGTGCGTCGCTACATCCGCGGGTTGACCTCGCCACCCGCGGTCTATCTGCTGCGCATGGCCCATAGGTGCGACGTCGATTGCCACTGGCTTCTCACTGGTCAGAGGGAGCACGCCCAGCGGTGGCTCCGCACCGTCGACACAAAGGTGCTCACGGCTGAGCTCTCCCGCCGAGCGGACGCGTTGATCCGGGACCTGGCGCCGTCCGAGCGATTCGGCGGCAAAGCGACGGATTCGGCGACACTGATCTGTGCAGCCATGGATCGAGCGCGACAGGTCATGCACGCGACGGGGGGCGGGGGCGGCGCGGGCCTCGGAGCCCCGGGGCGTGGCGCAGGAAGCGCCGTTTCAACGCAAGCAAACCCGCCGCAGGCTCTGGGGAAAGCCGGCGGCGGGTAAAGAGGAAGAGGTGCCCGGCGGATCAGCGTCGACGCCTGGCGGCGGCGAGCATCAGCCCCGCGCCGGCCAAGCCGGCCGGGGCCGGAGCCGGAACGATCGGGATATTGCTCTCGATCGCCGATGCCGAAGCGGAGGCGTGCCCGATCCGGATCTCCCCGTTAAGCAGGCTCAGCCCGGCGAGGACGTTATTGAACGTGATCCGCATCGCCGTGACGGCGATGCTGCTGAACTCCGAGCCGTCGCCGGTTACCACCTGCTCATTGAGCACCACGCGGACGCCCAGCGCGTCGAAGAGCACCGTATTCGGAGCGGCTGACGCATGCACCTGCAGCGATTGGCCCAGCACCTTGAGGCTCACGTCGCTCAGCTGTGCCCCGCCGACGGTTTGCAGCGCGCCGAAGTCGCCCGAAACCGCGGCGTTGGCTTCGATCACCGAAGCGCTCAGGCTCAAAATGTTGATCAGCCCCACGCCCACGTTGGTGTTCAGGCCGGCGACGCGGCCCTGCCCGCTGGTCGTGCGGCTGCCCATTCCCCCGTCCACGTCCGACCAGGCAGAGCCTTCGAGGATGCCGGCTTGAATCGACGCCAGCCCGAGAGTGGAGAGATTCGCCGACGCTACCGAATTCTGCTGGGCATACGCGCTGGGCGCACTCCCCGACGCGATGCCCTGGGGCGCGACGTTGAAGCTCGCGACCAGCACCGACAGGTTCGCCGTCATGCCGTAGCCCAGTGAGTCGCCCGCGACCGTGTCCGCCTTCGCGACTCCCGCGCCCGCCGCCATGCCGACGCAGGCCAGCACGGCGCCCATCGTTCCTCGGATCCCGTTCTGCGTGATGTCCATAACGATTTCTCCCTTTCCCTTCGTGGATGCCGACGTCGCCTCTCGGTGTGCCACGAGCCACCGGCGACGCTGGCGACCGAATGATACAAGTGATCTGAAAAATGGAAACAAAATTCTCGAAGGAAACGCTGAAAGGATGATGCTGATAGGTCGAGAATATCAAACAGTGAAGCGAGTCAAAAATATCTGTGCATGAGGGCGTGAACGCGCCATGCACCTGTGCCCTGGTGATCCTGAAGCGAGGTGCGGGGCGGCGTTCCGTCGACGATTCGGGCGCGTCCCATGCGTGTTTCGTCGAAGAAACAACGAGGGTGCGTTCCCGGGCGTTTGCGATTGGAGCCTGTGACCCAAGCATTCTTGAACCGGAGCGCCATGCAGCTGGATCGGCCGGCCATCGCCATCGTGCGGTGGTCCATCTTGCTGACGCGGCTATTTAAATGTGAGATCCAGATGATCGAATGCTTCAGCAAAGAAATGTGTGTCTCAAATCGAAAACAACACTCAATCTTGCGTCTGAATCATGTCCGAGTAGCTCAGCGAGATCGGCTCGCCGAGGGCCGGGGCCATCGCTTCGCGCAGGCGACGGACGGCGGCGTGGCACTTGACCACATTGTTGGTTCGGCTCACCAGAGCCTCGAACTCAATGAACCGCCCGAGCCCCTCGACCTCGTCGAGGTGGACTCGCACGTGGTCGGCCGTGTAGAGCTCGCGCGTCTTGCGGACCACGCAGAGCACCGGGAGCGCACGCGAGCCGAAGCGTTCGATCGCGGTGCGCTCGTCGAAGAGATCGAAGTGGCTGAGCCGCGGCTCGAGGCGATTGACGCGGTCGTAGCGGATCCACTGCTCGGGCTCGCCGAGGGTCTCGCGTTTTTTCAGCCGCCCCGTCGGGACTCGGAAATAGGTGTCGGTCTGCTGGAGCGTGCCGACGTGCGCGCCGCCGAGGCGCAGGATCGCGGCCCTGGCGATCGCTGCGTCGCGGAGCTCGAGTTTGCATTCAACGTTGTGCATGGTGGAGAAGGCACTCGGGACTAGGGATTGGGCAATAGGGGGGAGGGCGAGACGAGAGACGGGTGAGCGTATGGCTAGGTGGGGCGGCGGGGCTCGGGGATGTGTTCGATGAGCTGGGCTTCGTTCCAGACGTCGATGCCGAGCTTGCTGGCTTTGTCGAGTTTCGAGCCCGCTTTGTCGCCGGCGATCACCAGGTCCGTGTTCTTGCTGACCGAGCCGGTGACGCTGGCGCCGAGGGATTCGAGCAACTCGGTCAGGCTCGTGCGGTCGAAATGTTCAAGCGTGCCCGTGAGCACGATCGTCTTGCCGGCGAACGCGTTGTCGCCCGCGCTTGGCTCGGCGTCGGGCGGGCGGTAGTCCTTGCTGGTCAGATCCACGCCCGCCGCCCGCAGCCCCGCGAACGTCCGCGTCGCGGCGGGGGAGTGCAGGTAGGCGTGCACGATCGGGGCCGTGTCCGCACCCAGCCCGGTTTCGTAAACGTCTTCGAGCTTGTCTTCGCGTCCGGTCAGTGCTTGGCGCTTCTTTTTGCTCATCGTGTTGACGGCTGTGGGCATGAGCTGCCAGACCTCGGCCGCGAGGAGGGCGTCGAGGCTCTCAAAACGGCGCGCCAGTGCGCGCGCCGTTGCGTCGCCGAGGTGCCGGATGCCCATCCCCGCGAGCACGCGCGCCAGCCCGCGGCTTTTGGCGCCCTCGATCCCCGCGAGCACGTTCTCCAGCTTTTTCTCCCCCATGCGCTCCAGCGTCAGCAACGCCTCGGCGTGCTCGTGCAGATGAAACACGTCCGCGAAATGCTCCAGCGGGATTACCGGCGTCTCCGCCGGCACGCCGAGTTCGGCCCGACGAGGGTCGTCGGCGGGCAGCGCCGTCGCACGAATCTGATCGATCGTGGACTCGCCCAGCCCGTCGATATCCATCTGCTTGCGCCCGGCGAACCAGATGAGTTTCTCGCGGACCTGTGCCGGGCACTCGGGGTTGGTGCAGCGGCGCGCGGTTTCGAGCTTCGGCTCGTCCTCGGCTTCCGGCGGCTCGATCTCAACCGGGCCGGCGCACTCCGGGCACGACGCGGGCGCTTCGATCCGCTTCGCGCCCTTCGTGCGCGCGCTCGCGACGACGCCGACGACGTACGGGATGATCTCGCCGGCTTTCTCCACCTCGATCGTGTCGCCGATCCGGATATCCTTCTGCCGCACTTGCCCGTAATTATGCAGCGTCGCGTGCTGCACGGTCGTGCCGGCGAGCAGCACGGGCTCCATCCGCGCCCGCGGCGTGATCTTGCCGGTCTTGCCGACCTGGTGGTCGACGCCGATCAACTTGGTCGTCTTCCGCTCCGCCGGGTACTTGCACGCGATGACCCATCGCGGGCTCTTGCTCGTGAAGCCGAGCTTGTCCTGGAGGTCGAACCGATCCACGCGGACGACCATGCCATCGGTCAGGACGTCGAGCGTGGCTCGTTGCTGGTCGAAAGCCTCGATGACGCGGACGATCGAGTCCGCTGAGTCGCACCGCGCCGCGTGCGGGTTCGTCGGCACGCCGAGCTTACGGATCGCCGCGCAGAAACCCCAGTGATCCCCGGCAAAGCCCGGGTCGCTGATCTCCCCCCGTCCGTGCGCATGGAACCGCAGCCCGCGCTCGGCGGCGGCCTTCGGGTCAAGCTGCTTCAGCGTCCCAGCGCACGCGTTCCGCGGGTTCATGAATGGCTCGAGCCCGTCCCGTTCACGCTGCTCGTTCAGCTCAGCGAACGCGGAGTTGGGGATGAAGACCTCGCCGCGGATCTCGAGCACGTCCGGCGGCTTCGCGCCATCGGCGTCCAGCCGAAGCGGCACACCGCGGATCGTGCGCACGGTGTGGGTGATGTCGTCGCCGCGTTCGCCGTCGCCGCGGGTCAGGGCGTACGCGAGAAGCCCACGCTCGTAGCGCAGGCTGACCGCGACGCCGTCGATCTTGGGATCGCAGACGAACCAGACTGGTCCGGTGCCGGGCTCAGCATCGCCCGAGCCGAACAACGAGCCCGAGCCCAAGCCCGAATCCGTCGCCGCCGAAGCCACACCGAGCGCCTTCAGCGTGCGCGCGTGCCAGGCCCGGATCTCGCCCTCGTTGTACGTGTTGTCGATCGACCGCATCGGGACGGCGTGCCGCCGGGTCTTGAAGCCCTGGATCGGCTCGCCGCCGACGCGCTTGGTCGGGCTCGCGGGGTCGTTCAGTTCCGGGTGCTCGGCCTCGATCAACGCCAGTTCGGCGAGCAGGTCGTCGTACGCGCGGTCGGACATGATCGGGTCGGCGTCAACGTAGTACGCCCGGTTCGCCCGCTGCAGCAGCGTCCGAAGCCCGCGCACGCGGGCTTCGGGGGTGTGGCTTGTGCCGGGCGAACGCTTGGGCATAGCGCGGATCGTACCGCCGGGAAGGTGGTGTTGCTGACTCGATTGCACCGCTCAGCGAACGGTGCCGCCAGGGGTTCGCACCCCGGGGCGGGCGTGGGGCGTTCGGGGCGGTTAGGCTACCGGGTCATCCGAACGATTCCCTGAGGAGGACGTCGCTTGAGCATCCACTGGCCGATCATCAAGAACCTGATCACCCGCCCGCGTCACCCGTTCGTCACCGACGATCGGCGGACGTACAAGGGCATCGAGATCCTCGTCGCCGCACTCCACGTCGCGGGGGAGATCGAGCGCAAGAGCGAGTCGAAGACCGTCGGCGTGATGCTCCCCTCCAGCGGGGCGTTCCCGATCGCCGCCCTCGCCGGCTGGATGCTGGGGCGGACGGTCGTGCCGCTGAATTTTCTGCTCAAGCAGTCCGAGCTCCAGTTCGTCGTGGACGATTGCGGGTGCGACACGATCGTCTCGGCCGGCCCGATGCTGGACTACCTGGGCTACGCGCCCGAGGTGAAGACCATCATCAAGATGGAGGACCTGAACTTCAAGAGCCTGCCGGACCTGCGCTGGCCGGCCCGCACCCCGGACGATGAACTCGCGGTCCTGCTCTACACCAGCGGCACCAGCGGTCTGCCCAAGGGCGTGATGCTCACGCACGGGAACCTGCTCGCCAACGTCCGCCAATGCACCCGGCACATCAACATCGGGCGGGACGAGGTCTTCTTCGGCGTGCTCCCGCAGTTCCACTCCTTCGGGCTGACGGTGCTGACGCTGGTCCCGCTGCTGACCGGGAGCCGCGTCGTGTACGCGGCGAAGTTTGTGCCGCAGCAGATCATCGCGGGGTTCAAGAAGCACAAGCCGACGGCGTTCATCGCGATCCCGTCCATGTACAACGCGCTGCTGAGCGCCAAGAACACCAAGCCCGAGGACTTCGCCAGCCTCCGCTACATCGTCTCTGGCGGCGAGCCCCTGCCCGACGCGGTGTTCGAGAAATTCCGCGAGCGGTTCAACGTCACGATCAACGAGGGGTACGGGCTGACCGAGACGGCCCCGGTCACCAACTGGTGCCGACCGGGCGAGACCCGACAGCACTCAGTCGGCCCCGCCCTGCCCGAGATCGACCAGCGCATCATCGACCCCGAGACCGGCAAGCCACAGCCGCCCGGCGGCGAGGGTGAGGTCCAGATGCGCGGGCCCAACATCATGCAGGGCTACTACAACCGCCCCGACGAGACCCAGGCCGTCTTCACCGACGACGGCTACTTCCGCACCGGCGACATCGGCAAGCTCGATCAGGACGGGTTCTTGTTCATCACAGGGCGGCTCAAAGAGATGCTCATCGTGGGGGGGGAGAACGTCTTCCCCCGCGAGATCGAGGAGGCGTTGGTCAAGCACGAGGCGGTCAAGGCCGCCGGCGTGGTGGGCAAGACCGACCCCGTCCGCGGCGAGCTCCCCGTGGCGTTTATCGAGCTCGAGGACGACGCCCCGGACGACTTCGATCCGGACAGTCTCAAGGGGTTCTGCCGCGAGCAGATCGCGGGGTACAAGGTGCCCAAGGAGATCCGCGTGCTCGACGCCCTGCCCCGCAACCCGACGGGCAAGATCCTCCGTCGCGAGCTGAAAGCGATCGTGGACGGCAAACAAGGTGAGGCCAACCCGTCGAACGGGGAGCCGACGTCGGTCGGCACGCGCGAGAGCGGCGAGAGGTCCGGCGGGGACCGCGACTGAAAGCCGCAGCCTCGCGGTCGCCGCTCGTCCGGAATAGGTTTCCGACCGATAGACTTCTCAGAATCCCACCCCAGCACCCGGAGCGCCCCCATGGACCTGTACATCGACACCGCCAACCTCGACGAGATCAAGAAGGCCCACGACATGGGCGTCCTCGACGGCGTCACCACGAACCCGAGCCTCATCGCCAAAGAGGGCATCGACTACGCCAGACGTCTCGCGGAGATCTGTGAGGTCGTCCAGGGCCCGGTCAGCGCGGAGGTCATCGCGGTCGACTACGACGCCATGATCACCGAGGGACGCGATCGGGCCAAGATCGCCGAGAACATCGTCGTGAAGCTCCCCTCGACCGTTGCGGGCGTCAAGGCGTGCAAGACGCTGAGCGACGAGGGAATCCGGACGAACCTGACGCTCTGTTTCCAGCCGCTGCAGGCGCTGATGGTCGCCAAGGCCGGCGCGTTCCTGGTCAGCCCCTTCATCGGGCGTCTCGACGACATCGGGCAGGACGGGATGGACCTGATCCAGCAGATCCGCCAGGTCTACGACAACTACGGGTACGCGACCAAGGTCCTGGCTGCCAGCATCCGGCACACCCAGCACCTGCTCGCATGCGCCCTGGTCGGCGCCGACGTCGCCACCGTCCCCTACTCGGTCATCGAGGGCATGATGAAGCACCCCCTCACCGACAGCGGCGTCGAAAAATTCGTCAGCGACTACAAAAAAGCCTTCGGCTAACCCATCAAGCCCAAAGCCCTCGGCACTCAAACAAAATGTGCCTCGTGCCTGGGCCTACTCCCCGATCTCGAACACAAACTCCACCTCCACCGGCACCCCGAGTGGCAGGCCGCTCGCGCCTACCGCGGCTCGGGCGTGACGCCCCGTTTCGCCAAAGACTTCGAGCATCAGGTCGCTGGCCCCGTTGATGACGCCCGGGTGCCCGGTGAAATCGGGCGTTGCGGCCACGAACCCGCCGAGCCGCACCACCCCCCGGACCCGGTCCAGCGAGCCGACCGCCGCCTTCACCGCCGCCAAGGCGTTGATCGCACACAGGCGGGCAAACTCCTTCGCCCGCTCCGGCGAGACATCCGTCGGCACGATGCCTGTTTCCACAGGCTTGCCGCCCGAGACGGGGATCTGCCCGCTCACAAACGCGAGATTCCCGACCACCCGCACCGGCACGTAGCTCGCGACCGGTTTCGGGGCCTCGGGCAGCTCGATGCCCAACTCCCGAAGACGGCTCTCGGGAGACTGGCTCATTTTCCAGGTGTTTTCACTTGTATTTGATGCCGACATGGTGCTCTCCCGGTTCGGATCAGGTGGGCCTCGGGAACCGACCCGCCTTGACCGGCGGATCACTTGGTGTGTACCTTACGGCGGCCTGCGCAGGCCTGGTGAGTGGCCCGAGCCCGTATACCGAAGCAATGCCCTGATCGGCGGCCCTGAGCCGCTGCCTGATTCCAGGGGTTCTCCGCTCACCGACATCCCGACGCCGAGCCGCTCGCGTGCGACCACGCGCGGGCCCGTTCGGCGGCTCCCCGGTCGATCCGTCGGCCGGGTGAAGAGCCGAGGCGGGCGTGTGCCCGTCCGGCGGTGTCGAGAGTTTCGCCGCGACCTGGTCAGCCGCGGCACTGTTTGGAGAACCGACTCATGCGTATGTTGAATGGCAAGCGTGGTTTCACGCTGATCGAACTGCTGGTGGTCATCGCGATTATCGCGCTGCTCATCGGCATCCTCCTCCCGGCGCTCGGCAAGGCTCGCGCCAGCGCCCGCCAGCTCAAGGACTCGACCCAGGTCCGCGGCATCGTCCAGGCGATGACCATCTGGGCCGGCAACAACCAGGACGAGTACCCCCTCCCGAGCCGTGTGGACCGGGCGAACAACACGATCCAGGTGACCGGCGCTCAGAACCCGCAGGTTAAGGACATCTCCCGTCACATCTTCTCGCTGCTGATTTTCAACGGCTCGGTCTCTCCCGAGCTGTTGCTCAGCCCCGCGGAAGTCAACGGCGATATCCGCATCTACGAGAACTACCAGTACGAGTCCCCCGAAGCAGCGACCGGCGCCAACAAGCAGAACGCCCTCTGGGACCCCGCGTTCCGTGCGCTCCCGAACGACCTGCCGATCGGAGGCCAGCAGGCGACCGATCCCGGCAACCTGAGCTACGCCCACACCCCGCCCTTCGGCAAGCGCCGCGCGACCTGGGCCAACACCTTTAAGGCGACCGAAGCGACCCTCGCGAACCGCGGCCCGGTCTACACCCTTCAGGGGGGCCCGGAAACCGGCACATGGCAACTCCAGGAAGACAGCCAGACCGGTGGTGGCAGCGGCACCTACACCACGCCGCTGGGCACCAACTCCAACACCCTCCTTATCCACGGCGGACGCACCTCGTGGGCTGGTAACGTCGGCTTCAACGACGGCCGGGCTAGCTTCGAGAACCGTCCCGACCCCGATTCGCTCCAGATCTCGTTCTCAGGCATCACCAACCCGCAGAACCGCACCCACCGCGACAACATCTTCACCAACGAGAACGACGTGAGCCGCCTGCTCCCCGGTGGGATCAACTCGTACCAGACCTTCTCGGCCAGCAACAACCCCCAGACCACCAGTGACAACCGCAACGTGTACCTGCGGTCCTACCGCCAGGTGAACGTCGGCACGGGCTCGACGCAGACCGTTACCATCCAGGCGTTCTTCGACTGATTCCAGCATCTCGATTGATGCCATCAAAAAAGCCGGGCTTTCGAAAGAAGGCCCGGCTTTCTTTTTGCTTCTGAACGTTGCAAGCCAAGGGGCTTTACCCCACCCGCAGGTTCCGGATGAACGCCGTGTACGCCGCACGCCGCTCCTCGGCCGTGCGCTGCGCTTCCCGCTGCTCCTCGCTCAGGGCATCGAGCCGGGTCTCCTGCTCGTTCAGGCGGGTCAGGTACCGGGCGTGCAGTTCGCTCTGCCGGTCTACCACGCGGAGGTTCTCCCGCAGACGGGCCTGGTCGCCTTCGATCGAGCGGCGTTCCTGCGCCAGTTGGTTGACGGCCTGCTCCGCGTCGACCACCGCCGCCCGTAGGCGGGCCGCTTCCTGCAGCATCTGCAGCACGTCCGCCGGCATCTGGTCCCGCTGGAACCGCGCGATGAGGGTGGACGGGTCCGTATCGGCGATCGCGAACTGCTGCGACTCGCTCCGCTCGAACGTCACGCGGAACCGCTCGCTCGCGCCCGCGTCGACCCGCAGCTCGTACCGGTTCAGGTTCGAGCCGACGCGCTCGATCGGCTCGGCGCCCTCGACCTGCGACCAGCCGCTGTGCACCGGGTGCTCGACGATGATCGTCCGCGGGCGGGCGTCGTCGGTGTTGTCGAAGGTGTAGGTCGTGGTGCTGCGGGTGACGGTCGAGCGGATGAGCACGCCGTCGACGATGCGGATCCGATCCACGCGGCTCTGCCCGCGGTCCTCCACGCTCGCCCGCACCGCCAGGTCCCCCGCGTAGCTGATCAGGCGGTCGCTTCCGCGCGGGGTGTGGTCGATGATCGCGTCGCCGGCGTATGCCGGGCCGTCGAAGACGCTGATCGGCCCGGGCATCAGGTCGAGCCCGGCGGAGTTGGTAAGCTCGACGCCGCGCATCGGGTGCGAGGGGCGTTCCTGCCCGCTGTAGATGCTGACGCGTCGCCCCTCGATCGCGCTGGTGAGGATCGGCACCATCGCCGACTGCTGACGCTCGATCGTGATCGGCTCGTCCAGCGTGAACAGGAAGACCTCGCCGACCTCGCCCCCGGTCGCCTGCGCCCCGGGGGCGTAGGCGGTCATATCCGCGCTCGAAACATTCCTCTGCAGCGAGGGCATTGATGCGCCAGCAGATCCCGGCACTATTCTCTCACGCTGCCACACGGCATCCGAAGATTCCGCTGCTGATGATCGTAGTGGAATCCCCGCGGCGTGCGACTTCGGGCGCAGCATCGCGGCCGCCGGCACCGGCAGCATCGGGCGTTCCACAAACAGCGGCTCGTACAGGTCCATCCGGAAGCCGACCGGGCTGCCGGAGACCAGGCTCAGGCGCACGTCGCGCCAGTCGTCGTCGGTCGTGTTTTCCACGATCGCCCAGCCTTGCAGCGTGGGCAGCCCGCCCTCGCTCGCATCCGGGAGGATGAGGCGGTAGCTGGTCTTCCAGACCGGGCTCTCGTGGACGTACCCGATGAACACGTCCCGCGCCCCGCGTCCCTGAAAATCGACGTTGACGCTCCGGACCCGGTCGGCCCGGTTGCTCGCCAGGGCCGCCAGCGCCCGCTCGAGCTCGGCCTTCAGGTCCTCGTCGAGGATCTCGAACGTCCGCACCTGCTCGATCGGGAGCGAGCGGAGCCCCGTCCCGGTCAGCACGTTGACATAGTCCGCCGGGACGCTCTGCCCGCCCTGCACCGCCTGGCGTCGCTCCTCGGTGCCGAGGATGGTGCCGGTGACGTCCCCGTCCGGCACGCCGAGACGGACGCGGGCGCCGCGGATCTGGTCCAGGATCTCCTTGAGCCGCGGCGAGCTGGAAAGGTCGATCGCGAAGCTGCCGAGCCGTCGCTCCAGGGGCTCGTTCGAGGCGTAGCTCACGCCGCCGACGCGTCCGCCGGAGCGGTCGAGCACGATCATGCTCTTGAGGATGTCGTTGACCTGCTCGGCATCGAACCGCAGGCGCACCGTCGCGTCGCCGTCGACCAGTCCCTGGCGTTCGAAATACCCCACGCCGGAGCGGTAGAGCGTGATGCCCGTGACGGGCAGGTCCGCGTCCCGATCCTGCAGCGCAAGGACGGGCGAGACGGTCATCGCCAGCCCCGCCGTCGCCGCCAGCAGCAGCGGGCGGGCGAAGGCGCGCCGACGGAGCGCTCGCCCCTGCGGCGGCGTCGGGGCGTTGGTCTGGGGTACGGTTGGCTGAGATCGCATCCTGTGGCTCCTTCGGGTTCAAGCCGCCCACGGGTCCGTCCACGGGCCCATCCGGCGTCACTGTACCGAAAGATGCACGAGTTCCCGCCCCGTTCCGAATGCCGGGGCGCGTGTGACAAACCCGTGACCGAAACCCCGCCGCCGAGCCCCACGCCCAGGCTCGGTATCCTGCCGCCCATGAACCTCATTAAGACCAGTTTGGGCGTGGCCGTCGAAACCGACGGCGGCGAAGTCCTCATCCGCCACATCATCGGCATCGGGCGCAACTACGCCGAGCACGCCACCGAGCAGGGCGCCGACGTCCCCGAACGCCCCATGTACTTCACCAAGAACCCCATGGCCGCCTGCCTCGATGGCGACGACATCGTCATCCCCGACATCTGCCGCAACCCCGCGACCGGCGGCGATCAGGTCGACTTCGAGGCCGAGCTCTGCGTCGTGCTCGGCGAGACCGTCCGCGACGTCCCCGAACGCCGCGCCCTCGACACCGTCCTCGGCTACTGCTGCGCCAACGACGTCAGCGCACGCTGGTGGCAGAAGCACGGCTCCGGCGGACAGTTCTGCCGAGGCAAGAGCTTCGACACCTTCTGCCCCCTCGGCCCACGCCTCGTCCCCGCCAGCGAGATCCCCGACCCGCAGAACCTCCGCATCACATGCAAGGTCAACGACCAAGTCATGCAAGACGGATCAACCAAAGACATGATCTTCAGCGTCGCAAAGCTGATCGCCGAACTGAGCAAATCCACCACACTCCTCGCCGGCACCGCCATCCTCACCGGCACCCCCAGCGGCGTCGGCATGGCAAGAACCCCCCCGATCTGGCTCGGCGACGGCGATACCGTTGCGGTGGAGATTGAGGGCCTCGGCGTTCTTCAAAACCAGCTAACGAACACGCCGGGCTGAGCCTCGCGTGCACCGTCTTACAGCTCACCCTTGATCACCCGCTCCAGTTCGCCCTCGGCCCCCGGGCCCCAGCCGCTGGAGACGTGCCGGATCTTGCCGTCGCGTCCGATGACGATGATGGTGGGCAAGCCGCGGACGCCGAACTCGCGGGCGGCCGCTTCCCCGCGGACCAGCAGCGGGTAGCTGACGCCGAGCTCGGCCATCGTCTGCACGGGGTCGCGGTTGTCGTTCACGTTGACGCCGAAGACGATCACCCCATCCGCCGCGTAGCGGTGATACAGACGATCCAGCGCGGGCATCGCGGCCAGGCACGGCGGGCACCAACTCGCCCAGAAATCCAGCACGATGACCTGCCCGCGATAGTCCGACAAACGCACCGATGAGCCGTACGCGTCGGTCAGCGTCGTATCCGGCGTCGTCGCCCCGACGCTCACGCCCGGACGAAAGAAGAAGACGCCGCCCGCGACGACGGCGATAGCGGCGAGCGCAGAAACCCACTTGCCCATAACGCGATCCCCCACAAACGAAACGCGGTCGATTGTGGGGATCGGGCGATCGCGGGGCACGCTCGCCGCGAGGGGTTGCCCGTGATCGCGCAACGTGTCAAGCTGCGCCGGTCGTCGCGATCGGCGAAACGACCGGCGCCGTTATCGGCATCCCGCGATCAGAACGCGACCTGCGGGTTCTGACGCATCGCCGCGTCTTCCAGTTCGAAATAGGTCGCGGTTTCGAAGCTGAACATCCCGGCGATGATGTTGCTCGGGAACTGGCGGACGAGCTGGTTGAGCGCGCGCACGTTGCCGTTGTAGAACCGCCGGGCCGCCGCGATGCGGTCCTCGGTGTTGCTCAGCTCGGCCTGCAACGCCGAAAACTGCGTGTCCGCCTTGAGCTGCGGGTACGCCTCGGCGAGCGCGAAGACCGAACGCAACGCCCCGGCCAGCACGTTCTCGTCCTTCGCCTGGCTCTCGGCCGACCCGTGGTTCGCCATCGCCGCGTTGCGGGCCTGGATCACCCGCTCCAGCGTCTCCCGCTCGTGGCTCGCGTAGCCCTTGACGGTGTTGACCAGGTTGGGGATCAGGTCGTACCGGCGCTTGAGCTCGACGTCGACACCCGACCAGCTGTCCTTGAGCGTCTGGCGGAGCGTGATCAGGCGGTTGTAAATCGCGATGACGTAGAGCGCGATCATCAGCAGCAAGCCGCCGAGAACGATGAGGATGATCAGCCAGGCTTCCATGTGCGTTTTTCCCTCGGAACGTGGTGCGTGAACGGGGCCTTAGTGCCCGAACGGGTTCGGGCGGGGTGCCGGGGTCGGCGGCGGGGGCGCGGACGCTTCGCCCCCGAAGGGGCCCGGCGGTGCTGTCGGGCTCGGCGTCGACAGCGGCGACGGGACGCGATGCTGCTGCGCCGCGGGGACGTTCAGTCGCGCCCCGGCGGGCGGGGCCGCCTGCGGCTGCGACTGGGCGGCCGGGATATTCAGACGCGGGCCGCGGCGCTCCTGCATCGTGCGCGACTGCTGCTCCAGCTCCAGCAGCAAGTGCCGCGGCCACTGCGCGAAAAAACCGTCCGCCCACCGGACCGCGTCCTCGAACGCCCCCACGCTCCAGCGCTTCCGCCCGTCGGCCAGGCAGCACCGCCCACGCTCGATGTCCACCGTCGGCCCCGGGTTCTGCAGCAGAAACTCCATCATCCGCGGGTGGCAGACGTCGTACGCAAAACGACGGTCCGTGCTCTGCACGTGGAACCGTTTATTGAACTCGGCCGACTCCATCTCGATATCGCGCGAGCCGAACACGCTCGTCAGCTTGTCGAACAGCCCCTCCGGTCGGATCAGCATGTTCGGCACCGGCCCGAAGGGCAGGTCGAGCGCGCAGTACGAAAACCGGTACGTCGTGGTCCGACGGCTCTTACCCGTGCCGGTCGTGATCTTGTACCGGTAGTCCCCCATCCGGCACGCGAACGAACGCCCCCCGAGCTCGACACGACCCGTCATCGTGTTCATCGCGCAGCGAGAGTGCCCGCGACGGAAGATCTCGAACGTCTGGAACAGGTCGTCGTGGCTGTGGTCGACACCGGGGTGGAAGGCGAGCCCGAGGCGGGCCGCCAGGTCGGCCTTCTCCTGACGCCGTTTCTTCTCCTGCGTCCACGCGTACAGCGAGCCGATCCCCGCGACGACGAAGAAGATCAGGAAGATCACCCACGCGAACGAATCGCTCGCCGCCGTCAGCGTCGGCAGAGTCGTCAGGGGCGGGGTGTGGATTCCGGGCGCCATCGTGCGCAGGATATCGGATCGGGCGGGCGTGTGGCCGCCAGTTTCGGGCCGGGTTTGGGGCGGGCCGCCACCGGGCCGCCCACCGGATCAGTCGCAGGCGGGAGCCGATGGCGAAGAAGAAGGTCAACCCGTCCTCGGCCGAACCGGTGATCGAGAACCGCAAAGCCCGGCACGCCTACGCGATCAGCGAGACGCTCGAGGTCGGCATCAAGCTGCACGGGTCCGAGGTCAAAGCCGTCCGTGCCGGCCTGATCTCGCTCGGCGAGGGGTACGTCTCCGCGACGGAGATCCCGCCGAGCCTGACGCTGCACTCGGTCAACATCGGCGAGTACCAGCCGGCCGGGGCCCTCATGCACGCCGCCGTCCGCCAAAGGACACTGCTCGCCCACAAACGCGAGATCCTCAAGCTCGCCCGCCAGATGCAGACCAAGGGCGTGACAATCGTCCCCCTGAAGCTCTATTTCAAGAACGGCTACGCGAAGCTGCTGATCGGGCTCGGCGTCGGCAAGACGTCCTTCGACAAGCGCGAGTCGATCAAAGAACGCGAGCACGAGCGAGATATCGCCCGGGCGATGAGCCGCCGGGCCTGAGCTACACGGGCGGGACGCCCGTGCCACGAGTGCTTCGATCTTTGCATCTGGTGACCCGGAAACGCGGAGCCGCCGCGGCGCAGCTTTTCCGGGATCGGTGTGCCGAAAACGGATCAGATCGCCTTGCCGCGGTACCGCTCCGCCATCGCGAGCTTCGCCCGCGCCGCACGCACGTCCTCGGTCAGCTTCGCCCGCTCGCCCATCTTGTCCGGTGCGTCCTCGGGCACCTTCCGCGCCTCGGCCTCGGCGAGCTCGGCACGGGCTTCCTGCTCGACCAGACGCTCCGCCTCGACCGCCTGCTCCGCGAGCACCGTCAGCTCGTTCGCCGCCATCTTGACGAACCCGCCGCGGATGAAAAACCCGCGCTCGCCGCCCTTGCCCTTGTCCGTGTCCGCCAGGCGGAGCTCCAGCGGGCCCATGCCGAGGCGGGCAAGGATCGGCGCCCGGTTCGGGAGCACCCCGAACAGCCCGTCCCACGCCGGGATCGAGGCGTACTCGAGCTCACCCTCGAACAGCTTCTTGCTCGGCGTCACAACCCTGCACGTGAAGCTCTTGGCGGCCACTGGCGTCCTCCGTCTGCGGTGTTCGGCGTCCTCGAAGACGCCTCAAGGGGGCCCATCATAGCCCACGGACACCCCGGCACGCTTCCCGACAGCCCCGGGGGCGACCCGGCCCGCGCGGGCGTTAGAATGCCCGGCCCGTCACGCGCCCGCCAACCGGCGGACGCACCCGACGCAGGCGGATCGGCGTACGTTCGGAAGGAGACCGCGTTGGCGATGTTCGGGAAGAAAAAAAAGGACGAAGATGGAGCCGTCGCCGAGACCGCCGCGTCGGCCCCCGCGCCCTCCACCGCGCTCGTGCCCGATCCCGCCCGAGCCCGAAAGTTCTTCGAGCACGCCCGCACCGTCCACGAGACCACCAACTACGAGTACGCGATGCAGTCCTGGCTCCGCGGGCTCCGATTCGACCCCACCGACCTCGGCGGGCTCGAAGGCTTCTTCAGCTCCACCGCGATGTTCCTCGGCTCCGGCAAGGGCAAGCTCAGCAAAGAGACCGCCAAGATCTTCGACGGCAAGGGCGACGTCGAGAAGTTCCTCCTCGCCCTGCTCGCCTGGGGCACCAAGCCGACCGACCCCGCCGCCGCCGTCCGAGCCGCCGAACTCGCCGCCAAGATGGACCTCGGCGAGCAGGTCTATTGGATCTCCGAACGCGCCATACCCCTCGCCCTCGGCGATAAAAAGCCCCGCAAGGACCTCCTGCTCAAGCTCGTCGACGCCAACGAAAAAGTGGGGGCCTACGACCTGGCCGTCCGCGCCGGCGAGGGCGCGATGCGCCTCGACCCCGCCGACAGCGAGCTCCAGAACCGCATGCGCAACATGAGCGCCCAGGCGACCATGACCCGAGGCGGCTTCGACGACGTCGGCCAAGAGGGCGGCTTCCGCAAGAACATCCGCGACTCGGCCAAGCAGCGACAGCTCGAAGAAGAAGAACGCATCGTCAAGACCGACGACGTGAAGGACCGCGTCGTCCTCGCCGCCGAAGCCGCCTTCAAGGAACGACCGGAAGACCTCCCGACGATCACCAAGCTGATCCGCGCCCTCCGCGAACGCGGCAAGCCCGAGGACGAGCAGCGGGCGGTGCGCGTCGCGATGGACGCCTACCAGCGCACGCGACAGTTCCGCTTCCGCCAGGAAGCCGGCGAGATCAAGCTCCGCGTCGCCAGGCGCAAGCTGGAGGAGTACCGCGAACGGGCGGCCCAGAACCCCAACGACGCCGCGGCCCAGGAAGCCCTCGCCAAGGCCGAGCAGAAGTTCCTGGAGATGGAGCTCGTCGAGCTCAACGCCCGCGTCGCGAACTACCCGACAGACCTGGGGCTCAAGTACGAGCTCGGGCGACGCCAGTTCCAGGTCGGCGACTACGAAGCCGCGATCGCCCTGTTCCAGGCGTCCAAGGGCGACAGCAAGCACCGCTCCTCCTCGCTGAAGTTCCTCGGGCAATCCTTCGAAAAGATCGGCTGGCACGACGAGGCGATCGCGACCTTCCGCCAGGCCCTCGAAGTCCACCAGGACGAGAACAACGAGCTGGGCATGGAGCTCCGCTACGGCCTGATGTCCGCCCTTGCCAACAAAGCCGACCGAGAACGCGACATGGCCTCGGCCGAGGAAGCCGACAAGCTCGCCTCCGCGATCGCGATCCAGCAGATCGGCTACCGCGACATCAAGGCCCAGCGCGACCGCATCAAGAAGACGATCGGGGAGCTGCGTGCCTGACGCGCCCGCCGAGCGTCCCGACCCTTCCGCACCGTTCGCCGTCGCGATGATCCCGGCCCGGATGGGCTCGGAGCGGTTCCCGGGCAAGGTGCTCGCCGCCGAGACGGGACGCCCGTTGATCGCGCACGTGATCGACCGCGCCCGGGCGGCGTCGTGCGTTGCGCGCGTCGTGGTCGCGACCGATGACCAGCGCGTGCTCGCCGCCGCCAGCGAGGCCGGGGCCGAGGGCGTCCTGACCTCGCCCGCGCACCCCAACGGCACCAGCCGCCTCGCCGAAGCCGCCGCCGCACTCACGCTCGACGCCGAAACCATCGTCATCAACGTCCAGGGCGACGAGCCGGAGATCGAGCCCGCGGTCATCGACGCCGCCGCCGACGCCCTGCTCACCGATCACGGCGCCTCGATCGGCACCGTCGCCTCCCCCCTCGCCCCCGGGCAGGACCCCGCCGATCCCAACATCGTCAAAGCGATCCTCGCGGCCAACGGGCGGGCGCTCTACTTCACACGCGCCAACGCCCCGCACGCCCGCGACCCCGCCGACGCCCCGGCCCGCCCCCTCAAACACGTCGGCGTCTACGCCTATCGAGCCGCCTTCCTCGCGCGGTACGCCCGCCTGCCCGAGACCCCGCTGGAACGCACCGAGCGTCTGGAGCAGCTCCGAGCCCTCGAACACGGGTTCGCGATCGCGGTCGCCGTGATGGAAACCGCCCACGTCGGCATCGACACGCCCGATCAATACCGGGCCTTTGTCGATCGCTGGCGCCGTGAGCACGCCTGAGCCCCGGGCCGGGCGAGGGCCGCCCCCGGTCGGCGAACACCCCGCGGCGTCCTCCCCTCTGGTGAGCCGACGCTCTCCCTGATAAGATCTGGGATGCCCCCCGAGCCCCACGCCCGCCGAATGCTCAGCCCCGACGCGCAGACCCCGGGCCAACCCGCCCGCCCCCTGTCGTCCCGCCGCCCCCCGCCGCCCAATGACGACGATGCCGCCAGCGCCCTGCTCTCCGGCGCCGGCGCCCGCACCACCAGCACCGAGTACTACTCGCCCATCCCCGACGGCTACCGCAAGGGGCAGCACAAGTACGTCGCCGTCTTCGGCACCGTCATGAGCGGGCTCGGCAAGGGCATCTTCGCCTCCAGCCTCGCCAAGATGCTCCGCGACAAGGGCCTCACCGTCGCCCCCGTCAAGCTCGAGGGCTATCTCAACATCGACGCCGGCACGCTCAACCCCTACCGGCACGGCGAGGTCTTCGTCCTCGACGACGGCACCGAGTGCGACATGGACCTCGGCACCTACGAGCGCCTCCTCGACCTGAACCTCGGCAAGCACAACTTCATGACCGCCGGGCGCATCTATTCCGAGATCCTCGACCGCGAACGCCAGGGCGTCTACCTCGGGCGCGACGTCCAGATGATCCCCCACGTCACCGGCGAGGTGAAACGCAAGCTCCGCGAACTCGCCGTCCGAGGCGACGGCGAAAAACCCGCCGACGTGGTCTTCGTCGAAGTCGGCGGCACCGTGGGCGACTACGAGAACGGCTTCTACATCGAAGCCCTCCGCGAGCTCGCCTTCGAAGAAGGCCCGGAGTCCACCTGCTTCGTCGCGCTCACGTACATCATCGAGCCGGCCGCCCTGGGCGAGCAGAAGTCCAAAGCCGCCCAGCTCGGCATCAAGCGATTGATGGAAGCGGGCATCCAGCCCCACGTCATCGCCTGCCGCGCGACCCATCCCGTGCAGAAGACGGTGATGGAAAAGATCGCGATGTTCAGCAACGTCAGCCAACGCCGTGTCTTCAGCATGCACGACCGGCGCAGCATCTACACCATCCCCGACGAGATGCGCCAGGAAGGGCTCGACCGCGAGATCATGAGCGTGCTCGACCTGCACGACCGCGTCGATTTCGCCCACGAGGACGAGGCCCGCGAGCGGTGGTCCACCTTCGTGCGCGCGCTCGTCCGCCCCAAACGCCGTCGCCTCAACGTCGGCATCACCGGCAAGTACGCCAACCTCCGCGACGCCTATGCCTCGATCGACAAGGCCCTCGAGCACTGCGCCGCCCACCTCGCGTGCGACGTGGACCTCCGCTGGGTCGAGACGACCGACGTCAACGACCAGAACGTCGCCCGCGCCCTCGACGGGCTCGACGCCGTCATCGTCCCCGGCGGGTTCGGCACACGCGGCGTCGAGGGCAAGATCGCCTGCGTCCGCCACTGCCGCGAGCAGGGCGTGCCCTACCTCGGCATCTGCCTCGGCTTCCAGGTCGCCGTCATCGAGTTCGCGCGCAACGTGCTCGGCCTCCCCGGCGCCACCAGCACCGAGTTCGACCCCGAATCACCCGACGCCGTCATCAGCGAACTCCCCGACCAGAAACGCATCGAAGGGCTCGGCGGCACCATGCGACTCGGCGCCCAGGACGTCCGCGTCGAGCCCGCAAGCCTCGCCAGCTTCCTCTACGACGGCGCCACCAGCATCCGCGAACGCTTCCGCCACCGCTACGAGGTCGAGCCCAGGTTCATCGAACGCCTCGAAGCCGCGGGCCTGGTCTTCAGCGGGCGACACCCCGAGCAGCCCATCATGCAGATGCTCGAGCTCCCCCAATGGGCCGACGACGAGCCCGCCGAGCGACACCGCCCGACGCACCCGTACTTCATCGCCGCGCAGTACCACCCGGAACTGACAAGCCGCCCGCTCCGCCCGCAGCCGATGTTCATGGGCCTGCTCGCCGCCGCGATCGACCGCCAGCCCCAGCCCGAGGGCGAGACGCCCCCGCGCGACGAGACACTCCGGCGCTGGCTCCGCCGCCCCGCCCGCAACGGGCAGCTCGCCTGAGCCTCAGGCCCAGACCTCCGCACCCAGCGCCCGCGCCGCGTCCTCCAGGATGCACGCGCTGAACCGGTCCGCGTGCCCGAGCGCCACGCGGCAGTTGTGCAGCATCGTCTCCGCGTGCAACAGTGCTTCATATTCGCCCCCGCGCGCGCCCAGCCTCGCGAACACGTGGATCGCCCAGGGGCGGTTGGTCGCGTTGTCCGGCTGGATCTCCGCCAGGTGCCACCGCGCCGCGGATTCGACCCGCGCCGCCAGTTCCTGCGACCGCTCTCGCATCGCGATCCGGTCCAGCGCGTGCAGGGCCGCCAGCTCCGCCTCCGTCCAGACCTCGATCGCCCCCCGGTGCTGATCGGGCAGCAGCGGCCCGGGCGACCGGGCCACGACCTCGAACACGTCCACACCCGCCGAACCCGGCGCCAGCGACCGCCACAGACGCGCCTCGGGCGAGTCGGTCTTTTCCGTAACGGGGCGAACCCCGAACAGCGCCGCCAGGAACGCCCGGTCCGCCGGGCGACGGTTCCCCAGCTCATCCCGGAACCCGCGGGCGAAGGCCTCGCACGCGGCGCTGTCATTTGGTGTCGTTTGCGCCAGCGGCGTCCCGGCGAGCCCCCCCGCGCCCGCCGCTCGGAACGCCCGCACCCACCACGACAGGTCGCTCGGGTCCCGTCCGCCCAGCCCGCCGCCGACTTCCTGCACGCTCGCCGCCCTTCTGTGCCGACATCCCCCGATCGGTGCGCACGCTCGCGGGGGATTCCCTGCGCTTCACGCGAAACACACACCACAATCGCCGATTCGAAGGCCACCTTCCCGGCGATGATCGGTATCCTGAAATCGATGCCCGTCCTCGACCGACCGCCGCCGCCGCGACTGATGCGACGCATGTGCCCCAGTTGCGGGCACCGCGGGCACGCGCTCCAGCAGGACTGGTCGCGACGCCCGATCGCCTGCCCGCAGTGCGGCCTCGATTTGTACGCACGCCCGCCCCGCAGCTACGCCGAGATGGAAGGGCTCGTCTCCGGCGTCGCCGCACCCGCCCCCGCGCCCAAGCAACGCCCCCTCCCGATCACGGTCCTCGTCTCGGCCGTCCGGTCCGTCCGCCGGCTCCTCCTCCTCCGCCGACCCTGAACGCGCGCTCACGCCGAGACCCACCGCACGCTCGGCTCCGGCTGCGGGCTCGGGTTCGCCCACCCCTGCACCGCTCGCACGTCCCGGGCCTTGCGGAACCGCTTGTAATCCGGCCCTTCCGTCACCCCGTACGGGCGACGCGTCTCGTGGTGCAGGTGGTACGCCCCGATCGACCGCACCGCGACGCACGCGCGCACGCGCGGGCGCAGCGCGTGCAGCCGACGGCTCAAATCGTCATCGTCAAACCCAAACCCCTTGAACTGCTCGTCGTACCCGTTCACCGCGCGCAACGCACGCACGCTCACCGAGTGATGCCCCCCGAGCGTCTTGGGTTTGTGCGCCTTGAGCAGCCCGGCCTCGCCGAGCCCGAGCCATCGCCCCGCCCACTGCAGCGCGTACCGGGCGTGCCGACGACCCAGCTCCCGGCGCTGCGCCGCAGTCGGGAGCTGCCCGAGCCACCGCGCCCCGTCCCCAGACGCCAGCACCCGATCGACGGTCACCGCCCGCGTCTGCGCCGGGTCCAGCTCGTAGCGGTAGGGGATCACCAGCTCGACACCCCGAGCCGCGAGCGCCGCGTGCTGCGCCACCGACGACGGGCCGAGCACCGAGTCCCCGTCCAGGACCAGCACCAGGTCCTGATCCCGCGCCCCGAAGCAACGTTCGATCGCGCGCAACCCGTTGTTCCGGACCTGGTTCAGCCGCGGCTCACCCTGGTGATCCCGCGCCACGTGCACCATCGGGGGCGACGCCAGGCTGCGACGCCGGATCGCCGACGCCACCCTCGGCCACACCTCGCCCACCAACTCCGCGATCGAACCGTCCGCCCCGTGCCCGTCGGTGGTCAGCGTCACCGAGTCCGGCGGGCGGGTCTGGAGCGCGACCGACGCCAGGCTCGGGCCCAGGTGCCGAGTCACGTGCGTCGGGATCAAAAGATGGACACGGGGCGTGGCAGGCATGGCGGTTTGGGTGAGTGGCGCGAGATGCGCCGGTGACGCGAAGGGTAGCGGATGCACCGACCGAAGCGGTCCGGGGGCGTGGGCGGGCAAAAACCCTCTCATCCGGGCCGCACGCACACTGGAACCGCGACCCCCGCCGACCGATGCCAACGGTTGCCGAATCTCCCGGAGCGGTGTGTGCGCGTCGGGCGGCGAAGGCGACGGCCAAGCGGAACGGAGCGACGATGGCTTCGGACGAATCCAACCCAGCGAAGGCCACGAGCCGGTGGATGACCGTGCCCCCGCCGCCCACGGGCCCTGGCAAGATCCACCGCCCCGACCCCGGGGCCGCCCCCTCGCCGGGTCGCCGAGAGCCGATCGCGCCGCCCGCCGCGGAGCCCGCCGAACCCCCTGAAGCGATCCCGCACGCCCCGCGGTCCGGCACGCTCCGACCCGACGCCGACGCCCCGCGCAAATTCGAAGCCGAGCTCGACGTCGCCGAGCTCGACGACCGCGACCGCCCCGGCTCGACCTGGTCGGCCCGGGCCCGCTCCATCTGCCGCAGCGCCATGGCATTCCAAAGCCGGCGGATGTGCTACGTCGACCGCATGATCGTGACGGCCGTCCACCTCATCGACGACAAGCCCGTCACGCTCTTCGGGCGTGTCCGCGCCTGCGAATACGAGTCCGAGGGGCAGTACCGCGTCGAGATGGACCTCGTCCCCATGCCCGAGAGCAAGGCCCTCGCCGACTGGATCGAAGCGCGACTGAAATAACGCACGCCCGCCGGTCCGATCCCCAATACCCTTGCCGCGTGCAGGTCCTCCGCCACAACGACGAACTGCGCGACGACGCCCCGCACGGGTGCGTGCTCGTGCCCACCATGGGGGCGCTCCACGCCGGGCACGCCGCGCTGATCGCCCGGGGCGTGCGCACGGCCCGCGAACAACGGCGGCGAGCCATCGTCACCGTCTTCATCAACCCCACGCAGTTCAACGACCCCGCCGACTTCGCCGCCTACCCAAAGACCCTCGACCACGACCTGGCGGTCTGCGCCGACGCGGGCGCCGACGCGGTCTTTGCGCCGCGCCCGGAGGACGTCTACCCGCCCGGGGAGAACGTCCCGACGCCGCCACTCCCCCCGGTCGCGACCGAGCCCGGGCTCGAGGACGCCTTCCGTCCCGGGCACTTCGCCGGCGTGGCCCAGGTCGTGCTGCGACTCTTCCGCATGTGCGAGCCGGCGGTCGCGGTCTTCGGCGAGAAGGACTGGCAGCAGCTCCAGGTGGTCCGCGCCATCGCGCATGAGCACATCCCCGGGCTGGTGATCGAGCCCGCCCCGACCGTCCGCGAGCCCGACGGGCTCGCGATGAGCAGCCGCAACGCACGCCTCGCGCCCGGGCCCCGTCTCCAAGCGGCGGCTCTCTCGCGGGCCCTCGCCGCCGGCGCGATCGCCGAAACGCCGCAAGCCGCCGAGCACGCGATGCGCCGCGTGCTCGAAGACGCCGGCGTGCGGACCGAGTACGCCGTCGTCCGAGAAGCCCACACGCTCCGCCCTCTCCAGCCGGACGCGCGTGCCGGTGAGGCAAATTCGGCGTGTCGGGCGCTTGTGGCGGGTTGGGTGGGCGGCGTTCGCCTGATCGATAATGTCGCTTGGCCGAGCGTTTCACCCCGAACTCCCGCCCCTCCGGCTGGAGCCTGAGCCGCTTGAATCCGATGCTAAACCCCGCTGAGAGGGGTTGGTATGGCACTTCCTGATCACGGTCACTTTCAGAGCGGCGGGGGAGGCGTGCCCCGACGAAGCGGGCGCCTCGGCGGGCGAGCCCAGCCCATGGCCCCCATCCAACGCGAGCGGTTCGACCGATTCAGCCTCCGCGCCGAGATCCACGTCACCGAGCTCGAGCTCGACGGCACCCCAGGACCGACCTTCGCCGCGATCGGCGTCAACCTCAGCCGCAGCGGCATCGCTTTCAGCAGCAAACGCATGGTCCACGAAGGGCGCGGCCTCTTCATCCAAGTCCTCACCCAGCGACAACAGGGCGCCCAGCCCAGAATCATGTTCGGCTACGTCAAACGCTGCAACTATGAAGCCGGGCGAGGCTACGTCGTCGGCGTCCAATTCGCCGCAGCCCCCATGCACCCCGCCGTCTCCGCGTGGCTCGCCGAGCAGCAATCCGCAGCTCTCGCCGGCACCGTTCCCGTCGTCGGCGTCTGCCTCGAAGGCGACCAGCCCGCCCCCGCATACCCCGGCGGCACCATGCAGGACCGACGCCACGACCGAACCGCCCTCAGCCTCCACGTCGAAGTCTCCATCGTCAACCGTCTCGGCATCCCCGGGCTCCCCTTCCGATGCCGAACGCGGGACCTCTCCGCCAGCGGCCTCGCACTGCTCTCCGGACGCGAGATCGGCGTCGGGCACACCGTCCTCATCCGCCTCCCGCGCCCCATGTCCAGCGGCTCCGGATGCGTCGCCGGCGTCGTCCGACGCTGCGAGCAGGCCGGCCCCGGCGAGTTCGACATCGGGCTCGCCTGCGTCGAGATCCCCAACACCCCGGCCGTCGCGGCGTGGGTCGCCAAAGCCGCCTGAACCAACGTCCCGAGCCCGTCACGCCCGATCCTGTGGAGACACGCCCACGGGGGGTGTACCGTGAGCCTCCGGCGCCATCCCGCGCCGCTTTGGAGGCCCCACGTGCACAAGAGCCCGCTCCGTTCGTTCCACGCCGACCACGGCGCGCAGATGGTCGAGTACGCCGGCTGGGAGATGCCCCTCCGATACCCCGCGGGCGTCCTCGCCGAGCACCACCAGGTGCGGAACAGCGGCGGCATCTTCGACGTCTCCCACATGGGCCGCGTCGAGTTCAAGGGACGACACGCGCGACGACTCCTCGAACGCCTCTGCACACGCCGCGTCCACGACATGCAGGAGGGCCAGGCCCGCTACAGCCTCGTCTGCAACGAGCAGGGCGGCGTCAAGGACGACGTGCTCATCTACCGCATGGACGACGACAAGTTCATGCTCGTCGTCAACGCCGCCAACCGCGAGAAACTGCTCAACCACTTCGAAGAAGTCCGGGCCGCGGGCGAGCTCTCTTGCTCGATCGACGATCAGACGCTCAAGACCGCGATGGTCGCGATCCAGGGCCCCAAGGTCATGGACCTCATCTCCCGAGTCTCCAGCGAGATCCCCAAGCTCAAACGCTACCGCTTCACCGTCAAGAACCTGATGATCGTCAAGCTCATCGTGAGCCGCACCGGCTACACCGGCGAGGACGGCGTCGAGGTCATCCTCCCCGCCAACGCGATCGGCATGGCCCTCAAGCTCCTGATGAAGGACATCGACCCCAACGCCGACGACGCCCCCATCAAGCCCGCCGGCCTCGCCGCCCGCGACTCCCTCCGCACCGAGGCCGGCATGCCCCTCTACGGGCACGAACTCGGCGAAGACATCAACGCCCTGTCCTGTGGCGTCAACTTCGCGATCAACATGGACAAGGCCGACGACGAACGCGGCGAACCCTTCATCGGCCTCGAAGCCCTCCAGAAGACCCAAGCCGAGGGCGGGCCAGCGCGCATGCTCGTCGGGCTCAAGCTCGACGGCAAGCGCAGCCCCCGACAGGGGCACGCCGTCTACGCCGGTGACCAACAGATCGGCGAGATTACCAGCGGGTGCCTCAGCCCCACGCTCGGCTACCCCATCGCGATGGCGATGGTTGCCCGCGAGCACGCCGAGCCCGGTCAATCCCTCAGCGTCGACATCGGCCGCGTCGACCTCGACGCCCAGACCGTCCCCATGCCCTTCTACAAAGCCCCCAAGCCCTAGCCGCGCCGGCACAGCTCCCCGAGCCGCGTCCCTCTTCTCCCAACCCTTGCTTCTCCCAACCCTCGGTGGGACGGGCGTCCCGCCCGTCTCTCCCTCATCTTCTCTCTCTCTGAACTCTCCGGTGCCCCGGAAACGCGAAGCCGCCGCGGCGCAGCTTTTCCCGGCTCCCATCCTTTCCCATCGCCCCTCAGACCACCGCGCGTACAGTCCCCCGATGGACCGCTCCCGCCGTTTGTATCTCGACAACGCCGCCACGAGTTTCCCCAAGCCCCCGCGTGTGCTCGAGGCGATGCGCCACTACGCCGAGCACGTCGGCGCGTCCCCCGGGCGCGGCGGCTACGCCGAGAGCCTCGAGGGCGCCCGCGTCCTCCGCACCTGCCGCGAACGCATCAATCGCCTCATCCACGGTTCCGGGCCCGAGCGCGTCGTCTTCACCCTCAACACCACCGACGCGCTCCACCTCGCGATCGCCGGCGTCGTCCGCCACCGCAGGCGAACACGCCCCGGCGCCCGCGTCCACCTCGTCACCACCGCGATGGACCACAACTCCGTCCTCCGCCCCTTCAACGCCCTCGCCGAGGACGGCGACTGCGTCTGGACCTGCGTCCCGGTCGATCCCGAGACGGGCCTGGTCGATCCCGAAGACATCAAAGCCGCGATCGGCAAGGACACCGCCCTCGTCGCCGTCGTCCACGCGAGCAACGTCAGCGGCACCGTCCAGCCGATCGCCGAGATCGGCGCGATCTGCCGCGACATGGCCGTCCCCTTCCTCGTCGACGCCGCCCAGTCCGTCGGGCACATTCCCCTCGACGTCGAAGCGATGCAGGTCGACCTGCTCGCCTTCCCCGGGCACAAGGGCCTGCTCGGCCCGCTCGGCACCGGCGCGCTCTACCTCCGCCCAGGCATGGAGCGCATCGTCGCCACCACCCGCGAGGGCGGCACCGGCAGCCTCAGCGAACTCGACACGCACCCCGACACCATGCCCGACCGCTACGAGGCCGGCTCCCACAACACCATCGGCCTCGCCGGGCTCAGCGAAGGCGTCGCCTGGATCCTCGAACGAGGCGTCGACCGGCTCTGGGCCCACGAACGCGCCCTCGTCGAAACCATGATCGCCTCGCTCAACATCCGCGGCAGCCTCGAACGACTCCGCCTCCTCGGCCCGCAAGGTGTCGGCGACCGGCTCGGCGTCTTCAGCCTCGCCCACGACACCATCCCCGCGCGAGATCTCGCCGACCGACTCGAACACGAGTTCGGCATCCTCGCCCGAGCCGGCATCCACTGCGCCCCGCGCGCCCACGAGTCCTTCGCCACCGCCGCCCAAGAGCCGGGCACACTCGCACCGGACCAACCCGTCGGCGCCCTCCGCCTCAGCGTCGGCCCCTTCATCAGCCCCCAGGACATCCGCTACGCCTGCGACGCTCTCGAAGCGGTCTGCACCGAAGCCGAGCGAGCCGCCGGCGTCTGACTCTTCACACGTGCCACGGCATGCGCTCGCGCTACTCGCCCTCGTCGCTCCCCGACCGCCCGGTCTCGACCCACCCCGCGTCCGTGTGGCGCACGATCGCCCCCGTCGCGACGTAGATCACCTGCTCGGCGATGTTCGTGCAGTAGTCGCTGATCCGCTCGCACTCGCCCGCGATCTGCCCCAGCGTGAACGCCAGGTCGACTGAGATCGCTCCGCTCGCGACCTGCTCTTCCAGGTCCCGAAGGATCGCGAGCTTAAAAGCCTCCACCGCGTCTTCCGACTGGAGCACCAGCTTCGCCAGCCCCGCGTCCAGGTGCTTGTACGCCGAGTTCACGTCCCGGATGATCCCGACCACCGAGTTGGTCATCACCCGGAACGTCTCCGGCGGCTCACCCGTACACCCGACCAGCTCCGCGACGTGCTCGGCCACCGAAACACCCGCGTCGGCCGTCCGCTCCAGCTCGTTGTTCACCTTCACGATTGTCAGCACCGCGCGGAGCTGGCTGTGCCCGATCGCCGCCCCCTCGCGCGTCGCGTCGTCGAGCAGCTGCACGCAGGCCCGCTCGATGTCGACGTCCGCCCGGTCGATCGGGTCGTCGTCGTCGATCACGCGGGCCGCGCCGGCCGCGTCCCGCGCATAGACCGCCTCGAACGAACGCTCCACCAGCGCCTGCACGCGCCGCCCCTGGTCGACAAGGTCCGCCTTCAGGCGGTCGATACGGGCGGCGAATCCTTCCGGTGTCGTGGGCATCGGCCTCCCCTGTCGCCCGCGCGTCCGGCGCCGGCTCGGCTCGCACGAAACATACCACGCCCGCGCCGCCCCCGCACCGCCGCTACGCCCAGATTCCGGATTGAACCCGATCTTGGCGCACGCCGAGCGCCATTCGCCCGCCCTCGCGCCCTTGGCGGGCGGGTAGGATCACGCGGGCGGGACGACCCGCCCCCGGACCTTCGTTCCCCCGACTCTTTGCAGGAGCCCCACGCCATGGCTTTCGACATCGAACTCGTCCACGCCCGCCAGGTGCTCGATTCCCGCGGGAACCCGACCGTCGAGGTCGAGGTCGGGCTCAGCAGCGGCGCGATCGGGCGGGCCGCCGTCCCCAGCGGCGCCAGCACCGGCGAGCACGAAGCCGCCGAGCTCCGCGACGGCGGCAAGCCCTGGATGGGCAAAGGCGTCACCGAAGCCGTCGACAACGTGATCGACCGCATCGCCCCGGCTGTCGAGGGTCTCGACGCCCGCGAGCAGGAGCTCATCGACCGCACCATGATCGAGATCGACGGGTCGGACAACAAGGGCTCGCTCGGCGCCAACGCCATCCTCGGCGTCTCCATGGCCGTCGCCAAAGCCGCCGCCGAAGCCAGCGGGCTCCCCCTCTACCGCTACCTCGGGGGCTCCGCCGCCAAGACCCTTCCCGTCCCTATGCTCAACATCCTCAACGGCGGCAAGCACGCCGACAACACCGTCGACTTCCAGGAGTTCATGATCCAGCCCTGGGGCTTCGACGACTTCAACGAGGCCCTCCGCGCCGGCGTCGAGATCTACCACACCCTCAAGAGCGTCCTCAAAGCCCGCAAGATGTCCACATCCGTCGGCGACGAGGGCGGCTTCGCACCCGACCTCGCCGACAACGAGGACGCGCTCAAGGTCATCGAAGAAGCCGTCGACAAAGCCGGCTACAAGTGGGGCGAGCAGATCTTCGTCGCCCTCGACCCCGCGACCAGCGAGCTCTGGAACGAAGCCGAAAAGGACGGCAAAAAAGGCTACAAGTTCTTCAGCTCCAGCCAGGAGATCCTCAGCTCCGACGACCTGATCGACCTCTGGGCCGCCTGGTGCGAGAAGTACCCCATCCGCTCCATCGAGGACGGGCTGGCCGAGAACGACTGGCAAGGCTGGGCCAAGCTCACCGCCCGCCTCGGCGACAAGGTCCAGCTCGTCGGCGACGACCTGTTCGTCACCAACAAGCGATTCGTCGAACGCGGCGTCGCGGAAGGCTGCGCCAACGCCGTGCTGGTCAAGGTCAACCAGATCGGAACGCTCAGCGAAACCTTCGACACCGTCAACCACGCCCACCGCAACCGCTACGCCTGCGTGCTGAGCCACCGCTCGGGCGAAACCGAGGACGCGACCATCGCCGACATCGCCGTCGCCACCAACTGCGGGCAGATCAAGACCGGCGCCCCATGCCGCAGCGACCGCAACGCCAAGTACAACCAGCTCCTCCGCATCGCCGAAGAACTCGGCGACACCGCCGAATACGGCGCGACGACCTGGTGGCGGTGAGGTCGCCGGGTTGGTTCAGCCGGACTTCGGTTCTATCTGACGGCTCGAATACGCCTCGTGAAGCGACTTCGGAAGCTCGGTGGGATGGGCGTCCCGCCCGTCTCTCCAACGCTCCTTGCTCAACAGGTATCCGAATTGCTCTCTGGAGTCCGGGTGCGGTGCGCATGAAGAGCGTGAGAGTGACAGGCGGGACGCTCGTCCCACCAAACATCTAAACAGAACCTACACGCTCACCGCGCGAAGCACCTCGCTGATCGTCGTCACCCCGGCCCGCGCCTTCGCGTACCCGTCCTGCTTCAGCGTCGCCAGGTCCCCATCCTTGAACGCCTTGGCCGAGATCTCCGGCGCGTTCTTCCGAGACATGATCATCTCGCGCACCTCGTCCGACACGCGCAGCAGCTCGTAGATCCCGAGCCGACCCCGGTACCCCGTCTGCCGGCACGCGCGGCAGCCGCTCCCACGCGTCAGCATCCCGCCAGCCCCCAGCTCAAAGTCCGGCGGCGTCTCCCCGTGCTCCGGCTCGTACCCGTGCCCGCACTCGGCGCACACACGGCGCACCAGACGCTGCGCCAGCACGCCTTCCACCGAGCTCGACACCAGAAACGGCTCCACGCCCATGTCCAAGAGCCGAGTCGTCGCCCCGCACGCGTCGTTGGTATGCAGCGTGCTGAACACCAGGTGACCGGTCAGCGACGCCTGGATCGCCGTCTCGGCCGTCTCCTTGTCGCGGATCTCGCCCACCATCACCACGTCCGGGTCGTGACGCAGGATCGACCGCAAACCCGCCGAGAAGCTCAGGCCCGTCTGCGTGTTCACCTGGATCTGGTTCACACCCCCGACGTGATACTCCACCGGGTCCTCGACCGTGATCACCTTCACCGCGTCCGATACGATCCGGTTCAGCGACGCGTACAGCGTCGTGCTCTTGCCGCTCCCGGTCGGCCCGGTCACCAGCACGATCCCGTGCGGGCGCGTGATCAGGCGGTCCCAGGTTGCCTGCACGCGGCTCGGCATCCCGAGGTCGTCCAGGTCCATCAGCACCGCCGACTTGTTCAGCACGCGCAGCACGATCCCCTCGCCGAACAGCATCGGGATCACGCTCAGACGAAGGTCAAACTCCTCGACGCCGCGACCCTTGCGACGCTGCCGGAACGTGATCCGTCCGTCCTGCGGCTTGCGCTTCTCGGCGATGTTCAGGTTCGCCATGATCTTCAATCGACTCACGATCGCCGCGCCGAACCGGTTGATCGTCGACGGCACGTTCGCACGCTGCAGCACGCCGTCGATCCGGTACCGGACGATCAGCTCACGCTCGTAAGGCTCGATGTGCACGTCCGTCGCGCGCTCCGCGATCGCCTCCGCCAGCACGTCGTTCACAAGCTTGACGACCGACGCCTCCTGCGCCTGCTCGATCTCCGCCTGCGCCTCGGCGTCCTCGCTCGTCGGCGCCTTCGACCCGCGCGACTCGCCCTCGAGCTCGTCCAGCGTGTCCCCGCCCACCCCGTAGTTGGCGCGGATGAACTTGTGCAGCTCCTCCTCGTCGGCCAGCACCAGGTCGATCGCGCACCCGGTCAGCATCCGCAACTCGTCCAGCACGCTCAGCTCGAACGGGTCGCTCGTCGCAACCGTCAGCCGCCCGCTGCTGAACATGATCGGCACACAATTCTGCCGGTACACCAGCTTCGCGGGCAGCATGTCCAGCGTCGCCTGCTCGACGTCCAGACCCGCCAGGTCGACCACCGGCATGTGGAACTGCTCGCCGATCGCCTCGAGCACCTGCTCCCGATCGACCAGCCCCATCCGCACCAGCACGCGGTCCAGTCGCTCACCGGTCGAACGCTGCTCGGCCAGCGCGGCCTCCAGGTCCGCCTTGCTCAGCAGACCACGCTCCAGCAGCACAACGCCGATGCCCATAAGCCAACACCCTCGCGCCCAAAGGCCCACAAACGCCCGGACGTCACACGGAGTCTACCGCCCGGCCCTCGGATCACCGAGCCGCACGTCAACAACTACACCCTTTCATCGGCTCGCGATGCACCGCGCCGCAATCACGTCCGAGAAAACCCGAGCCGCCACGCCACCCCGCGCGGGGCACACAGCCTCGTCTCACCGCCCGTCACAGCACGCCAACCCGCGTTTCACACCCCGTAGGTCGCACTCGTGCGATCGGTCTCCCATACACAAACCGATCGCAGCCGCGCCCCTCGCCCGGCCTCGTCCGCCGCCATCGCACCCGCCAGCCGCTCAAAAAACACCCGGGCCATGTGCTCCACCGAAGGGTTCACCCCCCCCGGCCCGAAATCTGCGGTGTCCTTATTCAGATGCGTGTGGTCGAACGGCTCGATCACCGCCGCCTCCGTCAGGCGTTCCAGGTCCGCCAGCGTGAAGCCGCCCCCTTCGCTCGGCACTTCCACCGCCGGCTCGACCTGATAGTTGTGCCCGTGCCCGCTCGGGTTGTTGCACTTGCCGAACAGCGCCCGGTTCGCCTCGTCACTCTGCGCCGGGTCGTGCAAGCGATGGGCGGCCGCGAAGTCGAACCGCTGCCGAAGCACCACCACGCCGCCCCTCTCGCGCCCGCCGTCCATCTCAACCTCCACGCTGTACGTCGGGGTCACCCGCCATCGCAGCCCCACGAGCGCCACCGGCAACGCCCCCGCCAGCGACGCAGCCAGCCCGGGCAGCAACGCCGACGCCTCCACCCAGGGCTCATCCCGGCACGCCTCGAACACCCGCGGCCCAACCGTCGCCCGCACCGCCTGATCCACGTCCTTGATATTGATCAGATACCCCGTCGCCGCGTCCGCCTCGCCCCGGCACGTCACCTCGAACTCGTAATACCGCGCCAGCCCCCGGGCCGCCGGCGTCCCCCCGAACCCGTTCACACCCGAAAAATCCGGCGCACCAGCATCACCGCCCGCCCCCGGCGGGTTGATCACGAGTCGCACGCAACGTCGAAGCTCGACCATACCGCGAATCCTACCGAGCCCAGGCGAGCGAACCCGATCGCGCACCAGCCCGCCCGTTTCGCGTACCGTCACGCACAGGATGCACAACCTACCCCCCGGAGATCACGCCATGCCCTGCTGCTCGATCGGCACTCAAGCCCCGGCCGCCCTCGCCGCCGCACTCCTCGCGACCGGCGCCATTGCCGCCGCCCTCGCCTTCAACGCCCCAGCCGACGCCGGGGCCGCCGAGCAGCCCGCCGCCCTCCAGCCCGTCGGCGAACGCCACCCCGCCGACGTCCTGCACTACACCATCGACAACATCGAAGGCCAGCCCGTCGACCTCGAACGCTTCCGCGGGCGCGTCGTCATGATCGTCAACGTCGCCAGCCGATGCGGGCTCACGCCCCAATACGCCCAGCTCCAAGCCCTCCGCGAGAAGTACCACGAGCTCGGCTTCGAGATCCTCGCCTTCCCCGCCAACGACTTCGGCAACCAGGAGCCCGGCACCAACCGCCAGATCGCCGAGTTCTGCGAAACCACCTACGGCGTCGAGTTCCCACTCTTCACCAAGATCACCGTCACCGGCGAAGAACCCCACCCGCTCTACCAGCAGCTCGCCGCCCTCGACGAACCCCTCGGCGGCCCGCCACGCTGGAACTTCACCAAGTTCCTCGTCAACCGCCAAGGACACGCCGTCGCCCGCTACGAACCCCGCACCCGCCCCGACGCCCCCGAACTCATCGAAAAGCTCGAAGCCCTCCTCGCCGAGTAACCTCCCCTCCCCTTCGTGACACAGCTCCCCGAGCCGCCTCCCTCTCTCCTCGTCTTCTTCCAACCCTCGGTGGGACGGGCGTCCCGCCCGTCTCTCCCTCATCTTCTCTGACACACACACACACTCTCTTTCTCAACACTCCGGTGCCCCGGAAACGCGGAGCCGCCCCGGCGCAGCTTGTCCGGGCTCCCCCTCTCCCCATCTTCCCTCCCCCCTCCGGTACACTCCCCAAAGCATGCCCAACTTCGAGTACGTCGCCATCAACCCCGCCGGCGCCCGCGACACCGGCGCGATCGCCGCCCCCTCCGAGGCCGTCGCCCTCGCCGAACTCGAAGCCCGCAAGCTCTCGCCCATCACCGTCCGGCTGAAAAAAGAACGCCCGCGCCTCCGCGCCGGCCTCCCAGCCCGACGCCTCGCGATGAACTACACCCAGCTCGCCGACCTCATCCGCGTCGGCGTACCCATCCTCCGCTCGCTCAAGCTCCTCGGCGCCAAGACCAGCCGCCCACGCGAGGCCGAGGTCTTCCGCGAGCTCGCCGACCGCGTCGCCGAGGGCGAAGAGCTCGCCGTCGCCATGGAGCGACGCCCGGAGGTCTTCCCCGCGATCCACGTCGCGATGGTCCGCGCCGGCGAAAAGGGCGGCTTCCTCGAGCAGGTCCTCGCCCGCCTCGGCACCTTCGTCGAGCAGCAGGCCGAGATGCGCGCCAAGATCGTCGGCAACCTCTTCTACCCCGCCATCCTCGTCGTCTTTGGCGGGCTCATCCTGCTCGGCGTCTTCTGGTTCTTCGTCCCCATGTTCCGTCCCCTCTTCGAATCCCTCGACCGCATCCCGCCCATCACCACCTTCGTCTTCGCCCTCTCCGACGCCTTCGGCGCCTACGGCCCGGTCACGATCGCCGTCGCCGCCCTGCTCGCGATCGCCTGGTGGCGCCTCCGCAAACGCGAGGACGTCCGCCGCGCCCTCGCGATCGCTCGCACCCGCGCCCCGATCGTCGGGCCCATCACCCGCTCCCTCGCCGCCGCCCGCTTCTGCCGCATGCTCGGCACCCTCCTCGCCAACGGCGTCCCCATGCTCCAAGCCATGAAGATCGCCAAGCAAGCCGCCGGCAACCTCCTGATGGAAGACGCGATCGACGCCGCCACCGAAGCCGTCCGCCAGGGCGACCGCCTCGCCGTCCCCCTCGGCGACAGCGGCCTGTTCGAAACCGAGATCGTCGAGATGATCAGCGTCGCCGAGGACGCCAACACCCTCGACCAGGTCCTGGTCACCATCGCCGAGACCATCGAACGCCGCGTCGACCGACTGCTCTCCACCGCGATCAAGCTCATCGAGCCGGCGATGCTCCTCGCAATCGCCGGCGTCGTCGCCGTTGTCGCCATCGCGCTCATTTTGCCGATGACCCAACTCCAGGCCGGGTAGCGACCAGCCGCCAGGCCGCCGCAACCCGCCACCGACCCGCGGGTAGCGTCGGCAACGCCCCCAACGATCGCCCAGCCCCTCGGGAAGCGATCGGAGACGCGTCTCGAGGGGTTGTGCCCGTCTTGGATTCTTGCTAGTGTAGACTAGCCTAAAGAACGCACCACCCGTCGGCGGACACGGCGTCCGCCGATCGATCCGCGATCCCACCCGATCGCGCCACCCAGTCACGGAAGACCTGACCACGCCACGGAGAGCCACATGCAGAACACACGCCCCCGCCGAGCCCCCGTCCGCGTCCGCCTCCGCGGGCGACGGGGGTTCACGCTGATCGAAGTCATGATCGTCATCGCGCTGGTCGTCGCCCTGACCGGCCTGGTCGGCATCGCCCTCCTCGGACGACGCGACGACGCCAACGTCGAGCTCACCCGCGTCGACATGAACACCCTCCGACAGGCCCTCGACCAGTTCTACTTCGACATGAACCGCTGGCCCACCGACGAAGAAGGCCTCGCCGTCCTCTGGGACCGCAACGCCCTCCAGGTCGACAACGAGTCCCAGGAACAACGCTGGCGCGCCTACCTCAACGACCCCATGCCACGCGACCGCTGGGGCAACGAATGGGGCTACCGCCAGGTCTCCGAGTTCGCCGATGAGTCCCGATACGACCTCTGGTCCAACGGCCCCGACGGACAGGAAGGCACCGACGACGACATCACCAACTGGTCCGAAGACCAGAACGGCATGGGCGGCGGCGGCTTCGGCGACGTCCTCGGCGGCAACTGACCCGCCGCCAAACCACCAGACAAGGGCCAACGCCCACCCGCCACCCGCACCGCGGGCCCGAGCGGGTGGGCGTTCAACCCTTCCCCATGAGCGCCACGCCCGCGACCACACCCATGCTCGGCCCCGCGACACCACGTGCCCGCTCCCCACGCCGAGCCTTCACCCTGCTCGAGGTCGCGATCGCGATCGCGCTCCTCGCCGCGCTCACCGCGGCCGCGCTCCCGCCCCTGCTCGACCTCGCCCGCCAGCGAGCCGCCGAAGAGACCGCCGCCCAGATCGAAGCCGCCACCATCCACGCCCGCCTCGACGCGCAGCGCGCCGGACGCCCCATGCTCCTGGTCGTCCGCGAACGCGCCGACACCCGCCAGCAACTCGTCCTCATCCCGCTCGACGCCGACGCGGATGAAGACCGCGCCGCCCCAGACCCCGACGCCGCTCGCGATCAACCCGGACGCGTCCTCTTGACACTGCCGCGCGATGTCTTCATCCACCCCGCCGACCAGAGCGCCGACCCGTTCACACCGAACGCGCGCGACAACGCCGACCCCCGCGCCACCCTCCTCGGCGAGCCCGCACCGACCGACAACGCCCGCCCCGTCGCGACCGATTTTGTGCGCCAGCCGCTCCCCGCCGGCGGGATCTCGATCGCCCTGATCATGCCCGACGGCGCCCTCCGGGCCCTCACGTCCGCCGAGGCCCGCGCCCCGGGCGATCGCCGCGCCCGTGTCGAAGTCGTGCCGTATCCCGGCATCGTCCGCCTCCGCTGGCTCGACGCGTCCGACGCGCCGCCCGAGCCGACGCCGCCCACGCTCCAGCCCTCGACCGTCGACGACCCGCGGTTCGATGCGTTCGACGACGATTGGGATCTCCAGCCGTTCGACGACCCCTTCTTCCCCGCGCCGGGGCGAGGCGGTGCGCCGTGAACGTGCGCACGCCGCGACGCCGGCACCAATCCAAAGCGGCCGCGTTGCTCGAGCTCATCGCCGCGATCACGATCTTCGTCGCCGCCGGGCTCGCGATCCTCGGCTCGACGCGCCGCGCGCTCGACACCGCCGCGCGCACGCGCGATGCCGCCGTCGCGAGCGATCTCGCCGCCTCGACCCTCGCCAGGCTCCGCGCCGGTCTCGCGGGTCCGGAGAGCCTCATCGGCCCGGCCGACCCCCGCGCCCTCGCCGCGGGCGACGGCTCCGCCGGGGCCGCCTTCGACAACGCACCCCCCGAAGCCACCGGCTGGGAGCTGGAGATCGAGACCGAGCCCACACCCTTCGCGGGGCTCACCCTCGCGCGCATCACCGCCCGCCGCATCGACCCGCAAGGTCGCACCCTCGCCGAGGCGACCACCGCCGGCCTCTTCCGCCTCAGCCCCGCCGAGGTGACGCCATGACCGCCCGAGCCTTCACACTGCTCGAAGTCGTCCTGGCGATCGCCCTGCTCGTGATCCTCTCCGCCGGCGTCGCCGCCTTCGCCTGGAACATCATCGACGCCCGCGCCCGCGTGCTCGAAGCCGTTGAACGCGACCGCGCCGCCGGCGCAATCTTCGAAGCCGTCGAACGCGCCCTCGCCTCCGCAACCCTCGCCGCCGAAGGCTTCAACGCCGAGCCCGCGGCTCTCCGCCTCGCCACGCGCGACGCCCGCGCCGCCCTCGACGCCGACACGCCCGCCCTCGCCCGGCGCACCTTCGAACTCCGCTTCCACGAAGCCGACCAGCGCGTCACGATCGCCCTCGCGCGCGGGAGCGACCAACTCCCGGCCTCCTTCGAGCGCGTCCAGGTCCGGTCCTTCAACGGGCGCGAGTGGCTCGATCGCTTCGACGCCGCCCAGGTCGGCCGCTTCCCCCACGCGGTCGAGATCGCGCTCTGGTTCGCCCCGTCGGAGGTCGGTGCGCGCGCACGCCGCGAGACGCCGCCCGGTCTTCCGATGACCAACAACACCAGCCCGACCGCCGCCCCCGTGCCCGACGACGATCCCTTCGGCGTCGCCGCCGCCGTCCGGATCGACGACCTCCCGGAAGGCGTCTCGCGACCGCCGGACCGCGTGCGCATCTTCGCTTTGCTCGATCCCGGCACGCCGTCCACCACCGGGGGAGCCGCGCCATGACCAAGCGCCCGCGCCAACAACCCCGTCGAGCCCTCGCGCTCTTCGCCGTGCTGATCGTGATCCTCATCGGCGCCCTCGCCGGCACGACGGCCCTGGTCGTCTCCGGCGCCGAGCGCGCCCGCACCGCCCACGCCCAGCACGCCGCCCACGCCCGCGCCGCCGCCGAGAGCGGGCTCGACGCCGTCCTCGCCCAGCTCGCGACCCAGCGCGACGCCGTCCTCCGCGGCGACGCGCCCGACGTCGGGCAGGGGCTCACCCTCCGCGTCCTGCCCGACGGCTCCCGCGTCGTCTTCCGGATCATCGACCTCGACCCCGCGACCGACGGACGCCTCGCCAGCGAGAACGCCCGCCTCGACATCAACACCGCCACGCGAGAGATCCTGAGCGCCATCCCAGACCTCACGCCTGAAGCCGTCGACGCCATCCTCCGCGCCCGGGCCCGCGCCCCGATCGAAGACGTCACCGACCTCGCCTCCATCGCCGGGCTCACGCTGGAAGACCTCATCCTCGCCGAGCCCGGCGGCTTCGAAGGCGGCGCGATCGCCCGCCTCCTCACCGCCACCGCCTTCGACCCCAACACCCAGGCCGGCGCCGGCCCCGGCGGCGAAGAGCGAGCCGGGCTCGACCGCATCCCGATCCATCAGGAAGACGCCGACCTGCGCGCCGCGCTCGCCCAGCGCGTGGAGCCCGAGATCGCCGAGTTCGTCCTCGAACGCCTCGGCGACGAACGCCCCGCCTCCATGCCCGCGCTGGTCAATCGCCTGGGGATCGCGAACGCCGAGGACGACCGACGCCGCGCCCTCATCGACGTCCTCGCCCTGCACGCCGAGCCGATCGACACCGGGCGTGTCGATCTCAACCGCGCGCCCGCCCCGGTCCTCGCGGCCCTGCCCGGCATCGACGCCGCCCAAGCCGAAGCCATCGTCGGCGCTCGCGACGGGCTCGACGACCAGACGCGCCGCGACCTCTTCTGGCCCGTCCGCCAGGGCCTCGTCCCGCCCGCCGAGTACGCGCAGGCGACCGAGTGGCTCGCCGTCCGCTCCATGCAGTGGCGCGTCCGTATCGAGGGCGGCGTCGTGCCCGGCGAGGACGACCCGTTCGACGACATCATCGGCGGCCCCGGCGCGATGGACAGCGCCGCCGCCCGCATCGCCGGCGCGGTCGGCGAAGCCGGCGTGCCCGACGCCCCGCTCCGCCCGCGCGTCGTCCTCGAAGCCGTCATCGACCTCAGCGCCGACCGCCCGCGCCTCGCGATGATCGCGGACCTGACCGAGATGCCCGTCGTCCGCGCGCTCCGCGACCTCGAAGCCCTGCCGCAAGCCGCCCCTGCGCCCGGCGCGCCCGCTCGCGCGCCATCGGATACGGTGAGGCCGACGCGCCCCGCCCAGGCCGCGCCGTCGCAGGCGCCGAGCAACGCCCAGCCCGCGCCGGGCGCACGCGGCGTCCGTCACGGGCGATGGTCGCCCCCCGCCCGCGCAGTCACGGAGGACGAGCCTTGAACACCGGCCACATGCTGGTTCTCTGCATCGAGCCCGCCGGGCTCAGCGCCGTGGAGCTCTCGGTCCGCACCGGCGTCGCGCGCGTCGCCCGCGCCGTCACCGCCGACCGACCCGGCGACGTCGACCCCGCCGAGCCCGGCGACCTCGGGCGATGGATCCGGGGCGAGCTCGACGCCGCCGGCGTGCGCACCAAACGCACCATCCTCGCCCTGCCCCGCGGCAACGTCGTCCTCAAACGCGTCCCCGTCCCCGCCGCCTTGCTCCCCAACGAGACGCCCGGCGCGGCCCGTCTCGCGCTGCTCCGCGCCCAGGCCGTCCCTGTGCAGGACGTGGTCTTTGACTGCGTGATCCCGAGCGACCAAGGGCGATTGGACCAAGACGACCCCGAGTCCGAAGCCGACCGCGACGCGCCCCGCGCTAAGCCGGCCGAACGCACGATCCTCGCCGCGGCTCTGCCGGAGGATCGCCTCGCCTTCGCGCGCGAGCTCGCCGTGGCTTCGGGCGTGCGCCTCGCGGGCGTTCGTCTCCGGGCCGAGGGGACGGCCGAGCTCGTCCGCCGAGCCGCCGTGCAGGGCCCGACGCTCGCCGTCGCGACCGGCCCCGGCTGGGCGGAGTTTGTCACGGTGGACGACGCCGAGCTCCTGCTCGCGCGGGAGACCGAGCTCGCGCCCGGCGCGACGCTGGAGCGCACCGTCGCGGTGGAAGCGGCGCGGACGGCGCTGCTGCAAGCCGCCGGCGGGGCGTCGGTCACCGTCGCGGTGGTGGGGGCCGAGCGCGCGGTGAGCGACATCGCCGAGCGGTGCGCCGAATCGACCGACCGCCCCGCGATCGTGCTCGACCCGGCGGACGCGGTCTGGCCCGACGAGTGCGACCCGGCGTCGATCTCCCGCCTTGCGCCGCTGGTCGGGCTCGCGCTCGCCGAGAGCGCGGGGCGAGAGGGCCTGGATTTCCTGCACCCGAGCAAGCCGCCCGACCCGAGCGCCGCCGTGCGCGTGCGCGCGATGATGGTCGTCGCGCTGCTCGGCATCCTCGCGGCCGGCGGGTGGCTCCTGGCGCAGCGCGAGTTGGACTCGATGTCGGCCCGCGTCGCCGCCGTCCGCGCGCAGAAGGACGACCTCTCCGGGCAGGTCGTCGAGTTCTTCCGGACCGACGCCCGCCTCCAGCACGCCGAACGCTGGGCCGAGGGCGACCCGGACTGGCTCGCCCATCTCGTCGCGCTGCGCGAGAAGCTCCCCCCCGGCGAGCGCGCGATCCTCGACGCCCTGGGCGGCAGCGTCGACGCCTCCCCGGTCTACCGCCCCACGCGTCGCGACACGTATTACGAAGGGCGATGGAGCGTCGACCGCACCGTGCGTCTGGATATCGAGGGGCGCGTGACCGAGCGGGCCGTCGCCAACGCGCTGCGGCAACGCCTGATCGACGCCGGCGTCTACCGCGTCACGACCCAGGGCGCGGACGTGCCGGACCGGTTCACGTTCATCCTCACAACTTCCGCCGTCGCGCCGCCGCGAGCGGCGCCCCCCGCCGGCGAAGGGGGTGAGGGATGATCGATCCTCGTCTCAAGACGCGCCTCATCATCCTCGCCGGCGTCGCGATCGCGATCGGGCTGCTCTTCGCCGGGTGGTACGTGGTCTACGCGGGCCCGGCGAGCGCCCTCCGCGCCGAGATGCGGGCCGAGCTCCAGGCCGTCCAGGAACGCCAGCAGATCCTCGCCAACGCGAGCGCGGCCCGCGCCCGCCTCGCGGCGTTCGGCAAGACCACCCTCGGGCGCGACGGCGACGCCGCCGTCCATCGCTTCCGCACCCGCCTCAGCGAGCTCGCGGGCGAGGCGTCGCTCACCGACGTCGTCGTGACCACCAGCCAGCCCCGCGGCGCGGAGAACCCGGCCGGGCGCCAGCGCGTGGGCCGCGGGATGCAGCGCATCCTCCGCGAGCGCCCGGACTTTGTCATCATCCAGGGCCAGCTCACCGGCAAGGGCTCGCTGGAGGCCTGCCTCCGGACGCTCGCCGCGGTCCAGGCTCAGCCCTGGGCCCACCGCGTCGACCGGTTCTCGATCCGCCCCGAAGGGCGCGAGCGGTCGAGCTTCACGCTGACGGTGCAGGTCGCCTCGGCCTTCATGCCGGACCTCGCCGAGCCCGACGGGCCCGCGCCGATCTCCGTCGCGAGCCTCGACGCGGCGCATTGGCGCGCGTTTCTCGCGCCCAACCCGTTCCTGCCGCCGCCGCCCGAGCCGGAGCCGGAGCCCGTCCGCGTGGCCGAGCGTCCCGCGCCGCCGCCGCCCCCTCCTCCGCCGCCGCCCCCCCCGCCCTATGACCGCTGGCGGATCGTGGGCATCGTGGAAACGGTCGCGCCAAACACTGGCGCCGGCTCGGGTTCCGTCGCGCCGGGTGTCGAGGTCTGGATGGAGCACACGGGCAACCGACAGACGCGGGTGCTCGGTGTGGGCGACGGGGTGCTCGGTCTCCGCCTGGAGTCGGCGGGCGGCGAGCGTGCGATATTCGAAGCGGACGGCGTTCGGTACGAAGTGTCCGCCGGGGAGACCCTCGCCGATCGGCGGGCGCTCGGTCGTGTAGACTCGCGGTGACGGTTCTGGAAGGAGCGCGCATGCGACACAGGAAGTTGTCGTCGGGGGTCGTGGCCGCGGCATTGATCGCGGCCTCGGGGTTCGCGGTCTCGGTGGAAGCCGAGCCCGAACCGGCAGCGGATCGGGGTCAGGAGGCGCCCGTCGCGGTCGACACCCTCCGCCTGCGGTTCAACTTCCAAGACGCCTCGTTCGAGCAGGTGCTGGACTTCTTCAGCCGGCGCACCGGGCTGCCGGTCATCCGCGAGGCCCCGGTGCCCAACGGGCGGATGAGCTTTGTCAGCGGGCAGGACTACGCCTTTAACGAGGCGATGACGATCCTCAACCTCAACCTCGCCGCGTTTGACCGTCGCCTCCGCCACGACGGCGGGTTCCTCTATCTCGCGACGCTCCAGGACGCTGCGCGCAAGCCGACCCGCGTGACCGAGCCCGGCGCGCTGGACGATTTTCCGCCCGACGAGATGGTGACGGTGACCATCCCGCTGAGCAACGCGACGGCCGAGCAGGTCGCCGAGCGCATCCAGCCGCTGATCGGTCCGCACGGGCGTGTGACGCCGCTCCCGGTGCAGAACATGGTGATCGTGGTCGAGTCGGCGGCTCAGGCCCGGCGCATCCGGGACATCGTGCAGACCATCGACTCGGTCCGCCCGATCGACAGTGAGTTCCGCCTGTTCCGCCTCGAGCACGCCGACGCCAACGCCGTCGTGCAGGCCCTCCGCGGACTGGTCGGCACGCGCGTGCAGCGGATCATCATCGACCGCGACGGCCAGCAGCGCATGGTCGAAGAGGTCGACATCGGCGGGATCAGCATCCAGCCGGACGGGCGCACCAACAGCGTCATCGCCGTCGGGCCCAGGACCCGCATCGAGACCGTCGAAGAGCTCGTCAAGCTCCTAGACCGCCCGGAGGGCGGCGTCGGCGGCGGTGAACGCGAGATGATGACCTTCGCGCTCGAAACAGTCACCGCCGACCGCGCCGCCGAGGCGCTCCGCGGCCTGTTCGCGAGCATCCCCCAGAGCCGGCGTCCGGACGTCCTCCCGCTCGCGGACGTGGGCAAGGTCACCGTCGTCGGCACGCCGGGCCTGCTTGCGCAGGCGGCGGCGTTGATCGGGGAGGTCGACCCGGGCGCGAACGGGCAGCCGCGCCACGCCAGCGCCGAGAGCGTGACGCGCACGCTCCGCCTCTCGCACGTGGACGCCAGCCGTGCCGAGCAGATCGCCCGGCGACTGCTGACGCCGCGGCAGTCCCAGTCGCTCCGCACGGCCCCCGCCCCGGACGGGCGCGGGCTCATCGCCGCCGGCCCGTCCCGCGACGTGGACGCGCTCGCGAGTCTGCTCCGCGGGCTGGACGTGCCCGCGGACGCGGACCGGGAAGTCCGGACGCTCCGCCTCGACCCCGCACAGGCCGCCCGCCTGCTGGAGCGGGCGCGAGAGCTCGACACGCTCTCGGGCGACGCGGAGCGCGACCCGGTGACGGCTCAGCTCGACGCGGAGTCGGGCTCGCTGACGCTGATCGCCAGCCGCGCCGCGCTCACGCGGTTCGAGCGTCTGATCCGCTCGGCGGGCGAGTCGGTCGTGGTGGATCGCGAGACGCGCCGGTACGAGCCGGTGCGCCTGCGCCCGAGCGTGCTGGGCGAGCAGCTCGCGCGTCTGGCACGCCCGCTGCTGGAAGGCCCGGAGGGCGTGGAGTACCGCGGGCCGGAGCTGGAGGCGGTGGACGAGCTCGGCGTGCTGATCGTGCGCGCGCAGCCGTCGCAGTTCGCGGTGGTGGAGGAGTTGATCGATCGCCTGGACGCCGCCGAGCGCGTGGAGCGGGAGTTCCGCGTGGTGCGCCTCACGACGCCGGAGCCTTTGAAGGCGATCGAGCGCGCGCAGGAGCTCTACCGCGCGATCGCCGCGGGGATGCCCGAAGCCGAGGCGGGCGAGGTGAGCGCGAGCATCGATGAGGCGAGCGGCTCGCTCCTGCTCCGCGGGACGTCGCGCGGGCTGGCGCTTTTTCAGCAAGCGTTGACCGATGCTCAGCGCCTGGTCGCGCCGGAGCGGACGACCCGTCTGATCGACCTGCGCCAGGCGTCGGCGGCGGACGTGGTGATCCCGCTGCGCGAGCTCCTGGGCGAGGCCGACCCGATCGACCCGGCCCGCGCGGTGCCGGAGCCGACGATCCGCGTGATCGAGCGGACCAACGGCTTGCTCGTGACGGCTGAGGACGCGCAGCACCGCTTGATCGCGGATTTTGTGCGCCGGCTGGACACGATCGAGCCGGCCGAGCAGCCCCCGCTGCGGATGCTCCAACTCCGCACGGCCGACGCGGCGGCGATCTCGCGGATGCTGAGCGATCAGTACGGGCGTCGCCCGCAGGCCGACCGCGTGGCGCGACCGGTCGAGGTCCGCGCCGACGCGGGGACGAACACGCTGATCGTGAGCGCGCACGCGGAGCTGTTCGACGAGATCCGCGCGTTCGTGGATGACCTGAACCGCGGCGAGCGGGCCGGCCCGGCGCGCGAGACGGTGCTCTTCCCGCTCAAAGTGGCGCGGGCGGAGGCGGTCGCGAGCGCGATGGACCGCCTATACGCCGAGCCCCCGGTGCCGCTGGACCGCTTCGGTCGCCCGATGCCCTGGCTGCGCGAGCCGAAGGAAGTCACCGTCTCGGCGGATCCGTCGAGCAACAGCCTGATCATCGATGCGCCGGCCGAGCGCATCGAGAGCCTGCGCGAGCTCGCGGCGAAGCTCGACGTGGTGCAGCTCCCGCCGGTGGCGCAGCTGCGCACCTACCGCGTCACGCGCGGCGACCTGAACGCGATCTCGCGCACGCTGACGGCTCTGGCGCGCCAGGGCAACCTCGCGGCCCCGGGCGAGCCCGGGCGTCAGCCGGTCCAGGTGGTCATCGAGACCGAGCCGCGGTCGGGCACGCTCATCGTCGCGGGCGACGACACGACGTTCGCGCGGGTCGAGGAGATCCTCAACGACCTGTCGGCGGTGCCGGTGGAGCGCACGCTGCGCGTCTTCCCAATCGCCGCGGGTGACGCGGCGGGTGTGCGTGATCGCGCGATGGCGATCTACGAGGCGCAGGTCGCCGGCGTGCCGGGGGCCGAGGCGGTCGAGGTCTCGGTGGATGCGAGCGCTAACGCGCTGCTGGTCGTGGGCGACGCCGAGGGGCTGGGGCGGTTTGCGCGCGTGCTGGAAGAGCTCGAGCGCGGCGTCGGGCCGGTGCGGGACCTGCGCATGCTCGAGCTGCGCCACGCGAAGGCGAGCGAGGTCGTCGAGTTCCTGCGCGAGCTGAGCGCGACGAACCGCTCGCTGACCGCCCGCGGCGGCCCGGAGCCGGCGTTCGAAGCGGTCGAGCAGACCAACTCGATCCTCGCGGCCGCCCGCCCGGACCAGTTCCCGATCATCGAGCAGCTCGTGCGTTCGCTGGACGCGCAGCGCTCGGCCGACCGACCGCCGCTGCGCATCCTGCGCCTCCGCTCGACCGACGCGGCGAACCTCGCGCAGGTGCTCCGTCGCAGCTACGACGGGCGGCGGATCGAGGATCGCACGGCCCGTCCGGTGAGCGTCGAGGCCGACCCGAGCACGAACACGCTGATCGTGAGCGCACACCCGGAGCTGCTGCCCGAGATCGAGTCGATCGTGCAGAGCCTGAACGACGCGCAGGCGTTCGACGCGAGCGGGCGGGAGATCCGGATCTTCCCGCTGCGCGTGGCTCGCGCGGAGGAGCTGGCGCGCACGATCGACGAGATGTTCCCGCAGCCGCCGGTACCGGTGGACCCGCGGACGCGCCAGGCGCGCCCGGACCTGCAGCCGCCGAAGGAAGTGGTCGTGCGAGCGGACCCGGCGACGAACTCGCTGATCGTCGATGCGCCGGCCCAGCGCCTCGCGGGCTTCGAGCGGATCGTCGAGAGCCTGGACACCGCGAGGCTCGCGGAAGACGTCGAAGTGCGCACCTATCGCGTCACGCGGGCGGACCCGGCCGCCGTGGCGCGCACGCTGAACAACCTGGCGCGCACGGGGGCGCTGCACGGCACCGCCGGGGCGTCGGCCGCGGCGATCGCGATCACCGTCGATGTGGAGCCGGCGTCGCGTTCAATCGTCGTCTCCGGGCCGGTGGGGATCTTCGGCGCGGTGGACCGCGTGCTGACGGACCTGGATGAGAAGCCCTCGGGGGACGCGGGCGTGGTGCGTCTGTACGCGCTGCGCCACGCGCGGGCCGAGCGGATCGCGCCGCTCTTGGACCGCGTGCTGAGCGAGCGTCTGCGCGAGCGGCGCGAGCTGGGCGAGATCGACCCGCAGCGGACGGTCGAGAGCCTGCTGGACGTTTCCGCCGACCGCGGGAGCAACACGCTGATTATCTCGGCTCCGGAAGCGATCCAGGCGATCGCGACGGAGCTGATCGAGGCGCTCGATACCGACGGCCCCGGCGCGGCGAGCGCGACGGTGCGCGTCGTGCCGCTCTCGTTCGTGAGCGGGCCGGACGTGGCGCGGGCGCTCACGTCCGCGGCTTCGGGGATGGACCTGCCGGCGGGCGGGCCGGTCTCGGTTGTCGCGGCGGGGGCGGGCGCGGTGCTGGTGACGGGGCTGCCTTCGGACGTGGAAGCGGTCGCGGCGCTGGTGGAGCCGCTGGACCGCCCGCCGAGCGACGCGCAGACGCCGGGTGTGGAGTCGTTCACGCTCGAGCACGCGCGGGCGGGCGAGCTGGCACCGAGCCTGGAGCGTTTGCTGCTCGATGATGACCCGCGCCAGGCGCAGTGGTGGCAGCGTCAGAACGCCGGGCAGCTCCCGGCGGTGCGCGTCGAGGCAGACGAGCGCACGAACACGGTGATCGTGAGCGCCCCGAGCGCGAAGCTCGCGCTGGCGCGTTCGGTGGTCGAGACGCTCGACAAGCCCGCCGGCGCGGGCGGGCGAAGCTTCGCGAGCTACACGCCCGCGAACGCGGACGCGGCGAATCTCGCGGAAACCGTCTCGCGCGTGCTGGCGGCGACGGCCGGCGAGGGGCGACGGGTCGAGCTGGTCGCGCAGGCGTCGATCAACGCGGTGGTCGCGATCGGGCCGGAGGGGCGTCTCGGCGAGGCGCTGCGCCTGCTGGCGGAGTTCGACGAGCGGACGCCCTCGATGCCCGCGGTGACGCTGCGCGTGTTCGAGCTGTCGCACGCGTCGGCTTCGGCGGTCGCGGGGACGGTGCAGCAGGTGCTGAGCGATCGCGCGTCGTGGCCGGAGTCGTTGCAGCAGGCGGCGCGAGCCGGGCTCAACGTGCAACCGCCGCGCGTGAACGCGGACGTGGAGGGCAACCGACTGCTTGTGAGCGCGCCGAGCGAGCTCGCGGCTCGTGCGGCCGAGCTCATCGCGACGCTCGACGAGCCCGCGAGCGGCTCGGCCCGGGAAAGCCGCGTGTTCACGCTCCGCGAAGGCTCGGCGGTGGGGGTGGCGGAAGCGGTGCGTGCGGCGCTGACCGGCTCGGCCCGACCCGGCGAGCCGCGGGCGACGGTCACGCCCGAGCCCGGGAGCAACGCGGTCGTGGTCGCGGGCACGCCGACGCAGGTGGCGAAGGCGGCCGAGCTGGTGCGCGAGATGGATCGGGCGAGCTCGCCCGACGGCGTCGCGGTGCGGACGCTGCTGCTGAAGCACGCGCGGGCCGAGGCGCTCGCGCCGGTCGTGCAGCGCGTGCTGAGCAAGGAGCGGACGGTCGACACGCTCCCGGCGTGGGCGCGCGTGGGGTTCATCGAACGGTTCGGGGACGACTCGGCGGGCGCGGTGCGCGTGGAGGCGGAGCCGCGGCTGAACGCGCTGGTCGTCTCCGGGCCCGCGGGCGTGCTGGAATTGGCGGAGCAGGTCGTCGCGGAACTGGACGCGCCCGAGGGCGGGCCGGACGGGTCCGGCGGCACGCGCTCCGTCCGCGTGCTGACCCTGAAGAACGCCGACGCGCGCGAGCTGGCGTCGACGATCGCGGCGGTCTTTGAGGACGAGGCGAGCGGGGCGCGCCCGCCGGTGGTGCGGGTGGACGCGGCGAGCAACGCGCTGATCGTGCGTGCCGACCGGTCGCAGATGGCGGAGGTGGAGCGTCTGGTGTCGGAGCTCGACGAGGCGACGCTGACCAGCAGCCGCCAGATGCGCGCGGTGCGGATCGACCGCTCGCGTGCGGACGCGGGGCAGATGGCCGAGCAGCTTCGCCGTCTGATGGAGCAGCGAGGCGGCGTTCGGGTGGATGTGATCGGGGCCGAGGAGCTGATGGATCGCGCGCCGCGCGAGCGGCGCGATGACCGCGGTTCGAGCGTGCCGATCGATCGCGGTGCGTTGCCGGGCGCGGTGCCGTCGTCGTGGATCGAGGCCTTAATCGGGCTGTCGGTCGCGTCGGTGCGGGACGACGGGGAGGGGGAAGAACCCGGCGAGGCGGAGGTGACGATCGCGGTGGATCGCGCGACGAACACGCTGCTGGTGATCGGCTCGCCGCGTGCGACCGAGCGGATCGCGGCTCTGGCGCGGGAGCTGGAATCGCAGATGCCGGCCGAGCCGGTCGCGGTGCGCCTGGTCGGTTTGCCGTCGGGGGCGGACGCGCGGGCGATCGCGGGGATCGTGCAGCAGACGGTGGGTCGGATCGGTCGCGCGAGCGACGCGAACCCGGGCGGTTTCACCAGCGCGGTCGCGGTGCAGGCGGACCCGGAGCAGGCCGGGCTGATCGTGTGGGCGAACGACGCGGATTTTGAATCGCTTCGCGGCTTGATCGCGGCGCTCGCGCAGCCGGGGGCGGCCGAGTCGGTCACGGTGAAGATCTACCGATTGCGGAACGTGCGGGCGGACCGGGCGTTGGCGTCGGTGCGGGACCTGCTGAGCGCGCAGCCGGTGGGGCGGCAGGCGCGGCGCGTGCGCGGTTTGGACGTCGAGCTCGACGGGGAGGGGGGCGAGCCCGTCCGCGGCGTGATCGATCCGTCGGCGGTGAGCATCTCGCTCGATCCATCCCGCACGGCCCTGATCGTGAGCGCGCCGGGGGAGACGGTGCGGATCATCGATCGGTTTATCGAGCTGATCGATCAGACCTCCGGCGGCGAGCAGGCGGCGATCAAGCGGTACACGCTCTCGAACGCCGGTGCGGCGGAGATGGCGCGGACGATGCAGCGCCTGTTCGACGCGCAGCGGGACGCGAGCCAGGGCGAGCGCCCGCCGCGGGCGGTTTTCGTCCCCGATGAGCGGACCAACACGCTGCTGCTGACGGCGACCGAGTCGCAGCACGCGCAGGCGACGGCGTTGATCGCGGCGGCCGACACGGCGACCACCGACGCGGGCATGGTGCTGGAAGTCATACAGGTGCGCGAGGCGTCGGCGCAGGGCGTGGCGCGGGTGATCCAGGAAGTCGTGATCGGGCGCGACGAGGCGCGGCGGTCCAAGATCGCGATCTCGACGCCGGAGTCGGGCAACCTGCTGGTCGTGCGCGCGCCGGAGGCGGACCTGGAAGAGATCCGTCGCGTGGTCGCGGATGTGGACGTGTCCGGCGCGAGCGGGCTGCCGGTCCGGACGGTGAAGCTCGAGCGCGCGGACGCGGCCCAGGTCGCGAGCACGCTGCGGGCCTTTTTCCAGGATCGCGAGCGGGCCGCGGCGGGTCGGCGCGGCGGGCGTGCGGCGGCGGGGGTCGCGATCACGGGCGATCGGCGGAGCGGGACGCTGGTGATCGCCGCGAGCGATGAGGATTTTGAGCAGCTCAGCGCGATGGCGGCGACGTTCGACGCGCCGGCCGAGGCGCGGCAGTTGCAGTTCAAGATCATCGGGCTCGAGCACGCGCGGGTGAACGAGCTGCTGCCGACGGTGCAGTCGTTCACGAACGAGTTGCAGTACGAGCGTCAGTGGGGCAACCGCCCGCGCGACGGCGGCGTCGAGCAGGACACGGTTTTTGTGCAGAGCAACGAGGCGCTGAACGCGCTGGTGCTGATCGGACAGGGCGAGTCGTTCGGGACGATCGAGGCGATCATCCGCGAGCTGGACCGCAAGCCGAGCGAGCTGACCCAGCAGGTGGTGCGGGCGGTGCGCGTGGACGCGGCCGACCTTGACGCGCTGCGGAACGTGATTCAGCGGGCGTTGTCGGATCCGAACTGGCCCTGGTGGCGGGGCGAGGATCCGAACAGCGTGAAGATCGAGGTGGACCGTCGTCGGCGTCTGCTGGTGCTGATCGGCCCGCCGGCGCGGGTGGACCGCGCGGTGGGGTTCATCGACGAGCTCGCGACGGCCGCCGAGCGGGAGGGCGTGACGTTCACGTCGATCGCGTTGCGCCATGCGCGGGCGGATCGTGCGGCGAACAGCCTGCGCCGTTTCTTTGCCGAGCGTGCGCAGGCCGAGGGTCTGGCGGCGAACCTGATCTCGGTCGTCGGCTCGGTGGACGGGAACCTGCTGCTGGTTTCGGGCGGCGAGGAGGAGGTCGCGCTGCTGCGTGAGATGGTGGCGCAGATCGACCAGCCGGAGCTCGGGCAGGATCGGCGGGTGGAGGTCTATCTGCTGCGTCACGCGCTGGCGAACGAGACGGCGGCGACGCTGCGCGCGATGTTCCCGTCGACGGGGTCGGCGGAGGAGCGGGTGATCGTGACGCCGCAGGGCTCGAGCTCGACGCTGGTGGTGTCGGCGCCGGAGTCGGTGCTGCCGCGTGTGGAGGCGTTGCTGAGCCAGCTCGACGCGCCTCCGGGCGAGGGCGCGAGCAGCATGGTGACGGTGTCGTTGAGCTCGGCGCGGGCGCAGGAGGTTGCGACGGCGTTGCGCTCGGCGTTGCCGGAGACGGTGAAGGTGCGGATCACGCCGGTGCCGCGGAGCAACTCGATCGTGCTGACGGGGCAGAGCGAGTCGATCGAGCTGGTGATGGAGCAGATCCGCCGGCTCGATACGGAGCCGGTGCGGAGTCTGACGGAGTTCCGCCGGATCCCGCTGCGCCACGCGATGGCGGACGACGTGGTGTTCACGCTGGGTCAGATGCTGCGCGGGCGGCCGCGTGCGCCGGGGACGCCCGAGCCGCGGGTCGAGTCGACGCTGCAGGGGAACACGCTGCTGCTGTCGGCGGCTGCGGACGAGATCGAGGAGATCGCGTCGATCGTGTCGCAGCTCGACGTGGAGGACGGGACGGATCGGCGGACGGAGTTCGTGAAGCTGGAGTACGCGGACTCGGAGCAGGCGGCGCGGGCGCTGCGTGTGTTCTACGGGCGGATGGCGCCGGAGGCGGCGACGCCGGCGGCTCGTGACGTGACGATCGTGCCGGACCCGGCGAGCCGGAGCCTGGTGATCTCGGCGGCCGAGCAGGAATGGCCGAGCATCCGCGCGCTGCTGAGCACGCTGGACAACGAGCTGTACGACACGAGCCAGCAGCTGGTGGTGATCCCGCTGCGTCACGCGGACGCGTCGAGCGTGGCGCGTGCGTTGAACGAGGGGCTGCGTGCGCCGCTGGAGGAGCAGTTCCGCCAGGAGCAGCTGCGCGTGGAGCGCGAGCTGCGTGCGCGGGGCGGGCGGGATCAGGGGCTGCTGCCGCCGCCGGTGCTGGTGGACGCGTCGGGGACGCCGACGGTCTCGGCGGAGGTGCAGACGAACGCGCTGGTGGTGTTCGCGGGTCGCGAGGATTTGTCGCGGATCCGTCGGATCGTGGAGCAGCTGGACGTGCCGGAGGTGGTGCGTCTGCGCGAGCCGACGATCATCTCGGTGTCGGGGATGCGGGCGAGCGAGCTGGCGGCGCGGGTGCGCGAGCTGTTCGTGCAGGGGCGTCCGGGGATGAACGCTCGGGCGCCGGTGATCGTGGGCGACGACGGGACGCGGACGCTGATCGTGCGTGCCGACGAGAGCGAGCTGGCGCAGATCCGGGCGCTGGCGGAGAGCCTGCAGCGGGTGGGCGACGGCTCAGCGGTGCGGACGCGCGTGGTGCGTCTGGAGCGCACGCCGGCGGCTCGCCTGCGCGATACGCTGCTGCGCGCGTTCAACGCCGAGGCGCAGCGTCTGGGGAGCCCGCTGGCGATCGAGGTCGATCGCGGGACGAACAGCCTGGTGATCGCGGCGGCTTCGGACCTGTTCGAGCAGGTGGAGCGCGTCGCGCGGGAGCTGGATGGGGCGATCGTGGGCGGTGCGCCCGCGGGCGGGGGCGATGGGGGCGGGGCGCCGCTCGGGCCGGGGCAGGGCGTGTTCATCATCGACGTGGAGCACAACGACCCGGCGACGGTGCGCCAGTTGCTGGAGCAGATGGGCGTGACGCAGCCGCAGCCGGCGGATCGCCCGGGTGTGGTGGCCGAGCCGGTTCGGATCGTGCCCCTGGTGAGCCGTCGTGCGCTGGCGATCGTGGCGAACCCGGCGGACGGTGCGTCGCTGACGGCGCTGGTGCGTGCGATCGACGCGGAGCCGGCGGGCGCGGGCCAGCAGCTCGCGGTGGTGCCGCTGCGCCTGGCGAGCGCGGAGGCTGTGGTTCGGACGCTGCGTGAGATGCTGAACGCGGACGGGTCGGGCGAGGGGGCTTCGCCGTCGCGGGCGCTGGCGGAGCAGGTGCGTCGGATCCAGCTTCTGGCGAGCGGCGCGAAGGATCCGGAGGTGTCGCTGGACCTGTCGACGCCGATCCGGCTGATCCCGGATGCGCAGACGAACTCGGTGGCGATCGCGTCGAGCGAGGGGAACGTGCGGGCGGTGTCGGCGGTGATCCACCTGCTGGACACGCTGCCGATCGGGGACGCGGTGGTGGTTCGGATCTTCCCGCTGGAGCAGGCGGCGGCCGAGCGCGTGCGGGGTGTGGTGCTGGAGCTGTTCCGGACGGGCGACGCGCTGCGTCGCGTGCCGGGGACGAACCGCCAGGGCCTGCCGACGACGACGACGGGTCGCGCATTGGCGGGTGAGATCGCGGTCTCGATCGACGAGCGGACGAACGCGCTGGTGGTCGCGGGTCGCGAGGAGGCGGTGGCGCTGGTCGAGGTGCTGGTGAAGGACCTGGACAGCGAGTCTTCGGCGCGATGGGTGGAGCCGACGCTGATCCAGCTCGAGCACGCGTCTGCGGAGACGCTGGCGCGGACGCTGCGCGAGGTGCTGGTGGGCGGCCTGGCGGACACGCCGGAGACTCGGGCGCTGCGCCGCCAGGTGGGGCGTCTGCGTGCGGTGCGTTCGTCGGTGAAGGGCGAGGAGCCGGCGGCGTTGTCTCGGGTGATCGAGAGCGACCTGTTCGTGCCCATGAGCGGGCTGACGATCGTGCCGGAGAGCGACCTGAACGCGCTGATCGTGGTGGGGACGCCGAACAACATCGCGGTGGTGCGCGAGCTGGCGCAGATGCTGGACGTGGAGCAGGCGTTCGCGGGGAACCGGGTGCGCGTGTACCCGCTTCGTCACGCGGCGGCGGGTCGTGCGGCGGAGATCGTGCGGGACGTGTTCCGCCAGCGTGACACGGCCGGGGCGCTGCGCCCCGAGGACCGCCTGGTGATCACCGCGGACGGTCGGACGAACGCGCTGATCGCCTCGACGAGCCCGCGCAGCTTCGAGGTGATCGAGAGCCTGATCGAGACGCTGGACCAGGCGGACGCGAACTACTCGGTGAAGCTGCACGTGGTGCAGGTGCCGGACGGGGACGTGCAGTCGCTGGCGCCGAAGATCCGGAGCCTGATGCGGGACCGGATCGAGGGGGCGCGTCGCGCGGGGGGGGTGTCGAGCCCGGCTGATACGTTCAGCATCGAGGCGATCGAGAGCTCGAACTCGCTGGTGATCGCGGCGAGCGATGAGAACCTGGCGATCGTGCGCGAGCTGATCGAGGCGCTCAGCGGGGACGCGATGGCGACCGGACGCGACGAGCTGACGGAGCTGGTGCAGCTCTCGGCGGGCTCGGCGGACGAGGTCGCGCGGGCCGTGCAGGACCTGTACGTGAACCCGGAGAACCGGAAGCGCGGGGCGGGCTCGGTGACGGTGGTCGCGAACGAGCGTCTGAACTCGCTGATCGTGAGCGGGACGTCGGGGGACGTGGAGGCGGTGCGTCGCCTGGCGGCCCAGTTCGACCAGACGCGGTCGGCGAGCGTGCAGGAGGTGCGCCGGATCGAGCTTCGGAACGCGAACGCGCTCGAAGTGGTGAACATGTTGCAGCAGATCCTGAGCGGGCGCGCGGTGGACGGGCGGACGTCGGCGCAGGCGACGCGTCTGCGGTTCGTGCGTCAGCGCCTGGCGGAGGGGATCGAGGACGAGCGGGGCGTGGCGCCGACCGAGGCGGAGATCGACGCGCAGATCCGCAGCCAGGTGCGTGTGAGCCCGGAGCTCCGGACGAACTCGGTGGTGGTCGCGGCCCCGCCGGACATCCTGACGTTCATCGCGGCGATCGTGAGCGACCTGGACACGACCGATGCGGGGGAGCGCCGGATCCGGACGTTCCGGCTGCGGAACGCGGACGCGCGGCAGATGGCCGAGGTGTTGCGCGACCTGTTCAACCTGCGTCGCCAGGGGGATCGGTACGTGCTGATCCCGACGAGCCGTCGCGGGGCGCAGGGCTCGCTGGACGGGATGAACGGCGTGGACGGCGGCGCACCCGGTGCCCCCGGTGGGCTGAACGGGCTCGAGGGCGGTGAGGGGCTGTTCGGCTTCGGGACGACGCTGACGGCGGTGCCCGACGATCGGCAGGAACTCTCGATCACGATCGACCCGCGGACGAACACGCTGCTGGTGAGCGGGACGCAGGAGTATCTGGATCTGGTCGCGGCGGTGGTGAACGAACTGGACATGATCCAAGCGGCCGAGCGCGAGCGGCTGGTGTACCACCTGAAGAACGCAAAGGCGGCGGATATCGAGGCGACGCTGAGCCGCTACTTCTCGGGCGAGGCGGAGCGGCTGCGTGCGACGCTCGGGCCGGAGGTGGCGGGGAGCGTGCTGCGCCGGCTTGAGCAGGAGGTGACGGTCGTCGGGGACGAGAAGAGCAACATGCTGGTGGTCTCGGCGTCGCCCCGGTACATCGAGACGGTGTCGGCGATCATCGACGAGCTGGACGCTTCGCCGCCGCAGGTGATGATCCAGGTGCTGCTGGCGGAGGTGACGCTGGACTCGAGCCGCGAGTGGGGTCTGGATATCTCGGGCGGGCCGATCGGCGGGGACAACTACATGTTCGGGGCGCTGAGCGCGGGTGCGACGGTGGCGACGGCGCTCGGCGTGCCGAACCTGATGGTGGAGAGCGCGGACTTCTCGCTGCTGGTTCGGGCGCTCGAGGCGCAGGGCAAGCTGGAGGTGCTGAGCCGCCCGCAAGTGACGGTGAAGAACAACGAGCGTGCGCGGATCCAGGTCGGTGAGGACGTGGCGATCGTCAACAACATCGACCGGTTCGAGTCGGGGTTGACGCGCGCGAGCGTGGAGCGCCGGGACGTGGGCATCATCCTGGAGGTGACGCCGACGATCAACCCGAACGGGTACGTGCAGATCGATATCCAGCCCGAGATCTCGACGGTGAGCGCGCGGACGACGCAGATTTCGGACGATTTCGAGAGCCCGATCATCACGACGCGCCAGGTGGATACGACGGTGACGATCCGCGACGGGCAGACGATCGTGATCGGCGGGCTGATCCAGACGCAGATGGAGGAGCGCCGGACGAAGATCCCGGTGCTGGGTGACCTGCCGTTCGTGGGGAACCTGTTCCGCTCGACGAAGGCGGCGAAGATCAAGACGGAGCTGCTGGTGATCCTGACGCCGCGGATCATCCCGGGCGAGGGCTCGGAAGCGGACAAGCTGGTGGAGCGTCTGACGGCGGCGGCGATCGATGCGCTCGAGAACCCGGTCGCGGTGCGTCGCGCGCTCGAGGAGAGCCCGGTGTACCGGACGCTGCAAGAGCTCGGGATCGACCCGGCGGAGCACCGCCAGGATCTGGACAAAGGCGTCGCGAAGCCGGAGGGGCTGCGGATCCGTCGGAACCGGAGCTACGAATGACCCGCGGCTCGGGCGCGCGGGATGGCGCGCCAGATGGCGAGGGGGCGAAGATGCTGTTGAACCGGAACCGTGCGATTCGGAAGCGTTCACATGGGCTGGCGGGGTTGCGCCGTGTCGCGGGCGTGTCGCTCGCGATGGGCGTGCTCGGCGGGTGCGCGGCGAGCGTGCCGGTGGACGGCCCGGAGCAGGTGTCGATCCGCGCGCCGCGGGCGGGGTTCGCCGCGAACCACCTGGTTGTGAGCACGACGGCGCCGGTGGACACGGTCTCCAACGGGCACGGGGATCAGTTCACGGTGGTGGTGTACCTGTTCGGGCCGGCGGATCAGTACCCGCTCCCGTTCTGGGCCGACGGCTCGTTCGAGTTCTGGCTGCGGGATACTCGGACGGGTGAGGAGATCATGCGCTGGACGTTCGACACGGGGCAGGCGCGGTCGAGCCGCCAGTTGCTGCAGCCGGGCCCGGCGTACCTGTTCGATATGAGCCTGATCGAGGCGGGAGGGCCGGGTGCGGACGTGTTCCCGCTGAAGCCGATCGAGCTGCTGGCCCGGTTTGTCGCGGCGGACGGCCCGGTGGTGGAGAGCCGCCCGCAGGACATCCGTCTGGGCGGGACGGGTCGCCCGAGGTCGACGGGCGGCCGGGCGGCGGGTTCCGGGGGCTCTTGAGGCGATTGGGCCTCGATTCTTCACGCGGCGTTAACAACTCCGGGCTCGGCGGTGGAAACGATCCACCACGTCTGATCCGTGTTCCACGGCTCGCGGCGTGATCGGTCTCGGCGGTCGCTTTCAGCGGGCGGCCGAGCGGTGTGTTTCTGGGGTCATCGGGCCGGTGTCTCGCGGGGCTGGGCCCGCGGGATGAGCCGGCATCGGGGTATGAAAGGGGTTGCGGCATGATTCGGCGGCTTGCGACGGTGTGCGCGGCGATGGCGGCGTGCGTGGGCGGGGTGCTGACCGGATCGGTTGCCGCGGGTTCGGAGCCGCGTGTCGACGAGGCGTTGCCGGCGTATCGAACGTCCACGGGCGTCGCGGGCACGGTGATGAGCATCGGCTCGGACACGATGAACAACCTGATGGCCGCGTGGGGCGACGAGTTCGTGCGCGTCTACCCGGGCGTGCGTGTGGAGATCGATGGGAAGGGCTCGGCGACGGCGCCGCCGGCGCTGGCGCAGGGTCAGGCGCAGTTCGGGCCGATGAGCCGTCGGATGCGCCCGAGCGAGATCGACGCGTTCCGCCGGGTGTACGGGTACGAGCCGACGCTGATGCGGACGGGGATCGACACGCTGGCGGTGTTCGTGCACAAGGACTGCCCGCTGGACGTGATCACGCTGGAGCAGGTGCAGCGTGTGTTCAGCGTGAACGGGCCGAGTATGACGTGGGGGGACCTGGGCGTGACCGACGCGGGGTGGTCGGGGCGTCCGGTGTCGCTGTACGGTCGGAACAGCGCGAGCGGGACGTACAGCTATTTCAAGCAGGTGGCGCTCGGGAACCACGACTTCAAGGCGTCGGTGAAGGAGCAGCCGGGGTCGAGCTCGGTGGTGCAGGGCGTGGCGACGGACCTGTACGGCATGGGCTACTCGGGGCTGGGGTACGCGACGTCGGGCGTGAAGACGCTGGCGATCGACGCGGGCGACGGCCCGTTCGACCCGACGTACGAGAACGCGCTGATGGGGGATTACCCGCTCGCGCGGTTCCTGTATGTGTACGTGAACCGCGACCCGCGCCAGGAGATGGACCCGCTGCGTCGTGAGTTCATCCGGTTGATCTTCAGCCGGGACGGGCAGGACGCGGTGATCCGTCACGGGTACTTCCCGCTGCCGGCGGACGTGGCGCGTGAGGAGCTTGAGAACCTCGGGATCGAGCCGGGGTTCTGAGGCGGACGGCGCCCGGTGGTGCTGCCGGCTGGTGTCGGGGTTGGTGTCGGCCGGGTCCGCTTTTTTCTTCGGCGTGCTGATGTCGTGCTGAATGTTGGTGTTCCGCGTTTGGGGTCAGGTTGATGCAGGACGGTCGACACGCCAGACGCCGGACCCGTCCCGGGGTCTATCTGTGGGACCGCGCGGCCGGCGTGGTGATCACGGTGGGCGGGGTCGGCGTGCTCGCGACGGTGCTGGCGATCGGGGTGTACCTCGTCGCGGCGGTGCTGCCGTTGTTTCGTGGGGGCGAGGCGCGGCTGAGCGTCCAGGCGTCGGCGCCCGCGGTGCTGAGCGAGGACGTCGAGGGGGACCGGCTGGTCGGCGTGGTGGTGGACGACTTCGGTCGCGCGTTCGCGGCGATCGGGGTGGATGGGTCGGTGCGTGTCGGGCTGTTGCCTTCGGGCGGCGGGGTGGTGGAGGCGGTGAGCGAGGCGTCGGGGGCGCCGGATGGGGCGTCGGTGACGTCGGTGGGGATGGGGCCGACGGCGGGTGGGGCGCTCGCGTTCGGGCTGAGCGACGGGCGTGTGCGTCTCGGGTCGGTGACGTTCCCGTGGCGATTGCTCCGCGAGGATGAGCTGAGCGAGCGGGCGCGCGGGCTGCGGGTGGGCTCGTGGGCGTCGCTGGCGTCGCTGGGGATGGACGGCGAGGGGTACGTCGAGCGTTCGGGTGAGCAGGAGTACCGTCGGGTTCTCGCGTCGGTGACGCTGGAGGAGCCGGCGGCGCTGCGGGCCGGGTCGGGCGCGGTGGTGCGTCTGGACGATCAGCTCATGGTGACGGGTCGTCGTCACGTGGCGAGCGTGCGCGAGGACGGGTCGGCGGTGGTGAGCCAGGTGCGGGTGCAGCGTCCGCTCGGGGGCGGGCCGCCGCGGATTCGGCTGAGCGAGGCGGCGCTGGAGCCGGGCTTTGACGCGGCGGACCTGCCGGACTGGGTGTTTGTCTCCGGCGACGGGGAGGACCTGTTCGCGTTGTGGCGCGACGGGCGACTGTGGCGCGCGGGCGTCTCGGCAGGGGCGTACCGCGTCGCGGAGCGCGATCGCGCGGTGGGCGAGGGGGAGCGGGTGACGTCGGCGGCGATGCTGCTGGGGTCCAAGACGCTGCTGATCGGGAGCGACGCGGGCACGGTGCGGGCGTGGTTTGCGGCGGGCGACCCGGTGGCGGGGACGATCGACAGGCGGCGGCTGGTGCTCGCGCACGAGGTCGGGTCCAACGGGCTGGGCGCGGTGCGCCGTCTGGCGATGAGCCCGCGGGACCGCATCGCGGCGGCGGCGTTCGAGCACGGGGCGGTGACGCTGCGCCACATGACCAGCGAGAAGCTGGTAGCGCGGATCGATCGCTCGGGCGAGGCTGGCGGGCCGGCGCGGGCTGCGGCGCTTGGGTTCAGCGGGAGCGGGGAGGCGCTGGTCGCGCTCGACGCGGGGGGCGGGGTCTCGCGCTGGAGCGTGGAGGCGGGGCACTCGGACGCGGGGTTCAAGGCGCTGTTCGGGCGGGTGCGGTACGAGGGGCAGACGACGGGGCGGTGGGTGTACCAGTCGAGCTCGGCCGACGACGCGAGCGAGGTGAAGCTGAGTCTGGTGCCGCTGATCTGGGGGACGATGAAGGCGACGGTGGTCGCGATGCTGTTCGCGGTGCCGATCGCGGTGCTGGCGGCGATTCACACGAGTGAGTTCATGCATCCGCGGACGCACCGGGTGGTGAAGCCGACGCTGGAGCTGATGGCGAGTCTGCCGTCGGTGGTGCTGGGGTTCGTGGCGGCGTTTGTGGTGGCGCCGTACATGCGGGACTGGCTGCCGGCGGTGATGGTGGGTCTGATCGTGGTGCCGGTAGGTGTGGCGCTGGTGGCGACGGTGTGGCAGACGGCGCCGTCGCGGATCGTGGTTCGGCTTCGGGGTTTGCGGGTGGTGGCGGCTGTGGGGGCGTTCGCGGCGTTGCTGGTGGTCGCGAGCGTGCCGCTGGGGCGTGTGATCGAGCGTGTGGGCTTTGCGCCGCAGACGCAGGACCTGCTGGTGTTCGGCGGCTCGTACGAGGCTGTGGAGCGTGCGGCTTGGCCGTCGTGGGTGGGCGATCGTGCGACGATGAGCCCGGACGAGGAGCGCCGCCTGCGCCGCGAGGGGCTGTTCTTCCGCGAGGGCGGCGTGGTGCGCCCGGTGGAGCCCGCGGACGCGGAGGCGAGGGCGGCGCTGCTCGCGGAGGTGCACGCGAGCGGCCAGGGGACGCCGGGGATCCGTCGGTGGCTGGACGGCTCGATCGGCGGTGCGATGCCTGGGTGGTTCGCGGCGTTGGTGCCGCTGGCGTTGATCGCGGCGTGGGTGGGGCAGGCGCGGCTTGCGGGCCGCCGGTTTGACGACTGGGCGGAGACGGTGAGCCGCCCGACGGCGGCGTTGGGGTACGCGGCGCGATCGGGGGCGACGGTGGTCGCGGCTCTGGGTCTGGCGGCTTTGGGCGCGTGGGCGCTGACGAACGCGGGGTACGACACGCGGGACTCGATCTTCGGCCCGTTCAGCGTGCGGAACACGCTGGTGGTGGGGCTGATCATGGGTTTCGCGGTGATCCCGATCATTTACACGATCTCGGACGACGCGCTGCGGAGCGTGCCGGGCGGGTTGCGGAGCGCGTCGCTGGGGGCGGGGGCGACGCCGTGGCAGACGGTGCGGCGTGTGGTGCTGCCTGTGGCGGGGAGCGGGATCTTCTCGGCTTGCATGATCGGGCTGGGGCGCGCGGTGGGCGAGACGATGATCGTGCTGATGGCGACGGGTAACACGCCGGAGATCACGGCGAACGTGTTCGCGGGGTTCCGGACGCTGGCGGCGAACATCGCGGTGGAGATGCCGGAGGCGGCGCGTGGGAGCACGCACTACCGGGTGCTGTTTTTGTGCGGCTTTGTGCTGTTCGTGATGACGTTCATCATCAACACGACGGCGGAGATCGTGCGTCAGCGGTTCCGGAAGCGGAACGCGGCGCTGTGATGGTTGTTTTTTGGAACGGGGCGCGTGTTTGACGATCGGAGCTGGACATCGCGGGCATCACAAGCGTCGGACGCCGATGGGGGCGCGCGGCGAGCCGATGGTGTGGCTGACGGCGCTGGCGCTGGTGGTGTCGCTGGTGCTGGTGGTCGGGCTGCTGGGGATGATCGCGTTCCAGGGGTTGTCGACGTTCTGGCCGAGGCCGATCGAGCGGGTGACGCTGGCGGACGGGACGTCGTTCATGGGGGTGCCGACGCGCGAGGAGCGCGTGGCGTTGTCGGCGGCGGAGCGTGCGGCGGCGGAGCTGGCGGAGGTGGAGAGCGCGCCGGACGGGTTTGTGACGCGCCGGCTGTACCAGGTGGGCAACCGTGACGTGAGCCGCACGACGTTTCAGTGGGCGCCGCTGCACGAGGTGGTGTCTTCAGAGCGTCCGAGTGGTGTGGTGCTGGTGGAGCGTCTGGAGTGGGGGGTGTGGATCGGCGAGGTGCGTCGCCTGCTGCTGCGCGACGGTGCGGAGCGGTTCGAGGCCGACGGCGTGGCGCGTGTGGCGCACCCGGCGGGCGGCGGCGAGGTCGAGCTCCGGGTGTACGAGTCGGGGCGGGCGGATTTCGGTCGTGTGCTGCGCGCGGCGCACGCGGCGGCTGTGGATCGTCGTGCGGAGATCCGGCGTCTGACCGAGCACGAGCTCGGGCGTGTGAACCAGGGGATCGAGCGGGTGCGTCTGCAGGCGCGGGCGGCGGAGCTGCGGGCCGAGCGACCGGGGGTGGCGACGGGGCTGCCGCTGGTGGCGTGGCTTGGGGCGCTGGCGGGCGCGCTCGGGGCCGGGTTCGCGGGCGTGCGCCTCGCGAGGCGATCGGGGGACGTGATCGAGGTCCACCGCGCCGCGACGGCGGCTCGGGGCGGGCTGTCGGCGCTGCTGATCTCCGGCGCGGTGGTGTTGCTGCTGGCGTCGGTGCTGGAGCACCCGTGGGCCGGGCGTGAGATGACGGCTTCGGAGCTCGCGGAGGTGCGCGAGCGCCTGGCGGCGGAGCGGGCGGAGCTGGAGGGCGAGGCGGAGGCGATCCAGGCTCGGATCGCGGAGCTCTCGGCGCTCGACGCGCTGACGCGGGTGGAGCTGGTGGACGCGTCGGGGAACATGGCGATCGACCGTCGCGCGGGGGACGGGAGCCCGATCCCGCTGAGCCGCGTGGTGCGGTTTGTGTGGGCGAACGACATCGGCCTGGGCGAGAAGCTGGGCGTGTACGTGTCGCGCTGGTGGGAGTTTGTGTCGACCCCGCCGCGGGAGGCGAACACGGCGGGCGGCGTGCTGCCGGTGATCTTCGGGACGGTGGTGCTGACGCTGATGCTGAGCGTGGTGGTGGTGCCGCTGGGGGTGGTGGCGGCGATCTACCTGCGGGAGTATGCGCGTCAGGGTGTGGTGACGAGCCTGGTGCGGATCGGGGTGAACAACCTCGCGGGCGTGCCGAGCATTGTGTACGGCGTGTTCGGGCTCGGGTTTTTCTGCTACGCGGTGGGCGGGTTTATCGACTCGGGTTCGGAGTCGCCCTTGGCGCGGGCGTTCGGGGATGGGGCGGTCGCGGGTGTGCTGGGGTGGTGGCCGATCGCGGTGATCGGGGTGCTGATCCTGGCTTCGGCGGTGTCGCTGGGGATGCTGTCGATCCCGACGCCGGGGCAGGGGCGGACGGGGCGTCACGGGTGGCTTCGGGCGGGTGCGGTGTGCTGCTGGCTTCTGGCGGCGGGCGCGGTGGTGTGGCTGGTGGCGGGCTCGCCGTACTTTGACGGTTTCTTCCGCGAGCGTCTGCCGAGCCCGACGTTCGGGGCTCGTGGGATTCTGTGGGCGGCGTTGACGCTGGCGTTGCTGACGCTGCCGGTGGTGATCGTGGCGACGGAAGAGGCGATCGCGGCGGTGCCGAACTCGATGCGACAGGGGAGCTACGGGGCCGGGGCGAGCAAGTGGCAGACGATCAAGCGGATCGTGCTGCCGGGCGCGGCGCCGGGTGTGATGACGGGCTCGATCCTGGCGATGGCGCGCGGGGCGGGCGAGGTGGCGCCGCTGATGATCGTGGGTGCGGTGAAGTTTGCGCCGGAGCTGCCGGTGAGCGGGCAGTTCCCGTTCCTGCACCCGGAGCGGAGCTTCATGCACCTTGGGTACCACGTGTACGACCTGGGCTTCCAGAGCCCGGACTCGGAGGCGACGCGTCCGCTGCTGTGGACGACGACGCTGCTGCTGATTCTCATTGTGCTGGCGTTGAACCTGGCGGCGATTTTGATCCGTGCTCGCCTGCGGGCGAAGCTGAAGACGAGCGGGGTGTGACGATGCGGATGTCGGTGCCGACAGGTCGTGAGCCGGTGCGTGTGGACGCGGAGGCGGAGCTGAGCGAGAGCGGGGAGTTTGTCTCCGGTTCGTCTCGTTCGGCGTACAAGGTGATCGACGCGATCCGCCGGGGGGAGGACGTCGAGCCGACGGTGCACGAGTCGCTGAACGCGATCGACCCGGTGCTGGAGATCAAGGGGTTCAGCCTGTGGTACGGGCAGAGCCGGGCGTTGTGGGACGTGACCCAGGCGGTGCCGCGTGGGAAGGTGACGGCGATCATCGGGCCGAGCGGGTGCGGGAAGAGCACGCTGCTGCGGTCGGTGAACCGTTTGAACGACCTGATCGACGGCGTGCGTGTGGGCGGTGAGATGCTGCTCAACGGGGAGCCGGTTTACGCGCCGCAGGTGGACGTGATCGACCTTCGCAAGCGCCTGGGCATGGTGTTCCAGAAGCCGAACCCGTTCCCGATGTCGATCTTTGAGAACGTGGTGTACCCGTTGCGGATCGACGGGGAGCGCCGGAAGGGCGTGCTGGAGGAGGCGTGCGAGCGGGCGCTGCGGGGGGCGGCGATCTGGGACGAGGTGAAGGACCGGCTGAAGGAGTCGGCGCTGGGGCTCAGCGGCGGTCAGCAGCAGCGGCTGTGCATCGCGCGGGCGATCGTGGCCGACCCGGAGGTGCTGCTGCTGGATGAGCCGTGTTCGGCGCTGGACCCGGTCGCGACCTTGCGGATCGAGGAGCTGATCCACGAGATCTCGGCCCGGTACACGGTGCTGATCGTGACGCACAACATGCAGCAAGCGGCTCGGGTGAGCGATTACACGTCATTCATGTACCTGGGGCGCCTGGTGGAGTACGGGCGGACGAGCGACATCTTCCAGAACCCGCGGCTGCCGGAGACGGAGGAGTACGTGACGGGGCGGTTCGGGTGAGTGGGCGGGACGGTTGGTTGGGGTGTGCGTGGCGGTGGGTTGGAGGGGTGTGCGGAGGTGGGCGACGGAAGGGTGCGCGCGGGAGGCGGGTGCCGCGGGGTGGCGGGACGGGTCTGGCGGGGTGGGTGTTGTGGATTTGGGGTGAAATAGCGGACTGTTCGTCGCCTCGGGCCGATAGGGCTGGCTAGGATCCGATTCGGGAGCGATCGGCCGTGTTATTCGGTCGTGTGAGTTCTCGTGTGGCCGTCAGCCGAGGTTTGCAATGAGCGTGGCGCCGCGTGCCGTCCGACCTGGTGTGAACAGCTGGAACGCCGAGTTCCTGGAGTCCGAGTACGAGCGGTATCGCCGCGACCCGGACTCGGTCTCTGCGGACTTGCGGAGCTTTTTTCAAGGCTTTGAGCTTGGGTTGACCAACCCGATCGGCGGGGGTTCGGGTGGGGGCGGAGGCGCCTCTGCGAACGGGTCCGCGACGGTTTTTCAGCGCGAGCCGTCGCGTGCGGGGTCGTCGGCGTATCCGGGGGCCGGTGGGCGCGGGCTGGCGGGGGCGGCGAGCCCGCTGCAGGCGCGTGCGGACGCGGTGATCGCGGTCTACCGCGGGCTCGGGCACATGGGGGCGAAGCTGGACCCGTTCGGGCGGGATCCGGAGCGTCCGGCGGCTCTGCAACTGAGCTATCACGGGATCACCGACGCGGACCTGGATCAGGCGGTGGACGCGACGGCTGTCGGGCTGTCGCCGCAGACGCCGCTCCGGGACGTGGTGGCGTATCTGGAGCGGATCTACTGCGGCTCGATCGGCGCCGAGTTCATGCACGTGCAGGACCGGGACGAGCGGGAGTGGCTGCTGGAGTGGTTCGAGAGCCGCGGGGGGCGTCTGGCGCTCGAGCGGGGCGTGCGGGCGCACATCCTGGAGCAGCTCGTTCGTGCGGAGCTGTTCGAGAAGTTCCTCGGCAAGCGCTATCCGGGCGAGAAGCGGTTCAGCCTGGAGGGGGGCGAGAGCCTGATCCCGCTGCTGGACCGTCTGATCGAGAGCGGGAGCGAGCTGGGCGTGGAGGAGGTCGTGCTCGGCATGGCCCACCGCGGGCGGCTCAACGTGCTCAACAACATCCTGGGCAAGACCTACGAGCAGATCTTCACCGAGTTTGAGGACAACTGGGAAGAGGACTTTGTCGACGGCGGCGGCGACGTGAAGTACCACCGGGGCTACTCGGGGGCGCGGGCGTACGACGACGGTCGGAAGGTGCACCTGGCGATGGCGAGCAACCCGAGCCACCTGGAGGCCGTGGGGCCGGTGGTGCACGGGCGGACGCGCGCCAAGCAGCGTCTTCGTGCGGACACGGAGCGTCGTCGTGTGATCCCGGTGCTGGTGCATGGTGACGCGGCGGTGATCGGCCAGGGGATCGTGGCCGAGCTGCTGAACATGAGCCAGCTCGAGGGGTACACGACGGGCGGTTGCGTGCACGTGGTGGTGAACAACCAGATCGGGTTCACGACGCTGCCGCGGGACGCGCGCTCGAGCCGGTACTGCACGGATGTTGCGAAGATGATCGAGGCGCCGGTGCTGCACGTGAACGGGGAGGACCCGGAGGCGGTGGTGGCGTGCGCGCAGATGGCGATCGAGTATCGGCAGCGTTTCCGCAAGGACGTGTTCATCGACATGGTGTGCTACCGCAAGTACGGGCACAACGAGCAGGACGAGCAGTCGTTCACGCAGCCTGTGCTGGCGGGTTTGATCAAGAAGAAAGAGAGCGTGCTCTCGGTCTACGCGCACCAGTTGCTGGACGAGGGCGTGCTGAACGAGACGGACATGGAGGCGATCCGGACTCGTTTCGATCGCGCGCTGGAGTTGGCGCAGGAGTCGGCGCGTCAGAAGCCGCACGACCCGACGATCGACCCGGGGAGCGCGCGGTGGGCGGGGATGAGCACTCGGTTCAGCCACGAGCCGGTGGAGACGTCGATCTCGGCGGAGACGCTGCGCGAGGTGTCCGAGGCTCTGGGGCGGGTGCCCGAGGGCTTCGAGGTGAACCGGAAGCTGAAGAAGCTGATGGGCGAGCGTGCGGCGATCCCGGAGACGGCGCTGATCAGCTACGCGGATTGCGAGAGCGTCGCGTTCGGGTCGCTGCTGTTGGAGGGTCACGCGATCCGCCTGAGCGGGCAGGACTCACGGCGCGGGACGTTCAGCCATCGGCACGCGGTGCTGTTTGACGCCAAGCACGCGCACGCGCACGTGCCGCTGAACCATATTCGCGAGATGGGCGTGGTGGGGACCGACGACGCGCCGGGGACGCCGGGTGCGGACGGCAAGCCGCGTCAGGCTCGGTTCTGCGTGTACGACAGCCCGCTGAGCGAGGCGAGCGTGATGGCGTTCGACTACGGGTATTCGCTCAGCGACCCGAGCATGCTTGTGATGTGGGAGGCGCAGTTCGGCGACTTTGTCAACGGCGCGCAGGTGATCATCGATCAGTTCCTGGCGAGCGCGGAGATGAAGTGGCAGCGTTGGAGCGGGCTGGTGCTCCTGCTCCCGCACGGGTACGAGGGGGCGGGCCCGGAGCACTCCTCGGCCCGCATGGAGCGGTTCCTCGAGCTCTGCGGCGACAACAACATGCAGGTGATCTACCCGTCGACCGGGGCACAGATCTTCCACGCGCTTCGTCGCCAGGTGAAGCGTGATTTCCGCAAGCCGCTGATCGTGATGACGCCCAAGAGCATGCTGCGCGTGCCGACGAGCCGCCCGCAGGAGCTGCTGGAAGGCGGGTTCCGCGAGGTGATCGACGACCCGGCGTTCGAGGAACGCGGCGGGGACCGGGGCAAGGTCGAGCGATTGCTGTTCTGCACCGGGAAGATCTACCACGAGCTGGCCGAACGACGGGACGAGCTCGGTCGCGACGACCTGGCGATCGTGCGGTTCGAGCAGCTCTATCCGTTCCACACGGAGCTGGCGAAGTCGATCATCGATCGGTACCCGAACGTGTCGCGCCGGATCTGGGTGCAGGAAGAGCCTCGCAACATGGGTGCGTACCACCACGTCGACGATATCTGCCGGGAGAAGCTGGGGATCGGCGACCTGCGGTACATCGGTCGTCAGACGAACGCGACGCCGGCGGTGGGCTCGAAGACGGTGCACAAGCAGGAGCAGGAAGCGATCGTGTCGGGCGCGGTAGGGCCGAAGCCGGACGATGGTGGCGGCGGCGAGGCCGCCAAGCGTCCGGGCAAGGTCGTGGCGTCGATCATCTGACGTCGGCTCTGTTGGGCCCGGTTGTGTGTTGTGGTGTGTAAGCGGGGCGGGCGCGGCCGGGGGGCGCCCCAAGAGTCACTAGCGGCAGGACGACGGCTTATGGCGACCGACATCGTGATCCCGACCGTGGGCGAGAGCGTGACCAGCGGCGTGGTCGCGGCGTGGCTCAAGAACGACGGCGACTACGTCGAACGCGACGAGCCGGTGCTGGAACTCGAGACCGACAAGGTCACGATGGAGATCCCCGCGCCCGCGGCCGGCGTCCTGAAGCGCGGCGCGAGCGAGGGGGATGACGTCGAAGTCGGCGCGGTCGTGGGGACGATTGACGAGTCGGGGGCCAAGCCCGGTGGCGGCGCGGGCGGGCAGCGCCGGGGTGAGGAAAAGGTGGAGAGCGGCGCCTCGCAGGGCGCCGGGACGGCGATCGCGGCCGAGCCCAAGCCACAGAGCGAGAGCAAGAGCGCGCCTCCCGCGGCGGTGGCGGGGAGCGCGAACGGGACGGCGAACGGCTCGGGTTCGAGTTCGGTTTCGGGCTCGGGCGGGGGGGGCTCCGGGGCGTTTTCGGCGACGCCGCTCGCGAAGAAGCTGGCCGATGAACGCGGGCTGGATCTCTCGCGCGTGGTCGGCACCGGCGCTGGGGGGCGGATCCGCGAGCAGGACGTGCTGGCGGCGTTGCAGGCCGGCTCGGCGACCGGTGGGCGGGCGACCGCCTCAGACGCGCCGGCCGCGGGCGCCGGGGCGAGCCGCGGGACGAGCGTGGAGCGGATGAGCCCTATGCGTCAGCGGATCGCGGCCCGCCTGGTCGAGGCGCAGCAGACGGCCGCGATGCTCACGACGTTTAACGAGTGCGATATGTCGGCGGTGCTCAGCCTCCGCAAGCAGTACAAGGACCGCTTCGGCGAGCAGCACGGCATCGGGCTCGGGTTCATGTCGTTCTTTGTCAAGGCGTGCGTGAATGCGCTCCGGGCGTTCCCGCTCATCAACGCGTACATCACCGAGGACGACCAGGGCAAGCCGGCGATCCGGAAGCACGACTACTGCGACATCGCGCTCGCGGTCGCGAGCCCGAAGGGTCTGGTCGTGCCGGTGCTGCGGAACTGCGAGACGCTCTCGTTCGCCGGGATCGAGCGCGGCGTGAAGGACCTGGCGGTCAAGGCCCGCGACGGGAAGATCACGCTCGACGATATGACCGGCGGGACGTTTACGATCACCAACGGCGGGATCTTCGGGAGCCTGATGTCGACGCCGATTCTCAACCCGCCGCAGTCGGCGATCCTGGGGATGCACGCGATCAAGAACCGCGCGGTGGAGCACCCGAGCAAGCCGGGCGAGGTCGCGATCCGCCCCATGATGTACCTGGCGCTGAGCTACGACCACCGGATCGTCGACGGGGCCGAGGCGGTGCAGTTCCTCGTGAAGATTAAAGAGGCGATCGAGGACCCGCAGCGTCTGATGCTCGAAATCTGAGCTCTTACACACATTCAGCGGCAAGCCGTGGCACGGGCGTCTCGCCCGTGCTTTTTGTTGTGATGGTGATGGGGCTTTGCGCCCGGGCCACGGGGCTACGCCGGGTCGGCACGGTCTTCGGTGAGGGCGTCGAGGAGGCCTTCGCAGGCGGTTTCGAGCATGTCGAGGACTCTTTCGAAGCCCTCGTCGTCGTCCTCGGGGCCGAAGTAGGGGTCGGGCACTTCGAGCCCGGTTTCCTGGTGTCCTTCGGTGGTTCGGTCGAACTGGCGGAGGAGGTAGAGCTGCTCGGGGGGCGCGCCGGCGACGAGGAGTGCGTCGCGGTTGGCGCGATCCATCGCGAGGATGAGTTCGAAGCGTTTGAAGTCGGTCTTGGGGTCGAGCTGTCGGGCGATGGAGGGGAGCTGGATGCCGCGTCGGAAGGCGACGGCGACGGCGCGGTGGTCGGGCGGGTTGCCGACGTGCCAGCGCCCGGTGCCGCAGGAGTCGACGTCGAAGCGTTCGAGCACGCCGCGTTTGCGGGCGAGGTGGATGAAGACGCCCTCGGCCATGGGTGATCGGCAGATGTTGCCGAGGCAGACGAAGAGCACGCCGAGCTTGGGTTCGCTGGTCATGCGGTGGTCTCCGTGGTTCGCCGCTGGCGGGCGTCAGCATCGCCCGTGCGGTGTGATGGTGTGCGCGTGCTTTGCCAGCGTTCGAGCAGGGCGTCGGTGAAGGCTTCGGCTGCGGGCTCTCGGATGCGGAGGGCGGCGGCTTGCGCGTCCTGGAGGGCGGCGGGGGAGCGGGCGAGCTCGTAGGTGGCGCAGAACATGGCGGCGGCGTGCTCGGCGGACGAGACGCAGCCGGGGGGGACGCCGCCGATCGCGTCGGCGTGCTCGGCGATGGTGACGACGGGGATGCCCGCGGCCTGGCAGGCGCCGGCGGCGAGGGCGAGCCCGCTTCGGAGGGGCGCGCCCGGGCGTCCCGGGGCGAGCCAGGCGACCTGGGCCGCGCGGACGGCGGGCAGGAGGGGGGCGTCGGTCTCCAGCAGCGGCCAGTCGAGGGCGGTGCGTCTTTTGAAGGCGGCGGCCCGCTCAACGGCGGCGGCGTGGGCGGCGATGAGCAGGGCGAAGCGCCCGGCCGTCGCCTGGAGGAGCCCGCCGGAGAAGACGCCGCTGAACGCGAGCCCGTCGCCCGGGGCGTCGGTGAGCAGGGCGATGGTGAACGTCTCGGGGTGGAGGGCGAGGGTTTGGAGGGCCTCGGCGCGGGTCGGGCCGGGGGGAAGCAGGAGCGCGCCGGGCTGCGCCGAAGCGCCGGGCGGGTCGAGGCGCACACGCGGGTCGTTGGCCCGGGCGGCGTGGGTCGTGAAGACCCGCACGCCGGTGCGCTCGCGGAGGCGCGCGGTCGCAGCGGCGGGGGCGAGGCCCCAGGCGTGGACGGCGTCGAAACGCCCGCTCCGAACGAGGCGGGGCAGGAGCCGCTCGGCGAGCGCGACCGAGCCCGCGGGCGTGGGCAGGCGCCCGTGGACGCTCAGACCGAGGGCTCGGCACCGGGTCTCGTTCTCGGTGCCGAGGGTGACGACTTGGTGTGAGAGGCGGGGCGTGCGACGGATGGTTTGGGCGCAGAGAGCCGTCAGGGCGTCGGAGCCCTCGTCACGGTGGGCGGCGGCTTCGCGCCGCGATCGCCCGGCGTGGTCGCCCGGGCGGACGACGTGCAGGACGCGGCGCGGTTGTTCGTGCGCGGGGGTCAAGGCCCGACTGTATTCGTGGAAGCGGGGCGGCGTTGCGGAGGGGGAGCGAAAGGGCGGGGGTTGGCGCTGGATCTTCCGGAGGATCACCCGGGGTGTGAGGGGTCCGGTGTGAGGTCTCAGCGCCGGGCGCTGGTCTGGCGTTCGTGGTCGTAGAAGATCTGGGCGAGGCCGACACCGATTCGGGCGGCGAGTTCTTCTTCGAGCTGCCCGGCTTCGGCGCGGGTGCTGGGGGCGTAGCCGGGTCGTTGTGGGATTCGGATGGTGACGGCCTGCCCGTTGCGGTCTTCGGGCCAGAGGCGTTGCCCGCTGGTGGCGTCGATGACCTTGACTCGGATCTGGGCCGAGGGCTCGACGGTGGAGCCGTCGGGGCTGAGGGTGAAGGCGTCGACGGTGGCGTAGATGATGACCTCGGCTTCGACGGCGCGCCCGATCTCGTCGATGGGCATGGGGGAGCCGTAGCGGTCGGCGCTGACGGCCTGAACGGCGGAGCTGGAGGCGACGACGTTTCGGAGGACGCGCCGCTGGAGGAGGGTTTCCTCGGCCGAGCGCGCGATGGTGCCGCGGAGGGCGCGGCGGGGGATGCGGTTGGCGCGGTCGTCGACGAAGACGACGGTCGGGCGGTTGGGGTCGAGCTCGTGGAGCTTGCGGACTTTCTCCGGCCCGTGGATGACGTAGAACGCCGGGGCGAGGATGTTGCAGCCGGCGAGCGCGAGGGTGGCGGCGACGAGCGCGATCGCGCCGAGCGGGGCGGCGAGCGAGCGTCGGTTTGGTCGGGCGTGGTGGTGTCGCATGGTCATCGGGCTCGGGTGTTCGGGCGGGGCGTGGGGTGTGATGCGGGATCGGCGGGGGCGGGGTGGATCAGTATCTCGGGCTGTAGGGTTCTTCGTGGTCGTAGAAGAGCCAGGTGGTGCGGTCGACGAAGCGGCTGAGCAGGACGCTGGCGAGCTGCTGGGCGTTGATGTCGTTGGGCCCGAAGCCGCTGCTGTCGGGGAATTGGACGCGGACGGAGCGTTCGAACGTGAACTCGTCGGGGAGCGGGCCGTCGGCTTCGATGATGGCGACGGTGCCCCCGGCGACGCCGGCCCACTCGTAGCGGTTGCCGGGGTCGTTGAGTCGGTACTCGGTGAGATCGATGAAGACGATGCGGTCGACGCCGAGCTCGTTGGCGAGTTCGCCGAAGGGGCGGCTCTTCCACTGGGGGTGGTTGAGAAGCCAGGCGAGCGTGTCGTTGGTGGGGATCCATCCGCTGGCGCCGGCGTGGTCGTAGAGGCGGTCGTTCACGCGCTGGGTGATCGCGGGGACGATGCCGGGGTGGTTCGCCTGGATGACGCGGTCGGCGGAGACGACGACGGCGTAGGTCTTGCCCTCGAGCCCGCGGTACTCGGCTTCGACCTTGCGGGTCGAGCTCTCGCGGTAGCTCTGGGCCATGCCACCGACGAGTGCGGCGACGACGCACCCGCTCATGGTCGCGCCGGCGAGGGCGATCGCGATCCCGGCCAGGAGGCGCGCCGGGCGGCGCGCGGGGCTCGGGTGACGGGTCGTGGTGTAGTTCGGCATCGGTCCCCTCGTTTCAGGTCTGCGGGTGGGGGCGGTCGCGTGCTTGGCTCAGAGCACAACCGGTGTGGTGACAAGCTTATACGCCCAGGCCGCGGCGCCGATCCCCAAGGCGATCCATAACGCCTTGAGTCCGATCGCTCGCCCGAGGGCGCGGGCGAGCATGGAGCCCGTCGCCGCGACGTACAGGGCGCTCCAGAATACCGCGGCGGTGGTCAACGCGAGCAGGGCGCCGGCGGGCTGGACCACGAGGGCTCGGGCGAGATCGGCCCCGGCGGCATGGGTGAAGCTGGTGGTCATGCCGCAGGTCGGGCAGGGTCGCCCGTGCCTGGCGATCCATCCGCACGTGGGGAGCCCGAGTTGCGTGTGCGTGCCGAGGCCTTCGGGGGAGGGGCTGAGGAAGGCCGCCAAACCGAGGACCGCGAGGCACCCGGCGGCGACCAGTGCGGCGAGGACGCGGTGGGTCGCGTCGGCGCGGCGCGGGGCCATGGGCTGGGCGCGGGGGCTCGGGAGGTCCGGGGCCGAAGGGGCGGCGGGCATCCCGGATGGTAGGGGGCGGTGCGGGGGCTCAGGCGGCGAAGTGGAGGGATGCGAGGCGGGGGCGGTCGTGCTCGCGGGCGGCCTCGGCGGCTGTCGCGGGGTGTCCCAGCCGGTACCCCTGCGCGTGCGGGGCCCCGAGGTCGATCAGCGTGCGGAGCTCGGCGTCGGTCTCCACGCCTTCGGCGATCAGCCCGACGCCGATCTCGGCGGCAAAGCGGGCGAAATGACGCACCAGCCCTTGGCGGACGGGGTCTGTGTCGATCGCTCGGGCGAGTGAGCGGTCGAGCTTGAGCCAGTCGGGGCGGAGCGTGACCAGGCGCTCGAGCCCGTTCATCCGTGCGCCGAGGTCGTCCAGCGCGACGCGGAAGCCGAGCGAGCGGACGGCTTCGACGTTCCGGGCCAGGTCGCCCGAACTCGCGTCGTCGGCTCGCTCGGTGATCTCCAGCACCAGGCGGGAGGGCTCGAGGGCGGGGGTTTGATCGACGCTCCCGGCGATCGCTCCGGGGAACCGGGGATCGCTGAAGACGCCTGGGGAACAGTTCAGGAAGACCTGTGCCTCGGGGGGCAGTGCGGCCAGCTCGCGCAGGGCGGCGGCCCGGGCGAGTGCTTCGAGGTTCCAGAGCTGCCCGCACCGGTCGGCGGTGTCGAAGAGCTCGTCGGCGTGGGCGAAGCCCTCGGCAGCGGGACGCGTGAGGCACTCGTAGGCGACGGGGAGGCCGCTCCGTAGGCAGACGATCGGCTGGAAGCGGGGGTGGAGGGCCTGGCGGTCGAGCAGGTCGCCCAGGCGGCGGCAATCGGGCTTGGGCTCGGTGAAGGCCGGGGTGGCGGTGAGGCTCCCGGGCGTGTGGCCGCCGCTGGGCTGGGGGTGGGTCATCCGTGTCTCTCCCTCACCGTGGGCGGGGTGAGAGGCTGGGGATGTCCCAGGCCGCCGGCCCCGCGTAGGTCGAGCATCGGCGCCCCTTGGGAAATGGTTGACCTTGAGACCAAGGGAGAGCGATGGCGGGCGCGGGGAGGCTGCGGGCTGGTCGGGCGGGGGGAGGTGAGCCGATCGGGGCGGGGCATTCCCGGACCGGTGGCAAGGGGATTACCGCCTGTCGAGGCTGGTTTTGGGGCGTGGAGGAGGGGGGCCCAACTCGGAGAGTTCCACTGGGCTTCGGAGGGGTGGCGTGCCGGTCAGTCGAATTTAAAGACGCCCTTGCGGTAGCCGTAGATGTAGGCGACGACGGTGGTGAAGAGGAAGAAGAGGATGCGGATGAGCCACATGAGCCCGTCGGGGCTGCCGGGAGCGATGTTGGGGAAGGTGGCGGCCCAGGGGTAGAGGAAGACGACCTCGACGTCGAAGACGAGGAAGACCATGGCGATGAGATAGAACCGGACGTTGAACCGCTTGCGGGCGGTGCCGACGGGGTTCATGCCCGACTCGTAGGCGATGCCTTTGGTCTTGCCCTCGCGTTTGGGGCCGATGATCATCGTGAGGACGACGTTGGCGACGGCGAAGCCGACGGCCATCACGATGATGAGCCCGAGGGGGAGGTAGCTGACGAGATCGACGTTGGCGAGCGTGGTCGGCGTCATGGCGCGGATGATAGCCTGAAAACGCTTTGCGGGAGGGTGTGGGCGTGCGCAGTGTGGACATCGCGTCTCCGGCGGAACTCTTGGGCTCGCGAGCGCCGACGATCGCGCGTTGGGGCGTTCGGCACGACTTCCCGAAGGGGTTGTTGAGCCTCGAACACCTACCCGCTTCCCGGCAGAAGAGCATCGTTCGGGCTGCGGTGAACTGGGTGTTCGAAGATTCGAAGAGTGGCGACGGGGTGATCGGATTCGCTCGCGTGACCGAGACCGGGGTTTGGGATTCGAGTGAGGACCCGGTGTTGGCGGAGCTTGTGCATGCGGCGATCGGCGGCGCGATCGCGGCTCAGGAGCCATCCTCGGCGGTCGTCATCGTCGAGGACGCGGGCGATCTCGGGCTGCTCCGGGCGGCGGTGTTCCTGTGGATGTGCTTTGGCTGGGGGTGGGTCGTCGGGAACGCCGACGGATCGCGCGTCGTCGCTGCGAACCATGACGGGGCCGTCTGGAGCCCGTCGGGCGAGATGCCGTCGTTCTTCTGACGCGTCTCGTGCCGCGGCCTGCCAGCTTGGCAGGCGGGGTGTGGCGGATGGGTTTGTGTGACAGGCGCGGCGGGAATGGGTGGGCGCTCGATTGGGCGCAAGGCTTGTCGTGGTAGGGGGTTGCGCTCTCGCGGGGGCTGGGGTCGAGTTCTGGCATCGGGTTTGCCATGTGGACTGGCAGCCGCGTGCGTCGGCGCCGGCCGTGGTTGTCGGGGTGGGGTGTCTTCGGGACGCCCGCCCGGGGCCCGGCACGGGGAGCATGGTTTTCTTTCAGACACTCGCGAGACGGAGCAGAAACGCCCATGGCCACCAAGGAACTGACTTTCGACCTCGAGGCACGCCAGGCCCTTCTTGCCGGCGTGGAGAAGCTCGCCAAGGCGGTGAAGAGCACGCTCGGCCCGCGCGGGCGGAACGCGGTGATCGACAAGAGCTGGGGCGGGCCGACCGTCACCAAGGACGGCGTCACGGTCGCTGAAGAAATCGAACTCCGCAACAAGGCGGAGAACATGGGCGCCAAGCTCGTGAAGGAAGCCGCCAGCAAGACCTCCGACGACGCCGGCGACGGGACCACGACCGCGACCGTCCTTGCCGAGGCGCTCTTCCGCGCCGGTCTGCAGCAGATCGCGGCCGGGGTGGACGCGAACGCGCTGGTCCGCGGGATGAAACAGGCGGTCGAGGCGGCGTGCAAGCACATCGACGGGATGGCGGTCCCTGTCAAGGGCAAGGACGACATCCGCAACGTCGCGACCATCAGCGCCAACAACGACCCGGAGACGGGCAAGATCATGGCCGACGCTTTTGAGAAGGTCGGCAAGGACGGCGTTATCACCGTCGAAGAGGGCAAGAGCCTCGAGACCGAGGTGAAGGTCGTCGAGGGCATGCAGTTCGACCGGGGCTACCTCTCGGCGAACTTCGTGACCGACACCGACGAGATGCGGGCGAATCTCGATAAGTGCCTGGTGCTGGTGCACGAGGACAAGATCGAGAGCGTGAGCAAGCTGGTGCCGCTGCTCGAGAAGGTGATGGAGGCGAAGAAGCCGCTCTTGATCATCGCCGAGGACGTGACGGGCGAGGCGCTGAGCACGCTGGTGATCAACAAGCTGCGCGGGACGCTGCAGGTGGCGGCGGTCAAGGCGCCGGGGTACGGCGATCGTCGCAAGGCGATGCTGCAGGACATCGCGGTGCTGACCGGGGCCGAGCCGGTGATGAAGGATCTGGGCGTGGAGCTGGACAAGATCACGCTCGCGCAGCTCGGGCTGGCGAAGAAGGTCGAGATCACCAGCGACAACACGACGATCGTCGAGGGTGCGGGGAGCAGCAAGGACATCCAGGCGCGGATCGAGCAGATCCGGCGCGAGATCGAGAGCGCGACCAGCGACTACGACCGCGAGAAGCTGCAGGAGCGCCTCGCGAAGCTGACCGGCGGGATCGCGCAGGTCAACGTCGGGGCGGCGAGCGAGGCCGAGCTGAAGGAGAAGAAGGCCCGCGTCGAGGACGCGCTGCACGCGACGCGTGCGGCTCTGGAAGAGGGCATCGTGCCGGGCGGCGGGGTGAGCTTTGTTCGTGCCCGGGCGGCGGTGGAGGGGCTGAAGCCCTGGAAGGCCGTGTTCGGCAAGAGCAAGGAAGTGACGGCCGACGACATCGGGCGTCACGCGTACGACGTGGCGGCGGGGATGGAGGTCGTGCGTCAGGCGCTGGCGGTGCCGATGCGGACGATCGCCGAGAACGCGGGCGCGAAGGGGAGCGTGGTCATCCACAAGGTGGGTGAGGCCGACAGCAACACGTTCGGGTACAACGCGCTGACGGGCGAGTACGGGGACCTGATCGCGCAGGGTGTGATCACGCCGGCGAAGGTGGACCGGAGCGCGCTGCAGAACGCGGCGAGCGTCGCGGCGATCCTGCTGGCGGCGGACTGCATCGTGACAGAGAACCCGGAAGAGAAGGACGCCGGCGCTGGCGGCGGCATGCCGGATATGGGTGGCATGGGTGGCATGCCGGGGATGGGTGGGATGGGGTTCTAAGCCCGTTCCGCGGTTTGCCGAGAGGAGCCGAGGATGAAGTTTCGCATCGAGATTGAACGTGACGAAGACGGGGTGTTCATCGCCTCGTGCCCAACGCTGCCGGGTTGCCGGAGCGACGGGGCGACGCGTGATGAGGCGGTGCGGAACATGACTGAGGCGATCGAGGCGTACCTGGAGAGTCTCAAGAAGGCCGGGGACCCGATCCCTGCGCCGATCGAGGAGGCTGTAGTCGAGATCGATGTGGCTCGCATCGACGGGGCGGCGTGAGCGATGCCGCCTGTGCCGTTGATCTCGTCGGATGAGGCGATCAAGGCGTTTGCCTTGATTCGGATACGAAGTCAACCACCAGCGGGGGAGCCATGTGATCCTGCGTCGTGTGGAGCCGCCGCACCGGCATCTGTCGGTGCCTCGGCGGAAGGAGTTGGCGAGGGGCACGCTCCGCGGGTTGATCCGCGACGCGGGCCTGACAGTGGACGAGTTCACGGCGTTGCTGAACCGTCTGTGATTGACCGCACATGCTGCGTCGCGAAACTCGCGGCGTTTCGGAGAGGACCAGAAATGCAGATCAAACCGCTCGAAGATCGTGTCGTGATCACGCCTGTGGAAGCCGAGATGAAGACGGCTTCGGGGCTGTACCTGCCGGAGTCGGCGAAGGAGAAGCCGGTGCAGGGGAAGGTGGTGGCCGTGGGTCCGGGCAAGCGTCTGGACAACGGCCAGCGTGCGCAGATGTCGGTGAAGAAGGGCGACACGGTGGTCTACAGCAAGTGGGCCGGGACCGAGGTGGAGATTAAGGGTGCGAAGCACTTGATTATGAAGGAGACCGAGTTGCTGGGCGTGATCGCCGGGTAAGGTGGGGAGCCATCAGGGATCAGCCATCGGCCATCAGGGGGATCGGGTCGCGGGGGTGTTTGGTGGCTGGCTCGATTCGTTCGTATCGGGATCTGGATGCCTGGCGGCTGGCGATCCGGTTCACCAAGTCGGTGTATCGGGTCACGGCCGGTTTCCCGAGCGATGAGCGGTTCGGGCTGGTGTCCCAGGTTCGGCGGGCTTCGGTTTCCGTGGCGAGCAACATCGCGGAGGGGTGGGGTCGTGGGACGTCGCAGGACTACGTTCGGTTTTTGAGGATGGCCCGCGGTTCGGTGTACGAGGTTGAGACGCAGTTGGAGATCGCTCGTCAGCTTGAGTTTTTGGATGAAGAGTCGTACCGCGAGGTGATCGCGGAGGTGAACGAGGCAGGCCGGGTGTTGGCCGGGTTGCTGAGAAGTCTTGAACAACGCGAATCGCGCAGCCCTGATCGCTGATGGCTGATCGCTGATCGCTTCGACTCCGAAGGAGTTGCCCATGTCCGCCAAACAGATCATGTTCGACGATGCCGCCCTTTTGGAGATGAAGAAGGGCGTGGACCGTCTCGCGGAGGCGGTGAAGTGCACGATGGGGCCGAGTGGTCGGCATGTCGTGATTCAGAAGTCGTTCGGCGGTCCTTCGGTGACCAAGGACGGCGTGAGCGTGGCGAAGGAGATCGAGCTGCCCGAGGCGTTCCAGTCGATGGGCGCGAAGATGGTGCACCAGGTGGCGAAGAAGACGGCCGACAAGGCCGGCGACGGGACCACGACCGCGACGGTGCTCGCGCAGGCGATCTTCACCGAGGGGCTGCGTCACGTGGCGGCGGGTGCGAACCCGGTGCACCTGCAGCGCGGGATCAACAAGGCGGCCGAGGCGGCGGCGGAGACGATTGACAAGCTCGCGACGCCGTGCAAGGGCAAGGCGGATTACAAGAAGATCGCGACGGTGAGCTCGAACCACGACGAGAGCGTGGGGGAGCTGATCGCGGAGGCGATCGACAAGGTCGGGGCCGACGGCGTGGTCGAGGTCGAGGACGGGAAGACGGCCGAGACGACGCTGGAGTACGTCGAGGGGATGCAGTTCGACAAGGGCTACCTGTCGGCGTATTTCATGACGGACCCGAAGACGGCCGAGTGCGTGCTCGAGGACGCGCTGGTGCTGATCCACGAGAAGAAGATCGCGAACCTCGCGGATTTCCTGCCGCTCTTGAACAAGGTGGCGCAGGCGGGCAAGCCGCTGCTGATTATTGCGGAGGACGTGGAGAACGAGGCGCTGGCGGCGCTGGTGGTGAACCGTCTGCGCGGGACGCTGAAGATCGCGGCGGTCAAGGCGCCGGGCTTCGGCGACCGGCGGAAGGCGATGCTCGGCGATATCGCGGTGCTGACGAGTGGCACGTTCTTCAGCGAGGACCTCGGGCGGAGCCTGGAGTCGATCGAGCTGAAGGAGCTGGGGAGCGCGAAGAAGATCACGATCACGAAGAACGACACGACGATTATTGAGGGTGCGGGGAAGAAGTCGGACATCAAGGCGCGGGCCGAGCAGATCCTGGCGCAGCACGAGAAGTCGACGAGCGATTACGACCGTGAGAAGCTGATGGAGCGTCACGCGAAGCTGACCGGCGGCGTGGCGATCATCCACGTCGGCGGCGCGACCGAGCAGGAGCAGAAGTCGCGGAAGGACCTCGTCGATGACGCGCTGCACGCGACGCGGGCCGCGGCGAAGGAGGGGTACGTGCCGGGCGGCGGCGTGATCTACGTCCGCGCGGTCGAGGGCGTGCTGGCGGCTCAGAAGAAGGCGAAGGGCGACGAGAAGCTTGGGTTTGATATCCTGGCGAAGGCGCTCGAGGCCCCGGCGTACCAGATCGCGACCAACGCGGGGTACGACGGGAACCTGGCGGTCGAGACGATCCGCGAGGAGTCGGGCAACGTCGGTCTGAACGCCGCGACGGGTGACTACGCGGACCTGGTGAAGGCCGGGATCATCGACCCGGCGCTGGTGGCGAAGCAGGCGATCATCAACGCGTCGAGCGTGAGTGGGCTGATGCTGACGACGGACGTGCTGCTGACGGACCTGAAGGACGACGCGAAGGCCGAGGTCGGCGCGACGGTGTGACGAATCCCCCGGCGGTTCGGCCTGGAGGAGGGTCGGGCGCCGGTTGAGTGATGCCGGCCCGCGGGTGAGAGCCCGTGGGCCGGGTTTCGATTCTTTGAGCGAGCAGTGGACGATCGCGAGGCACGCATGCCGACGACACGTGATTACTACGAGGTCCTCGGCGTCGAGAAGGCGGCCGATGCGGACGAGGTGAAGCGAGCGTATCGCCGGCTTGCGATGAAGTACCACCCGGACCGCAACCCCGGGGACGCCGAGGCGGAGGCGAAGTTCAAGGAAGCCTCCGAGGCGTACGAGGTGCTGAGCGATCCCGAGAAGCGCCAGCGGTACGACCAGTTCGGGCACGCCGGGCTCCGCGGCGGCGGGGCGGCGACGCACGACTTCTCCCGCATGGACGTCTCGGACATCTTTTCGATGTTCCAGGACATCTTCGGCGGGGGTGGCGGCGGGTTCGGCGGCGGCGGGGCTCGGGGGCGGCCGCGTGGGGTCGCGCGTGGGTACGACCTGGAGACGGAAGTCTCGCTTTCGCTTGAGGACGTGCTGAGCGGGGCGGCTCGGGAGGTGGATTTCACGCGGCTGGACGTGTGCGAGACGTGCAAGGGGTCGGGGGCGAAGCCGGGGAGTCAGCCGGTGGAGTGCTCGATGTGCCGCGGGGCGGGGAAGGTGCAGCAGACGGGGCTGGGCGGGATGTTCCGGATGGTGACGGCGTGCCCGCAGTGCAAGGGTCGCGGGACGGTCATCAAGGAGCATTGTGTTGATTGCAAGGGGAAGGGCAGGGTGCCGCGGAAGCGGACGCTGAGCGTGAAGATCCCGGCGGGGATTCACGACGGCCAGGCGGTGCGCGTGCAGGGCGAGGGCGAGCCGCCGGGGCCGGATATGAGCCCGACGGGCGAGGGCGTGCGGGGGGACCTGCACGTGGTGGTGCGTGTGAAGCGGCACCAGTTGTTTGAGCGCGACGGGGACAATTTGTTGATGGAGATGCCGATCAGCTTCACGCAGGCGACGCTTGGGGCGGAGGTCGAGGTGCCGACGCTGGAGGGGAAAGAGAAGCTGTCGATCCCGCGTGCGACGCAGTATGGGGCGTTGTTCCGTCTGAGCGGGCAGGGGCTGCCGAATTTGCGTGGGGGGCGTCGGGGTGATCTTGTGGTGGTGACTCGGATCGAGACGCCGAAGAAGCTGACGGGGGAGCAGGAGCGGCTGCTGCGTGAGTTTGCGAAGACGGAGAACCACGAGGTGAACCCGGAGAGCCACGGGTTCTGGAAGCGGATGAAGGAGAAGCTGGGGGGGTGAGAAGGAGAGAGGGGGGAGCCGGGAAAAGCTTCGCGTTTCTCGGGCACCGGCGGGGGAGCGGAAGGGGCCGTAGGGTTGTTTGGTGGCGGGTGTCAGGCTGCGGTTGAAGATGCACGGGCGGGACGCCTGTGTCACGGGGACTTGTGATGATGGGCCGACGGGATAAGCATGATCGTGCGGCGGAACGCGAGGCTCGCGATCGCGAAGACGGAGCCGACGTCACGGCAGACGCTGTGGATGCGGGCGCGGCTTCGGAGATCGAGGAGCCGCTGGAAGCCCTGCAGCGCGAGCGTGACGAGTTCGAGAGCAAGTACCGGCGCGCGCTGGCGGACTTTCAGAACTACCAGCGTCGGGCGGCTCAGAACGAGCAGGAGGCGCGGCTCTCGGGCGTGCGCTCGGTGGTCGAGCCGGTCGTGAACGTGGTGGATCATTTTGATCTGGCGCTGCAGCTTGATCCCGGCAAGACGAGCGCGGAGCAGGTGATGGGCGGCGTGCGGGTGATCCGCGACGAGCTGTTCAAGGTGTTGCAGTCGCACGGTGTGTCGGTGATCCAGCCGGAGATCGGCGAGGCGTTCACGCCGGGGCGTCACGAGGCGGTGATGCAGCACGCGGCGGAGGGTGTGTCGGGCGGCGGCGTGTCGATGGTGATGCAGGCGGGGTACGCGATCGGGGATCGCGTGCTGCGTCCGGCGAAGGTGGCGGTGGCGCCGGCGAGTGACGGCGATACGGGTGGGGAGGGCTGATCGTTGCCGACGTACGACTATGTGTGCCGTGGGTGTGAGCACGCGTTCGAGCTGTTCCAGTCGATGTCCGCGCCGGTGAAGCGGAAGTGCCCGTCGTGTGGGCAGGCGAAGCTGGAGCGTCTGATCGGGACGGGCGCGGCCGTGCTGTTTAAAGGCGGCGGGTTCTACGAGACGGATTACCGTTCGACGTCGTACAAGCAGGCGGCGGATGCTGAGAAGAAGAGCGCCGACACGAAGCCGGCGGAGAGCAAGAGCGGCGGCGGGAAGGGGGACTCCTCGGCGGGCGGCCAGTCCGGGGACGCCAAGGGGTCGAAGGAGCCCAAGGCGTCGTCTGGCGGCGCCGGGGGCGGGACGACGTCGCCGAAGCCCAAGGCGAAGGCCGCGGCTCCGGGCGGGGGCTGAGCCTTGGACGCGGCGTCGCGGGCGGGTGGCGCGGGCGTGGCGCTGGTCCACGGGGTGGACGTGGTGGAGTGCGCGCGGCTGGCGCGGAGCGTGGATCGCTTCGGAGATCGCTTTCTCGAGCGCGTGTTCACGCCCGGGGAGCGGGCGTACGCGTCGTCGTCGTCGAAGCGCCGGATCGAGCACCTGGCGGCACGGTTTGCGGCGAAGGAGGCCGTGCTGAAGGCGATCGGCACGGGTTGGCGGAGCGGGATCGCGTGGACGGACGTGGAGGTCGTGCGCGAGGCGAGCGGGCGGCCTTTGGTGCGGGTGTCGGGCGAGGCGGGTCGGGTGGCGTCGTCGCTGGGGGTGACGGGGTGGGCGCTGTCGCTGAGCCATACACCGAGCGTGGCGATGGCGTCGGTGATCGGCTGGGTCGGGGCGTGAGGCGGGGGCGTTGAGGCGTCTATCGTCGGCTCGTGGTCTGGGTCGCGTTCATCTCGTTTTTGGCCGGAGCCGGTGTCGCGGGGGTGATCGCGCGGGCGCTGGTGGTTCGTCATATGCGCCGGGTGCGTGTGGCGGAGCGACGGGCGCGGGCGGCCGAGCACCTGGCGCAGGTCGGGGCGATGACCGGCGGGCTGGCGCACGAGATCAAGAACCCGTTGTCGACGATCGGTCTGAATGCGCAGCTCCTGGCCGAGGCGATCGCGGATGCGCCGCTGGAGGGCGACGAGCGATCTCGCCTGATGCGCCGGACGGACGCGTTGCGGCGTGAGTCGGAGCGTCTGCGCGGGATTCTGACGGATTTTCTGAGCTACGCCGGGGAGCTCCGGCTGGATCGCCAGGCGACGGACCTCAACCAGCTCGTGGAGGAGTTGGTGGATTTCTTTCTGCCGCAGGCCGAGCGTCACGGCGTGCGCCTGCGGGCGGACCTGGCGCCGGGCGAGCTGGTGGTGGATCTCGACGGGCCGCATGTGAAGCAGGCGCTCTTGAACCTGATGCTGAACGCGCTGCAGGCGATGCGTCCGGACGGCGAGCCGTCGCGTGATGGCGATCGCCCCGCGCCGGGGGACATCATCTTGCGCACGGCTCGCGCCCGTGAAGAGGACGGCTCGCCGACGGCGCAGGTTCACGTCATCGACACGGGGCCGGGCATCCCGGCGGAGACGCTGGGCAAGGTGTTTGAGCCGTATTTCACGACCAAACGCGGCGGCACGGGGCTGGGGCTGCCGACGACGCGGCGCATCGTGGAAGCCCACGGCGGGCGGCTCAGTGTGCATTCCGAAGCCGGGAAGGGCACGGACGTCGGGCTGATTTTTCCGGTGGATTCGGGGGCGGTGGGGTAAACGGGATGTGGCGCGCCTGTGCTATGGGTTAGGCGAGGGCTTCGGCGATGCGGGCGGCGGCCTGGTCGAGCTCGTCAGGTGTGTTGAGGATGTCCGGGCAGAGGCGGATGTAGCGTTTGGCGTCGGGGCCTGGGCGGCCGTCGGCGTTGATTTTTGCGTGCTTGAGGCGTGCGAGCGAGCCGGGCAGGTCCGCGGTTTCGATGAGCAGGAAGGCGCCGCGTGACTCGATGAGCCGCGGCTGCACGCCGCTGGCGAGGAGGCGTTCGCTCAGGTGGGCCTGTTGGGCCAGGTTGTGCTCGCGGAGGCGGGCGGGGCCAAGGGCGTTGGTGAGTTCGAGGCCGGCTTTGGCTTGGAAGGCGGTGAGCACGACGGGGGTGGCTTCGAGCCAGCCGTCACCGCCGTCGGCGTACTCCGGCTTGGGCGTGCGTGCGAACGCGAACACGTCGCGTTGGGCGAACCATCCGGTGTCGACGGGTGCGAGCGCGGGGTCGTCGGCGTGGCGCGGGTGGATCGCGAGCCAGCCGGCGCCGGGGCCGCCGCGGGTGTACTTGTAGTTCCCACCGATCGCGAAGTCGGCTTCGAGCTGGCGGAAGCGGACGGGCATCGCGCCGGCCGCGTGGTAGGTGTCCAGGAGCACCAGGGCCCCGCGCTGGTGCGCGACGCGGACGAGCTCGTCCACGTTCTCGAGCTTCTGCCCGAGCGCGAAGAAGACCTGGCTGACGACGACGAGGTCGGTCTGGTCGGTGATGCGGGCGGCGATGCGATCGGCGTGGAAGAGCCCGTCGGCGTCGGGCTCGACCCAGTCGATCTCGGCTTTGCCGCGTTCGGCGTACGCCTTGAGGACGAAGTCGATCGAGTCGAACTCGCCGCGCGTGGTCACGACGCGGACCGGGCGGCGGTCGCTAGAGCCGCGGGGGAGCGCGTTGAGCACGGCCCGGAGGCCCTGGGCGGCGGTGGACTTGGGGACGACCAGGTCGGGGCGCTCGGCGTCGATCAGGCGGGCGACCTGGGCTCGGTAGTTGGCGAGCTCACCCATCCAGAGCGACCACGCCCCGTCCATGTCGGCGTACCACGCGTCGAGCGCGCCCCGCACGTCTTCAGCCGTGCGGTCCGGCGGACGCCCCAGCGAGTGATTGGCGAGGTAGATCTCGTCCCGGGCCAGCACGCGGCTGAACAGCGGGCGCACGTGCTCGGCGAGCGCTTCGTCGCGCAGCGGGCCGGGGCCCATCGCTTCGACGGCGCGCTCGAGATCGGTCCGAGTGTCGGCTTTCGTGTTCAGCGGCGTGGTCGTGGTCATGGGTGCGGTTTCGCTGGTGGGCGCGCGGCAGATGGGTTCGCACGGGTGGAACGCCCGTGCCACGGGGAAGACTCGATTACAGCTCGGTGCGGACCTGGAGCAGTTCGGGGAAGAAGACGTGGTCGACGACCTGGCGGAGGAAGGGCACGCCGCTGGAGCCGCCGGTGCCCGTCTTCCACCCGATGATCCGCTGGACGGTCTTGAGGTGGCGGAACCGCCAGACGCTGAACTGTTCGTCGACGTCGACCAGCTTCTCGGCCATCTCGTACGCGTCCCAGTGTGCGTGCGGGTCGGTGTAGATCTTCTTGAACACCGCGATCACGCCGGGGTGGGGCTCGTGCGGCTTGGTGACGTCCCGCTCGAGCACTTCCCGCGGGAGGGCGTGCCCGCGACGCGCCAAGAAGCGCAGGAACTCGTCGTACAGGCTCGGCGCTTCGAAGACCTCCCGCAGCGCCTCGTGCGCCTCGGGGGCGTGCTTGTGCACCGCGAGCATCGCGCCGTCCTTGTTGCCCAGCATGAACTCGATCATCCGGTACTGCACGGACTGGAACCCGCTCGCCGGCCCGAGCACGTCGCGGAACTCGGTGTACTCGCTCGGCGTCAGCGTCGCGAGGACCGACCATTGGTTGTAGAGCTGGCTCTGGATGTGCTTCACCCGCGCAAGGATCTTGAAGCACGGCTCCAGGTGATCCTGCGCCACGAACGCCATCGCGGCGCGCAGCTCGTGGATGATGAGTTTCATCCAGAGCTCGGAGGTCTGGTGCTGGATGATGAAGAGCATCTCGTCGTGGTGCTCGGGGTTGCTCAGCGGCTTCTGGGCGCTGAGCAGGCGGTCGAGCTGGAGGTAGCCGGTGTAGGTGAGCCGGTCGGCGAGGTCGGTGTGGACGCCGGGCTCGATGGGGCGCGTGCCGGTGGCGCCGGCCGGGTCGGCGGCGTGCGGCTTGCGAGACGACGGATCGTGCGGGCAGGACATCGGACCTCCGGCTGGGGGTGGTCCGAAGACTGTACGGGCGTGCGTCGGGCGGAGCGCGCGGGGCGTTTTCCCTGAAACGCTGGACCCGGCTCGGCAATGGAACGTAAGTCAGCGTGGGGCGGCGTTGGATCGGTCGGGGCGTCGGGCGACGTCGCCGATGGTGAACGCGGACGGCGCTGGGGGTGGGGCGGCGGTGGTGATCGTCGTGCCGCTCCCGGGGCGCGCTTTGACGGCGGCGGACCGGGCGTCGAAGAAGGCGTTGCGGGGTGAGGCGTTCGAGGTACACCCGATCCCGCAGGCGAGGGCCGAGAGCCCGCAGGCGACCGAGATCGCGCACGCGAGTCGGCGTCGGACGCGGTCGCTGGGTTGGATCGGGCTTCGGAACACCATGCGGATCGCTCGCTCCTCGGGGCCGCCCGGCTCGGGGGCCCGCCCGAACCGTGTCATACGCCTGCCCGGATGTCATGCGACATTCGGCCCGAGGGCGTGCAACGGCATGAGAAAAAGTCGGGGTGTACGGGCTGGCGGAACTGGGGACGTCGCGCGGGCCCGCGGTCGTGCGGCGGCTACACTGCCGCCACGTTGGATATACGGACCGAAAGCTCCGAGGGTTCGTGCGGTCTGTTTGGTTCGTGATTGGAGGACGCGCTCGTGATGCAGGTCGGCTTCAGCACGGTGGCTTGTCACGATTGGCCGCTCGATCGCGTGGTGTCGTACGCGGAAGAGCTCGGCTTCGCCGGGATCGACTTCCGCACGCTCGGGCCGGACTCGGCCCGCTTCGCCTGCGACCCCTCCATGACCTCGGTCGCCAAGATCCGCTCGGTGCTCAGCGAGCACGGCGTCGAGCCGCAGATGGTCTCGACCGGCATCTCCTTCGACGCGCCGATCCGTCCGCCGATCCTTGGTCGCGCGATCCAGGATCACGACCGCCCTGTGCGCGAGGTGCGGCGGGCGATCGAGCTCGCCGCCGGCATCGGGGCGCCGTTCGTGCGCGTCTTCGCGTTCACGACGCACGGTCGCGAGACGCGGACGGCGGCCGCCAAGCGGATCGCTGAGCGTCTGTACCTCGCCGGCGCGGCCGCCCGTCACACGGGTGTGCAGGTGCTGGTCGAGAACGGCGGCGCGTTCAGCACCAGCGAGGCGATGCACGACCTGCTCGATCGTGTGCGCCACCCGCTGGTCCGCGTCGCGTACAACGTCGCGGCGGCGCACCTCGCGGGCGAGGACCCGATCGAGGGGGCGCTGGCGCTCGGCGAGCGGCTGGCGGTGCTCAAGGTGAAGGACGTCGCGGACGGTCGCCCTATCATGCTGGGCGAGGGCTCGGTGCCGGTGGAGCCGGTGGTGCGCCGTTTGTCGTCGAGCGGGTTCCGCGGCCCGGTGGTGTTCGAGTGGGACCGGGCGTGGGTGCCGGACCTGGGCGAGCCGCAGGACGTGCTCCCGAAGGCCGCCGAGCGTCTGTACCGGTGGCAGGCCGTGCGGAGCGGCGGGGCGTGGTCGGTCGGTCGCGTCGCGGCGTCGGCCTGAACCGGAGGAGAGGCGGCAGGGGCGATGCGCACGCCGGCGATGGACCGGGCACGCGAGGTGATCGCCCTCGCCCGCGAACGCGGCTTCGCCCGCGCGGGCGTCTGCACCGTCGAGCCCTCCGCCTATGACGCCGAGTTCCGCGACTGGCTCGCGAGCGGCAAGCACGGGTCGATGGCCTACCTCGCCGAGCACGCCGACGTGCGCACCGATCCCGCCAGGCTCCTCGACGGGGCACGGGCCGCGCTCATGGTCGCCGACCTCTACGCGACGCGGAACGGCTGGCGCGAGGAACGCGAGCAGGCGGGTTTCGGGCGCATCGCGCGGTACGCGCGCGGGCGCGATTACCACGACGTGATCAAGCGCCGTCTGCATGACCTGGCCGACGAGCTTCGTGCGCGATACCCGGGGGAGAAGTTTCGGAGCTTTGTCGACTCGGCGCCGGTCTTTGAACGCGAGCTCGCCGAGCGGTGCGGGCTGGGGTGGCGCGCCAAGCACACGCTCGCGATCCACCCGCGTCTCGGGAGCTGGATGGTGCTCGGCGGGTTTGTGACGACGATGGAGCTGGAGCCGCCGACGGAGCAGAAACCCGTTCGCGACGCCTGCGGCTCGTGCACACGCTGCATCGACGCCTGCCCGACCGACGCGATCACACCGTACTCGGTCGACGCCTCGCGGTGCATCAGCTACCTGACGATCGAGCGGCGCGAGGCGATCCCGCGGGAGTTTCACGGAGCGATCGGCGACTGGCTCGTCGGGTGTGATATTTGCCAGGAGGTCTGCCCGCACAACTCGAAGCGCCCGAGCGGGCGATGGTCGAGCGGGGCGGGGCGCGTGCGGGAAGAGTACGAGGCGCGCCGGGCGGGGTTTGATCTGCTGGAGGTGCTGGGATGGGACGAGGGCGCGCGGCGCGAGGCGTTCACGACCAGCGCGATGAAGCGGGTGACGCTGGCGATGATGCAGCGGAACGCCGTGATTGTTGCGGGGAATCAGATCGCGGCGGGGGTGGTGACGGGGGAGGCGGCTGCGGCGATGCGCGCACGCTTGCGGGCGATCGCGGCGGGGGAGCGCGAGGACGCGATGGTGCGCGAGATGGCTCGCGTCGTGCTGGGTCGGCTTGAGGGAGAGGATGAGGCGGGGTAGAGACGGGCGGGACGCCCGTCCCATCGAGTGATCGGAGAAGACGTTCAGCAGACTCTCGGGCGGGGGAGCGCGAGGCGGCTGAGGACGAGCACGAGGATGCCGGGGATGAAGTATGCCTCCTGTCGCGCGATGAAGCCCATGGTGAAAGCGGGTGTGGCGATCGCGATCGCGAAGAGGGCGACGCGGAGTTTTTTGCGTCCGAGCGGGCCGACGAGCCCGCGGTGCCCGTCGCGGGTGGGGATCGCGATGAGCCAGACGTAGGTTGGGAAGACGAGCCCGTACGCCGCGAGGAAGACGCGGTAGCCGACCTCGCGGAAGTCGAGCCCGAACACGGGCGGGCCCAGCGCCGCGAACGCGCCGAACGCCGCCAGGGGGAGCACCAGCCCGAGCCCGAGGCGCGCCCCGCTCGGGGCGGTTTCGGGCAGGAGTTCCCGCGTGTGCAGCCCGATCGTGAAGGCGAGCTGACAGACCGCGTGGACGGCGTAGGGGATCGCGAGCGCCAGCAGGATCGCCTCGGCGGAGAAGCCGGCTTGCAAGGGGCCCCGGGCGAGGAAGGTCAGGAGGATCATCGCCGCGAAGAAGACGCCGAAGCCGATCGTGAACGCGGCTCGCCCGGGCGCGGGGGGCAGGCTCGCGCGGGCGCGGAGGAAGGTGAGATCCAGGTACGGGCAGAGCGCGAAGCCGAAGAGGCTGATGGGCGCGAGCCAGATCAGCCCGGTCGCGACGGGGTCGAGGGTGGGGGATTCCCAGACGAGCCCGCCGCGGAAGGCGAGGACGGCGGCTGCGGCGAGGCTGATCGCGTAGGTCGCGATCGCGAGGCGGAGGACGCGCCCGATGGAGCGGGCGGCCGCCCATGGCGCGAGGGCGAGGAGGAAGAGGCCCGCGAGCAACGCGGCGTAGATCGGTGGGAAGAACGTCAGCAGCAGCCCGAGGAAGTAGGCCTGGTAGGCGATGGTGACGAGGCTGAAGGCGCGGGCGGCGGCGCGGTGGGTCATCGCGAAGCGGGCCGCCGCTTCGGGCGTCGCGAGCACCCAGCCCAGGGCGGCGGCGCCGATGCAGTTGGGGATCGCGAAGACGGCGAACCCGAGCCAGCCGAAGTCGCGTTCGAGCAGCACGGGCATGCACATGCCGATGCACCACGTCCAGCTGCACGCGAGGTAGATCGCCCAGAGCATGACCGCGAGCGGGGAGGCGCGGGTGGCGAGGTCGATGTGGGGGGCGGGGGGCTGGTTCGGCGTGCTCGTCATCAGGGCAAGCGTACGGGCGGGGGCGCGGGCGAGGCGGGGAGGCGTGACGCCGGGTGTGCGCGAAAACACGGCGCACGGGCGGGACGCCCGTGCCACGCGGGAGATGGGGGTTGCTTCGGGTTCGGCTTACTGGTCGTGCTGGACCTTGCCGACGGGCTTGAAGCGGCCCTTTTGCTTCTGGTGCTGCTTGGGCGTCGCGTGGAAGGTGACGGTGACGCGTCCGACGCGCTTGTCCTTCTGCCCGGGTTTTTTGAGCTGCTGGACGACGTCCATCGTGAGGGTGACGTCGAACTCTTTTTCCTGAGCGACGAGGGCGTCGATGTCGTCGTGGCTTCGGATCTTGTACATCGCCGGGCCGAAGCATGGGCGGAGGAAGCGGTACTGGAGCTCTTTGCAGACGACGGTGTAGTCCCCGCCGGCGGAGCCGAAGACGAACATGCCGCCGGCGATTTCGGCGTTGCCGAGCAGGGCGGCGCCGGCCATCGCGTTGTACCAGTTGCGGTTGAAGCGCCGGAAGGGGAGGACGGCGGCGAAGGTCTTCTCGTCCAGGCGCTTCATCCGGATCCCGCTGCGGAAGGCGTAGGGAAGCCAGATCAGCGAGCAGACGCGGTGCCAGAAGTTGTTCCGGGTGCTGAGACGGCTGACGAAGGCCTCGGCTTTATCCATGAAGGTGCGGCGTTGCTCGCCCGGGCCGGGGGGAATCGCGGGGTGGGCTTTGGTGGGGAGTTCGGCTTCGCCGGAGGGGATCTCCGTGCCGGCGGCGGGCCCGGAGACGGCCACGGGCCCGCTCTCCGCCTCGCGGGCGGTCGGGCGGTCTTTCTCGGCGGTCGGGCTCGGGGATGGATGCACCGGGGGGCTCCTCTGCGAAGATCATACGCGGGCACGGCTCGCTCGATCCCCGCGACGGTCAACAACCCGCTCAGGCGATGTCTTCCGGCTCCAGGTCGTACCAGCCCTTGGCGTTGCGCCGCACGCGGACGGTCGGCACGCCCGGCTCGTGGTCGAGCACCAGCAACCAGTTGCGCTCGGCCGCCTCGTGGAGGAACCAGCGCTTGGTGACCATCGCGATGTAGGGTTCGACGTCGTAGCTGAGGCTGTAGGCGGCTCCGACGTGGTGGACGGTCGGGAGCAGGTCGGGCGTGAAGACGATCTCTCGCCCGCGGTCGTCGGTGAACCAGACGGCCTGCTGCCCCCAGGTGTGCCCGGGGACGCGGAAGACGCGGACGCCGGGGAGGACTTCGACGCACCGGTCTTCGAGCTCGGCGCTGGGCGACTCGTCGCGGTGCGGTGTCATGCCGGGTGGGAACGGCGGTGGGGCGTCGATGGTGCGCACGCGCGGTGCGCCCTTGGGAAGCGGCTTGAGCAGGGGTTTGAGGTGATCGGGGTAGTAGGTGCGGGTCATGACCGCGTCGTTGGCGAGCGCGTCCTGCCACTCGCGGTCCTGGCAGATGACCTCGGCGTTCGGGAAGGTCAGGCACACGCCTTCGGCGTCGCCGGAGTTCTCGTGCGGGTGCTGCGCGGTCCAGTCGGGTGTTTCACGATCGCGGGCTCGGCGCGTGAGCCCGCCGGCGTGGTCGAAGTGCAGGTGGCTGACGATCGCGTGCCGGATCTCGCCGGGGTCGCGCCCGGCGTCGCGGAGGGCGGACTCGATGGTGACGCCGTCGAGCCCGAAGATCCTGGACATCTTGGCGTCGAGCTTGTCGCCGGTGCCGGCTTCGATGAGCACGGGGCCCTGGTCGCGGTCGGCGGCATCGAGCAGGAGGCAGTTGTGGTGGAGCTCGACGCGGTTCTGTTCGTCGGCTTGGACGGCTCGTGACCAGACGACCTTGGGGATGACGCCGAACATGCCGCCGCCGTCGAGGAGGAATCGGCCGGCGCGGAGGAGCTGCCAGGAGTAACGCGTGGTCATGGGGGCAGGGTAGCGGGGGCGGGGGTCAGTCGGGGATGAGCGAGCGTCGGAGGCGGACGGAGACGGCGTCGAGCGCGACGACGACGCCGAAGATCAGCACGAGGCAGGCGAGTGCGGCGGGGAAGTTTCGGATCTCGAGGTAGAAGCGGATGTAGTAGCCGATGCCGCCGGCGTCGACGATGCCGAGGACGCTGGCGGCGCGGACGTTGTATTCGAGCATGAAGAGGGCGGAGGCGAGTGCGGCGGGGCGCGTCGCGGGGCCGACGGCTCGGAGGAAGCGTTGGGGGCCGCTTGCGCCGAGTTCTTTCAGGGCGTTCTGCGGGCCTTTTGGGGCGTGCTCGAAGGATTCGTAGAAGAACTTGCTGAGATAGCCGACGGAGTAGAGCGAGAGGGCGAGCACGCCCGCGAGCGGCCCGAGCCCGACGGCGGCGACGAACAGCAGGGCCCAGATCAGCGACGGCACGGTGCGGACGGCGTTGAGCAGTTGGCGCACGGGCCCGCGGATGAAGCGGGGGCCCGTGTTGCGGGCGGCGAGGACGGCGGCGGGGTAGGCGAGCGCTACGCCGACGGTCGTGCCGATGAGCGACATCTGGAGCGTTTCGACGAGCGAGGCCCAGATCGACCGCCAGGGGATGCCGGTGAGCTGGGCCCAGGAGGTGGGGATGAGCGCGGCGAGGAAGGCGGTGAGCCCGCTGATGACGCCGCGTCCGTTGGTTTGGTGCAGCCCCAGCGAGAATGTGGACCAGGCGTAGGCGATCAGCACCAGCAGCCCGATCCCGAGCAGCGCGCCGGGGTGCATCCAGAGCGGGCGCGCGGGATGGATCGCGGCGGCGGCGTCCTCGGGCTGCTCTTGAATCAGCGGCGGGGTGTCGCATCGGCAGGCGTCGGCGTCTTGCGTGCCGGCGCACGCGGCGCAGGGTTTGGGGACGGTTTCGCCCGGGATGTGCTGCTTGAGCTCGATCAGGCGATCCGGCGGCGGGGGCTCGGAGAGGCGGCCGGCGCGAAGGGTCAGGCGGTGGTCCGCGAAACGGGCGGCGAGCTGCTCGTCGTGCAGGACCGAGACGAGCGTGACGCCGCGCTCGGCGCAGACAGCGCGGAGGAGCTCCATCACGCGCTCGGCGTTGGCGCGGTCGAGCGAGCAGACGGGCTCGTCGGCGAGCAGGATCTGCGGGCGCTGCATGAGTGCGCGGGCGAGGGCGACGCGCTGGCGTTCGCCGCCGGAGAGCGAGCCCAGCGGCATCCTCGCGCGCTCGCGCAGGCCGACGCGGTGGAGCAGGGCGAGGGCCTCGCGCCGCTCGTCGGTCGGCATCGCGAGCGTGGATCGCCACGCGCCGACGCGCCCGAGGCACCCGTCGAGAACGTTGCCGAGGACGGTGCGTTCGGGGACGAGGCGGAGGTCCTGGTAGATCGTGGCGACGGTGCCGGCGCGCTCGACCGAGCCGGCGGTGGGGGTGAGTCGTCCGGAGAGGCAGGCGAGGAGGGTGGACTTGCCCGAGCCGGAGGGCCCGACGATGACGGTGTGCTTGCCGGCGGGGATGTCGGTCCAGAGGTCGCGGAGCGCGCGGACGCCGCGGGGGTAGGTGTGGGTGAGGTTGCGGATGCGGAAGACGTGGGCGGCGTGTGCGGGCTCTCGCGCGGGAGCGCGGGGGGCGGTCGCGGGCTCGGGCTGGGCGGTGAGGGTGGTCATGGGGGCGGCGCGTCGGGCGAGGGGGCAGAGGATTGTGGGTCGAGAAAGGAAGGGGAGTCCGAGGGGGGAGAGATTGGGGAGGGGTGATTATCCGCCGAGGTTTTCGATGGGGAGGCCGACGGCTTCCACGGCTTCGACCGCCGCTCGGACGTGGTCGTCCTCGGCGACGCGCCGGAACTCGGTCGCGCCGTAGACATTGGCGAGCAGTTCCGGGCGCTCGGCGGACATCGCGAGGAGGGCGTCGGCGATGCGCTCGGCGAGATCTTCGGAGATCCCGCGCCGCACGGCGACCAGGTGCGTCGGGACGTCGGGCGTGCGCGCGATGATGCGCAGGCGGGCGCGTTCGTCGCTGGTGGTGTAGAGGTCGGCGGTGGGGCCTTCGACGGTGTAGTGCGAGACGGCGCAGAGATCGGCGCGTCCGTTCAGGACTTCTTGGAGGGCCTGGGTGTAGCCGCCGCCGAAGGAGACGCTGCGGAAGACCTCGCGTGCATCCTGCCCGGGTGTAAGGACGCCCTCGCGGACGAGGCGGAGGGTGGCCATGATGAAGCCGGAGGTCGAGGTCTGGCTGGTGAAGCAGACGCGCAGGGCGCCGGGATCGGCGGCGACGTCGCGGATCGATTCGATCGGCGAGTCGGCCCGCGCGACCCAGACCGAGTCGTAGTTCGTGCGCCGGTTGCCCTCGATGTCCGGGCGGACCTCGGCGAGGATCAGCCGGGCCCCGGCGTCGCGGCGCGCGAGCAGGAACGGGAGCGAGGAGAGGTACGCGACGTCGGCCTGCTCGGAGACGAGGGCCTGCACCGAGGCGCCGTAGTTGCCGGGGACGACCGCTTCGACGGGCATGCCGAGGCGTTCAGAGAGGAAGGCGGCCGCCTGGCGGGCGTTCTCCCGCGTCTGCTCCGGGTCGCGTTGGCGCTGGAAGAGGAAGACGAGGCGATCCGGATCGGAGCGGGCGGCGGCGGCGTCCGGGGCGCGGTCGGTGCACCCGCTGGCGAGCGCCAGGCAGGCCAGGAGCAGAGCGAGGGGCGTGAGAAGTCGGATGAGAGCGATCGGCATGCAAGGGGCCTCCGGGATTGGTACGGGGGAGTGTACGCCCTTGTTGAGACTGAGTCGCAGTGTTTGGGTGGGTGATTTGGCGCGTGAGAAACGCCGCGGGGCGCGGCGTTGGGACGAGCGAAACGGGGGTGTCGGGTGCGGCCCGGGTGTGGGCGGCTTACTCGGGCTTGCCGGCGGACATGTCGTAGACCCACGCGTCGCCGGGGCGGTCGAAGCTCTGGACCTCGCCCTGGGCGAAGAACAGGCCCAGCTCGCGCTCGGCGGCTTCGGGGCTGTCGGAGCCGTGGATCAGGTTGAAGCTGTTGCTGACGCCGAAGTCCCCGCGGATGGTCCCGGCGGCGGCCTTGGAGCCGAAGGTCGCCCCCATCAGGTTGCGGCTGATCGTGATTGCCCCCACGCCACGCACCGCGAGCACCAGCACCGGGCTCGAGGTCATGAACTTCACCAGCCCGTCGTAGAACGGCTTGCCCTGGTGGTCCTTGTAGTGCTTGGCGGCCAGCTCCTGGCTGATCACCGTCATCTTGGCCCCGACGATCTGGAGCCCCTTCTCCTCAAACCGGCTGATGATCCGGCCCATCAGCCCGCGCTGCACGGCGTCGGGCTTCAGGATGATGAGCGTCGTTTCCATGGGTGTCCTCCTGGGAAAAAGCGTGGGTGGGCGAGCCCCGGGCCGGGCTGGCGCGAGGGGCGGGAAGGATAGGCGGGGGCCACGGAGCGATGCAGGCGGTTCAAGAGTTGAGGTTGGATCGGGCTCGGATGATTTCGATGATCTCGAACATCCCGTACAGCGCGATCGGGATGAGGAGCAACACCCAGATCGTTGTCCACACCCTGCGAACCAGAGCGACCCCGGGTTGGCGGGCGTCGATGCCGCACGTGTGCAGATTGCGCGCTACCGCGAAGGGGAACACGACCCAGCCCGCGACGCTAGCCATCAAGAAGATCGGGTGCATGTAGCTCGGGAACAGGATGCCAATGAAGTATCGCACAGAAATCTCGATAAAATCACGGTAGAAAAAGACGTAGATCGGAATTGTCATCCACGATACTGAGAGCCACCAGACGTACAGAAGTGGCCGGCGTACTGCGGCCCGAACCCGCGTAACGGCCCAGGCACCGATGGTGAACGTTGTGGTGATCAGGCCGATCCCAATGGCGTATCCCAGTGCCGGGCGTTCGATAAACTCGGTGGGGAGCACAATCCACGCCGAAATCATCCCTTGTAATATGTGGTTCACCCAGAGCAGGCCGTGCAGAATGAACACGGTCCGGGCGATCTGGGCACCGAGTTTCGTGTATACCTAACGCCGGGCCTCACCCACGGCGTCTTCGGACACGATCCCCCGCCCGCACTCCGGGCACTGCAGGAGGCGCACGCCGGCGAGCGTGTACCCGCACCCGGGGCAGCGATTGGGGAGCGGGAACGAGCACGGCGGACCCGCGGGCGCCTGCTGATGGATCGTGATGGACGGCTCTGTTGCTGTCACGGTCGCAGCCTAACCCGTCCGCGTCCCGATCGCCAAGACGGGGGTACCCCGCATGGCCGACGGGCAGGGCCCTCCCGCGTACACTCCCGCCCAACCCACCCCCAGCCCCCGGCGGAGCCGGGCGGCCCGTCCCCCCTCGCGAAGGAGCGCGTATGGCGAAGACCACGGAGCGACGCAAGCAGACCGCCGAGACGATGGCGGGGCGGCAGCGTGAGATCTCCGTCAGCGAGTTCTTCGCCAAGAACCGGCACCTGCTGGGGTTCGACAACCCCCGCAAGGCGTTGTTGACGACGGTGAAGGAGGCCGTGGACAACGCGCTGGACGCGTGCGAGGAGGCGGGGATCCTGCCGGACATCGTGGTGGAGCTGGAGGAGATCACCCCGCCGCCGAGCGCGAGCAAGAGCGGTCGGTACCGGGTGACGATCACGGACAACGGGCCGGGGATCGTGCGTCGCCAGGTCGAGAACATCTTCGGCAAGCTGCTCTACGGGTCGAAGTTTCACCGCCTGAAGATGTCGCGCGGGCAGCAGGGGATCGGCATCTCGGCGGCCGGCATGTACGGGCTCATGACCACCGGCAAGCCCATGGTCATCACCACCCGCCCCAACAAGAAGAAGCCGGCCCACCACATCGAGCTGGCGATGGACACCAGCAAAAACCAGCCCGAGGTCACCGTCGACACCGAGACCGACGACTTCCCCGAGACCACGACCGGCACCGGCACGCGCGTCGCCATCGAGCTCGAGGCCCGCTACCAGCGCGGCAAGGCGAGCGTCGATACGTATCTGGAGCAGACCGCGATTGCGAATCCGCACGCCTCGATCACGTTCATCCCCCCGCGCCGCGGCTCGAGCGATGAAGCCGCGGGTGAGATGCTGACCAGCGGTGAGGACAGCGACAGCGCGGCGGAGCTGAGCGAGCACACGGTGGTGGACGGCAAGATCCTGATGCCGCGAACGGTGGACGAGCTGCCGCCGGAGACGCAGGAGATCAAGCCGCACCCCTACGGCGTCGAGCTCGGCAACTTCTTGCGGATGCTCAAGAGCACGGACGAGAAGCAGCTCACGGGGTTTTTTAAGAACGAGTTCTGCCGCGTGACGCCGCAGGTTGTCGGGAAGATCGCGGCCGCCGCGAGCACGAAGGGGAGCACCTTCAGCGGGCAGACGTGGATCAAGAGCCTGACCGCGAGCGATTCGGAACGCCTGTACCGCGCGATGCAGGAGGTGAAGCTGCTCAACCCGCCGACGGACTGCCTGAGCCCGATCGGCGTGCGCCAGATGCTCGCGGGGCTGACCAAGGGCGTGCGCGGCGAGTTCTACGCCGCCAGCACGCGCCCGCCAGCGGTCTACCGGGGCAACCCGTTCCAGATCGAGGCGGCGATCGCCTTCGGCGGCGATCTCCCGGGCGATCAGCCGGCGCGGGTGATCCGCTTTGCGAACCGCGTGCCGCTGCTGTATCAGCAGTCGGCGTGCAGCGCGTTCAAGAGCGTGACGGAGACGGCCTGGAAGAACTACGGGCTCAGCCAGCCTCGCGGGGGCGCGCCGGTCGGCCCGCTGGTGATTGCGATCCACATGGCGAGCGTCTGGGTGCCGTTCACGAGCGAGAGCAAGGAAGCGATCGCGGACTACGACGAGATCCGCAAGGAGATGAAGCTCGCGCTCCAGGAGTGCGGGCGCAAGCTCGGCATCTATCTCCGCCGCCGCCAGCGGATGCGCCGCGACGCCGAGAAGCGCGACGTCTTCGAGCGGTACATCGGCGAGATCGCCAAGGCGTGCCACGCGATCACGGGCACGGATGCGGCGGAGCTGTACGAATCGCTGATGCGCCAGGCGCAGCGCCGGACGGAGATCGCCGACGCCGTGCTGGACGAGGACGGCAAGATCATCGGCTATCAGAACGAACGCAACGGGCTGGAGAAGGACGAGGGGGTCATCATCGTGGACCGCTCGGGCGGCGGCGGGGCGTCGTCGGCCGTTGCGGAACGGGCGAGCGATGGGGACGCGTCGGAGGCTGAGCCGGTCGCCGAGCCGAAGCCGACGAAGAAGAAGATTCTGAAGAAGGTCAAAAAGAAAGTTCGGAAAAAAGCGGGCGCCGCGGCCGCCGGCGACGGCCTCTTCGGCGGATGACCCTCCGAACGAGCCGCGACCGTGAGGGAGCGGTCCCGACGCCCACCAACGA